>JBBQNK010000060.1:0-28888 GCA_038329865.1 Tepidisphaerales bacterium | reverse complement strand
TGGCCCGCGTCTGCGGGTGAAGTACGATCCGTCGCTGTTCCATTGGCTGGCATCCCTTCCGGCCTCGTTGACGCGAGGCCCTTGTGTGAAGCGGATGCCAGTTTTAATACATCTTCGAGATTCGCGCGCTCCTATTTAGCCTGTTAGCAAGTGCCGGCTAGATCCTTCGGAGTACCTCAGGATGACAACTCCCCGGATTAGGCGGGTTCGGAACTGATATGCTTGCTGCGATTTCAATCCGCTAACCGTATCATCCAGTCTATGAAGCTTCAGGTACTCGCCGACGAAAACTTCACCTGCCACTCGTGCACGGATTGCTGCCGGCGGCAGATGGTGGAATTGTTCGAAGGGGAACCGGAAAAGATCGCAAAATTCAAATGGCCGGCGGGCGATCCGCTCAATGACGTCGATCCGTTCAGCCTGCACGGCGGGAAAATCTACTTCGCGCACAAACCCAACGGCGCTTGCGTTTATCTGAATGAAACGAACGGGCTCTGTCGCGTTCACGAAGAGTTCGGCCCGGAAGCCAAGTGCATCGCCTGCCGGATTTTTCCGTTCCAGATCACGCCGACGTTTGCGGGCGAGGCGAGCATCAGTGCGCGATACGACTGCCCGACCGTCCGCAAGAATTCGGGCGAGCCGCACACGGCTTCGCTCGCGCTGCTGCGCAAATACACCGACAAGTGGATGCCGACGGCCGGCTTTGACGAGGCCACACGCTGCCATCTCGAGCGCGATCAAATCGAATCCGTCGCCGAGTTTTTATCGACGCTCATCGGCGGGATTCCGAGCAACGACCAGCGCGCAATCTTCATCTCCTACTTGTGCGACGCGCTGGCGACGACGGCGGCGGACCAACTCAATCGCCCGTCGCTGGCCAGCGCGTACGGCCCGCTCCGGCAGCAGATCGAAACCGCTACAGCGGGGAAACTCGCTCGGCCCGGGATCATCCATCGCGCCGCGTTTCGAACGTTGCTCGCAATGCACCTTCGGCGCGACGAAGACATCCTCGACGGCAAGGCCGGGCGGTTCATGCGGCTGATTTCGATGACCGCGTTCGTGCTCGGCTTCGGAAGTTTCCGCGGCTTGGGTCTTTTTCATCCGCCCGGAATGCTGCGGAATGCCAAACTCTTCAAGCCGACGGCTCCGCCATCGGTCGATACCTTCGCGCTCCTCTGGCGACTCGTCCGCAACAAGCTCAACGCCCTGCAGTTCATGGGTCCCGCGAACGGCGGGCGCGATTTCCTCACCGGCCTGCGAACGCTCTCGCTCCTCTACCCGCTCACCCTCGCCGCAGCGAAGCACCACATGGCCACCCGTGGCGGATCGGCGATCGAAGCAATCGACGTCGACTACGCAGTCACCGCCATCGAACACAGCTTCGGCCGGGCGAAAGTGCTGGGCCAGCCGTTCGTGAAGTCGATCGAGCGACTGCTGCTGGAACGAGAATCACTGGCGCGGCTGGTAAAGACCGTCTAAAACGATCGCCGAAGGCGGAAAGATTCACGCGGAGGCCGGCATGTCTTTTGTCCTTGCACTCGATCAGGGAACGACCAGTTCGCGGGCCATTTTGTTTGACCGTGCCGGGGAAGTCCGCGCGATGGCGCAGCGCGAGATTCGGCAGATTTACCCGCGGGCCGGTTGGGTCGAGCATGATGCTGCGGAAATCTGGGAATCGCAGTTGGCCGTCGCGCGGGAAGTGCTCGCGAAAGCGAACGTGTCGGCGAGCGAAGTCGCGGCGATCGGCATCGCGAATCAGCGCGAGACAACCGTGGTGTGGGATCGGCGAACTGGTCGACCGATCCACAATGCGATCGTCTGGCAGGACCGGCGGACGGCCGAGTTCTGCGATTCGCTCACCCGCGACGGGCACGGCGAGCTGATTCAGCAGAAGACCGGTCTGGTGATCGATGCGTACTTCTCCGGCAGCAAGGTGCGATGGTTTCTCGATCACGTGCCCGGCGCCCGCGTGGCGGCGGAGCGCGGCAAGCTGGCGTTCGGTACGATCGACGCCTGGCTGCTCTGGAACCTCACCGGCGGCATGCATGCGACCGACGTGACCAACGCCAGCCGGACGATGCTCTTCAACATTCACACGCGGCGGTGGGATGACGAGTTGCTCGAACTCCTGAACGTGCCGCGAGCGTGCCTGCCAGCGGTGCGTTCGTCGAGTGAGATTTACAGCGAGACGAAGAAGGAATGGTTCGGCGGGCCGGTAAAGATCGCCGGAATCGCCGGCGATCAGCAGGCGGCGCTGTTCGGCCAAACGTGCTTCACGCGCGGGCTGGCGAAGAACACGTACGGCACGGGGTGCTTCCTGCTGATGAATGTCGGGCCGACGCCGGTCGTGTCGAAGCATCGGCTGCTGAGCAGCATCGCCTGGCAGCAACGCGGCGAGACGGATTACGCGATCGAAGGCAGCGTTTTCGTCGGCGGGGCGGTCGTGCAGTGGCTGCGCGACGGCCTGGGGATCGTAAAATCATCAGCCGAGATCGAGGCACTCGCGATGACCGTGCCAAACGCCGGCGGCGTGTATCTCGTGCCGGCTTTCGCGGGCCTGGGCGCTCCGCACTGGGACCAATACGCGCGAGGCACGATCACCGGCATCACCAGCGGCACGACGTCGGCGCACTTCGCCCGGGCGGCGATGGAAAGCATCGCCTTCCAGGTGGCCGACGTGATGGACGTGATGCGGAAGGATGCAGGCATCGAGATCAAAGAACTCCGCGCCGACGGCGGGGCGGCCAGCAACAATCTGCTGCTGCAGTTTCAAGCGGATCTGCTGCGCGTGCCCGTCGTCCGGCCGAGGGTGACGGAAACCACGGCGCTCGGCGCGGCCTACCTCGCGGGATTGGCGGTGGGATTTTGGAAAGATCGCGAGGAGGTGAAGAGCCAATGGAAAATCGAACGCACCTTCAATCCGCAACTCAGCGAGGACGAGGCGCGACATCGTAAAAGTCGCTGGTCCATGGCGCTGCAGCGGTCGCTCGACTGGGAGGAGCATGGATGACCCGCCATACAATTTGAATATGTTCCGCCATACCGGATCGTGCGGGATTGTGTTGGGCTTGGCCGGTTTACGACGCCTATAATCGAGGTGAGAGGGAGCAATCACGGCGAAGGCGGTTGGCCGAATTGTGAAAGCGCGTGAATAATCTACTTCGCCGGGCGACACGATCTTTGGATTGGACCCGTTATGGCGGACCTCAAGACCCTCAAAGGCGTTGCGGAACGTGACCGAAAAATGATCGAGGATGCGGAGGCATTCCTCGGCCCGCCGCCTCCCACGCTCGGCTTTGACAAGAATCTCTTCTGGGGCAATGTTCGCGAAGATCTGATCTTTCCTTTCCCCGCCGCCAGTGCGGATGAAACCGCACGATGCGATACTCTCTTATCCTCGCTTGATCGATACCTTGAAAACGAACACCCGGCCGTCCTGATCGACCAGGAACAGGAAATCCCCCGCTGGGTGATCGATCGCCTGTTCGAACTCGGCGTGCTCGGCATGACCATCCCCCGCGAGCACGGCGGCAGCGGGATGAGCATCACCTCTTATAACCGTGTGCTTGAACGCGTCGGGCGATACTGCGGCTCGACGGCCGTCATGGTTTCGGCGCATCAGTCGATCGGCTGCAAGGCGATCATGCTCTACGGGACGGAGGAGCAGAAAAATCGCTGGCTGCCGCGGCTGGCGAAGGATTGGCTTTCGGCGTTCTGTCTCTCCGAGCCGAACGTCGGCTGCGACGCCGGCGGGCAGGAGACGCGCTGCGAACGATCAGCCGACGGCCAGCACTACATCCTCAACGGCGAGAAAAAGTGGGCGACTTCGGGCGCGTTGGCCAACCTCTTCACCGTGATGGCCAAGCAGAAACTGACCGATCCTGCGACGGGCAAGACAGTGGAAAAAGTCACCGCCCTCGTCTGCACGCCCGACATGCCCGGCGTGAACATCTTCCAGAAAAATCGCAGCAAGTGCGGCATCCGCGGCACGTGGCAGGCGCGGATTCGATTTAACAACGTGAAAGTTCCCGCTTCGCACCTACTGCACCAGGAAGGGAAGGGCTTGAACGTTGCTCTCTCCTGCCTCGATTACGGCCGCTGCACGCTCTCGGCCGGTATGCTCGGCGGGGCGGTGCGCAGCTTCGAACAATCGACCAAGTGGGCGCAGACGCGATTTCAATTTAAACGGCCTCTGGCGGATTTTGAATTGGTCAAATCCAAAATCGCCGACATGTCCGCCCTCTGCTACGCGATGGACGCCGTGCTCTACATGACCACCGGCATGCTCGACCGGAACGATCAGGACATCATGCTCGAGACCGCGATCTGCAAACTCTTCTGCTCCGAAATGGGCTGGCGGGTCGTTAATCACGCGATGCAGATCATGGGCGGCGAAGGGTACATGACGGAAAACCAGATCGAGCGCATCTTCCGCGATTCGCGCATCAATCTCATCGTCGAAGGCGCGAACGAAGTAATGCAATCCTTCATCTTTGCCTACGGCGGCAAGCAACTCGCAGAGCAACTGCTCGGCGTGAAGCAGGCGGTGGGGTGGGATCATCACGAATCGCCGGGGCAGAACCTGGCGCGAATACTGAAGGGCCTGAAGACGACCGGCGTCGTTCGCGCGGCCGCGCCGCTTGGGGCGGAGCTTTATCTGGGCATTCGCCGGCACGCGCCCGAGGTTCACAGCGTGCATGAATCACTCCAGGAATACGCCGATCGATTCTGCTACATGGTTCGCGAGCACTCGCACCAGTTCAAAGTCGCCAGCCGGCACTTCGGCGAGCAGATTATCTCTCGCCAACTCGTGCAGGCTCGGCTGGCGGATAGTGCGATGTGGCTGCACGCGTGGGCGTGCGTGCTGAGTAAGCTCGATCGCGACACTCGGCTGCGCGAGAACAACGGCAACCCGAGCGAGCGGGCCGATCGCGATCGAGCTGCCGCGATCTATTTCATGGAGATGGCCGAGCGGGAAATTGAGAGCTGCTTCCGCAATCTGTTCCACAATCTCGACGACAGCGCGTCGCTCGCTGCCGACGCGGCGCTGAAGTTCAGCGGCACGCTGCCGAATGCGAATTTCACGATTCCTGAATCGTCGCCGATCGCGAAGGGGACGGGAAAGGAGCCCAAACAAGAGGGAATCAAGCAGTTTCCGGGATCGGGATCGTCCACGGGAGCGTCGGAATGATTCGTGGCACGGGCGGCTCGCCCGTGTCTGCCGGCAAACCACGGGCGGGCCGCCCGTGCCACTGAGGAGTAATCGCGCAGGAGAACTTGGAATGCCGATCAAAACCGTCTATCAAGCGCAAATCGAGTCGATCCAAATCCTGGACGAGGACGGAAAACTCGATGCCGAACTCGCTCAGAACACGTTGAGCGTCGACGACGTGGTCGGCCTGTACGAATTGATGTTCATCTCGCGCGAGTTCGACGAAGCCTCGTTCAAGCTGCAGCGCTCCGGCCGAATGGGCACGTTCCCGCAGAACAGGGGACAGGAGGCCGTCTCGCTCGGCGCCGCGCAGGCGCTGCGGCGGGGGATCGATTACATTGTTCCGTACTACCGCGAGCACCCGGCGATGTTCCTGCACGGGCTGCCGATGCACCAGGTGCTTTCGTACTGGATGGGCGACGAGCGAGCCAACGCGATCCCGCCGAAACTTTCGATGAGCCCGATGTCGGTCTCGATCGGCGCGCAAACGCTGCATGCCGTCGGCATCGCGTGGGCGTTCAAGCTGCGGAAGGTGGACCGGGCGGTCCTCTGCTTCTTCGGCGACGGCGCGACCAGCACCGGCGACTTCCATGCGGCCATGAATTTCGCGACGGTCTTCCACGTTCCGTGCGTGTTCTGCTGCGTGAACAACCAGTGGGCGATCTCCGTGCCGCGCAGCAAGCAGACGGCCGCGACTACGCTCGCGCAGAAAGCGCTGGCCTACAACATGCCTACGGTGCAGGTCGACGGCAATGACGTCTTCGGCGTTTACAAAGCCCATCGCGACGCACTCGACCGCGCCCTGAAAGGCGGCGGACCGTCGTTCATCGAGGCCATCACCTACCGGCTCGGCGATCACACGACAGCCGACGACGCTCGCCGTTACCGTGATGCCGAAGGGTACGCGGCTGCCCAGGCGCGCGATCCGCTGATCCGCACCCGAATATACCTCGAATCTGTCGGCCGATGGGACGAGTCGAAACAGGCCACGCTCGATGCCCGCGCGAAAGTCATCGTGCATGAAGTGAGCGAAGCCGCCCTCAATGCCGAGCCGCCGGCGACGGACGATTTATTCCGCTACACTTTCGCCGAGATGCCGGAAATGCTGCTCAAGCAGATGCAGACGCACCGCACGGATTCCATCGGCCAAGACCCCGAGCAGATTGGTTTGAAAGCGGCCCCGCATTCCGCGGAATCGAGCGAGGTTCACCATGCCGCTACTTAACATGGTCGAAGCGATCAACCTCGCGTTGCGGCAGGAAATGTGCCGCGACGAGCGCGTCATGCTGCTCGGCGAAGACATCGGCGTGAACGGCGGCGTCTTTCGCGTGACCGAAGGACTGCAGGCGGAGTTCGGCGTCGATCGCGTCGTCGATACGCCGCTAACCGAGACCGGCATCATGGGCGCGAGCATCGGCCTGGCGATGGGCGGTATGATTCCGATCCCCGAAATCCAGTTCGAAGGTTTCCTCGGCCCCGCGTTCGATCAACTCACCAACCAGGCCGCGAGATGCCGCAGCCGGACGCGCGGCGGGCAGACTTGCCCGATCACCATCCGCGTTCCCTTCGGCGGCGGGATTCATGCGCCGGAACTTCACAGCGAATCGCCAGAGGCGATCTACGCGCACACGCCGGGGCTGAAAGTGGTCATCCCTTCGCACCCGTACGATGCCAAGGGCCTGCTCGCCAGCGCGATCCGCGATCCGGATCCGGTGCTTTTCTTCGAGCCTAAGCGCGTCTATCGATCCTTGAAAGAGAAAGTGCCGGAGGAGAGTTACACCATTCCCATCGGCAGCGCGAAAGTGCTGGCCGAGGGGACCGACGTGACAGTGATCACCTGGGGCGCGATGGTCTTTCAATGCCTGGAAGCGATCGATCAACTGCCGGAGCGCATGAGCGTGGAGTTGATCGACCTGCGGACGATCTCGCCGGTGGATGTGGAGACGATCGCCGAGTCGGTGAAGAAGACCGGCCGGGCGATCGTGGTGCACGAGGCGCACAAGACCGGCGGATTCGGCGCGGAGATTTCGGCGCTCATTCAAGAACATTGTTTTCTATCGCTCGAAGCACCGGTGCAGCGCGTGACCGGATTCGACACGGCTGTGCCGTACTACAAGCTTGAAATGCAGTACCTGCCCGACGCGACGCGGATCGTGGCGAGCATCATGGACTGCATGGCCTACTGATCGAACGCGATGCGAGGAATGTCATGATAGCCAAGGCCAACCAGGAACCGATTTTTTATCTGCCTGACCTCGCCGAAGGTCTGGAGGAGGCGGAACTGATCGAGTGGTCCGTCCGCGTCGGCCAGCGCGTGAGCGAGAACGACATCCTCGCAAAGATGGAGACGGCCAAGGCGCTGGTGGACATTCCCAGCCCGCGAGCGGGCGTGATCGCGATGCTGCACGGCAAGCCGGGGCAGGCGATTAAAGTCGGCGCGCCGCTGGTGACATTCACCAGCGAATCACTCGCAACCGACGGCGCGGGCGACGGACGAAAAAAGCCGACGGCTCCGCCGTCGGAAGAGCCGGACGCGGGCTCCGTCGTCGGCAATCTCGGTGAAGCGCCGGTGAGAACGCCGGGCGACAAAGTGCTCGCATCCCCTGCGGTGCGACGAATGGCCCGCGACCAGGGCGTTGATCTTCAGCAACTCGTCGGCACCGGCATCGGCGGGCGTATCACCGAGAAAGACCTTGAAGCGCCCGAAGAGAAGTCAGTCAATCGTTCAGCGATCAAAACACACGCAGCATCATCGGTCGCGCCGCCCTCCGGCGGCCCGACGCGGATTCCATTTCGTGGCGTTCGTAAAGTCATCGCCGATCATCTGCGGTACAGCGTGAGCCACGCCGTTCATTACACCGTGATGGACGAAGCCGACGTGACCGCGTTGGATGCGTTGCGCCGAAAACTCGTCGCCGCGTCGAACGAAAAAATCAGTCTCCTTCCCTTCGCCGCCGTCGCGATTTGTCGCGTTCTGTCGGGAAGGCTTGGCGCAAAATTCGCCCGGCTGAACTCGATCGTCGATGACGAGAAGCAGGAAATCGTGCAGCACCGCGTGGTTCACCTGGGAATCGCCACCGATACAGAGAGCGGCCTGATGGTGCCGGTGATTCGCGATGCCGATCGGCTCGGTGTTCTGGAGTTGAGCCGGCGGATAGCGGAAGTGGCGCAGGCGGCGCGGAATCGCGAACTCACGCCGGAGCAGATGACCGGGTCGACGTTCACGGTCAGTAACTTCGGCGTCGCAGGCGGGCGGTTCGGCACGCCGATCATCAACTACCCCGAGGCCGGCATTTTGGCGATCGGCCGATCCCGCGAAGGCGTGGTCGTCCGCGACGGGATGCTCGGCGTTGGCAAGTTGCTGCCATTGAGCTTGTCCGCGGATCACCGAGTCATCGACGGCGGCGCTGCGGCGGGGGCGCTGGCGAAGATCGTCGATCTGTTGCAATCGCCGGATGAACTTTTACCGCCGGGCTGAGTGTAGTTCATGCATGTCCTTCTCCCGGTACGCCGGGAGAGGGTAGGGTGAGGGTTCTTCCGCGATGGTCAAACGAGTTGCGGCGGAATCAGAACCCTCACCCCGCCCTCTCCCGGAATATCGGGAGAGGGAGAAAGACAGAATCGTATATGGACCATCGGACTCGCTACGACTGGCAACTCCTCCGCACCGGCCCGCTCTGGCTTGATGGCGGTAGCATGTTCGGCATCATTCCGCCGGCGACTTGGAAGCGATCGATCCACTGCGATGAGCGCGGCCGGATCGAACTCGCGCAGAATTGCCTTTTGCTCAAACCTGCCTCGGGAAGCGGCGCGCCGCTCCTCATCGAAGCCGGCAGCGGCAATAAATTCGACGCCAAATTCCGCGACATCTACGGCCTGACCGATCGCTGCGTCATCGATGCGCTTCGCGAGGCGGATTGCCCATGCGAAGCGATCGAGCACGTCATCGCCACGCACCTGCACTTCGACCACGCCGGCGGACTCACGCGCCGTCCGCTGCCGGGCGAGCCGGCCGGGCCGCGGCGGACGTTTCCGAATGCGGCAGTTCACGTCCAACGCCGCGAGTGGGAGGACGCGCTGACGAATCGATCCGTCATGACGCGAACGTATCTGCGGGAGAATCTCGATCCGATCCGCGAGCATTTGCGGTTGATCGATTCGCCGCCGCCGTTCGCGCCGGGGCATGTGGTTCAGCGCGGCGATTCGCCGGCGGTGCCGACCGAGCGACGAATGATCGAAATCCTGCCCGGCATCCGCGTCTTCAACGTGCCCGGCCACACATGGGGCTCGCAGGCGGTGGTGTTCACCGACGATCGTGACCGCACCATCGTCTTCACGCCCGACCTAATCCCCACCGCCGCCCACGCCGGACCGGCGTACAATATGGCGTATGACGTCGAGCCGTTCGTCAGCACCGTCACGCGTGGCTGGTTTCTGGAAGAAGCCGTGAAAAACGACTGGCTGCTCATCATCAATCACGAACCCGGTGAACCGCGGCGGCGCGTGGAACGCGACGGCCAAGGCTGGTATCGCCTGGTCGAAGCGGGAGACAAATAATCATGCGACCGGCCGTCACACCAACTTCGCATTCGCCATCGGAAGTGCAATCGCTCGCCGCCGAGATCCAACGGCAGGAGGCGCACCTTCGAGAAGGCGGCAACGCCGCCGGCCACGACCGGCAGCGGAAGCTCGGGCGATTGCCGGTGCGCGAGCGGATCGCCCAATTGGTTGATGCCGAGTCCGATTTCAACGAGATCAACCTATGGGCGGGATACGAAATGTACCCAGCCGTCGGCGAAGTGCCGGCCGCCGGCGTGGTGACGGGCATCGGCACGATCGAGCAGCGGTTGTGCATGATCGTCGCGAATGACGCGACCGTGAAAGCCGGCGCGTTCTTCCCGGCCACGGTGAAGAAAGTCCTCCGTGCCCAGCGAATCGCCGCGCGATGTAACCTGCCGCTCGCGTATCTCGTCGACTCGGCCGGGGTCTATCTGCCGATGCAGGACGAAATTTTCCCCGACGAGGACGATTTCGGTCGGATCTTTTACAATAACGCAGTGCTGTCCGCCGCAGGCGTGCCGCAGATCGCCGCCGTCATGGGCAACTGCGTGGCCGGCGGGGCGTACCTGCCGGTGCTGTGCGACAAGGTGCTGATGACCGAGGGAAGCGAACTCGATCTGGCCGGCCCGGCGCTGGTGAAGGCGGCGATCGGGCAAAAGGTTGATCGCGAAGACTTGGGCGGGGCCGCGATGCACGCCCGCGTCAGCGGCACGATTGACTTCCGCGAAAAGGACGATCCGGCCTGTCTTGCGCGACTGCGCTCGCTCGTCGCGCTGTGGCCGCACGATCCGGCGGTCCCCGAATACTTCGCACCGCCGGACGAAAGTCCCGAGGCGATCGATCACCTCTTCGCCGGCGACGGCCACGCCGAATACGACGTCCGCAAAATCCTTGCCAGCGTATTCGACGGCGGCTCACTGCAGGAATACAAGGCGGAGTACGGCCAAACGCTCGTGTGCGCCTACGCCGCCATCGGCGGGCGGAAGGTGGGCGTGGTCGCCAACCAGCGGCAGCGTTGCAAGAACGCCAACGGCGAGTTGCAAATCGGCGGGGTGATTTATTCCGACAGCGCCAACAAGGCTGCGCGATTTGTGATGGACTGCAATCAGTCCGGCCTGCCGCTGATCTTTTTCCAGGACGTCACCGGCTTCATGGTCGGCCGCGATTCGGAACAGCACGGCATCATTCGCAGCGGGGCGAAGCTGGTGAACGCGGTGAGCAACTCGCGCGTGCCGAAGATCACCGTCGTCATCGGCGGCAGCTTTGGTGCGGGGAATTATGCGCTGTGCGGGAAAGCGTTTGATCCGGTCTTTATCTATGCCTGGCCGCGTGCGAAATATGCGGTGATGGGCGCCGATCAGGCGGCCGACACGATTCTGTCGATCGAAAAACGGAACGCCGAGCGCGACGGGCATAACCTGGATGAAGCGGGGCTTGCCGCGCTGCACGATCGAATCAAAGCCGACTACCAGCGGCAAACCGACATCCGCTACGGCGCCGCCCGCGGGTGGGTGGATGCGATCATCGCGCCTTCCGCGACGCGCAACGTTCTGGTGCAGAGCGTGAAGTTCGCCACGCGTCCCGGCCCGACGGGCGGATTCCGCGCGGGTGTGTTGCAGGTGTGAAACTGGCGGGATGGTGATTTTCGTCGCATGGGCTACCAGCCCATGTGACATCAGAGAAGTAACAATGGTTCTGAGAATCGCCAACGCACAGGCCTTCTGGGGCGACGACAGCTCGGCTGCCGCGCGGCTGGCGGCGCAGGTGCCTGATCTCGACTGGCTCACGCTGGATTACCTGGCGGAAGTCTCGATGTCGATCATGGCCAAGCAGCGCGAACGCGATCCGCAGCTTGGTTATGCGAAGGATTTTCTTGAGGTGGTGCGATCGCTGGCACCGGTGTGGCGATCGGGCCGACGGCTGCGGATCGTGACCAACGCCGGTGGGCTGAATCCGCTCGGCTGCGCGCAGGCGTGCGTTGAAATGCTGGCGCGAGAAAAGGTTCACGGCCTTAAGATCGGGGTGGTTAGCGGCGATGACGTGCTTTCACTTTTGCGTCGCGATCCTGGATCGTTTCGTCATCTGGAAGACGGTACGTCGCTAGACTCCGTCGCCGCGGAGCTGGTGAGTGCCAACGCTTATCTCGGCGCCTGTCCGGTCGTGAAGGCGATTGCAGATGGAGCAGATATCGTCATCATCGGCCGCGTCGCGGATCCGAGTTTGACGGTCGCGCCGTGCATCGCCCATTTCGGCTGGACGGCGACCGACTACAACAAAATCGCCGGCGCAACCGTGGCCGGCCATCTCATCGAGTGCGGCACGCAGGTCACCGGCGGGATCAGCACCGATTGGCTGGATCTTCCCGACCCGGCCCACATCGGTTTCCCCGTCGCGGAAATTCACAGCGACGGCTCGTGCGTCATCACCAAACCCGCGGGCACCGGCGGGCGCGTGAGCGAGCAAACGGTAAAGGAACAATTGCTCTACGAGATCGGCGATCCCGCGGCATACCTCAGCCCGGATGCTATCGTTTCCTTCCTCACCTTGTCTGCAATAGATGAAGGCGGCGACCGAGTTCGCGTACACGGAGCCACCGGGCGACCGCCGACGGAGCAGTACAAAGTCAGCGCGACGTATCGCGCCGGATTTCGCGCGACAGGAACGCTCACGATTTTCGGCCGCGATGCCGTTGCCAAGGCGCGGCGATGTGGAGGCATCGTGCTGAAGCGATTGGAAGAAGCGGGAATGAAGCCGCAGCATTCGCTGGTTGAATGTGTTGGTGCGAATGCGGTCGCGCCGGTCGGGCCGCGGGTCGAGGAGTCGACGATCAGGGAGACGGTTCTGCGAATCAGCGTGGCCGATGCCCGGCGAGAGGTGGTCGAGCAATTCTCGCGGTCGATGATCCCGCTCATCGCCAGCGGCCCGCAGGGGACGACAGGCTACGCCGAGGGCCGGCCCGTCGTCCGCGAAGTTTACGACTATTGGCCGACGCTCATTCCGCGCTCGGCCGTTACGCCGCGGGTGCAGATATTGCAGACTCCGTGAAAGAAGGAATTTCGATGCCGGACGCAAAGACTATTCGACTCGGCGACATCGCCTACGCCCGCAGCGGCGACAAGGGCGCCGGCGCGAACGTCGGCGTGATCGCCCGTTCGCCGGCGTGGTACGAAACGCTCCGCCGCCATCTCACGGCCGAGGTGGTCGAAGCATTCTTCAAGCCGATGAGCGTCGGCCGGGTGGTGCGGTATGAGCTTGCGAATCTTGGCGCATTGAATTTCGTCCTGCCGAAGATTCTAGATCGCGGCGGGAGCGTCTCCCTGCGCATCGATGCCCAGGGCAAAGCCCTCGGCCAGGCCCTTCTTGAGCTGCGATTAGAAATTCCCCGATAGGAGAATCAGCCATGAGTGAAGCCAGCGTAATCGTGGATGCGACAGCCCCGGCCATTACCGTGGTCACGCTCAACCGGCCGTCAAAGCGAAATGCTCTTAACATTACGCTCCTCCGAAAACTCCACGCGGCGATCGACCAGGCCTCGGAAGATCCGCAGCGCCGCGTGCTGATCCTCAACGCCAACGGCCCGGTGTTTTGCGCCGGGCTCGATCTAAAACAAGCGGCCGATACCGCCACGCGGGTTGAATCGGCCGACCGACTGGCGGCGGTGTACAAATCGCTCGTCACCTCGCCGCTGATCACGATCGCCGCAGCCCAAGGCTCCGCGATCGGCGGCGGCGTGGGACTGCTTTCCGCCTGCGATTTGGCCGTCGCGAGCGATGATTTGCAAATCGGTTTCCCCGAAGTAAAGCGAGGCCTGGTGGCGGCGCTGGTAACGGTCCTCGTCCGCCGGCAGGTGAATGAACGCATCCTGCGCGAACTCATCCTGCTGGGGCGAACGATCCATTCAACTCAGGCAAAGTCGATCGGATTAGTCAACCAAATTATTCCACCGGCCGACTTGCAGGCCGCGGCGCGGGCGTTAGCGGCGCAGGCGGTTCAGAGTGCCCCGTTTGCCGTCGCGCGGACCAAACAACTCTTCGATGAACTCAGTTCCCGACCGATTTCTGAGGAACTCGACCGCGCACTGCGCTATCATCATGTAGGAGCGCAAGACCACGCGGAAGCGGACGAAGGAATCGCGGCCTACCTGGAGAAACGCGAGCCCCGCTGGCCGCCACGGAAAGGAACTGATCGGTCGAACTCGACGTAGTATGAAAAGGAAATTTGGTATGCCCTACGCGGACCTGACTGATGTTCGCTGCCGATACGAGATCATGGGCACCGGCGACCCGATGCTGATGATTCCGGGGTTGGGCTCTACCTGCGAGCGATGGGGCGAAGTCACCGACACGCTCGCGCAACACTTCACGCTGATCCTTCCCGACAACCGCGACGCCGGGTTAAGCGTCGCCAAACGCAAGCCGCAGACGCTGATTGATCTGGCGTCGGATGCCGTCGAACTTCTCGACTATTTGCAACTCGATCGCGCCCACGTGCTTGGCCTCTCCTTTGGCGGAATCATCGCGCAGCGCCTTGCGATCGATCATTCCAGCCGGGTCGATCGACTCGTGCTCATCTCCACCGCCAACCGTTTCGGCCCGTACGTTTGCGAAATCGCGCTGCTTCTGGAACAAACAGTGCGGCGGTTCCCGTTCGAGATATTCCGAAAGACGATGGAAGTGCTCGGTAATTCGCCGGAATATTATGACGCCCATGCCAGCGAGCTTGCGCAGAAGATCCGCGACGCCCATGATTCCGACAAAGACCGCGCCGCCACTATCCGGCAGCTTTCGTTGCTGGGGTTCAAACCCGTCGCTCCGCCGGACGAGTACCGTATTCAATCGCTCACGCTGGTCATGACCGGCGAGCAGGACATGCTGATTCCGCACACGTACGCACGAAGAATGGCGGATGAAATTCCCGGCTGCGAATGTTTATCAATTCCGAACTGTGGCCACAATCCGCTCCTGGAACAGCGGGGCATCGCCGTGCCGCGGATCGTTGAATTTCTATCCCGTTCAGCAACACAAAATAGCCGCAACAACAATGCCGACCTCCTGAATCGTCAGGCATCGCCGGCGATGGAGGTCGTTCACTAGTGAGGTTGTTATGCTCGGGTCGTTTGATTCCATAGTCCGCTGGTGGAAGGAAGGAAACGGTCATCCCGCCGTCAACGGCGAGTGGCGGCCGACGCTGAATGGCAACGGCAAGCATTTGTCGACCGAATCACCGCCGGCCGAATCGCATGAAGTCACGGAGCCATGGCTCGAGCAACTCGACAACGCGGGCATCCCGCGGACGCTTCATTACCCGACGACCACACTCGGCCGGCTCGTCGACCAGGCGGCCGAGCGCTTCGGCGACAACCCGGCCGTCATCTACAAAGAACATACCTGGACGTATCGCGAACTGCTGCAGCGTGTGAATCGCCTCGCCGGCGGATTGGCAAGCCTCGGCGTGCGCACCGGCGATCGCGTACTTCTGGCGCTGCCGAACTGTCCGGAATTCGTGCTGGCGTTCTTCGCGATCCAGAAACTCGGCGCGGTGATGGTCAACGCCGGCCCGCTGATGGGCGTGGATGATCTGCACCGCCTGATGGGCCTCACCACGCCGCGCATCGTCATCGGCCTGGATTTGCTGGCGTCGAAGATCAATGAAGCCTCCAAGGGCAGCCCGGCCGAATGCTGCATTTGGATCACGCTGCAGTCGTATCAGACGCTGATCCGCCGGATGGGCTACCAGATCAAACTGTGGCAGCAGCGCGAGCGATCGAACGGATCAGCGTTGCAATCAAAGCACATCACGCTGGCCGAAGTCGTAGAGAACGCTCCCGCTCGGCCGCCTACGGTCGAACCGAGCCCGCACGCGCTGGCGATGCTCCAACCGACGAGCGGCACAACGGGAGCGGTCAAACTCGTCGAGCTGACTCACGCCAACCTGCTCTGCAACGCCACACAACTCACGGCATGGATGGGCGCTCGCGACGGACAGGAATCCGTCCTTGCGGTGCTGCCGATGTTTCACGTTTATGGGCTGATGACCGGGCTGATCAATCCGATTTGCTGCTTCGCTACGCTCATTCTGATGACCCGGTTTGATCCTGAAGAGGCGCTCCGAATTCTCACTCAACACCGGCCGACGGTTTTCCCCCTCGTGCCGGCGATTTGCAACGCGATGAGCAACCGGATCGAGCAGTCCGACCCGCGGCCGGTGATTTCAGGCTTGCGTATCTGCATGAGCGGCGCTGCCCCGTTGCCGCGCGATGTGGCCGAGCGGTTCGAGCGACTGACCGGCGCAACCGTCATCGAAGGCTACGGCCTTAGCGAGACCGCGCCGGTCACCCATGCCAATCTCCCGAAGCAGCCGCGCTACGGCTCGATCGGCCTGCCGATGCCCGATACGCACTGCCAGGTCGTCGATCTCGACGACCCCGCGCAGGCCGTTCCTGTCGGTCAGCCGGGAGAACTGATCATCAGCGGCCCGCAAGTGATGACGCAGTACTACGGCGATCCCGATGCCACGCGCAAGGCGCTCTGGACCGATGGCGGAGGTCGCGTCTGGCTCCGCACCGGCGACATCGCCCGGATGGACGAGGACGGATTCTTCCAGATCGTCGATCGAAAGAAAGACATGATCATCCACTCCGGCCTGAAGGTGTATCCGGCCAAAGTTGAGAAAGTGCTCGCTTCGCATACCCGCGTCGGCGACGTAGCAGTCATCGGCCGGCCGCATCCGGTGCATACGGAAGACGTTGTTGCGATCGTCGTGGTGAAAAGCGGCAAGGATTCGAACCACACGGATGAACTGGCGAATGAACTGCGGCTCCTTTGCCGCGAGCATCTTGCACCTTACGAAGTGCCGGCCCAGTTCGTGTTCAAAGAAACAATTCCCCGCTCGATGCTCGGCAAGGCGCTCAAGACCGTACTACGCGATCAATTGAACGACGACGGCAACACGCCGCCGACACCCAGCCGTCCGGCCAAGGCGCCGGTCGTCGCGCCGGTGGTGGGGGAGACTTCAGGAAAGGAGGCCGCGTAATGGTTGCCTCGAATAAGAATTCATCCCGCGTGGCGATCGTGGCCGGTGCGCGCACGCCGTTCGTGAAAATGGGCGGCGCACTCCGCGGTGTTCACGTGGCCGATCTGGCGCGAGTCGCCTTCCAGGAAACGTTGTATCGGGCCCATTGGCCGGTGGATCGGATCGACGAGGTGCTGCTCGGCAACGTCGTCATGCCTGTCGATGCGACAAACCTGGCTCGCGTTGCCGCGATTTATGCTGGCATTCCGCTCTCGGTGCCGGCGATGACCGTTCAGCGGAATTGCGCGTCCGGCATGGAAGCGATCGCGGAAGCGGCCGCGCGGATTCGCGCGGGGCAGGGCCGGGCGATTTTGGCGGGCGGCGCGGAGTCGATGAGCACCATCCCGCTGCTGTTCCCCGAAGCTGCCGCCGGGCCGTTCGCACAGATTCAGAAAGCTCACGGCCTGCTGCAGAAAACCGCAGCCGTCGCATCGCTGCGGCCGCGACACTTCAAACCTGTCGTTGCGCTCGAGCGCGGGCTGACCGATCCGACCACCGGCATGATCATGGGCAAGACGGCCGAGGTGCTGGCGCAGGAATTCGGCGTCTCGCGTCGCGAGCAGGATGAATTCGCGCTGCGATCGCACCAGCGCGCTACTGCCGCAATCGTCGCGGGGAAGTTGAACGAAGAAATCGTGCCCGTCTACGCCGGCGACAGCTACGAGCCAGTGACCGCCGACATCGGGCCGCGCGAGAACCAGACGATCGAAGCCCTTGCGAAACTCAAGCCGATTTTCGATCGCCGCGATGGAACGGTCACCGTCGGCAACTCCTGCCAAGTGACCGACGGCGCCGCCGTTGTCCTAGCGGCCGACCCGGAGTTGGCGGAGGCGGAGGGCGTCGAACCGCTCGGATACGTTCGCGCGTACGCGTACGCCGGTCTCGATCCGGCGCGAATGGGGCTCGGCCCGGTTTTCGCGATCGATCAGCTCCTGCGTTCGACCGGACTTTCGCTGGCCGACATTCAACTCTTCGAGATCAATGAAGCCTTCGCGGCCCAGGTGCTCGCCTGCCTGAAAGCGATGGCGTCGCCGTCGTTCGCGAAGCAGTTGAACCGCAGCGAGCCGATCGGCGAGATCGATCCCGACAAGCTGAACGTCAACGGCGGGGCGATCGCGCTCGGCCATCCGGTCGGCGCGACCGGCGCCCGGCTCGTCCTCACGCTGCTGATGGAAATGAAGCGTCGTGACCTGCAACTCGGCGTGGCCGCGCTGTGCGTGGGCGGCGGGCAGGGGGCGGCGATTCTCCTGGAAAGGAGCTAATCATGGATTCGGCCATTTGCACAACGCGAGACGCAGGCAACATCGTCACGCTCACGATGGACGCGCCGGGGAAACCGGTGAACACGTGTACCACGCAATTTCTTGCTGACCTTTCCGCGGCCATCGATGAACTAGATCGCGAACAACCTTCGGGCCTGATCGTGACGTCGGCTAAATCGGGATCATTCAACGCCGGCGCTGATTTGTTTGAAGTTCGTACCATGAGCAGCGAGCAACTCGGCGAATTTCTCGCGCGCGGTCAGGCGCTGTTCGATCGCATCGCGCGTCTGCCGTTCCCCACCGTCGCCGCCATCAATGGCGATTGCCTCGGCGGCGGATTCGAGCTGGCCCTCGCCTGCCGAAAGCGCGTAGCGGCGGACAGCACCTCCATTTCCATCGGCCTTCCGGAGGTAAAGCTCGGCCTGATTCCCGCGTGGGGCGGCTCGACCCGCCTGCCGCGACTGATCGGCCTGCGGGCCGCGCTGCCGATACTGCTTGCCGGCAAAACGATGCCGCCGCGGAAGGCGGTCAAAGCGGGATTGGTCGACGAAACCGTCCGCCCCGAAGCGTTAGGGTCGGCCGCCAAACGGCTGGTGCGCAGTGACGCGGCAACCCGCGATCTGTCGATGATCGACCGCACGCTTGCCAGTGTGTCGCTCGCGCGAAATCGGCTCTTCGCCTCCGCTCGCCACAAAACGCTGAAGGAAACTCACGGAAATTATCCCGCCCCGATGGCACTGCTCGACGTCATTGAGACCGGCTACGAAAATGATTTCGCCGCGGGATTGGTCGCCGAGCGAGAAGCCATCCTTCGCGTGACCGCCACCGACGCCGGCCGAAATCTGCTCCGGCTCTTCTTCCTCCGGCAGGGCGCGAAAAAAGAGGCGATGTCCTCCCTCCACGCCAAGCCCGCAACGGTGAATTATGCCGCGGTGATCGGCGGCGGGACGATGGGCGCGGGAATCGTGCACGCGTTGGCGCGAGCAGGAATTTTCGTCCGCCTTGTGGAAGTCAGCGCCGCCGCCGTCTCGTCGGCGCTCGGGCGGATTCGCAAGATGCTCGAAGAAGACGTCGCCACCGGCCGGCTCGATCGGTTGGCGGCGCGGGACGTCTTCAATCGCGTCTCGCCGACGATCGACTGGTCCGGGCTTGAAATGGCCGATTTCGTGATCGAAGCAGTGAACGAAACCATCGAGGCCAAGCGTGAAGTCTTCAGCCGGCTCGATCGTCTTACCCGGCCGACCGCCGTCCTCGCGAGCAACACGAGTTCGCTGAAAATCGCCGACATTGCCGAAGCGACGCTGCACCCCAACCGTGTGGTCGGGCTGCATTTCTTCAATCCGGTTCCGAAGATGCCGCTGGTGGAAATCGTCCGCGCGCCGCAGAGCGACGACGCATCGCTCGCGACGGCCGTCGCGCTCGCCGGGCGAATCGGCAAGACGCCGGTGCTCGTGAGTGACGCAGCGGGTTTCGTCGTCAATCGCGTGCTCGTGCCGTACCTGGCGGAATCGCTGGTGATGGCGAGCGAGGGCGTTCCGATCACTGCCATCGACAGCGCGATGAAGGCGTGGGGCATGCCGATGGGGCCGTTCGAACTGCTCGATGAAATCGGGCTCGATATCGCCGCCCACGTGCTCAAGTCATTGGAGCACGGCGCACCGCCGCCGCCGAATGTGGTGGAGATGTTCGAGCTGGCGACGAAGAACCGCTGGCTCGGCAAGAAGAGGCGGCGGGGGTTCTATATGTATAAAGAAGCAAAACCGCGCGGGCTGAAGGTTGCTTCGCCGAACAAGGCGTTGCTCAAGACGCTGAACGAGGCGGAACATCCCGAGGCGGAATTTACCGACGAGTCCATCCAGCGTCGGCTGGTGCTGCCGATGGTCAATGAAGCCGCCAAGCTGCTGGAAGAGCACGTGACCGACTCGGCCGACACGATCGACCTGGCGACGGTGTTCGGCCTCGGCCTCGCGCCGTTCCGCGGCGGGATCATTCAATACGCCAACACCGTGGGCACGGACAAGATCGTCGAACAATTGGAAGAGCTCGCGGTGGAATTCGGACAGCGCTTTACGCCGACGTGGTTGCTGTGCGAGTCCGCGTCGGCTCATCGGCCGCTGGGGTCGGCGCTGCCAGCGGGCGGCGAAGCAACGAGTGAACGTGACTTCGGCCATGCCGCGCCGGAGGTGACGAGATTGGAAGCGAGTCATTAATAGAGAACGGAGGCCGTCATGCGAAACCTAAGCCGCGCGGATCAGGAACAGTTTGAAAAAGCCAAGGACCTAATCGAGTCGGAACCGGCGGAGATCGGGTACGTCAAATCCCTCTTCTTCGGCCGGCTGAAGTCGGGGCAGGTGTTGCCCTATCCGCATCAGGATGCTGAAGAAGCACGCCGGACGGATGAGCTGATCGCGCGGCTCGATGAATTTCTCAAGCGTGAAGTCGATGCCGACAAAATCGACGCCGAAGAGCGCATTCCGCAGCACGTGATCGACGGCCTGGGCGAGCTCGGCGTGATGGGAATGACAGTGCCGACTGAATTCGGCGGCGGCGGATTCAGTCACACCGCGTACTGCCGCGTGCTGGAACACGTGGCGCGTCATTGCACGTCTACTGCGGTGCTGATCGGCGCGCATCAGTCGATCGGGCTGAAGGCCCTCATGCTCATGGGAACGCCGCAGCAGAAACAAGCCTATCTGCCCGCGCTGGCGCGCGGCGAAATGCTGGCGGCGTTCTGCCTGAGCGAGCCGCAAGTCGGATCGGATGCCGCCAACGTGCAAACCACCGCGCGGCTGAGCGAAGACGGAGCGTACTGGATTCTCGACGGGCAGAAAAAGTATGCGACGAATGCGGCCCTCGCAGGATTCCTCACCGTCATGGCCGCCACGCCGGTCACTGAGAACGGCAAGACGCGCAACAAAGTCACCGCATTCATCGTCACGCCTGATCTGCCCGGATTTGAAATCATCCGCCCCAACTGCAGCAAGTGCGGCATTCGCGGAAGCTGGCAGGCGGAGCTTCGCTTCACCGGCATGCGCGTGCCGGCCGATCGCGTGCTCGGCGGCGTGGGAAAGGGATTGAAGGTCGCGTTCAGCGTATTGAACTTCGGCCGATGCACGCTCAGTGCAGGATGCGTCGGCGGGGCCAAGCAGGCGCTGGAGATGTCGATCGATCGCGTGAAGTCTCGCCGCCAGTTCGGACGGTCGATCAGTGAATTTCATCTCGTCAAGGAAAAGATCGCTCGCATGGCGGAGACGGTCTTCGCGATGGACGCGATGACTTACCTGGCCGCCGGCTTGGTCGATCGCCATGTTGAAGATTTGATGCTCGAAACGGCCGCGTGCAAGCTGTTCTGCTCCGAGGCCGCCTGGCGGGTGATCGACGACGCCGTGCAGTTGTGGGGCGGCGAAGGATACATGCGCGAGACCGGCCTGGAGCGCATGTTGCGCGACGCGCGCATCAACCGTATCGTTGAAGGAACGACCGAGGTAATGACGGCCTTCGTCTCGCTCGTCGGCCTGAAAGGCGTGGGAGAAGACCTGGAACATTCCCTCCACTGGGCCAAGCATCCCGTCGGCAACTTCGGCCGGTTGGCGCACTTCGCGCGGGAGCAATTCGGCGATGTCGTCGTCGGCCACAAGCTTGAAGGGCTGCATCCCGACCTCGCAGCCGAAGGTAGGATGATTGCCCGGCTGACCAAATCGCTCGCACGCGATGTCATTCGCATCCTGGGCACCTATCGCGAGAAAATCCTGGACATGGAACTGATTCACCAGCGATTCGCCGGCGCTGCGGTCGAGCTTTATGCGATGACGGCGGTGATCAGCAAACTGCAGCGAATGATCGAGCAGCGTGAGGCCGGCAGCGCGTCTGAGTCGTACGATCGCGACATGATCGTCGGCCAATCCTTCTGTCGGAACGCGGCGGCGCGAGTCGAGCAGCAACTGCATTCGCTGTTCGACAATCACGACACGGAACTACTGCACACGGCGGATACCGTGCTCGGCATTCCGCCGAAGAGCAACGGCAAATCGATCAAGCATAATGGTGAAGGACAATGATGGAACCGTGGTTGGATCTCTCGGGAAAGGTCGCGCTGGTCACCGGCAGTTCGCGGGGGATCGGCGCGGGTATTGTGTGCGCGCTCAACGAATACGGCGCGCGGTGCGTCGTCAATTATGTGGCAGACGGCGCGGGCCGGAATAAGGCCGATGCATCGGCCGTCGCGGCGGAATTGCGCGATGCGATCATCGTACAGGCCGATGTCGGCGACGACGTGCAAGTCGCCGCCATGATGGCCCGCGTGCGCGATGAACTCGGCGGGCTCGACATCCTCGTCAACAACGCGGGAATTCTACGCGACAAGTCGCTCAAGAAGATGGCGGCCGACGAATGGGACTCGGTGCTCCGCGTGAATCTCACCGGCGCGTTTCACTGCATGAAACACGCCCAGCCGAGCCTGCGGGAGAATGGCCGGATTGTGAGTTTGTCGTCAGTGAGCGGCGTGATGGGTTTCTTCGGCCAAGCCAACTACGCCGCCAGCAAGGCGGGGCTGATCGGGCTTACTCGCACCGTGGCGCGGGAATTGGCGAAGCAGAAGATCACCGTCAACGCGGTCGCTCCGGGATTTGTCGACACCGAAATGACGCGCGACATGCCGGCAGAGGTGAAGGGCAAGTTCATCGATCAAATCCCGCTCGGCCGAACCGGGCAAGTGAGCGACATTGTCAACGCGGTGCTGTTTCTCTGCTCGCCGCGATCGAGCTACATCACCGGCCAGGTGATTCACGTCAACGGCGGATTCTTCATGGGCTGAAGCGGATGCCCCTGCCGAACGGCGCCGAAGCCGTGGCTGGTGTGGTCGATTTCGGATAGAAACTTCAGTCATGCCCTCAACATCTCAATCGATTTGGCCATTGCCCGAAGCCTCTCCTGAATCCGTCGGCCTCTCGTCAAAACGGCTGGAACGTGTATCCGCTCTGTTCGAAAATCACGTTGCCAATCGCACGCTGGCCGGCGCGATCGCGCTGGTCGCTCGGCGGGGCAAGATCGTCTTTCGCAAATGCTACGGCATGCAGGACGTAGAGCAGCACCGGCCGATGCGCGACGACGCGATCTTCCGAATCTACTCCATGACCAAGCCGATTGTGTGCGCAGCCATCCTTATGCTCTACGAGGAAGGCGCGCTGTGGATGCAGGATCAGGTGAAGAAATTCATCCCGGAATTCGCCGACCTGAAAGTATCCATTGGCGAGCCCGGCAGCGAGCCGCGACTCGTGCCGCTGACGCGCGATATCACAATTCACGATCTGCTCACGCACACCGGCGGGCTCAGTTACGCACTGGCGCAGAAATTCGGCATGACGGGCCAGGATTCGGCCGCCTTCATCACGGCGTTTTGCAAAGAGCCGCTCGTGGGCCAGCCGGGAGAGAAGTGGCGGTATTCCAGCTCGAACGATGTGCTAGGTCGCGTGATCGAGGTGATTTCAGGACAGTCGCTGGACGTTTTTCTCGACGAGCGGATCTTCAAACCACTCGGCATGACCGACACTGGCTTTTTCGTCCCGCCGGCAAAGCGGGATCGGTTCGCGGCGATCTACAAACATAATGCACAGGCCCAAATTGAGCTTCGAACTACTGAGGACCGGCCGTATCTTGAACGGCCGGCGTTTCTTTCCGGCGGCGGGGGATTGGTGGCGACGACTTCCGATTACCTTCGCTTCTGCCTCGCGCTCCTGAACGGCGGCGCACTCGACGGCCAGCGAATTCTCAGCCCGAAGACAGTGGAACTGATGCGGCAGGATCACCTCCCGCCCGGCCATCCGCCTATCGAACCTTACAAGTTCGCTTACGGCTACGGCGTTTCGGTCGTGCGCAGCCTGTCAGAAAAGCAGGGCATCGCCTCTGTCGGCGAGTTCGGCTGGGGCGGGGCGGCGGGCACGAACGCGTGGATTGATCCAAAGGAAGACATGGTATGTATGGTGATGTTCCAGATCACCGGTTCACTGGTGCCTATGATCGACCACCGCGCGAAAGTCGCGTTGACGCAGGCGATCGTCGAGTGATCGAAGTCGTCTCGCTCCGTTTTCTTGAGCTTCGTTATGGATCAACCCTCCGCTGATGCCGTTCGCGTGCCGCACGAGTCGCTGAGGGCTTTCGTATTCGAAGTGGCCTGCAAGGCGGGCATCCCTGAAGATCAGGCCGCGCAACTCGCGCAGTTTTTGATCGCGAGCGATCTCCGCGGCGTTCTCAGTCACGGCAGCCGGCAGATCGTGCGATACGTTCGAGAGATCCAAAGCGGCGGGCTGAACCCGCGGCCGACGCTCATGCTCGTGAAAGAAACGCCTGCCAGTCTGCTAATGGACGGCGATTTCGGGCTCGGCTATTTCCCTCTGTATGAAGCGATGAATCGCGCGATCGAGAAAGCAAATCAGCATGGCATGGCTGCCGTCGTCACGCGAAACCACGGTCACATCGGGGCGGCCGGCATTTATACGCGGATAACGCTTGCGCACGATCTGCTCACGTTTGTCACTTCAGGTGTGCAGCTTGATTTGCGCGCCGGCGATCTCGTCACCAAGGCGGCCGGCGGGTCGCCGATGTCATTCAGCGCGCCGACTTTGCACGAACCGCCCGTCGTTTTGGATTGCGGCGTGACGCATGACATTCAAGGCAATCCGCCTCACCGCGATGAAGTCGCGATGCTCGCCCCGGACCTGGTCCTGCGAGCGCTCGGGTTCGGCGCGATATGTCAGGCGTGGGGCGGGCTGCTGACCGGCATGTCTCTGGATGCAAGAGAAGTGAGCCCGAAATTTCCGGCCGCCAACCAGGGGGCGATGCTGTTCACATTTAAGATATCGCTCTTCGCCGACGTGGAACATTTCAAGCGCGAGATGGACGAGTACGTCCGCCGAGTGCGGCAGCTTGAACCGTTGAAGGGGACCAATGCCGCGCATCTTCCCGGCGGGATCGAGGCCGAGTACGAAAATGCCTATCGCCGCGACGGCGTGCCGTTGAGCCAGTCGCATCAACTCGCGCTGGAAACGCTCGCCGATGAACTGGGGATTTCTGTGCCGTGGCGGACGCGATGAAAAGGACGTCGATTCGCGTGAGCGTGTCCACGCACTACTGAAACAATGGGATTGCAGGTCGCAGTTCTGCGACAATTGATATCTCGGATACCTCGGGTGGAAGATGATTTCGGCATCGGGCAATTCTGGGGCGTGTTAAAATCTGCCGTCTCTATTATCCCTGCCGTCTCTGACAGGACACTCCGATAACTCGATAAGATTCCAATTTTCAGCCATTTCGCGGGTGTTTGACACCCATTTCATTCCGCGACTTCTTCCTCGTAACTCGTTGCCGGCCAGAACTTACGGAAAGTAGAAAGGCCCGGTCTGGGACACGGCTGCCTGCGCCTACAACTGTAATTTCGGACCTGATCGGCAGTGCGAAAATACTGTGGCGATTCATTCACACCCTCCTTTCCTGAAGTCGACGAGAGAAATGACAACGATCCGAGTCGTCAGACGACTTGCCGGGATGACGAGTATTTCAGTCACCGGACGACATGCGTCGCAGATCAATGTCATTTGTCCAAACTCGCTGCCGGCGGGTTTCAAGAGGAGCGGAGAAAAATGCGCAAGATCACCAGTCAGAGCTACGCACCCCAGACCTTGAATGAAGGCGGACCCGTCCGCAAAATCGCTGCCGCGGTTCGCGTCGTCATGGAACCGGTGGAGCACCGGGTGATGATGTCTACTTCGCCGTCCAGCGTGGTTAATCACCAAGTTGTCGCCATTTCCGCCAAGTTCGAAACGCAGCCCGTTGCCCATTCCGGCAGCGCCGCGACCGACTCGGCCATCTGGGTGAACACGGCCGACCCGAGCAAGAGCGCGATCATCGGCACGGATAAGAAAGGTGCTCTCAATGTCTATGATCTTTCCGGCAACGTTATCTCTTCGCTCACCGAAAACGCTTACACAAACGTCGATATCCGCAACAACTTCACGCTCGGCGGGAAGCAGGTGACGCTCGTCGTTGCCTCCAATATCACGCAGAACAAGGTCAGTATCTTCACGCTCGATCCGACGACCCGCTCGCTGAATTACGTAGCGGCCCGCAGCATCTATTCCACCGGCTCGGGTCAGATGACCAGCCTGACGATGTACCAGAGCGCCGAATCGGGCAAGACCTACGTACTTGTCTCCACCAACACCGGCGCGGTGCAAGAATTCGAACTTTCCGATAACGGGCACGGCCGGGTGATCGGTAAATCGGTGCGCACGTTTCAAGTCGGGTCAGATGTCGAAGGCATGGTCGCCGACGACGAAACTGGCGCGCTCTACGTGAGCGAAACCAAGGTCGGCATCTGGAAATACGGCGCCGAGCCGACCGACGGCTCAGTCCGCGTGCAGGTCGACGGCGTCGGTTCCAACGGCCATCTCGCGGACGCTGAAGGACTCGCTATTTACAAGACCGATTCCGGCAGCGGCTATCTCATCGCTTCCAGCCAGGGAAGCAGCGACTACGTCGTCTACGATCGCGCGACCGGCGTGTACGTCACGCGGTTCGAAATCAATGAAGCGGGCGGCGGTGGAACGACCAGCTCCCAGGGAATTTCCGTCACCAACCAGTCGCTCGGCGGCGGTCTTCCCGAGGGAACTTTTGTTGTGGAAGACAACAACAACTCCGGCGGAAACCAGAATTTCAAGATCGTCTCTTGGGGCGATATCGCCCGCTCACAGGCCGTCCCGCTTTCGATCGACGGCGCGCAGAATCCTTCGGAAGTCACCACCCCGACCGTTCCGACCTCCAACACCGGTGGAACGCCGGTCGTCGACACGACGGCGCCCAGCGTTACCTCGTTGACACTATACAAAGCCAATTCCGACTCCAGCCTGAAGGCGATTACAAGCGGAACGGTCATTGACTTGGCCAACTACAGCGGTGTCAGCCTGAATATCCGCGCCGCCACCGCGGGCACGGTCGGCAGCGTGAAATTCGGCCTGAACGGAACGAGCAACTATCACGTTGAGAATTACGAGTCGTACGACATCGCCGGCACCGGCGGCGTCTGGACGCCGACCGTCGGCAGCTACACGATCAGCGCGACGGCGTATTCCGATCACAAGGCGGCCGGTACCGCCAGCGCGACCTACTCGGTGACGTTCACCGTGATCGACAGCCGCACGACCACTCCGACGACGCCGACGACTCCCGTCGTCACGCCGCCGGTGGTCACGCCGCCGCCCGTGACTGTTCCGACCGGCGGTGGTACGACCACTACGCCCACGCCAGTGACTAACCCAGCGCCGGACCCGATCGTCGTCACCGGCCGGCCCAGCGCGAGCAGCACCGGTCCTAAGGCTGGCGCGAAGCTCACGGATGTCACCAACTTTAAGGCCGTCAGCAACACGACCTACTCGAACCTGCACATCAGCGGGCAGGTGACCCTGACTGGGCTGAGCAACGTCACGTTCATCAACTGCGTCATCGACGGCGGCAACAGCGTCAGCTACGGCATTCGCTGCGACAACGCCACCAATATCACGATTCAGAATTGTGAAATCCTGAATATCACGAGCGCCGGAATCTACGGCGATCACTTTAAGGCGATCGGCAACTACATCCACCGCTCCGGCGGCGATGGCATTAAGCCGATCTCCGATGCACTGATCCAGGGCAACTACATTGCCGAACTCGGCTGGATGTCGCCCAATGCCCACGCCGATGGCGTGCAGATCCGCGGTGGAAGCAACTTCACGATCGTCGGGAACTTCTTTGATATTCCCAACGATATCGCCAACACCAAGGCCAACTCGGCCCTGTTCCTGCAGTTGACGGCCAGCAATGTCGTCTTCGACAGCAACTGGGTGCTCGGCGGCAACTTCGCGATTCATGCGTACAGCGATACGCCGGGCGCGAATCCGACGATCAAGATCACCAACAACGTCTTCTACACCGGCTCCACGCAGTTCGGCTTCGGCTCGATCGGCACGGGCGTGGTGTGGACCGGCAACGTCAACGACGCCGGCGCGACGGTGCAGAGCAGCAGCAAGTAGGCGATCACCATAACACCAAGCGAACGGCCCCGGTCATTTGACCGGGGCCGTTCTGTTTTGAGCGCCAAGGCGGCTATTTATCGCGCCGCCATTGCTGAAGTTTGAAGTTCGATCTATTAAACGAAATATCAAGCGATCGACCGGGCGCGTAGCCGTGCGCGGCGAACACCGACTGTTGCGAACTCGGTGCACCGCTTTCCTCCGCCCGCGTTTCAAGCACCCACCACTCCGCATGAGAATCCAGATCCGGCGGCACGGCGGGAAGGTCGTAGATCCGCGATCGGTCCCACGCCACACCTTTGAGCAGGTACCAGTCGATATCAAACGGAGTGTCGTTGAACGGGCGCTTGAGCCATACTCCACCGGCCGGATCGCGAAGGCTAATCCACTCATCCGCCAGTCGTGACATCTCACGGTCTTTTTTGGTCTGATACGGGAACGCAATATCGCGCGCGAGTGAGCCGAGCGCCAAAATCAGCAACACGCCAACGATTGTTGCGATGACGTTGCGCCTCCGGGTCGGCAAGCGGAATTTCAGGACGAAATACTCTAGTCCCGCTCCAGCGAATAGGCAGATAGCCGGGGTTCTTCCGCACATTGGATGAAACGGCGCGCTGCACATTTGCGCTGATTCCGCGAGCTTGATAGACTCCGCGCGTCGTCGAACGGAGTCGATATTGCGGATCGAGTCACTGTTGCCAGCATCGGATCAGCTTGTCGTT
>JBBQNK010000059.1:0-29484 GCA_038329865.1 Tepidisphaerales bacterium | reverse complement strand
TTCGGCCCCCCCGTGGAATCGTTCCCCGAATCAACCCACCCCTACCGAATGGATTTCTGATTGGGGAGCATTCGCGTGATTCGGGGACCGTTACCACGGCGAGGCAGAACCCTCATCCCAACCTTCTCCCGGCGTACCGGGAGAAGGAGCAAGCAGGACGCATCGCTATTGGGAGACTTGCCGCTTCGGCTTGAACATCAGCAGCGTGGCGATCCTCTGATATCCGACGACCGGGTAAAGCATCGCCCCGGCGTGACTCGCCAGCAGCACCGATGATTTCGCGCCGGCGGCGCGGTCGTCGCGGAGCATTTGCGACATCATCGCCTTCCCGATTCCTCGCCGGCGGAACTTCGGCACGACGTGCATGTTCGAGCACCAGGTGGCGTCATCAACCGTGATGCTCCGAACCCAGCCGACGAATTGGTCGTCGATCATCGCGGCGTACTGGCGCAGCCGCGCGCCTGGCGTGAGATGCTCGGGAAGAATCTGTCGCGAGCCGACGGCCTTCGCGAGCTTGTCGGCCGCGTCCTGCGTGATCACGCGGACGATTTTCGCGGGTGAACTAAACTTCGGTATGCGTTTGAGCGGATGCACCATCATCGGCTCTGTCGTTACCAGCCGGTAGCCGAGCTTTTTGTAGTCGGCCCGCAGCGATTCATCGGATTCTCCGGCCGCGACGATCGCGCAAATACCGAACCGCCCGCGCGTGTGCTTGCGCGCAAGCCTGTCGATCTCCGCCGCGGGGCGGTCGTAGGCGATCCACTCTTCACTGCGATAATGCCCGGATTTCCGCGGCGTATCCCGCACCGCCCACGCCGGCCCGATCCGCTCCGGCACGAACGGGTGAGTGAAAGTTCGCGTGAACGTGAACCCGCGCGCGAAAACCTCGATGGCCTTGGCGATGTCTTCTCCGGTTCTCCGCGTCTCGGCGTTCATTCGCTTTTCCTGTTGCTACCGCGAAATATACATGCGTTGTCCGAAGGCGAATAACCACGCCAGAATGAGCAAACCGAGTCCGACATATCCAAGAGTTGCATCCGATTCGCCCCGCACGACCGATCGCGTGCAAAAGCCAATGCTCGCAACTGTGAAGGCACACAGTCCCATCACTGCCAAGGCGGCACCCGCCTGCGCTCCAAGGTTGGCTGACAGTGTCGCGTACCAAAGCAGGCCGCAGCTAAGAATCGCCGCGACAGAGGAACTCAGACCCGTGATGCCTGAGTAAAATCTTTCTCGCTTGTACATCGATCTTCTCAAAAAGTGTGGACGCTACCGCAGCTTCCGTCGCATCAGATCAATCCCCAGCGTCATACATTGTCTCGCCAACTCCGCATCGTAGCGCGGCCCTTCGTCGCGGATGAACGCGTGTTGGCCGGTGACTTCGTACCAAGTAAAATCGATGTTCGCGGCGGTCAGCGCGTCGTAGACGATCCGTCGGCCCTCGAGCGGGACGTGCGGGTCGAGGCGGCCCCAGATCATGAGCGTCTCGGCCTTCAAATCCTTGATGCGGTCGAGCGTGTCGTCGTGCATGCCTTTGCCTAGCGAGCGCTTGTGAATGTCGGTCGCGTAAAAGCAGACGGCGGCGGCGACGGCGGCGTTCGTGCATGCGGCCCGAAACGCGAGGTGCCCGCCGAGGCACATGCCCCAGGTGCCGACGTGGCCGGTGCAGCTCGCGTGCGTTTTCAAGAACTCCACGCAAGCCTTCGCGTCCTCGTCGTAGCTGGAAAGTTCCTTGGCGATCTTGCAGGCGTTGCCGCGGTCGGCGCCGGCGGTGTCGTACGCAATCACCGCGCCGGGGCCATCCATCAGCTCGTGATACACCTCCGGCACGGCCACGACGAACCCGTGCCCGGCGAGATACGCGGCCGTGCGACGGATCGGGCCGGTCACCTGGAAGATTTCGGAATAGAGCACGATGCCGGGATGCTTGGCGGCGTTGTTCGGGCGGAAAATATAGGTCCGCATCGGGCCGGCGGGGGTTGAAATGTCGGCGTGTTCGGTGTCGATGATCGTCATGCGAAACATCTTACCGGCACGATATCGAATGCGGGTAGTAGTTGAGCTTGAAGTGGCATGGGCGGCTCGCCCATAGTCTGCAGCGGAAGGGCAATACACGGGCGGGCCGCCCGTGCCACGAAAAATCTATCCACACGGCGAGTCTCGCCCGGGCGAACTAATGAACTGGCGCGTCGGGTTTTTCCGCCGGCTGGGTCGTCGGGCCGACTTCTTCGAAAGCGACTTCGGCGAGGTTGGTCCAATTCGCCATCTTTTCGGAGTTGTTGCCGTAGCCGACGATTTTTACGAACCGCGCTTCCACGCCGTTGAGCTTGAACGGCTCGAACTTCAAAGTCTTGCCGCTGCTGGTGGCTTTGGCGGTGACGGTGGTCCAATCCTTCTCGTCGCCGGTTTTGCTGACGAGGAGGTCGATCGTGTAGACGCGCTTGTCGCCGGCGACGAAGGCGATCTTGATCTCTTCGAGTTTCTTAACCGCGCCCAGGTCGTACTGAATCCATTCGCCCTTGCCTTCGGCGCACCAGAAGGAGGGTGATTCGAGATTGCCATCGAGCGTTAATTCCGGCGGGAAATCCTTCCAGCCGCCCTTGGCTTTTTGCTCCCACGAACTGGCGGTGACTTTGATCGTCTTACTGTCGATCTCGCCGGCGAGGCTCGCGGCAGTTGCGAACGATATCACAGCGAGAATCGCTGAGGTTTGAAGTCGGTTGAATTTCATGGGCAGCATCGTATCGCGGTCGCTCGTGTTTGGAAAAAAAGAGGTCGCCCACTTGAATGGGCGGCCTCGGATCAATCTCTAAGGACTTTTTTTCCGGCGTACGACTTGTGACGGCGAAAAGTTAGTCGTTGTCACCGCCACGACCGCCGGCACCCATGAGGGCCGCCTGCTGCCGCGGGGTGAGCGAGGCGTTCAAGTCCTTCTTCGCGGCTTCGAGGTTCGCCACTACCTTGGCCTTGGCTTCGTGCACGCGAATGATGCCGATCTTGATGTTGTCGTCGGAGGCGTTTTTGTCGTCGACCAGTTTCTTCAGATCCTGGTTGGCCTTGAGCAGCTCCGAAGGCGTTCCGCCGACTGTCATTCCCGTGCCGGGGATCGTCACGCCGCCGGTCTGCGTGCCGCGGGCAAGGTCCTGGTTCAGGCGATTGACTTTGATGATCTTCGGTTCGATGGCCTTCCACTCCTCGTCGCTGACGTCGAGCATATCCATGAACATCGACGCGAGGTTCTTTTGCATCGTGACCTCGGCGCTGGAGGCGACGACGGTCTTGGTCCCATCGGCGGCGACCATGACGGTGTTGCCATCGGCGTCGGCTTCGAGCTTGAAGGTTGCGCCCTTGGCGTCGGTGTAAGTGGCCGTGCCCGTGCCGTCGCGCTTGAAGGTGTAGGAGCCGCCTTTGCCGTCGTGGGTGACCATGGTTCCGTCATTGCGGATTTCCACCTGCGCGCCAACGCCCGGCGCGCCCAGCTTCTGGACTTGGGCCTGCCCCTGCGGGCCGGGGTTCACTTTAATGATCACTTCTTCCGCCAGCGCGGTGCCCGCGAAGAGGCCGGTCGAGAGAGCGAGAAGGGGAAGGAACGATAGCTTTGCAAACTTTTTCATGGCAATACCCTTTTGGGTGAAAGTGTCTCTTGCATTTTCCGTCAGCCGACGCGGCCGGCGGAGTTTACTTCAATTGAAATCAGAATTTTTAATCGAGAAGGCGCATCTCGATGAGCTTGGCTTCCTGGAGCGGCGTGGTCACTGCCCGCAGTTCGTCCTGGGCCTTTTCGAATTCGAGCTTCGACTTGGCCTGGGCGTCCTGAACATCCTTGACCTTCGCCGCAACGTCGGCGTCCGACGAGGCCGCCTCGCCTGCAACCTTGCTGAGCGCTTTCATAGCCGTTGCGGTTTCAGACGCCTTCTTTTCAGTCGGATAGTTCAGCACGCCGACTTTGGGAATCCAGGTGATGCCCCGCGTGGCGGTCGTCAGTTGAATCACCTTTTTGATTTTCGGCTGCATGGCCGTCCACTGCTCGTCGGTGGCGTTCAGTTCCTTCTTCAGGAGTTCCTCGGCCTTGGTGAGATAATCGGCAGCGGCCTGCGTCGTTGGAAAGGCTCCGAAGGACGCACCCGGCACCGGCGTCCACTGCTTGGCCGGCTTGGTCGTCGGCTCCTGCGGAACGACGATGACTTGCGTCTCCCCGGCCGAGACGGGCGTTTGGCCCCACGGGCTGGAAAGGATGACCGTTCCGGTGATCACGGCGACCACCATTTTTCGGGTTGTCATGGGATTTTCTCCTTGTGAAAAAGGGTTTTTCGGATTCGTTGCGTTAACGTCGTCCACAAGCTTCACGCTGAATTCCGTGCCGGTGACGTGAACGTCGCCTAACTCCGTATGCACGCTGAAGCCGCCGATCTGGTGATCGACTTTGCAGGTCACTTCGCCGTTCTTGAGGTAGATTGATTCGTCTTTCACGCCGCCGGTGAGCTGAACGGTGGTGTCTTCAGCCAACTCGATATGGCAGTACCCGCCGAGCGTGAGCTTCGCCGATTGCCCGGTGGCGGTTGCGACTTCCTTGCCGCGATCGAGCGATCCGCCGCCGGCGATGATGGCTTGGCCATCGATCGTCGGGCCGGGATAAGACTTGCCCGACCAGAGCGCGACGCCTCCCGCGACGAGGATGACCGCCGCGGCCGCTGCCCACAGGGCGGTGCGGCGCCAGAACGGCTTGATCGTCCGCGGCGCGAGCATCGTGGCGGTCGACTCGCGGGCCATCGCCCGAGCCACGATTCGCTCGGCCAGATCCGGCGGCGTGTCTCCGCCGGCGGCTTCGTTCAGAAGCGTCTCCATCAGCTGATCGTGTTCGTCGCGGTATTCGTTCATGACTTTCGGAGCATCGGCTCCGTCTCCGCACGGGGGTTCAGCTTCGATTCAACGCACTTCGCCAGCGCCTCGCGCACCCGGCGGAGCAGCATCTTCACGCCGTCTTCGCTGAGATTGAGTTCGCTCGCCATGGCCGACCGGCTGGCGTTGCGGCGGTATCGCTGGTCGATCGCCTCGCGCTGCCGGGCGGGCAGGCTGTCGAGGCATTCGCGAAGGGCGGCTAAATGTTCTTCGCCGTCGCGATCGCCGATCACGTCCACCCACGCCGCGTCAGCCAGTTCGAGCATTTGTTCGGATGAAGCGATTACTTTCACTCCGCGGCGGTGTTCGGCCAGCATCAGATTCCTCGCCGTCGTCCGCAGCCACGCCCGCCAAGCCGCGGTCTGACCCAAATCCGGAACGGCCGCCGTTTTGAACGCCCGCAGAAACGATTCCTGCACGAGATCCTGTGCGGCCGATCGCTCGGCGCCGAGATGGCGGACGTACCGGTATAAAGCGGCCTGATGCTCGTGGATCAGGCCTTCAAATTCACGGCTGTCCACCCGGACCTCCTAGGGGCGTCGCGCTCTGTCTGAAGCCTTAAATGCGCAGGGGCGTGCAAAGGGTACAAAGATATTGTCACGAATCATTCCGCATCGTCATCCTGAGGTACTCCGAAAAATCTAGCCTGGCCGCGCAGGAAGCTAGATCCTTCGGAATACCTCAGGATGACGTTTTGCGTGATGGTTGACGTTTATCCGAAGGAACATGGGCGACATAATGGGGTTGATCCTTCCGAACTTCCTCCCCCTTAATCGCCTGTTTACGCGCCATTTGCTTCCCGCTACGATCGCGCCACTAAACCTATGAACACCGCATGGAATCTCACCCCGGCGTCGCTTGCTCCCGCTATCACGCGCGTGTTCGAGCTGGCCGCCGCCAAAGTGGCTGACATCGAAAAAAACTGGAACCCGAAGGGCGGCACGCCGGTCTTCACCGTTAAAGGCAAGTACACCAGCCGTGGCTGGACAGAGTGGACGCAGGGTTTCCAGTACGGCTGCGCGATTCTCACGTTTGATGTCACCGGCGATCCGGCCATGCTCAAGATAGGGCGCGAGAACACCGTCAAAAAAATGATGCCGCACGTCACGCACATCGGCGTGCACGATCACGGCTTCAACAACCTCAGCACCTACGGCAACCTCCGCCGGCTGATGCTGGAAGGAAAAATCCCGCAGAACGATTGGGAGCTGGAGTTTTACAACACCGCCATCAAGGCCAGCGGCGCGGTGCAGGCCTCGCGCTGGAGCGGCACGGGCGTGACGGATCCGAAAAAAGTCGCCGGCTCGACCGGCCTGGGTTACGTCTACAGCTTCAACGGGCCGCACTCGCTGTTCGTCGATACGATGCGGACGATCCGCATCCTCGGCGTCGCGTGGCAGCTCGGGCATAAGCTCATGCACGAGAACGACCGTGCTGCCGACCTGCTCAAGCGATCTGTCCTGCACGGCCTGGCGACGAACCAGTACGTCGTCTTCCACGGCGACAGCCCGCACACCTACGACGTGCGCGGCCGAACCTGCCATGAGGCGGTCTTCAACCGCAATGACGGGGCGTTCCGCTGTCGATCTTCGCAGCAGGGCTACTCGCCGTTCAGCACGTGGACGCGCGGGCTGGCGTGGGCGATGCTCGGGTACGCGGAAGAGCTGGAATTCTTAAAGACGATTCCGGATGCGAAGTTCAAGGAATCGACTGGCGTGAACAAGGCCGACGTCGTCGCGGCGTACGAACTGGCCGCGAAGGATACGTGCGATCACTACATCAACGACTGCGCCGCGAAAGACGGCATCGTCTACTGGGACGACGGCGCGCCCGGCATTGCGAAGTTGGCCGATTGGCAATCCAAGCCGGCCGACCCGTTCAATGATTTCGAACCTGTCGATGCCAGCGCCAGCGCCATCGCCGCGCAGGGATTGATCCGTCTCGGCCAATACCTCGGCAAATCCGCGGGAAAGGCGTATCTCAACGCCGGCCTGACTGTCGCCGCCCGGCTGATGAGCGACGACTACCTCGCGACGGATAAAAAACATCAAGGCCTGCTGCTGCACAGCGTGTACCATCGGCCGAACAATTGGGACTACATCCCGCCGGGCAAGAAAGTGCCTTGCGGTGAATCGAGCCTGTGGGGCGATTACCATCTGTTGGAACTGGCGCTGACGATCCACCGGATGAGCGGCGGGACGTATTACACGTTCTTTGACAAGAAATAGATGAACGCGGAGACGCGGAGAAAGGGAGAAGATGAAGAAGCGAATTGGTTTTGCCCTTCTCCCGACCTCCGCGACTCCGCGTTCATGATTGCTGCGGACAAGAAAAAGGAGATTCGCAAAAATTTCAATTTTCCGCCGACAAAACCGAACCGATCGCGTATAATGTTCGTAATATGTTCGGATCGCGTCGGAAGGCGTTACGTGAGGGGAATGGAACAGCGAAATGGACAACGGCACGACCCGTCCCTTTCCGTACCTAACCGTCCTTTTTTGTACCTTTCCGAACCTTTTTGTACCCGGTTAAAAATCGCAACGACCGGCCGGGCCGACGGTTATGAATGTTGGCTGTCCGTGGAGTAGAAAAATGAAGAAGATCGGCGGACTGCTTTCCGACCCACAGCGAAATGTCATTCAGTAGGGCGGATTTTAGCCTGCCGCGTTAGGAATGGCAGGTTAAAATCTGCCCTACGAGTTTGTTAACATGAAAAAAGTCGCACTGATTACAGGCGGATCGCGTGGCATCGGCTTCGGCGTTGCGAAAAAACTCGCGACCAGCGGGTTCGACGTCGCCATCAACGGCCGGCGCGATGCGAGCGATGTCGCCGACGCCATCGCGGAGCTGCTGAAGCTTGGGGCGGCCGTTGAATATTGCCAGGCGGATGTCGCCTCGCGCGAGGATCACGCGAAGATGCTCGCCGCCGTCGAAAAACGTTTCGGCCGGCTCGATGTGCTGGTCAACAACGCCGGCGTCGCGCCGAGCGTGCGCGCGGACATCCTGGACGCGACCGACGAAAGCTTTGACCGCCTGATCAGCATCAACCTCCGCGGCCCGTACTTCCTCACGCAGTTGGCAGCGAATTGGATGATCCGGCAGGGGAAGGCCGACAAAAATTTCCGCGGCTGCATCGTCAACGTCAGCTCGATCAGCGCAACGGTGGTGAGCGTAAACCGCGGCGACTACTGTATCAGCAAGGCCGGCGTGGCGATGGCCACCCAGCTCTGGGCGGCCCGGCTGGCGGAGTTCAATATTGACGCTTACGAAGTTCGCCCCGGCGTGATCGCCACCGACATGACCGGCGGGGTGAAGGAAAAATACGATAAACTGATCGCCGAAGGGCTGACCGTCGAAAAACGCTGGGGCTTCCCGGAAGACGTCGGCAAGGCGGTCGCCATGCTGGCCCGCGGGGAACTCGCGTACGCGACCGGGCAGGTGCTCATCGTGGACGGCGGGGTTACGTTGCAGCGGTTATAAAGAAGACAAAGAATGTTGAACACAGAGACACAGAGACACGGAGAAGAAAAACAAATGCAGAGAATTGAGAGAAAAGATTCAGCTCTTCTTTTTCTCTGTGTCTCTGTGTCTCTGTGTTCATAAATTGAATTCCTGGAGAACCCAATGTCAGACATCTTCCAACAAGTTGCCAAACTAAAAATCGTCCCCCTCGTTGTCATCGACGACCCGCAGGACGCCAAGCCCACCGGCGAGGCCCTCGCCCGCGGTGGGCTGCCGTGCGCGGAGATTCCGTTCCGCACCAAGGCGGCGGCGGAGGCGATCAAGATCTGCTCGAAAATCCCCGGCATGCTGGTCGGCGCGGGAACGGTGCTCACGGTTGATCAGGCCAAGGAGGCCGTCGATTGCGGGGCGACGTTCATCGTCTCGCCGGGCATCAGCCCGAAGGTGGTGGCGTACTGCGTCGACAAGAAAATTCCGATCATGCCCGGCACGATCACGCCGAGCGATATTCAGATCGCCTACGAGCACGGGCTGACGACGGTCAAATGGTTCCCGGCGGAATCGTTCGGCGGGGTGAAGACGCTCAAGGCCATCGCCGCCCCGTACTACATGATGAAGTTCCTACCGACCGGCGGGATCACGACCGAGCAGATGGGCGCGTACCTGAATTTCCCCGCGGTGGTGGCCGTCGGCGGGAGCTGGATGAGCAGCAAGGAACTGATCGTGGCGAAAAAGTTCGCGGAGATCGAACGGGTCACTCGCGAGGCGGTAAACCTGGCGAATAAGATTCGGCCGTGAGTGCCGCCGCGCATTTCGGTAGGACAGACATTCCTGTCTGTCACGAAGCGAGGTACTCCTCGATTCGTACGCGGATGCGTGATCGAATGATAATGACGGACGAATGAGTACATCCGTCCGCGACAGACAGGAATGTCTGTCCTACCAAGGAAAAGAGTTCGAGAGACAATCATGAAAATCCGCGACGCAAAATCCTGTGAGATCGACCTGATGGCCCTGGGCGAATGCATGGTCCGCCTCTCGCCGCCCGGCCATGGGCGAATCGAATTTTCGCCCACGCTCGAAGTCTGGGTCGGCGGCGGGGAGTACAACGTGGCGTACGCCCTCGCCCGGCTTGGCCTGCGCACAGGCTGGGTCGGCGGGCTTGTCGACAACCCCGTCGGCAAGATCATTCTCAACCACGCCAAGTCGGCGGGGCTGGATACGTCGGCGGTCACCAATCTCAAGTACGACGGCGTGGGTCGCGATGCACGCATCGGCCTGAACTTCACCGAAGTCGGCACCGGCGTGCGCGGCAGCGTCACACTCTACGACCGCGGCCATTCGGCTACATCCAAGATGAAGCCGGGCGACGTGAACTGGACCAAGCTCTTCAAAGAAAGCGGCGTGCGGTGGATCCACACCGGCGGAATCTTCACTTGTCTATCCGAATCGACACGACTGGTGGCGGCTGAGGCGCTGAAGGCTGCGCATGAGGCGGGTACCATCGTCTCCTACGACCTGAACTTCCGCTCCAAGCTCTGGAGCAGCAAGGAAGCCATCGCCACCACCAAGCCGCTGGTGAAATACATCGACTGCCTCATCGGCAACGAGGAAGACTTCCAGAAAGTGCTGGGCTATGAGGTGGAAGGCGCCAGCCATGATCTGAAGGGCGAGCTGCCGATCGAAAACTACAAGACGATGGTGCGGAAGGTGGCCAAGGACTACCCGAACCTGAAAGTGATCGGCACGACGTTGCGCGAAGTCACCAGCGGCCTGCTGAACAATTGGTCCGCCATACTCTACTGGGCCGAGACCGACACCTTCTACCAGGGGCCGGAGTTCAAGGATCTCGAGATCGAAGACCGCGTCGGCGGCGGCGACGGGTTCGCATCGGGTTTCGCGTATGCGTTCCTCACCGGCAAAGACCCGCAGACGGCCGTCAATTTAGGGACGGCCCATGGTGCGCTGCTCCAATCCACCCGCGGCGACACCAGCCAAATTACACTAGCCGAACTCAACCACGTCGCCGGCGGCGGATCGGCACGGATCAATCGATGAAAAACTCCGGAGGAGAAATTGGCAAAACAAGTGATTCAATTGGACTATGGATCGTCGCGCCGGCCCAATCCTGTGACGGGAATTAGCGCACACAATGTAGTTTTTGGCTTCTTCGGAGTGCTCGTCGGCCTATTTGGTTGTTTGTTACTATTTATTGGAATTGCGACGATCTGTTCTGGCGGCACAAGTCTTGGCTATGTTTCAGACCGCCAGAATTTTCGCGATGCCTGTTTGTGTACCATCGTTGGGATCGTTTGCCTCGTCGCATGTTTCCGTTGGTGCGGAATAACTTTGCGCCGGAAGAAGTAGCAGCGGAATGTGGTCGGGCGGGTCGAAGTTAAGATTTTTAAAAATCTCGACCTGTATTGAATTGACATTGCGCTATATGCAATTATTCTGACCACGCCTTAAACACTCTGCCGGTGCACGGACGCGCCCCTCGGCTGAGTTTCACGTTTGCGACGGGTAGTTTTCCGTCATTCTAAATCCGAAAAGGGCGAATCGACGTACTCCGGTGGATAGGTTGTTTACATCCTCGGCGATGTTTGGATTTTCGGACGTTCGGTGCGAGATTGTTCTTAACCAATTGCTTGAGAGGCTCGGGAAAATGCATCCGAATCCGATTCTCAATCTGCCGTTGACCAGCGTGATGCGCTCGGAGATCGCTCTATCGCTTCAACAGGTGTTGCACGTCTACACGGTGGGCAACTTCCTGTCGGCCTGGAACGATCCGTTCAATCACAAGAGCATCGAGCAGGTGTTCGACACGCCGCAACAAGCCCGCCACGCCGCCGCGGTATGCGCGGCGTGGTTGGGGATACGAGTCGCCGCAGCGCCTACGCATGTAGCTGCGTGGTGGACGGGCGACGAAATGCCCGTTCTCCCCGCGTAAGTTCGCGGTCGCGAACTCTTCATCGGTTCGTCCCGCTTCAGCGGGACGCTCAATCTTAACCCCTAAAACAAGGAGACAAAAACTCACACCTGTGTCGGCGTCCGAAAGTAAAACACAAAAAACACCGCCCCCAAAATCAGCCCGAACGCCACGTAGTAATTCCACGCGAACCTCTCGCCGAGGTAAAGCCTGGCAAAAATCACAAACACAACCAGCGTGATGACTTCCTGCATCACCTTCAATTGCCCCGCCGAGGTTCCCGCCATGTGGCCGATTCGGTTGGCCGGGACTTGAAAGCAATACTCGAAGAACGCGATTCCCCAGCTCACGAGGATCGTCAGCCACAGCGCTGTTTTCTCGTACCGCAGATGGCCGTACCACGCGACGGTCATGAAGGTGTTGGAGATCGTCAGTAGCAGAAAGGGGATGAAGTAAGATTGCATCCGCGGAGTATAAGGAGGTTGAAATGCAAAGGGCAGCGAAGGGAAATGCAAAGTGTGAAATGCAAATTGCAAAATGAATTCAATGCGGCGATTCTTTCGAACGAACGAATCGACTTCTGATCCGCAATTTTGCAATTTGCATTTCGCAATTTGCATTTCCCCGATCACCACTGCGCCTCATCGAACGGATTGTCCGGCGCTTTAATTTTCGGCTTGGGCAGCAGCTTGATCATCGCCGAAACCAGCGGCACGTCGGCCGGCGAATTCACGCGGACGTTCGTCGGCGAGCCTTTGATCAGCGTGAGCACCGACGCGTGCGGCTCGCTCTTGCTCGCCGCCATCTCGTCGAAAGTTTTCTTCGCGTACGCGATCGGCGTGAGAAGCTGCGAGCACCGCTCCGGCGACTGCAGCCCGATCGGCGAGCCGCCTTCATCGGTCTCGACAAGCGTTGCGCGCATCGGCAGAGCGAGCGCGACGACCTTCGCCTTTTCGGCAGCGACCAGCAGCGAGTCGAGATCAGAAAATGCCACGGCCGGTCGGGCGGCGTCGTGAACGATCACGTGCGTGCTGGCCGGGTCGATCTTCTCCTTCGCCGCCGCGATCTGATCGATCCACCGCGGCCCGCCGGTGACGAGCTTGATGCCGGAGAATCCAAAATGCCCGCCGTACTTTCGCTTGGCCTCTTCGATCTGGTCGGCCGAGACGACGACGAGAATCTGCTTGATAAGATCGCGATTGAGGAACAACTCCGCCGATTTAAGCACAGCTTCGCGGCCATCCACTTTCAAAAACGCGCCGCTGGCACCATCTTTCGCAAGCCCCGGCGGGGCGGCGGTCAGGATCAGTACACTGAATTGATTCATCCCCGCATTTGACATCGACCCCGTCCCATTTACAATGCTCCGCTCTTTACGGCTAACGCCGAAAAGGGCTAGTAGCTCAGTTGGTTAGAGCGCGTCCCTGATAAGGACGAGGTCAGCAGTTCGAATCTGCTCTGGCCCATTCACTTAAGTCAAGCCTATGCTTTGATTTGCATACCTGCCCGTGTCAGGCAGCGTGGCTCTGAGATCCCTGCAGCGCCGGTATTGTACCGGCGCTGCGTGAATCGAGGATCACGCACATGCACAATCCGTCTCTCCGGATCCCTGCTTACCGTCTCCACCGCGCCAGTGGGAAAGCCGTCGTGACGCTCAATGGGCACGACCGCTATCTCGGCGTCCACAATTCCCACGCCAGCAAAATCGAATACGACCGGCTCGTCCACGAGTGGCTTGCCAATGGTCGTCGGTTGCCGGGCGTCGCCGCGCCGGCCACCACGGTGGACCAATTGCTCGTGGCCTACTGGCAACAGGCGAAGGAGTGGTATTGCAAGAACGGGAGGGCGACGAGCCACGCCCACAACGTCCAAGACGCCATGAGACCCCTGCACGAGCGATACGGGCTCACGCCGGTAGATTCGTTCGGCCCCCTGGCATTGAAGGGGATCCGCGAGACCTTCATCGAACGCGGGCTCTGCCGGTCATCTATTAACAAACATATTGGAACCCTGAAGCGAATCTTCAAGTGGGGCACCGAGAACGAGCTCGTTCCCGCGGCGGTATTTCAGGCGCTGCAGGCCGTCAGTGGTTTGCGCCGGGGGCGCTCCCAAGCCAAAGAAAGTGTTCCCGTGAAGCCTGTCGCCGAAGCGTACATTGACGCGGTTCTACCCTTCGTGTCGCGCCAAGTGGCGGCCATGATCCAGCTCCAACTGGTCACCGGGATGCGTCCGGGCGAAGTCGTGATGATTAGAGGATGCGACTTGGACCGAACCGGTTCGGCATGGACCTACACGCCCGCCACGCACAAGACCGAACATCACGATATCGAGCGTCCGATCTATCTCGGGCCTAAGGCGCAGGAAATCCTGATGCCGTTCCTCCGGCTCGATCCCACCCTCTATGTTTTCGACCCGAGGGAAGCCGAAGCGGAGAGGAGTGCTCTTCGACGCAAGCTGCGCAAGACGCCGTTGACGCCGAGCCAAGCCCGCCGGCGCCGCAACCGCCGGCCGGAGGTCGCCCCCGGCGACCGCTACACGACCGATTCCTACCGTAGGGCAGTAAGTCGCGCCTGCCAGTTGGCCGATCGAAAGTCGCATCAGTTGAACCCGGAAATCGACACCCACCAAGTCGTCGTGCCGTCGTGGCATCCACACCAGCTCCGGCACAACGCCGCGACCCGTCTCCGCCGGGAGTTTGGTCTTGATACGGCCCGCGTAGTGCTTGGCCACCGCACGGCCGCCATTACCGAACTGTACGCCGAGCAGGATCATTCTCGTGCTCGGGATGTGATGGGCCGCGTCGGGTAGTTTTTCGACACCGGCGGGCTGACCCACTTCATGGATTGAAGTAATCTATCGCATTCAAACACATTCGATATCATAGCCTCATTCAAGTGAGGTTCGAAATGCGGCAAGAACACGTAGACGCCGACGCTACGCCGGGCGAACACGGGGGTCCAACGAACGTTTGCTCGATGTGGAAGGAAGTTCGTAGTCAGTTGATAGACCTGGCTCCGTCAAACAAGAACCCGGCGACCAACCTTGAACAGGATTTAGAAAAACTTGCCTGGCTGATGAAGCAGGCCGTGGCGATCGTGGTTACTCTTGTGACGATGACCGTCCCGCAGCGGTCTGGTGCCCTCCGCGCCGCCCAGTCCCCGGTTTTTGTTGCGGGTCTGCTAGGTCTACACCAACTCAAGTTAAAATTCCGAACGCTAGATCATGCCGTTCTCGCTTGGCCTCGTGCTGCTCCCGTTCAACTCCTTTGGAGAGTCGAAAACTCGGCCCTCCACGTAGCGCAGAGTTTGTTTCAGGAGGTGCTTCAACAATGCGTCCAAATTTGGAATGCATCCCACGGGTGGATTTCGGGGAATTTAGTCGGCGACCCTACCGTGAAGGTAAAATCTAGGGAGTTCATTCGCTTCTTGTCGATGACACCGCAGGATCAGGAAATCATCTATTGGTGCGACGAGTGTCTTGGTCAGATAGAGAAATCGTTAGTCGAACCAGTGACACCGGCGCGCGCCAAGCTGCTCCAGGAGGAGTGGAATTCTCGCATCAATTACGAGTTAGAAACGACTAAAGCCACCTTGAAGCGACGGCTTCAAAATGAAAGCATAGAGACAGTGGCAATCCTATATCGATCCAGGCAGTCGATACTCAGGTCCCGCCCGCGCCAAAACACGAGTGCACGCTCGACGCGTCGGCCCATTCCGTCACATTCGATGGCCACACTTATACTCTTCCTGAAGCTCAGTTTCGGGTGTTCAGCAGGCTTTGCGAGCACGAGGGCCATATCGTCAAGGGAGAGGAACTGAAAAATCGATCAGGAAGTTCAGAAAAAATCAGCGATTTGATCGATCGAATGCCGGAGGCCTTGAGGGCTCGGATCGGTTCAAAGCGTGGGCTGGGGTTCGAACTCAATCTCATCATCGGTTCGACACCTGAGCGAGCCCGGAACCGTCATTAAGTTCATCGAACCATTCAATCCAACAGCACGAAGTTACCGGGATCGAACTGCGCCGCTTCCACACGAGCATAGTGTTGCCTATCTCGCGGTCGTCTGTAAGTAGTTGCCGGCGCCCATCATCGAAATCCGCCTCGGGATTTAGTCAGGATTTCAAATCCCTCCCTCTTCCCTTTAGGGCTCTGCATCCTTCGCAAGGTTTTTAACACTTTGCAAGGAGACGCAAATGGATGCGCGACGACGGTTCGAGGGTAACACGGGGGCTAGTGGTTACGCCGGTGGTGAACGATACATCCGGCTCACGGACGTTCCTAGGCTAAAGTTTCTTCCCAAACGAAGGAACAAGAAGCGACTTCATCCAGCGACGATATTCCGATGGGCTCAGCGGGGGGTGCACGGCATCAAGCTCCAGACGGTTCAGATCGGCGGCACACGTTGCACGACGATTGCGATGCTCGGTGAATTCTTCGACGCATTGGACGGTGTTGGTCCTGCCGGTGATCCGACGAGACTTCCAGCTGAGATTAATCGGTCAGACGCGGATGCTGCGCACCTTGCAGTCGCCGACCTGCTCCGCCGTGAAGGTGCTCAGTGAGACTGCGTCGTCCCGCATGCCAGGCGCCGGCATCACAATCGAAAAGGGTGATTTTCCGAACGCGAGATTGATTCGAGGATTGCAAATGTTCCACTACCGCCGAAGCTGCCGACCGTACCGATCCCGATGGATCCGCGACCTTCTTGATGCCGCGGTGTTTTCCCGCCTTCTCCCAGCCGGCCTGAGCGACGCCGACAAGCCTCACGCCTTGAGTGACCTAGTTCATCAAACATCGGAGAGGCTCAAGACTACAATCGGCGTGAGTGGGTGGAAGCAACTTCGGGGGTGCTATCCCCTCGGCACTGGAGCCCAGTTTAAGCAGAAAAGTGGGGAGTGGACGCCTGCAATATGGCGGTGCAGGAAGCGGTACTGCCCTCAGTGCTGGGGGCGATTTCTGATCCGCCTGATGCGGCAGATCACGGCGGAGCCCGCCGCCGGAGGCCGAAAGCCATGGGTGACGGTCGAGCATGGCCATCTGTACATCGATGGCAGTGCAGACGACGCCATCAAGCTGATAGCAAGGGAGAAGAGCAACATCAGCCGGGCCGCGAGGAGACGTGGGGTCAAAGCATGGATCATCGTCCGCCCGATGCTGTACCTTGACCGCAGAGTTGAGCCATGCACCTACAACTTTTTCCTGCTGAGGACGGCCGTCTACGTGCACGAGGCCCAACTTATCAGGCCTATTCTCCCCGGTGCCAAGGCGGGTAAAGCGTTTGCCGTCACCATGCGAAACAACAAGCTAAATGTCGCGGGGTACCTCGGCGGGCTGATGCCGGCGTTCTCCGTAGATAAGCTATGGGCCGCCGGCGAGCGACTCAAATTGAATTACTTAAAAACAATTCGGAAACGCCGTTCGATCGAACTGGTTGGTCCGAACTGTAGGAGAGAACATGGAAAGAACTGAAAGGCTGGCTGAACTGGCCGAAGAACTCGCGCGACTGCTCAGCATCCAATACAATACCGGGTCCATGATCAGAAAAAAGATCACGGCGATGAGTCTCATTGGGCTTACGCCGGAGGAGCGAGACACGATCTTGAAAGTTCACTCTAAATGGGGCAAAGGTGAAAAGATGCTGGAACTGATCGACAAACTTCCAGCAACTCATCCTGAAGAGGCAGTGCACTGGATGCCGGCTGAGATCTATCTCAATATTCCGCAAGAACCCTACAGGAAGAATACGCTCGCCAAGCCCAAGCGATCAAGTCGTTACTAGGCCAACTGGCCTAGGCTGCGTCTCACGAATCGTTGGTGTTTAACCTCGCCGGCGTTGGAGTTGTGGCAGACTGTGTCCGGGAGGTGCACGGATGCGGCGTCACGAACTCAGCGACGAGCAGTGGGATCTGATCAAAGAGCGCCTGCCCCGCAGCGGCCGGGGCGGGCAAGGAAAGGATCACCACCGGGTGATCGACGGCGTGCTCTGGGTGCTGGGCACCGGAGCGGCATGGCGTGATCTGCCCGGGCTGTCGACGCTTTAACGCATGGCGAAAAAGCGGCGTCTGGCAACGGCTGCTGAGCGAACTGCAGGCCCGGGCCGATCTGCACCGGCACGTCGACTGGGACTGTGGTGCGTCGAGGGCAGCAATATCCGGGCTGCACGACCGGCGGCGGGGGCGCGTAAAAAAACAGTCCGCGTGCCGAGCCGGCGGATCACGCGTTAGAGGGTCACGGCCAGCAGGCGCCGGCCACCCGTTGCGCTTCATGCCTCGGGGCGAGTTTGCGGTACTTACGCCCCGTCTGGCGCTTCCAGTGCAGCGTGGCGTGGAATCCATCGGCGACGAGCTGCTGCCGCACCCGTCGAATCGTCAGGAACCACCGGTCCAGCTGCTTGCAGGTCTGCAGATCGCACCAACCGTCAGCCCCATCGATATCAACTCTGAGATGAATCTGGGCGCCTTTGAATATCGCGGCCGTGCCGTCGCGGACCAAGCGATGAGCGAATGACGTCGACAAAGTGTTACCTATAGCGGCGAAAGCCCACGTCCAAACTAACGGATCGCAAGAGTATATTCCATGCTAATCATTCCAGCTGTAAGGAAGCACTGGCGCTGTTAAAACACGTCGAATCATCCCATCCTCCCCACTTGTGGGGGAGGAAGACCGGGAACAAGACAACCCGGGATCTATCCTCTAACAACAGATCAATAAATAAGAAGAATTCAATTGGTTGTAGTGCGGACTGGATATTAAGTACGAAGAGTTGGAACTAAATCGCGCGGAACTTTATTGTGATGGCAGTGGAAGAGAAGAGAGGTGTTGTTCTTAGAGCACCGTCTTCCTCCTCCCCCACAAGTGGGGAGGATGGGATGATCCGACGCGTTATAAAGCAGCAAACGGTGTTTTTTTTTCGCCTGACTCGTTGGGTTCGGGCGCAACTGGAGATTTTGCAGCCGACCTTGCCGCCCGCAGTCGCGCGCCCACCGAAGCACTTGTGTCCATCACTCAAAGTCCCCGAAGCCGAGCAACTCACTAAGATCGAGCGACTGCGGGTGCAGCAGAATGTGACCCTTGCGGGGCTTGGCGATCAGCCGCACGCCTACCCGGCGCTCGGCCTCGCTGACGCGTCATGTTCGTCTTGGCCTAAGTCTCGTCGATGAAGGTCAGTCGGCCCGGATCGATCGTGGGCTGCTGCTGACGCTACTGCGTTCGCTCCCGTGCGACATCGGACCGGTCCTGGTCGGACGCGTGAATCGTCTTTTTTAAAAGTTGGCTTCAGCTGCTTGAGCGCCATGCAGATTGCCGATTCGCCGCGGGCCAGGCCCAACCGTTCGCAGGGCGACGGGCGGGGGTAGATCGTTAGAAAGCGTGGGCTTTGTAAAAGCTGACCAATCTGACCAGAAACCTCGTTATTCGGCGCTGTCCTGATCCCCGAAAATGTCCCCGCGTGATTCTGTAGAATCGCGGCCCAGAAAGGGTCGTGATGAAGAAGCGATTCAGCGAAGAGCAGATCGTGGCGGTGTTGCGGGACGGCGAGGTCGGCCAGAAGTCGGTCGAGCAGCTCTGCCGTGAGCACGGGGTTAGTCCGGCGACGTACTCCAGTCACATGGCCCCACTCATCCGGGCGTGATCGAAGGGGGCCATCGCGACGCTGTCGTACCTGCCGCCGTATAGCCCCGACCTGAACCCGATCGAACTGGCGTTCGCCAAACTCAAGCAACTGATGCGATACGGCCGACACCGAACGATGCACGCGCTGGGGAGCGACGTCCAACGAATGCTCGACCGGATCACTCAAGACGACGCTCGTCTCCTTCGACACTGCGGATATCGCTAGAGGTGGAAGTGATCTTCTCTAGCGCTGATAAAACACGTCGAATCATCCCATCCTCCCCACCTGTGGGGAGGAAGACCGGGAACAAGACAACCCGGGGATCTATCCTCTCACAAATCAATAAACAAGAAGAATTTAAGTAGTTATCGTGCCACCTGGGTCTTGAGTACGTAAAAGTTAAAACAAAATCGCGCGGAACTTTATTGTGATGGCAGTGGAAGAGAAGAGAGGTGTTGTTCTTAGAGCACCGTCTTCCTCCTCCCCCACAAGTGGGGAGGATGGGATGATCCGACGCGTTATGAGGCAGTGAACTGTGTTTTGTTCCAAGACCTCTTTCACCGTCCATGCCGAACCCGGCTGCACGTGACCGCCGAAATGTTCTAATGAAATCGGCAGCCTCCGCTCCAGGCGCGCTCTACCGTGGAGGTCACCGCCACGCTACGATTTCTCAACTATCACCGGCGCGCGGGATATGGTCAGCCCACGGGGCCCGATATCACGCTGCGGGTACTGGTAGCCGTCCCATCTCCCTTAACTCCGCTGAAAAATGTGCGCACGGCGGTGCGGAAGTTCTTGCTACAATCAAGAAATGCATCGCTCTAATGGCGGCTCATCCATTGGATGCTGTCCCGTTCAGCTGGTGCCGACCGGCCTAAATGCTATGTGTGAGGAATCATGATCGCATTCAATCGCATCACAGAACTCGAAGAGCTCGACGCCGTCTCGACGATCGACTTCCTCGCGCCAAGTTCAGCGAAGAGACCACGCTCCGCTGCCCAGATTGCCGCCTCAAAACGTAACGGGACGAGAAGTAGAGGTCCGAAGACAGCGGCGGGCAAGGCCGTTTCCCGCGCCAATGCGATTACCCACGGTCTATTGGCCTACAAACTTCGTCCCATAGCCGACTATCGCCAGGAAGACGGCGATTTCGACCATATTCTGGATGGTCTTAGGGCAGAATTTCGCCCGCATACGACTTCTGAAATACTGTTGGTCGAGAATCTTGCCAATGACCACATCCGATTATGCCGGATCAAGCGGTTTCAGGAATGTGTGATGGTTGCGCCGGCGTCCGCCTCTCAAGGTTGTCTCGACTTTGACCATCCCGCCGATCGAGATCTTGTCACGTCACTCCTTGAATCAGTCGTTGATTGCCTCAAGAACAAAACGACGCGGCCATACACGCGCAATGAAACGCAGCGATTGGTCGAATTGATCCAGAAACGAGCCCTAGTACTGCTGGGAAATGCGGAAAACACCAAAGCGTGTTCAAAGGCGGGCGAAGATGTTTCGAATCATGCGGTCGATGAATTTGCATTCACGGACCGAATTCGGCCCACGCTGGTGAAGGCCGTCATTTCGGAGGCGGTCGCCGCAATGCTGTCGGGGGGGATGATTCTTTCCGATGATGATCGGGAGCATTGGGCATTGCTGGTCAGCAGTGCGCTCGATCTCTACCGGATCGGTCACGCCTTTAACCGTTCGAACATCGAGACTTTTAATAAATCAGAGCGGAGAAATACGTGGCCTGGGGAAGCTTTGAAGAAACTGGAATCCTTGTTAGCGTACGAAAATACCGTTTTGCGCATGATCGATCAAAAAATGGACATGCTCGCTCGATTACGGCACGACCGGCGTAAATGCCGGAGCGAATAATTCTCAGGTTCCGCTTGGGTCGACCCGACAAACCCGCGCGATCGGTTCCGGACGCTGTCCCCGTGACACCAAAACATGCACCGAGCTTCCGCCGGAGCTCTTTTCTATTTCCAGTGTCAGGTTCGTTTTCTAGAAATCAGATCCCAAACATTAAGTTCGCGTCCAATTTTACACAGTGTCGGTAACGAACCGCTTGAGCGAATTGACGTTCTCCCCAAGAACTGATCCACGGATAATGAGAAAATTTTGCTAGATTTGTCCCGGATTGGCCTGACAATCAGGGCAATTGAGGGGGTAGGGAGGCAAACAACTGGACTCGCCTAAACCTTGCATCAACAAGCAGTTGCGCCATAAGTAGTGTTGTTGTAAAAGGTTGCGAGAAGCGGCTTGGGCGAATCCCAATCTCTCCGCCGGGAAACACCAGACCTTTCACGGCGCAACAACAAATACATTCATATATTTACACATCAACGATCTCCAGCATCCGAACCTGGTACGGGCCCAGCGGCACCACCAAGTTCCGCATTTGCTCCGAAGTCCACCCATCCCCTACAGGCCCTGGTAGGACGGTGTCATCCATGCGGTCGACCAGACGGTATGTGCCACCCTGCAGGGGCAGCCTTTCCACGGGCAAGGATAGCGTGACCTGGATCGAGCAGTCTGCGAAGTGAATCACCGGCACCACGGTATGCCGGCCGTACAGCCGCAACGGCACAAAGACGTTGACGTCGCTGGCGGTGATGGCCGTGAAATCGATCGACCCATCGCGCAGTGCTGGAAGCTCGTTCACCAGCCGAAGCATCTGCGTGTAAAAACCTTCCGCTCCGTCCTCGGCTCCTTGGAACATCATCAGCGGCCCGCCGAGCGAGCAGCAGAAGCCAAACAACGCCTTGGATGCCTGCTCACCAAATGCTTCGCGGCGATATTGTGCCAGCCCGCCCCATTCGTTCGAGTCGTGCGAATCCAGGTGATGCACGGTCATCGCCCCCTTGGGCTTGGAGAGTCGCTGTTGCTCCAACCACGGCCCCACGTCCGCCGCGGTGATCCGTTCGGTGGCAACGGCCAAAGTATAGGCGAACCCGCGCGGGGAGATTGGAGTTAAGAGGCTGGAAAAGAGCCATTGCACATCATAGTTGTAAACCATGTCGTAGGCGCGTTGGTAGAGCGTGCCGGGGGTTTCGGTGTAGAACGCGGCATCGGGCTTGATCGCGTGCACGGCACGCCGCACCCTCTCTGACAGTGCGCGCGAGCCACAGAGGGGCGCGCTGGCGCGGTAAGGGAGTCCTTTTGCCCAGTTGGGGATCGGCATCCATTGCAGGGCGTCTACTCGGAAGCCATCGACATCGAACTCACGAACGTAGTGGCAGAACACCTCGACCATGAAGGCACGCCAGCTCTCGTTGCAGTGGTCGAAGCCCCAGGTATAGGTGCCGGAGGGCGTGCCGAACTCGGTCTGTATGAACCATTCGGGGTGTTCCACGCGATAGGGGTGTTTTTCGACGAGCCGGGGGTCGTCAAGAAACAGGTGCATCAAGTGCCCCACTACCCGCTCGCGTGCTCGCAGCGCCTCGCGATCCATGACCCCATGCAGGATGACATCAAGCATCACCTTCATTCCCAGTTCGTGGGCCCGGGCGACCACTTTACGCAACCCCTCCGCCGACCCGTAGTGCGTATCGACATCATAGAAATCCACGATCGAATAGGCGGGGAAGGGCATTTGGGGCATGATCTCGATGGTGTTGAAGCCCAGCGCCTTGATTCGCGGCAGGTCCGCTGCCAGGGTGTCCATCTGGGGGAACTTGTGCACCGAGTAGCGCTTGGGTGCATAGCCGATGAACAGCTCGTAGATGCGCGCTCTGTGTGCCCACTCGGGCCGGTTAGGCGCTGCGTGGTAACCGATCTCTTCCAACCAAGCCTGGTAGTCCGCCAGCGCCTCCAGCCAGGGCTTGTGTGAGAGTTGGAGGTACTGGCCTCGCCACTCGATGGCGTGGCCATGCTCAAAGCGGTCGGCGAGGTTCACGAGGTGGCCGATGCGCGTGCCGTGATCCTCGCGCATCACCCGCACATCTGCGGACTCGACCTCGGAAAAGATCCAGACCGCGAGGGCGAGATTTCGGGAGGGGTTATCCACAGCGAAAAGTCCGGGATACCAGCCCGGCGCTGCGTCGCCCAGCCCAGCCTTCACCCGATCCCAATATTCGCCCACGGGAAGGCCCGCGAGCGGTTGGTGGGCCTTCGTGGGGCAGCAAGGTGCTTCGGCGTAGCATTCGCTCACCGGGCCCAGGATGGCCGGCGGAAGGCGTAGCTCCACCTCGCGCAGGAGTGCCGGGGCCTGACCTTGGTATTCAATTCGCAGGCCTCGCTCGATGCGCGCTGCGTTCCGGGCCAGGGTGTAGCGTTGTTCGAGCAGCCAGTTTCCCTCTTGCGTGTGCAGAGTCAGCGTCGGCCCGCGGTCGGTCTGGGCGCATTCATAGCGGGTGCAGATCGTATGGATGCCGATGGTCTCCGCGTCCACCACGGACCGGCAATGGGCGCGATCCAACGTCGCCGTGGTGACGCCGTTGACCTGGAGCAGCACCGGCGCTTGCTGTGCGCCGTGGTGCAGGACATTCTCTCCGGTGGCCAGGTCGCGCATGGCCAGCCAGCGGCCCGAAGCGCGATCAAAGACCAGCTCCAGGCGTTCATCGCCCCAGAATAGCTGCCCGTTCACTTCCGTGTTGTGGTACGAACTCATGCTCATCCTTCCATGTTGTGTAGAGGCGCAGCCATAGGAAATTGATTGATTTTTGTGTTCTACATTGCGGTCTGCTTGTTCTTGAAGTCAGGTTGAGTGAGGCTCGCCCGGGCCGGACCAAGATCGCAAGCACCAGTCGATCCGCCGGTCGCTGAGGTCATCCAACGGATACAATGGCCGGCTGACTCGCGAATAGGGCAGTTGATTCAGGATTGGGAGTGCGCAACCGGGACAGACTGACTGGATGATTCCGGCGGCGAACGGCCCGTAGTCGGCACGGAATCCGGCGGGAGACTTGACGATGACGATCTTGAAGTCCTTCGGCTCGAGGCCGACGCAGCGATACATGAGCGGGGTTGAGCCAGGGCCGGATTTCTCGACCAGCAGGACAGTCACGTCACGGCAACGCACGGCGGCGGCCAATCCCATGTCGATGGGCAGGTTGTCTCCGATGTGGCCGCTGAGCATGTAGTGCAGCGGTTTGAGGAATTCGACCTGGCCCGTTATGGGTAGCGGCTGGGAGAAGACGTGGTCCCGCTTGCCCCCAACGGCGAAGGCGAACGGGCTACCGGGTCCCTCGGCGCGAGCCGCCGCGACGGCTTGGGGATCCACCATGACCGTCAGCGCCCCGCCCGGAATCGCGCGTCCCAAAAGTTCGCGCAGCAGATGCGTGCTATCGCCGGGGGCACCGCTGTTGGTCGCGTCGGCGCCGTCTGCGATCACGACGGGTTTGCCGGGAATTTGCAGCGCTTGCTCTACGGAATCCGCAGCCGAGAGGAATTCCGACGTGTCGCCCAATTTGGCGCGTTGCTGCCAACAGGCGTCGGCCAATTCCTCTGCCGCCGCCTGGGCGGCAGCTGGGTCGCCATCGGAGGTGACCAGCGTGCTCCAGCCCAGGTCCGGGACATCCATATAGGGCTGGGCCATCAGCACCGCCACGCTGAGCATGCCCGCCTGCAGTTCAAGGTCTTTGACGCGGTTGAATACCGGTGCCAGCAGCGAACTGGTAGTCAGCGTGTGCTCGCCCGGCACGATCATCGGCAGCCGGACCGCAGCCGTCGCCGGCCTGGCTCCAGCAAACAGATGTTGCAGCACCCGACTGGCGCGCAGTCCGGTGCGCACACGATCCAGGTGCGGATTAGTGTGGTAGGCGACGATCACGGACGCATTGCGGAGCATCCGGGCTGTGAGCTGGGCGTGCAGGTCGAGCGTCACGACGACGGGCATCTGTGGGCCGACTTGCTCGCGAATCCGTTCGAGGACTTGCCCATCGAAATCGTCTTCGTCCTGGGCGCTCATCGCCCCGTGGAGCGCGACCAGCAGCCCGTCGAACCGGCCGCAAGCAGACAGGCGTGACTGGAGGGCGTCCAGGAGCGCCGTGCGAGTGGCGGGGGTCAAGGGGCCGCCGGAGAATCCCTGGGCCATCAGCAGCACGATCGGTTCGGTCGGTTCGGGCGCTTGCTCCAGTCCTTGCAGGAACCCACGAACTTCCTGTCCATGAAAACGGGCCTGGTCGATGATGCCAGGTGCGAGCGGATCAAAGAGGTGGAAATCCGCAATCTCCGTCAGAAACGGGTTGAAACTACACGTCTCGTAGTGGATCTGGATCAGCCCGATTCGTTTCATCTTCCCATCCACCTTTCGCTTCAGAAGACGTTGGGCCGCCCTGCACGACGGGTTTAAAAATACGCCAGCGCAGCCTTGACTGTCAAGTGGAAACTGGTATGAAAAACATACCAGTTTCGTGGAGGACCGCGTGCTGAAGCGTGATTCGCTCGTGAACCGTTGCGTCAAAGAGATATTGTCAATGATCTTTGGCGGCCTGTACCCTTCGGGCGGCAAACTGCCGGGCGAGCGGGTTCTCTGCTGCAAGCTCGGCATCAGCCGAACGACACTCCGCGAGTGTCTGGCCCGCCTGCGAGAGATGGGGGTGATCGAACAGCACCAAGGCCGGGGGACGCGTGTGAAGCGTTTCTCGCGACGGATGATCCCGGCAGACTATCGCCAATCAGATTACGGCGAGGTGGCGTTGGACGAGATCATTGTCGCCCGGGCGGCGCTGGAGACAGCGGCCGCCGAACAGGCCGCCCGGAGAATGACCCCGGCGGCCTTGCGTCACCTCGGCAAACTGCTCGAGAGGATGTCTGATGAGGGCATCGGCCTAGCGGACTTCATCAAAGCCGACATGGAGTTTCACCGTGCCATAATTCAGGGCAGCGGCAACCGGGTTCTTCTGACTGCGTTCGATGCGATCCGGCCCTTTCACAAGTACAGCCAACTGGCCACCAGTTACCTGAGCAACGAAGCGCGGTCCACGATCGCGCATCACCATCGCATCTTGGCGGCCTTGAAGACGGGCCAGTCCCGGCGATTGGCGACTGCGATCCTCGATCACATGAATGACATGAAACGTTACGTGCGGCGCAAGAGCGGAAGCGGCGGTACCGTCAATGGTCGCGGCGCGTATGGGCCTGCCACCTCGGATCCGAAAGGCACATGATGAATTCGCCCAAGACACGAAAGCTATTTCAGAAAGCCTGCCAGGTAATGCCCGGCGGGGTCAATTCCTCCGTCCGGGTCAACCAGGCGTTGGGCTTCCCACTGCTGGCCGCGCGGGCTTCCGGCAGCCGGGTGTGGGATGTCGACGACCGGGAGTTCATCGACATGTGCTGCGGGCACGGGTCTGCACTGATGGGACACGCCCATCCCGCCCTGAAGCGTGCCCTGCGTGATGCGTCTCGACTGGGATTCGCCCACACGTTTGAGACGCAATACCACGAAGAGTTGGCACGATCCATTTGCCGCTGTGTGCCTTGCGCCGACCGTGTGCGGTTTTGCTCTTCCGGTTCGGAGGCGACGCTGCACTTGATTCGCGTCTGCCGGGCCTACACCGGCCGCAAGAAGATCATCCGGGTGGAAGGCCACTTTCACGGTTACCACGAACTGATCTACATCGGCGGCCAGCCTCCGGCCGACGTTTGGCCGGCCAACCGCCGCAAGCCCTTCATCGAGTCCCCCGGGATTCCCGAGGAATTCGCGCGGTTGATTATCCCGGTTCCCTACAACGATCCTGACGCCCTTCGCCGGGCGATTGAACGCCATGGCGACGAGACGGCGTGCGTGATCCTCGAACCGGTCAACTACAACAGCGGCGGCATTGTGGGCGACTTGTCGTATCTCAAACTGGTGCGCAAGCTCACTCGGCAGGCAGGCATCGTGCTGTTCTTCGACGAAATCCAGTCGTGCTTCAAGAAATCGCTGGGCGGGGCGCAGCAGGATTTCGGCGTGACACCCGACGTTTGCACGATCGGCAAGGCCATCGGCGGCGGACTGCCACTCTCTGCGTTTTGCGGCAAGGCTGCCATCATGGACATGTTCAAGCCCGTAGGACAGGTGCAGCACAGCGGAACGTTCAATGCCCACCTGGTAACTGTATTGGCCGGACTGGCGTTCCTGGGCGAGGCCACCAAGCCGGGCTTCTATCCGCATCTGCGCTCCCTAGAAGAGCACTTCCACGAGGGCCTCGACCGCATCATCCGGAACCACGATCTGAACATGATCGCGCCGCACTACGGCCCACGCTTCAACATCCTGCTGGGCCGACGGATTCCGGCCCGGCGATACGAGGAAACTTTTGCTCATGACAAGCAAGTCATGCTCGAAATCATCCGCGGATGCTGGCGGCGGGGCGTGTATTTCCATGACTACGGCGGCGGCCCATCGCACCACGGATACTCCATCCAGCACACCCGAGGCGATTTGGATCGGGTCTTGAACGTGCTGGAAGAGGTCCTCAGCGGACTGAAGAACCGGTTACAGGAGGCGGGATCATGAAACTGGCGGGAAAAATTGCGGTGGTCACCGGATCGTCGGCGGGAATCGGGGCCGCCCTCGCTCGAGGATTTGCGGCAGCGGGTGCGGACATCGTCGTAAACTATTGCCGCGATCGCGCCGGTGCCGAGGCTACCGCCCAGGCCATCCAGACTCTCGGCCGAACCGCCGAAATCGTTCAGGCCGACGTGGGGCAGGCGCAAGGCGTTGAACGGTTGTTTGAGACGGTTCGCCAACGATGGGGCCGGCTGGATATTCTGGTGAACAACGCCGGTTTCTCGGCGATGGCGCCGTTTGACCAGCACACCGAAGCCGACTGGGTCCGTATCTTGGATACCAATTTGCGGAGCGTGTTCCTTTGCGCTCAGGCGGCCACGGCCTTGATGGATAAGGGGGGCGCCATTCTGAACAACTCTTCTATTCATGCCGCCACGACCATGCGTAACTGCGCCATTTATGCCGCCAGCAAGGGCGGAATGGAGGCGTTCACGCGCGGCTTAGCCGTGGATTTGGCGCCGCGCGGCATCCGAGTGAATGCGCTCCGGCCCGGCTTGATCGAGGTCGAGCGCGAGAAACTCGACCACCACTCAACGCAGTTTGCCGACATCTGTCGCAGGATTCCGATGGGGCGCCCCGGCCGCCCCGAAGACCTGGTGCCTCTGGCCGTCCTGCTTTGTTCCGACGATGCCAGCTTCATCACCGGCCAGGTGGTGGCCATCGACGGCGGGCAGGGCATCCTGTTGAACACTCCGTACCCGGAGGGTTTCTTCCCCGGCGGCGCGATCAAGGACATCTCCAACTGATTGGATGGTCCGGACTCGGTTGGTGGCTGGTCATCATGAAAACTGGGTGCATTATGAGCAACAATCGCGAATCGGCAGGCGGCAATCCGTTCAATCTTGCGGGCAAGGTGGCCCTGGTTACAGGGTGCAGTCGCGGCCTGGGTCAAACCTTCGCCCGGGCGCTGGCTCGAGCAGGTGCCGACTTGCTAATCACCAGTCGGCACAAAGAGAGTTTGGCGGAATTCCAGCAGGAAATCCGTTCGCTTGGCCGCAAGGTCGTCCCGTTGGAAGTGGATGTCTGCAACGGCGAGAGCATTCGCCGGATGGCTGATGAGGCGATTGCCGCCTGGGGGCGGATTGACATCCTGGTGAACAACGCCGGCTGCAATGTTCGCAAGGCCGCCACGGAGGTCAGCTGGGACGACTGGAACCGGGTGTTGGACACCAACCTGCGGGGCACGTTCTTCGTCGCCCAGGCGGTGGCTCGATCGATGATTCCTCAGGGCTACGGCCGGATCATCAACATCGGCTCGGTCACCTGCGTTTTCGGATACGCCGGGTTGGCCCCATACTGTGCCAGCCGGGGCGGCGTCAAACAACTGACCATGAGCCTGGCCGACGAATGGGGCGTTCACGGCATTACGGTCAACTGCCTTGCGCCGGGCTGGTTTCAGACCGCGCAGAACGCAGTGCTGTATGAGGATCCCGAGTGGGTGGAATACCTTTGCGATCGGATCCCGCTCAAGCGGCCGGGGCTGCCCACGGACTTGGAGGGTGCCGTTGTCTTTCTGGCCAGCGAAGCCAGTCGATATATTACCGGTCAGACCCTTCTGGTCGATGGCGGCATTTCGACCGGTGCTACAAGAGCGACCGCAATTGGCCGACATCGTCCTTGAAGGCGACTATGCCCGTAATGCGGCCACCGCTCGCTATGAAATCCATCGGCCGAACCTTTGTCGCTCTTGTTTGTCTTGGCTTGATCTGCCTCGCATCCACCCACGCGCAGTTCGTGCGAATCGAGGAGACCGGTGCAGGCCGCATCACCACCGGCCGGCAGCTGTTCGGCCCGATGACATGGCAGATACACTTCCGCGACGGGTACGAGGCGCTATCGATGCTCGACCGCAATCACGACGGCCAACTGACCGGCGATGAACTGGGTTCGATCGCGCTCTGGCAGGATAAGAACGGCAACGCCGTGAGCGATCCAGGCGAAGTCGTCCCGCTCGATCAGGCCGGCATCATCGCGATCGACCTGAAAGCCAACAGAGACGCCGCCGGCGTCCTGAACGCACCCGCCGGCATCCACTGGCGCGACGGTCATACCACCGCGAGTTTTGATTGGGTGCCGGAG
>JBBQNK010000058.1:0-29882 GCA_038329865.1 Tepidisphaerales bacterium | reverse complement strand
TTGAACTGTCGAGAAAAGAAGAACATATCCGAATAGCCAAGGTCCGCAGCGATTTGTTCTATACTCATGTCGCTTTCCCGGAGAAGCGTTTGAGCCCGCTCCAATCGCGTGCGGATGCAGAATTCCTTTGGACTGACGCCGATGATTTGCTTAAATAGCCTGGAGAAATAATAAGTTGAGTAGTGACCGCTGCAGGCGACAGATTCGATGGAAAAAAGACCGCCGGGGTTTTCGCGGATGTGTTGGACGGCCGCCCAGATTGCGTCGTGGTGTTCTTTCTGAGTGCCAGCGAGCACGGGCTGACGAGCCGACCGCTCCATTGCCGCCAGCACACCGCGGACGTGCATCGATGCTTCGGTAATGGCTTGTGCGTCGCCGGTCTGATAGAGACCGGCGGCGTGTTTGAGCAGACGTTCATATAAGTCGACTTCCGCGACGCGGCCGAAATGGGGCGGCAATTCATTTGCAGATAATTGCGCCCGATCGCCGGATTCGTCCAGCGCATCAAAGTGCGTGACGCACACGCCCATCCGGTTCAATGGATCGTGCCCAGCGCTGTATGTGTTGTCCGGGCGAAAACATATGATCGTTCCGGGTATAAGCTCAAAGCGCTGTTCACCCCAAGTGGCCCAGCCCCGGCCGGCCCAGACCAGCCAGAGATCGAAATCCTTTAATAATAGCTTGTTCCATGACCAAGCTGACTCGCATAACACCGAGGTAAACTTACTCAAACGAATTGGACGATCGGTCCACACGTTTCTTAAAAAAAAAAACCAAAAAACACAAATTCTGTCTGCTTAAATCCATACGTTTGTTATCCGCAACATCATAATTTGCTCACATTGAACTGCAAATATCGCGGATCACGCGAAAACATGTGACATGGTCAACCCATTTTTGGAGATGTGATAATGAGCCTAACCCCCTTGGGACCCGACGAAATTGCGAAGCAACTCTACCGCTACGACAGAGTTCATAAGGCTCTTGCATCGCCTACACAACTCACTGATGAACATTTGCTAGAATACCGGGAGACTGGTTTTATTGCTATTGATAACGTTTTCACTCCTGAGGAAATCGCGCTCTATCGACAGGCAATTTCGGACTTGATCATTCAAGGCGATCCTCGGATCATTTTGTTCGAAGAAGCCGGCAAGGATCGAAATCTTTCGCCTCAGGAGCGTGAAGGATACGTGCGAAAGTGCACGCGTTTTGTTCAATATGAGCCGCGCCTGAGGGCGATGAGCGAACATCCGATTTTCATGGGAATCGTTGAAAAACTTGTCGGAAGTACTGTTCGGCTGGTGCAGGACATGGCGCTTCTGAAGCCGCCCCTGGTGGGTCGTGAGAAACCGTGGCATCAAGATATCGCTTACTTTGACATTAAACCATTCGAACTGGTGATCGGTACATGGACTGCGATCGACGCCGCGACGCCCGAGAACGGCTGCATGCACATGATCCCCGGTTCACACCGGCTCGGACCCAAGCCGCATTATCACGATCGCGACTGCCAGTTAAGTGATGAAGATGTGGCCGTCAATCAGGACGTGGTCGTGCCGTTATCGCCGGGTGGGGTGTTGTTTTTCAGTGCGCTAATTCATCATGGTACGCCACCGAATCGATCTAAGGCTCGCCGGCGTGCGGTGCAACTGCACTATTGCGCGACGGAATGCCAGAAAATCAGCGTGGAAGAGCACGAAGCAATGTTCCACGATTCCGTGGGATACGCCGGCTGCGCAGGCTATCGGTATGGCAGCCATCCGCCGCGACCTATTACAAGCAAACCGGAGAATTTTTGATCAGTGAAAAAGCATAGGAATTACATCAATGAGATAAGTTAAAATGGGTCGAGGAGCGGCTCTGCGTAAAATCCGTTGATTCGAAGCATGCTTCGGTGGCCCAGCGTGGCTATACGACGCATATCGATGATATTTCGGTAGTATTCACGGGCGCTTTGTATAGTCGCCTTGTCCAGTTCGGCATCCACCAACAGTTTTCCTGCTCCCGCGTCTTGAGCCGCTTCGCCTGGTCGACCGTGAGGCCGTAGGACTCATTCCTCCAGCGAATACGTTTGTCGGTCACCGCGATCTTCTTCACTGCCGTTGCCACTGATTTCCTTTTGATAAATCAAATTCGACCTTTCGCAGCTTTGCAATGTTCTGCTACGGCTACTGACCATTCTTCGATATACTCAGTTCCCCTCGAAGTGACCGCAGTTTTTTTCACTCGACCGACGGACCATCTCAAGGGGTTTGGTGAGAGGTTTCGCTACAACATCGCCAAACGCTGGAGGGTAAGCGCGAATTGTGCTGGGGCAAGTTGGCCAAGGTGGCGCGCAACGTGCTTTCGTCCGTCACAAAGGGGCGGTTCGGCGACGGTTGAGGCGCGATCCGGGGCGTCGCCAAGCCGTCTTGTGTGAAGCACAATGGATCTCATGAGTCAACCGTACGTCCAAACCTGGCTTGACCAAGTCTATGCCGTTCGTCCGGAGAGGGCGTTGCGGTTGGATTTGCGCGTGCCGAAGTTATCGAGTCCGCCGCCGTTGGTGATATATATTTCGATGCGGGGGATGTTCAAATGCGAGAAGGCCGCTGCGTCGCAATGGATGGTGGAAAGCGGGTTCGCCTTGGCGTCGATTGAAGCGCGCGTCAGCAGTGAAGCGATCGCCCCTGCACCGGTGCATGATTGCAAGGCGGCGGTTCGGTGGCTGCGGGCGCGGGCGGACGAGTTCGGGTTTAACGGCGACGCGATCGGCGTTTGGGGGTACTCGGCCGGGGGATTGCTGGCGTCGTTGATGGCTACTTCGTCCGGCGTTGCCGCCCTTGAGGGAGTCGGGGACGACCTAAACATCTCGAGCGCCGTGCAGGCAGTGTGCGCCCAGTGTGGCTCGCCGCACGACCTGGCGTACTTCGCCCGGCCAGGCGTATCGTCCAAGTACGCCCCCGTCGCGGAAAATCTGCGGCGGTGGCTCGGCGGATCGGTAGGGGAGCGACTCGATTTGGCGCGCATGGTGAGCCCGACCACGTATATTTCGCCACGGTGCCCGCCGATCTTCCTCCTTCACGGGGATGCGGACGAGATGGTGCCGCTCGAAGAGACCATCGAGTTCCACAATAAGTTGAAGGACGCCGGCGTGGATGCGACGCTTCGCGTGCTGCCGGGCGTCGGGCACAATCGGGTGGAAGAACTGGTGAAGGACGACATCGCCGCGTTTTTCAAACGAACGCTAGCTGGCGCACTCGATTAGAGTCGATCGACATTCATCGAAAGTCAGAATTGGACCTCATTTTGTCCGGGCTGTCGGGATAAAATTCGCCGTAGGAGGCTCTACGAATGGACACGAAGATGGGCAAATTGGGATGGGGACTGATCGGCTGCGGTGACATTTCGCGCAAGCGAGTCGCTCCGGCGCTGCGGGATCTAGAGAACTGCGACTTCGTTGGCGTTTGCCGCGGTCGACCTGCACTGGCGGCGGCGTTTGCAAAAGAGTTCGACGCGCGGAAGTCGTTTGCAGATTGGAAATCGCTGCTGGCGGACGATGAAACAAAGGCCGTTTACATCGCAACGCCCGTCAATCAGCACGTTGCGCAAACCATCGCGGCGGCCGAGGCGGGGAAGCACGTGCTTTGCGAAAAACCGCTTGGGCTGACCGTGGACGAGTGCGACCGAATGATCGACGCCTGCCGGGCGCACCGTGTGCACCTCGGCGTGGCGTATTACCGGCATTTTTATCCGATTATTGACCGAATTAAGAGGATTCTCGCGTCAGGCGAGGTCGGGAAACCCGCTATCGTGCAGATCAATGCGTTCGAGCGGTTCGATCCGGCCGCGGATGACCCGCGTACATGGCTACTCAATAAAGCAGAGGCCGGTGGCGGGCCGATGTTTTCCTTTGGCTGCCATCGGATCGAACTGATGTTGAACGTGTTCGGGCCGATCAAGAACGCGTCAGGCTTTATCGCGAACATTCGTTACGACACGGAAGTCGAAGACACCAGCGCGGCGATGCTCGAATTTGCCAGCGGCGCCCGGGGTATGCTGACAGTGACTCACGCGGCGTTCGAGACGCTCGATACGGTCAATATCTACGGCACCGCCGGGTCTCTCCACGTTCCGGTGCTGAATGGCGCTGAATTGATCGTGCGGACGGCCGACGGCGAACGCCGCGAATCGTATCCGCCGCACGGGAACATCCATCTGCCCCTGGTGCGGGATTTCACGCAGGCGGTCCTGAGCAATCGGCCGCCGGGTGTAGGTGGTGATGTGGGTCGCGAGGTGGCTCGCTTGGAGGAAATCATCTACGGAAATCGGTGATGGCCGCGATGAATCGTGGCGTTACTTGCACTTGTATGCCACGACGTCCACCTCGTACTTCACCACGGTACCGAGGCAGCCGATGAGCGTTGTACGAGCCGGCCGAGGCTCGCGGAATAGCTCGCGGTAAATGCGGTTGTATTCTGGTAGATCCGCTTGTTCCGCCACGTAAGAACGGACCTGAACGACGTCATTCAGCGTCAGCCCCTCGACGCCGAGAATGGCGATGATGTTCGCGAACGAACGGCGCATTTCGCCTTCAAAGGTGTCGGGGGTAATCTGTCCGGCTTGATCCACTGACGCCTGGCCGGAGACAAAAACAAAGTCGCCGGCGACGACGGCGGGAGAAAAGCTCTGGTTGCTTCCCTCAGGCTTGTGCTGATAAACGAGCGGCAAGTTAACTCCTTATTGTGACCGAAGTGTTGTTACATTTGGTGAAACGAATGGGCCAGTTTATTGGAATCCAATCTGGCGTTCATGTCAAAGTTGTGAGATCACGGGTACTGGTTCAGCGCTTGGGTGGGGATGTTGCTGGTCAATACTGAATACCGCGGGAAGATTTGGCGCGCAGATTCTGGATGCGACATTGTCGCTCGTGGAGAAGTTGGGGATTCACTCACTCGGCCTCAATGTGACCGATGCCGGCCGACCGCTTTATAAAAAGGGGGGATTTGTCGATATCGTGCCGGTCGTCCGTCGCGAGATGCCCGCGGCCGCCGCGTCGGATCGCTCGCCGGCGATGCTTCCGCGAAATGAGGACGGGAGTAGCCTGCTCGACTTTGATCAGCAGTCGCTCGGTTTCGATCGTTCCCAACTCCTGATTTACCTCCGAAACGAATCGCTTTGCCATGTAACACTGCCGACAAGAAAGTTATTGGTTTCGGCTTCCGCCGGGCTGGACGACTTGTTGCTTAGATCGGGCCAGTCGTAGCGAACACGGCTGAAGAGGCGCAAGAGATCATCCTCTCTCTGACCGGTCAATCGCCTTCTGGCGAGCCGGACCCCTTGATCGTCGATTCATTTCAATGCAGCGCATTGGACGTATGGCTGGATGGCGTAGGCTTCAAAGCCTCTCGGAGGCTCGTGAGGATGGTGCGCGGAAAGACCGCGCCGGCGTCACTGTGTAAACCCGCCGTCATAGTCGGCGCGGGGTTAGAACTCACTCGGGTAACGATTAGCGGACTCTACCCCGAGCATCCACGATCGAAGCGGAAAGCCGACCATCGTCTTCGCGGATCCAGAATTGATCGTGAAGATTCACGCAGGGGCAAATGTGGTTTGGGATCACGCTCAGCCGGCTACCCAGCAGTGGCGGAGACTCGCCGTTCAACTCGATTTCACCGTGCTCTTCACTCAAACGGGAGATTTTCGCAAGCGGCAACTCCACCACGTGACCGAAACCGGCCTGATCTGGCGCATCGAAACGGCGATCGCTGGTGAGCGTTTTCGATCCCGCGTCGATCACGCACTTGCCGGGGACGGCCGTGCTGACGACGGTGCATGTGACGCGAGCGGCGCAATCCTCAAGCCGGCACCAACCGCCCGCGACACAGTTCAAGTCGTTGTAGACGTACGTGCCCGGCCGAATTTCAGTGAGTTGCGGGACGAGGTGCGACTGCATGGCCGTCGGGGTTGAGCCGCCGGAGACAATCGTCGCCGCCAGCCCGTGACGTTTCCACAGGTCGATCGTTTCTTGCAGAAGCGAGGCGATTTTCGCCAGCGGCCCGGCTTGCGACTCGGAACGCGTAAACACATGGCCTGGGAACAGCATCAGCCCGTCGAGCCGAAGTGAATGGGCGAGAGAAATGTATTTCGCCAATTCCAACGCCTCGGCAGGCGATTGGACGCCCGTGCGGTGGAATCCCACATCGAGATCGACCAGCACGCCAATGGTGACACCGCCGATCGTGGCGACCTCGGCTAATCGATCCACGGCGTGCCGGGAATCGACGGCGACGCGAACCGTCTTGGTCGCGGCCATGCTCGCCAGCACCGGCGCGCGAAAGGCATCAAATGCCGGATAGGCGATGAGCAGATCATCGCATGCGTCGGCCATCACGACCGCTTCGCCTGGTTTGGAGACGGTCAGTCCGATCGCGCCGGCGTCGATCTGCAGCCGTCCGATGCGATGTGATTTATGCGTCTTGGCGTGCGGGCGGAGCTTCAAACCGTGCGATTTAACGTAGCCGGCCATGTTGGCGATGTTGCGACGTACGGTCGGCAAATCGACCACCAGCGTCGGCGTCGGCAAGGCTGAAATGTCTGCGACCGTGTTCATCGGTGGCTGGTCTTTCGTGTGTAATCGGCCAGCGCCGGTTGTTGCAGTGCGCTCATCCCGCCGTCGATCGACAGCATCTGTCCGTGGATGTGGGCCGCGGCGTCGCTGCACAAAAACACGGCGGCCGGTCCGCATACGTCGGCGTTGGGAATTTGGCCGTTTGGGGTATGGTGCTTGATCCATTCCTGCTCGGCCGGGCGCTGATCGAGCCATTGGGTTTGCGGTGTTTTGACCAGACCCGGGGCGAGTCCGTTGACTCGGATGCCGCGCGGCGCGAGCGTGACTGCCAGCGTGCGGACCATCATCTCGATTGCGCCTTTGGAAGTGTCGTAAGCCGTCGAGTCCGCCTCAGCCAGCCGGCCGTTGATGGAACCGATCATTAACACCCGGCCGGCGATATTTTTCTCCTGCCAGAACCGTGCGAACCACTGCGTGAGGAAGTAGGGCGATGTCACGTTCAGCCGGAGCGTACGTTCGAAGCGCTCGACGGTCATCTGTTCGAACGGCAGATCGAAATATTGTCCAGCGTTGTTTACCAAGATGGTCGGCTTCGGGCACAGCCGCAGGATGTGCTCGCCGAGTGATGCAATGGCTGCCTCGGTCGGCGCGAGCAAGTCGGCCGGCAGAAAGTGCGCGGGCCCGCCGAATCGCTGACATGCTGCGATCGCGACATCAGCCTCCGCGCCGGCATGCAAGCCGTGCAGAACGACTTCCGCACCGGCCTCGGCAAACGCCTCGGCGATCGCCCGGCCGACGCCCTGCGTCGAGCCGGTGATGACGGCGGCATGTCCCTTCAAATCGATCATCAGAAAGCTCTTTCCAAGCGCGTGGAATTACCCCACGCGAGTCCGATTCTGCGCGTGCCGGCTACGAATCACAAGGATCGATCGAATGTGAACCGGCCCGAACATCGCCGCGGGTTAATAATGCGGTCGTCATTCCGGCAGATGGACTTCCCACAAACTCGCCACGCCCGCATCGGTCTCGGCCAGCCAGAGTGCGCCGTGCGAGTAGGCACACCCGTGAAAATAGATCTTCTCGTAGCGATCGGTAACCGGACCGAAGTCTTCAATCACGCCCGATCGTGGATCAAACCGTCCGATGTGCATTCGCGGTAACCCACCGGTGAAAATGACTCGGCCGTGTTCGTCTTCAACCAGGCTGGTCACGCGGCCGCCCCCCCCTACGCGGCCGACGTGAGACGTCTGAAGACTCTTCGGATCGAACTGATATAGCTCCCCGTTGCCGGCCATGCCGACATAGACCGTGCCGTCGGAATGCACCAGCCACTGGTCGATTCCGCGATTCCCCTGCACGCGCGGGCCGGCAGCTGGGAGGTACCAGTTACTCAGCCGCTCGAGTGCGGCATTCGGCTTGTTCGGGTCGAAACGAAGTACACGAAGCGCTTCCTGTTCGTCAAAGTCGATCCACGCGCCATAGACGACGCCGTTGATGATGCACAGGTTGTGGAAACCGAAGGTCGAGATTCGGCCGTGGTCTTCGACCGTTCGCGCGTTGACATTCACGGCGAAGAAATGGCAGTCCCCCAATGTGTGGCCGTACGCCGTGCGGCGTTTGGAGTCGACGATCATCGACTGAACGTAGTTGAACGGCTGCACCTTGCCGATCGTGTCGATCGCGCCAGTGACGGGGTCGTACGTCATGACTTTGCCGCCGGTCATGCAACGCATGTCGAACGGGCCTAGGTCCATCGCGCCGACACGTTGGGCGTCAAGCGGCGGTAATCCCGCCGCGGCGCGGCGGGCGTTGCTCGCGGCCAGCAATTGAGGCGTGTAAATGAACGGCAGGCCGTCCCACGTGTAGAGAATCCCTTCGCCGATCAGCAGCCGGCCGTCGTCGAGCAGGCCCATGCCGTTGTGGATTTTGCTGAGTACCGTCTGCGGGCGATCATCGACCCAGGGGAACAGATCGACCGGCGTACCGAACTTCCGTGCTTCGAGATCAAACGGCACGAGCGCGTATCGCCCGGCAGTCAGGCCGCACCAGAGTTGGTTGCCGCGCTGCAGCAATGCAGTGATGGCGATGGCCTGATCGTCGCTTCCGTGGGTGTGTTCGATGGATCGAAGTCGAGATTGAACTGCAAGAGACATGGATGTGCTCCGGAAATAGGATCAGCCGCAGGTCGTTACGCCGGTGTGGAGGTCGATGGTCATGCCGGCGACTTTTTCAAACCGAACGATCCGCTCCCACTCGGAAGACCGTGTGGCGAGCGATGCCAGATCGGCACGGTGCCCAAGCCGGCGTTGGACCTGCCACGAAGGGCTGTAGGGTGTGGGATGGCCGGGGTCGAGGCCATCGACACCGGCGGCGTAGAACTGCTCGGACAGTGCCGGGCCGGTTGCGAACGCCTTGTTCACCGGGAAAAACGGGACGATCTTCATCCCTGTTCCCTTGGCCATCTTGACGATCTCAGCGGTCAACTCGGGCGTCGGGTTCTTTGGACCCATCTCGTCAGGAAGGAACGCGGACATGTCCGGGTAGTACGTGTCGAGCAGTTTTTCCTGCGCGATTTGTACGAGGTCGATCCCATAGTAAAGGCAGTTGCGGATCGAGTTCTGCGCGTGCATGGCGATCTCAAATCGCTTGCCGCGCTGCTGCCCGACGGCATCGAGTGCCTGGCGCATCTCCCGCAGCAGCGGCGAGAAGCACGCGGCCCGGGCTTTGCCGATCCGTTCGTCGGATTCGGGCAGAGTGCGGGCGTCAAAACCGTACAGCGACTGGAACATCTCCAGAAAGGGCCTCTCGTAATAAACGAACGGCACGCTGCGGGAGAAGTAGAGGTGAACGCCGTCAATGTCGTAGTTCGTGGCCTGCTCGACGAACAGATCGACCATCCGTTTGCGAACCTCGGGGTAGGCGATGCTCAGGTGCGGTACGGGATTGCCCTGCGGATCCGCACACCACAGATCGTGCCGCGTCATAAACATCGCATCCGGATGCAGCGGGAATACAAACGGCGGCATTCGGCAGGTCATTCGCCGGTAGCTGGCAAAGACCTTCAGGCCGTATTCATGGCCGACATCACAGACAACTTTCAGCGGGTCTTTGCCGGCCGCGAGCATCTTGTGCATGTCTTCGCCCATCCAGTACGGATAGACGCCCTTCATACTCGTGGGCGGCAGCGGGTTGCCTACCTTGCTCGGGTAATAGCAACTGTCTTCGCGGCAGGCGGTCCAGAAAATCGTGCCGTAGTCGCTGTCTTTGAGCGGAGCGAGCATTGAACGCACGTCGGCCTCGCTCGATACGTAGTGGCCGAAGAAATTGCTGTCGAAGTAGGCGTGCAGCTTCTTCGTTGCGACCGGCCAGGCTTCGGGCTGCTCCACTGGCTCCAGGCGGATATGCGCCAGGAAGGCGCACGTGAGCCCCTGATACGCAGCCTTCCGCGGCGGCGCGACGACGAGGCTTTGGCCTTGCAGGTCAAGGGTCTTGTAGTACGTCTCGGTGATGTAGCCGAGGCGTTCTTCTTCAGGATGATTGTTCGGCTGGACTTCTTCGAAAAAATCTTGATCGGATGTCTTTACATGCAGCCGCACCCAACTGCTCTTTTGTCCATACACGCCGATCAGGTTGAAATACCAAGGCCAAGTACCGCTGACATAAATTCCGACGTGGATCTTGCATAAACCGAACTTCGGCAGCGGAATCGTGAGATCAGGCGGATTGTTCTGCGCCGGCGACCAGAGCATCTTGCCGCTGATCGCTTTCCCCTCGTACGGGATCAGCGCCCACTTGTCCTGCACCGGAGTGGCCGACACCGCGTCGGCTGGGAGCGCGGTGGTGAAGTCGGTGATCAGGTGTTCGCTGCGGGTCGATCGAACCAGCGTGGGATTTAGCGTTTGCGTCATCGTGACACTTCCGAAAAGGAGTAATTTAAGGACGCGCCGCCACGCCCGCCTCCAGCGGCGCGGCACCCAGCGGCAAGGCGCCAATATCCGGTGCTCCAGCGTCGCTCGAATGCAGCGGATCGGGCAGTTCAGGTGGCAGAGGCATGCCGGCGTTGATCAGAGGGCTGTCGGATTTCGGACGAAAGTCGATCTGGTCTGGATTGGCAAACTTCGGGTCGGCCGCGACGGACTTCGACGCGTTGCCGGCTTTTTCGAAATACTTAGCCGCTACGGCGTCCGTGAGGTTGGGGCCGTAGTAAAGGTTCCCGCCTTCCACTCCCTTGGTCGCCATCAGCGGTGAATAGGCGGGCATCTTAACGATGGCGACGAAGGCGTTGTTTATCACCGTACGCGTCGAGTCCTTGGGGCCACCGAATACACCCATCGAGGCAACCCGCGGAGAACTGCCGACGATAAAGGTATTCTGATAGACGTTCAGCGTCGTCCACGGCGGCGAGCCGTGATCGCCCATGATGTTGCCGTAAACCGCCGCCACCACCGGCTTTTCCGTCGATGGCCGCCCATAGCGCACCGGCTGCCGCAGGTCGACCACGTTGCGGTAGATGAACAGGCTGTGACCTTTCATGTTCGTCACCGGCCCGCCGAACGCGAACGCGGTGAGCACCCGGCTGATGTAGTTCTGGTAGATGTGCAACTCGCCGCTGCCGTAGTCGTAAACAGGGCTGACGTAAATGCCGTCGTCCTGCATGTTGTCCAGCACGTTGTGATGAAACTTCACACCGATTCCGCCGAGGTAAAGTCCGTCATGACAGTCGGTAAAGGTGCTATAGCTGATCTCGAAATCGTCGTTCGTCGGGTAAGCGTAGATGGAGTATTCCAGCCCGGTATCGCCGACCCATAGCGCGTGGCCGGTGAGGCGGGCGACGTCGCGCCCATCGGTAGGGCGACGATTGCGCAGGCTGTTCTCTGTACGGAAACCCCATGGCGGCGTGTTTCCGTAGAGGGCCGATCGGAAGAATTTGAGATGCCTGGTGTTCGCCGTCCGCATGCCGTAGGTGCCGCAGTAAACGATGACGTTGTCGAACGAGATGTCTTCTGCGTGATCGAGGACAATCGTGTCGTACCCACCACCGCGGATGACTAGGTCTTCAAACCGAAGGTGGTTGCCCTGATCCACGTGCAGCGGCACTGAGCGGAAGGGAGCCAAGATCAACGGCAGCTTTCGTGGGTCGGTCTCACCGGTGTAGTTGTCGGCCTCTCCTTGCAGGTGCGTGGGAGCCAGCCGGGCGTAAATGTAGCCGGTCTCGGCGTCGTAGTAGATTCCTGGTCCGCAATATACGGGCGGGACATCGGCTTTGCCTTCGCCGTTCCAGAATTCGTTGGCGGCCTCAAGGTCTTCGCGGTGCCAGTAAGTCTGCAGGCCGATGAGGGAATCGCCAAAGGCTCCGACGATATCGCGAAGGTTCGGGAATTTATGTTTGCTGCGATACTCGCCAGGCACAGCGCCGGTAACGGGCTCCCACGCATTGGCGACGGCGTCTTCGAATTCCGGCATGCCGCCGTCAAGGGTGGCGATCTCGCCGGGGAAGGAGCGGATGGTAATTGGCGCACCGGTTTTCCCGCTGACGCTAACGCTGAGGTGCTCGAAGTACGTTCCTTTTCGAAGGTACAGCGTATCGCCCGAATGCAGTTGCGTGATCGCGAACTGTACTGTTCGCCACGGGGATTTGGCGGACCCGTCGTCGGCGTCTTTGCCGGTGGCGACGTCGACGTATCGCACATTTTCCTCGACGGCGGGGCGAGTGGATGGCTGAGGGGCCGGTCGGGGTCTCGTGTGCGACAGAGGCGGCGGATCTGCACTTGCGGGCATCGAAAATGTCATCAGTAGCAGAACCCCGGTGAGGCAGGCGAACCGGGTACGAAAACCAGTATTGTGCCTATGGTAAGTGGGCATTTTCGGCATCCTAATCAGAAGTGAGATCGAAATCCAAATAAAAATTTCTACGATCGTCAAATATCAATTTTTTGGCCAATATCGTAGCATTTAGTGGATTTTAAAAAATTCGATTGACTGGCAACAAGGTCTGATTATGATCCACACTTCGTAACGAGAAACCAAATTCACGCGTTTTGTCGGTTCCAGTTAGGGTGGCGGATAAGAGCCGCGGTCGGACGGTCAAAATGCGATCGTCGAAAGTTTGATTTCGGCTGCTACCATGCTAGCCATAGTCCGGTCGGCCGGAACCCAAAAAGGGAGTTCGCTTATGTCGTCCATGGTGAGAGTAGCCAGGGAAGCCAATGTTGCGGTCAGTACAGTGTCGCTTACGCTCAATCACCGTGAGCGCGTGAAGCCGGAAACCCGTGAACGGATCGAGCAGGCAATGAAACGAGTGGGGTATAGGCCGCGCGAAAAGAAAAGCGCCGCGCGTGCCAAGTCCTCGGCCATTCGTGTGGCGCTGATCTACACGCTCGAGTCACTCAACAGGGTCGAAGATTCCACGATGACCAGCTACTGCCGCGAGATCATCTCCGGCATGCAGGACTACATGGCCGGCACCTCGTCATTCCTCAGCGTGTTTCGCGGGATCGATCATGTGGATCATGACGTGATGGTCAACGAGCAGATCAACTCCAAAGAGTTCGACGGCGTAATCCTCTTCGGTGCAGACGCACGAAATGGTTATCTCGAGCGACTTCAGCATACCGGCCTGCCCATGGTGGCGATCAATCGCCTGCCGGAACACGGGAAGTTCAGCTGCGTCACGATCGACTACTACGGCGGTGCCCAACTGGCCATAAATCACCTTGTGAAGCAGGGCCATCGGCGGATTGCCTCGATCATGAAAGACGAATCAGGTAAGTGGATCGGCGAGGAGATTCGCCATGGCGTACAAAACGCGCTCAAGTCGCACGGGATCGAGCTCGCGCTCGATATTCCTATTCAAAAGCTGCAAACCCCGGCCGATTTTCGCAGCCTTTGCGAGCAGGTGCGGGAACGTGGCGTGACGGCCATTTTCAGCGGTGATCACATGGCGATCCGGTGCGCCGACATGCTGGCCGAGATGGGCATTCGCGTTCCCGAAGAGGTTTCTCTCATTGGCTTTGACGATCGCGGCTTCTCGACGGCCAGCGGGCTTTCATTGACCACGATCGGATATGACAAGCGCCGAATGGGTCGATTGAGCATCCGCATGCTGCAGGGCCTGTCGCATTCCAAAGGCAAACTTCGGTGGCTTTGCACGGCCGTCTCGACGTACTTGGTTGACGGGCAGACGACGGCGAACCTCAACGGGCGTCCGCCGGCTGAGCCCACCGCCGTTGCGCCGCAGTCGTGAGTAAAGGCTATCGGCAAACCGATCGTGTGCGTTGCCGCGGAAAATGATGTTATTTGAGATGTTTGGTATCTAGCTCTCCGAATTGGAGAAATCATGAAATCGTCAGACCTGAAACTTGCTCTGAAACGAGGCGACCTCGTCACTGGGACGATGGTGCGCGAGATGCGGACCCCCGCCGTCATGCAAATAATGGCGGGGGCTGGATTCGACTTTGTTTTGCTCGATCTGGAGCACTCGGTTCTGGGGATGGAAACGACTGCCGATCTAATCCGCCAAGCGCGGGCAGTAAATCTCTGCACGATCGTGCGCGTGCCAGAGATCCAGAAGAGCTGGATCTCGCGGATCCTCGATGCCGGCGCCGATGGCGTAATGATTCCATACGTTGAAACGGTTGAAGAGGCCCGGCGGATCATCGAGTGGGCGAAGTATCCGCCCATGGGCCGCCGCGGGCTCGGGACGCAGATCGGGCACACCGATTATCTCGGCGGCAATGAGGCGGGGGTGGTGGAGGCCAAAAACCGCGAGACGATCATCGTGACGCAGATCGAAACGCCGCTCGGCGTGAAGAACATCGCTGAGATCATCGCCGTCCCGGGCGTGGATTACGCGCTCATCGGCCCGAACGACTTGGCCGTGTCGATGGGCCTTCCCGGGCAGATCACCAGTGAGGTGGTCTTTGAGCAAATCCAGAAAGTCATCACTGCCTGCAAGGCCGGCCATGTCCCGTGCGGCATTCACGTCGGTAATCCCAAGCTGATTGAGCGGTGCTACGCCGCCGGTATGCGGTTGATCGCGTACTCGACCGATGTCGGCTTGCTCGCCTCGGCAGGCAAGGCGGCGGCGGAGCAGCTTCGGGCTCTCAAGAAATAGATCAATTGGAGAATGGCGTGAAGAGCGGTTACCAACAGTATTTCAAGCTCGGCATCGTGCACTTCATGGCTTTCCCGCAAACTATGCGCGGCGATGGGCCGATTCTCGAAACGATCCAGACGATCACCGCCGATCCGGATTTTCAGGCAATCGAGATCACCTGGATTAAGGACGACGCCACCCGTCGCAAGGCAACGGAGCTTCTGGCAACCAGCGGGCTCGACGTCTACTACGGCGCGCAACCCCGGCTTCTGTCTCAGAAGCTAAGCCTGTGCGAACTCGATACGGCTGGTCGCCAGTCGGCAGTGGACGAGATCAAGCGTGCCATTATGGAGGCCGTTGAACTGAAGGCGCTGGGAATCGCCGTCTTATCCGGTAAGGACTGTGCGCCGGCCGACCGTGCAACGGCCACGACCAAGTTGGTCGAGTCGCTGCAGGAGTTGGCTGACTATGCCGGCGAGCGCGGGCTGCAACTTACTCTGGAAACCTTCGACCGTGCCGACTACGCAAAAAACTGCCTCATCGGCCCGACCGTTGAAGCCGCTGCGCTGGCGGACCGCGTCGGCCGCAAGAATTTCGGCCTGATGCTCGATCTCTCCCATATGCCACTTCTCAACGAGACGCCCGAGCAGATGCTCTCGGCCGGGAGATCGAGCTTGCGGCACATCCATATCGGCAATTGCGTCAAGCGTGTTGCCGGTCACACGGCATACGGCGACGAGCACCCGCGGTTCGGCATCCCTGAAGGGGAGAACGGTGTGCCTGAGATCAAAGCCTTTCTCACCGAGCTGTTCCGCATCGGCTACCTATCAAAGACCAAGGCGAAGCCGCCGGTTATAAGCTTTGAGGTGAAGCCGATGACCGGCGAATCGAGCGACATGGTGATCGCCCACAGCAAACGCGTTCTGGGTCAGGCGTGGGCCGAGCTGGAAATCCCAAACTGAGAAATCGAAATGAAAAAGAAAGTGTTCGTAACCCGAGCGATTCCCGATGCGGGTTTGGAGATCCTCGAAAAAGAATGCGACCTTGAGGTCAATCCGCACGATCGCGTGCTCGATCGCAGCGAGTTGCTTTGCGGCGTGGCCGGCCGCGACGGCGTGCTTTGTCTGTTGACGGACACGGTCGATGCGGAAGTGCTGGCCGCCGCTCGCGGCGCTAAGGTTTTTGCGAATTACGCCGTCGGCTTTAACAACATTGATGTCGCCGCTGCGACCAAGTGCGGAATCCTTGTCACCAACACTCCCGGCGTGTTGACCGACGCCACGGCCGACATGACGTGGGCGCTTCTGATGGCGATTGCCCGGCGCGTGGTCGAGTCCGATCGCTTTACACGCGACGGTCGATTCGATGGCTGGGCCCCCAAAATGTTCATCGGCGGCGACGTCACCGGTCGCACGCTGGGCCTGATCGGCGCCGGCCGGATCGGCTCTGCAGTCGCGGCACGGGCGGCGGGGTTCAACATGCGGATTCTGTATTACAATCGGTCGCGGAACGCGGAATTGGAGTCCAAGTACGCCGCCAAGTGGTGCCACCTCAACGAGTTGCTCGAAACCTCCGACTACGTCTCTCTCCACGTGCCGGCCAGCGCCGAGACCAAGCACCTGATCAACGCCGACACGCTCCGGCGGATGAAGAAGAAGGCATACCTGATCAATACTGCCCGCGGCCCGATCGTGGATGAAAAGGCGCTCGTCGTCGCGTTAAAGGAAGGCTGGATCGCCGGTGCCGGCCTCGACGTGTACGAGTACGAGCCCAAAATTGAGGCCGGGTTGATGGACCTCCCCAACGTCATCCTCTGCCCGCACATTGCGAGTGCGACCGAGCAAACGCGTGATAAAATGGCCACGATGGCCGCGACGAATCTGCTGTATGTGCTGCGCGGCGAAGTTCCGCCGAACCTCGTCAACCCTGAAGTGCTCAAGGCACAGTAAGTGATGTCCGATGGACCGAGCGCCCTTCCAATCGCGTCCGCACGTTCTGCACGAGGCCAATCTCGCGCAGGTGCGGGCACTCACGCCGAACGTGGCGGTGTTGCCGTGGGGCGCGACCGAGGGGCATAACTACCATCTGCCGCACGGCACCGACGTGGTCGAGGGCACTGCGATCGGGGAGGCGGCCGTCGAGCAGGCCAATCAGCTTGGCGCGCGATGCCTGCTGCTGCCGTGCGTTCCGTTCGGCAACGACAACATGCAACTGGCGCAAGTGGCTACGATCACAATGCGGTCCGCCACGCAGCAGGCGGTGCTGTTCGACGTCGCAGACAGCCTGGTGCGGCAGGGAATCGACCGGCTGGTGATTCTCAACGCGCACGGCGGCAACGAGTTTCGGCCGATGATCCGCGACGTCATGCTCGCTTTGCCAATCTTTATCGTGCAGGCGAACTTTTACGAGATGGCGCCGCACGCCGCGGAACTCCTGACGGAATCCAAAGGTGACCACGCCAACGAGCTGGAAACCAGCCTGATGCTGCATCTCACGCCGCAGTGGGTCGCGGCGCTTCACACGGCCGGCGACGGCGCAGCCACGCCAAGCAAGTTGCCGGCCGTCACCGGTACACCGGGCGTATGGGCGCCGCGCGACTGGGCCTCACTGACCAAAGACACCGGCGTGGGCGACCCCCGAGCCGCCACGGCCGAAAAAGGACGCAAAATCTTCGACCTGTTTGTGCTGGCGATCGTGCCGGTCCTGACGCAACTTTCCGGGGCGAAGCGCGGCGAATTTCCATTCGTGATTCACGACCGATCGAATCCCTCCGGAGCAACTCGATGATTCGTACCGGCCAGAGTCGAGTGCCTTGGCTATCGGTAATCTTGCTCTGCTGTGTCAGCGGCGTCGCGCACCTCGTCGAATCGGGCGTGAGCGGCACGCCGATGGGGCTGCTGCTCAGACGCTTCACCGTCCACCCCCTCATTATCACACTGCTCGGCATGATCGCCCCGGCGATGGTGCTCCTGATTTCTCCCTACATTTCCTGGAAATCCGATCGCATCTGGACGCCGTGGGGTCGCCGCAAACCGTTCCTCGTCGCCGGCTTCGTCCTGGCCGCCGTTGCTATGGTCGCCACGCCATTCGCGGCCGACATCTGGATGCTCCTGGTGATGATTGGGATCTTGTACTTTGCCCATGACATGGGCTACACGGGAACGTACGCCCCTTTGCTCTACGAGGTGGTGCCCAAAAAGCAGCGCGGGCGGGCCACGGTCATGAAGAAGTATGCCACAGACCTCATGAAGCTGACTATCGCCGCTCTGATGCTCTCTCAGTGGGAAAACATTTATCGCATCTCTGGATCGATCGGCAAGACGATCGGAGTGCCCACCACTTTGCCCGAAAAGGCGCTCGTTCTAAAGGCCGGCAAGCATGCGCCGCCTCCGGGTCACATTTATGAATTCATGCGGCCCGCATTCCTGCCCAATGGGTTCCACGTTGAGTTAACCGGGGCGCACGTCCTGTACTTCGTGTACGCCGTCATCATCTTGCTGACTGCAGTGGGCATCGGCTACGGGATCAAGGAGACAAAGCCGGACCACACCTTGCAGCGCGAGCGATTCAATCCAGTTCGGTTCCTGATCGACCTGGCCAGAGACCGCCAGATGGTCATGGTGGCGATGCTGTTGTTCTGCGGCTCAACGCTGGCGGTCGCTTTAGCCGGCTATCTGCCGACCATCATGCTCACGGAGCAGTTCGGCTACACCGGCAAGGATTTCGCCTACATCACCGCGGGGACGACGATTATCATGACGGCGGGTGTGATGCCGATCGCCATGTTCGTTTGCGACAGGATCGATCGGCTCGTCTTATATCGCTGGGGTTTGCTGCTGGGGACCTTGCATCATCTGGCGATGTGGGTGGCCATCAAGTGGGTCGGCGTTCCTTCAGTAAAACTTTGGCTCGTGATGATCGGCGTGGGATTGCTCGTGGATACTACCGCCGGTTTAGCGCTGGAACCCCTGGTGTTCGACATGGTCCCGCGCGAAAAGATGGGAACCATCAATTCCGGCTTCCTGTTCATCAGCAAAATTCTGAGTTTGATCATGGCGCCGGTGATCGGCGGCTTCATCTGGTTCTACTCCTACGGCCGCAACGTCTGGAGCACCGGGAGTTGGAGCAGGGAGAATCTGACGTGGGATTATTCCAGTGGGTTCCTGGTCTATTTCGTCCTCGGAAGCATCGGTTGCGGGTTGTATTTCTTCTATATCGAACCGCAATGGCGCAAGGGCAATTTGACGGACTTAAGTGGGAAAGGGACTGCGTCGCAAGTTATCCCGGTGGGTTCGGAATCAGCGGTTTCGCCAAGCGACTTGCCGAGTGAAAGGAAATGAGCCTCACATGTCATTGACAGAAAATCGCTGGTTCCGTCTGGTCAAGCAACACATTGACTCGATGCTGGAGTTCGGCCGCGGTCCGGAAAGCCCGCTATTTGGCGGGGTGATCGACATCGGCAGCCGCCGGGCAAGTGTCGCGATGACTCCGATACCGCCGGGCATTCGCGTTACCGACTACAACTGGTGCGGCAACAACCTGATGCACGACATTCCGTTACTGGAGGTGATGATCGCACTGACGAGGCTGACCGGCGACGCGAGTTATGAGCGGGCCGTCGATGAAATGCTTGCGTTCTACGTCGTGAACTGCCCATCTCCAGAGACCGGGCTATTCCCTTGGGGCGAGCACGGCCAATGGAGTTTCATTGATCGCGGGCCTGTGCCATGCACATTTACCGCGGGGATGAAAGCGTGGCACGAGACCAAGGCAATCGTTCACGACCATTTGCGCTTCGCGCCCGGATGGTTTTGGGAAAAAATGTGGGCCGCCAGCCCCGAAGCAGTCGTCAAGTTCGCCAAGGGACTGAATGGCCACGTCGTGGACATCAAAACGTACGAGCACAATCGTCACGCGGTTCTGCAGGGACCGTGGTGGCGCGATCCGCATCATCCGACGCTCGACAAAGGCGCTGATTTCGCTCGCCACGCGGGGTTCTTTATCTTCGACTGTCTCTTCGCGTATCGAAAGAGCGGCGAAGAATCGCTGCTTGAGTGGGCGCGCGGCAAGATGAAGTGGCATCTCACCCACCGCCACCCCAACGGCCTGATCCGCGGCACCGTTCGCACGGCGGACTATGAAAACATAGGGCAACACGATTCTCTGGCGTTGAGCGTTGCCGATGCCGCCGACGTGCTGGGGCGGGAGACGCCGGAGGGAAAGGAATTCGCCGCCTATGCCGAGGAACTGTTCGATGCCCGCCGCCGCGCGTGTCAGGGGCTGGCGCCGCGTCTACCCGACTGTCCAAACGATCCGCGTCTCTGGTTGAACGGGTACACGCGTAAGAACAAATTGCCCGAGCGTGAACTCGATCAGGCCAATCTGCTCCGCTTGGTATTCGATCGCGCGGGCATTAAGTGGTACGCCGATCAGTTGGCGGAACTTGGGCAGTGGCATCTTCAAAACCTTCCCAGCCCACCGGCCAATGTGCCGTTGATGCCGCGCGCATTTCATCAGCACATCGAGATGTTTCTCCTGTCGCACCAGATGACAGGAAAAGCCGAACTTCTGGCGGCGGCCGACCAGCTGGCGAATGACGCGGAGAAGAAGCTGTGGACCGGCGCGATGCTGCGCGGCATTTCGAACATCAACTATTACGGGTCGGGAACGAATTACGAATTCTTCTGTGACGAGTGGGCGACGGACGCGTCAACCGACGGCCTATACCATAGCGTCACCGGCACCCCGCTGCTGGTTAGGACACTGCTTCAACTGGCTTTAGTGCAGGAGGGACAGCGCGACGTGCTTGGGCCCGACCCGCATCGGAGATAGTCGGCCTCGGATCACATCAGCGAATTGGTCGGCACGCATTGTTTGGCCCAGTTGAAGCCGATTTCGCTCGGCATCTTGTGCTGCTCGTAACACTGAAGCAGGCCTTCCGCCAGACCTTCAACCACGCGCAGCCGCTCCCCCTCGTGTTCCTGCACCCGGACAAGTGACGGTGGGAACGACATGATTTCGTTCTGCTGCGCCGCAGCCATAACTTGGGTCTGGGCGGCGGCGGCTTCAATGCCGCAACTGACCGGCTCGTTCTTGCGGATCGAATCGATCATTATCCATAGTTTGCCGATACCGACGGCGGGGTGGCCGTACGAGAGGACTCGGCCGTCATTAAATCGGGCGATAATGCCTTCGCCGGTGATACTATCGAAAGCGACCGTCGCCTTTTCAAACTCAAAGCGGAACAGCGGCCCGCGAACACTGCCGGTGGCGTGAGTGACGAAGAAGAAGATTTCTGCGTCCACTCCCACAAGGCAGCGGATTGCGGCAGTGTCGTAGTTTTCGATTGGGTTGGCGCGAAACAGTTCGGCGGTCACGTCGCGCGGGGTGGCGCTACTGTCGATTCGATCGCCAAGCACATATAGCATCGTCTGGAGGTAATGAGCGCAGGCGTTGTTGACCGGGCTGTCAAAGACGGGCTTGCCGCTCGCCTCGAACTGCCGGCCGGCCCAGGGATTGCGGTTGTAATACCGTTCGTCACGAGGCCAGCCGACGAATGACGACAGCCGGATCGGTTTGCCGAAATGTCCTTTGGCAATATCGCGCTTTAGTGCGTGAATCTTCGGATCGAAGCACCACTGGTAGCCGATGGCCACCTGCCGTTTAGCAAGGTCCCGGGCTTCGATCATCTGGTCGATCTGGTCGAGGGTTGCGCAGAGCGGCTTCTCGCACATTACATGGCTTCCATGGCGAAGCGCCATCACGGTTTGTTCGCAGTGCACGTGGATCGGCGAGGCGATCACGACCAACTCGGGCGAATGGTGGGCGTACATCTGCTCGACGGTGGGAAACACGGGCACGCCAAGAGCATGCAATTCACCCAGCCGCGCACAAGCCGCCGGGAAGGGATCGACTACGGCCACGAGGGTGACGTTCATGCCCGGCTTGGGGTCGAGCATGCCTGCCACGAAGTTCGATCCGTACCCGCCAATGCCGATTAAGGCGATTTTCATAGGGGATGACATAAGAAAAGTCTCCTCGCGGAATCTCGTTCGTCAGCGAGCTTAATAGGAATAAATGAAATGTTCGATAAAAAATTTCAAAATATTTCGAATAGTGGCTAGATTTTGCTCCATTTGAAAGGAATATTCGGCTATTCTGGCGACGATCTAAAAAAATCGAAAACATTTAAAAATTCATCAAAATCTACTATTAACATGAACCATGGCGCAAACATACGTTAAAAATGTCTTGGTCGTTCGCCCGGGAGAGGGGGCGGAACGACAGGGGATCCTGTTCGACAAAAGCATCCAATTTCTCTTTCCCGAATCCTCAACGCCCCCTACAGGAGTCACGGTGATCGACGGCGGCGGGTCGGTGCTGACGCCGGGGCTGGTCGATCTTCACACGCACGGCCTAGGGGCTCATCTGTTTGAGGCCGACGACAAAGACCTCCACGAGGGGCTTCTCCTCGCCGCAAAATTCGGAACAACCACCGTCCTGCCGACGTTATACCGTTGCCTTCAACCGATCGACCTGCCGCACCTTCGCAAACTCGCCGCGGTGCTGAGCCGGATTTCCTTCGTTCATGTTCCCGGATTCCATTTGGAAGGCCCGTTCCTTGCGCTTCCCGGTGCCGGTGCTCGTACACTGCCCGGCGACGTCGCACACTTGAACGACCTGATCGATGCCTGCGACGGCAAGGTGCTTGCGATGTCCGTCAGTCCGGAAGTTAGTGGCATTCTCCCGGTGATCGAGCGGCTGACAGAACTCGGTATCGCGCCGTTCATCACACACACACGCGCGTCCGCGCCCGAAACTCAGCGCGCGATCGACGCCGGAGCCCGCCACGCAACCCACTTTTACGACGTGTTCCCCCTCCCGCCGGAAAAAGACCCCGGCGTACGGCCTGTCGGGGCGGTGGAAGTGCTACTTGCCGACCCGCGTGCGTCGCTCGACTTCATCTGCGATGGTGTGCACGTAGACCCGTTTGCTATTCGTGCCTCCCTGGCGGCAAAAGGTCCGGCGGGAATCGTGGCGATCACCGACTCGAACATCGGTGCCGGTCTTCCAGACGGGGTCTATCCCACGAACTGGGGTTTTCCCGTGCGCGTGGCCCAAGGTGCCGCTACCCGAAATGCCGATCCGACTCACCCCGGTTACAGCACATTGGCCGGTAGCAGTCTTACGATGAACGTCGCGGTGAAAAACTTGCACCAGTGGCTGAATCTGCCGGAATATCAGATCTGGGCGATGGCCAGCGCGAATCCCTCCAGGGTGGTGGGTCTGCTGAACCACGGAGTCATCCGGCCTGGCGCCGCTGCGAATCTCGTGTTGTGGAATGCGGATTTCACACCAAGGCGAACTTGGGTGAATGGGCGACTGGTTTACCAGGATTCCGGCGAAATTATCCAATGAACCAAACCATCCGAATCCTATTGATCGCCGTCATGACATTGGGCTGGGTCGGCGGCGTGGCACGAGCGGTTACGCCAGCGGCGATCGATCAATCCCTTGCCCAAGCGAAGACCTGGCTCTACTCCCAGCAGCAAAATGGCAACTGGGAAAACGTTCAAGTGCCGGAAGTAGTGAAGGACGATTTGAACAGCCGCGACCCCAACGCGGGGCAATTTACCGGCCGAACGGCCTTGGCGGTGCTGGCGCTGTTGAACAGCGGCGAGCGCAGCTCGGACCCGCGCATCAAGCAAGCCGTCGAATTCATTTTGAAGAATCCCACCAACGGCGTCTACGCACTCGGAATGCGTTGCCAGCTGTGGCTCGCATTACCCGAATCGCCGCAAACCCTGCAGGCGATGCGGAATGACGCAAAGATCCTCCTCGCGTCGGCAAAACAGACAGGCACCGCCAAGGGCATGTACGACTACACCCTTGGGCCCAGCAAAATGTACAGCCATAGCCGAGCGCAATATGCGATCCTTGGTCTGTGGGCCGCGTCGCAGATGGGTGCCGAAATTCCCGTTGCGTATTGGAAAACCGCCGGCGACGCGTGGACTCGCAACCAGGACAAGAGCGGCGGGTGGACGTACATGTTCCCCTCGGAAACCCCGTTCCCGCCAACCCAGGGGATGACCACGGTCGGTGTCGCCTCGATGATTATCATCCAGGAGCAACTCCAGAGTGGAATCAACTGCACGGGCTCTCCCCCCAATCCTGCCATTGAGAAGGGAATCGACTGGCTGGCTAGCCACATGGATAAATATGCGACCGTCAATACCTACCGGCGATATTTCCCATTCGCCACGTTGTACGGTTACGAACGCGTCGGCGCCGCCGCGGGGCTGCGATACCTGGGCGATGTCGACTGGTACGAAAAAGGCTCCGAATTCGCGCTCAGCAAGCAAAGCCCCGAAGGAGGATGGAGCTGGACCGCTTCCGAGGAATTCGATTCGGTCGTTAACACTAGCTTTGCGATGCTTTTCCTTGCCAAGGGTCGAGCGCCGATCGTGATGAGCAAGCTGCAGTACGCCGCTGCCAAGCCGGGAAGCTGGAACCAGCGCGGCCGGGACGCGGCCAATCTAGTCCGCCAGATGGGGAGGACGGTCGAGCGCGAACTGGCGTTCCAGGTGCTCGATCTTAAAGCGTCGCAAGAAGATCTGCTGGAGGCACCGCTACTCTACATCGCCGGCAGCGCGGCGGTCAATTTCAACGATGCTGAAAAGGCCAAGATCAAAGCGTACGTCGAGGGGGGCGGCATCGTGCTGGCCAACGCCGATTGCGCAGCGCCGGCATTTGCGACGTCGATCAAGCAACTTGGGCACGAGTTATTCCCCGACGCCGAGTTCGGTGAACTGCCACAGGACAACCTCATCTACACCGCCTATTACCCACGATCTAAATGGAAAATCAAGCCCAGCGTGCTCGCGCTGAGCAACGGGGCGCGGCAGTTGATGATCCTTGTCCCGCAGGCCGACCCCGCCAAGGCGTGGCAGCTTCAGGACACCAAGGCGCGAGTGGAAATGTTCGAGCTGCCGACCGACCTGCTCCTTTATGCCGTCGATCGACAAAACCTACGCTATCGCGGCGAACGTTTTTATCTGCCTGACGATCCCGCCGCGAAGGTGACAAGCACGGTGACCGTCGCCCGCTTGAAGTACCCGGGCTTCTGGGACCCAGAGCCGGGCGGGTGGCGCCGGCTGAATGTGTTTCTAAAAAAACGCGAGGCGCTTGGTGTCGAAACCAAGACGGCCGAATTTGGGAAGAATCAGATCGGTTTGGCCAAAATTGCGCATCTCACGGGTACGTACGACTATCAATATACTGACGCCCAACGCGATGAGCTCAAACAGTTCGTCGATGCTGGCGGAACTCTCGTTATCGATGCGGCGGGCGGAAACAGCGGTTTCGCAACGTCCGCCGAAAAGATGCTCGGCCAGATCTACCCGAACGACAAGCTGCAGTTGCTTCCACCCGACCATCCCCTTTTCACTGCCGGAGGCGGAGTGGCGGACAAGATCAGCTATCGAAACTTCGCGATTCACAACGGCATTGGACGCGCCATCATGCCTCGCCTGCAAGGGATCACGCTGAACGGACGCCTCGCGATCATCTACAGTCGCGAGGACTTGAGCGTCGGACTAGTGGGTCAGTCGGTCGATGGCATCATCGGCTACTCGCCGGAAACGGCCACGAATCTCATGGCGCGCATTTTGAAATTCGCTGGCGGCGTTTCGCACGCCAAACAAGGTAAGTGATTGCGGTGAAGCTCATTCGGGTGGCCCGTTCCAGAGTTTACGGAAAAGTCGCTGTCGTCTCGAAGGGGTACATCGGTTTCCGGCGCTGACGGAAGTTGAATGTGCTCAAATCGGCGCTGGTTACGCCGGGCGTGTTGACCCGAATCATCAGCGCACAAACCGGTCCGTACGCGCCCTGCGGTGCGTGAACCCCCTTGGCAACGATCATCTTGAATTGCTCCGGCCGCAGCCCGCAGGAGGTCAACTGGCCCAGACTCACCGGGAAGACACGTTGCGACGTCAACTGAATTGTCATGCCGTTGGTGGTCTCAACGATCGCGGTTGGTCCCATGTCAAACGACTTCTGCCCGCCGTGACGGGGCTCGGATTCGGTGAAAGTTCCGGGGAAGATACCGCGAACGGTGACTGCTTGTTCAAGTGGTTCGCCATGACGGTGGTCGATTTTGCCGCCCATCGACAGGCGTAGTATCGCACCCTCCCCTGAGCGGATCGCCGTTTCCGCCGCGGTCGGATCGAACAGTGCGACGAACGACGCCCCCTCTTGCCGATCCAGCGCCTCGGCCAGCACCGTTCCGTCCCCCGGCGATCCGCCGCCGATGTTGTCACCCATATCCAGCAGACATATGGGACCTGTCGATTGCGATGCCATAGCCAGTGCGGTGGGGACGTCGATCAGATGGCCTTGGAATGCTTCGCGCCGGCTCCAAAGTTCGCGGGCCAGTTCATCCGCCAGCGACTGGGCTAGGGCCGCATTGCCATCGGTCACCACGAGTGTGCTGCAACCGATGTCGGGTACGTCTGCGTAAGGGAATCCGAGAATAATGCTATTCGACAGCACCCCCGACCTCTTGAGCATGGCGTCGGCATGTCGGTAGACGGACACGCACGGCTCGGCGGAAGTCAGTTGTCGTTCGATGTTGATGACGAACGGAGGCAGGGCGGCGGCCAGAACCGGGCGAATTTCACCGCGCAACGTGCGAGCCATCATTCGGGCGGCCTCGAGTCCGCGCTGGCGCTGGTCGAGGTGGGGATTCGATCGGTAGGCGATCATCGCGTCGCATGCCGCAACGAGGCTGCGCGACAGGTTGGCATGCGGGTCGCACGTTCCGATCAGTGGAACGTCCGGCCCGATGTGTCGGCGGATCAGGCCGACCCAATCTCCGTCGACCGATCGCCGGTCTGTGGTAACGGCCGCCCCGTGCGGGGCGACGAGGACGCCGTCGAGCCGGCCCGCTTGGGTCAGTTCGCGGGAGAGCAAGTCGAGCAGTTCCTGCCACGCATCCACTGCGATTGGGCCGGCCGGCGTGGCCCAAGCGACGACTAGCGGCACAGCCTCGATTCCTTCGGCCTTCAGGCTGTCGAAAAAGCCCATGATCTCGTGGTGCGTCCACGAAAACCGCGACGGGATCTCCGCGCCTGTCCCAAGAAATCCACGGCGGAAGTCATCGAGAGTGGTCGGAGACTTAATAAATGTGTTCGATTCGTGATAGAGACTGGCGACGCCTACCCGCATGCCCACCTCCACGAACGGATCGCCAAAGTTGCGAATTAATGGTGACTTGCATTCCGTTCTATGAAATATTATATTCAATTTAATGGAACCATCAGTGGTTGTCAAAGTCTTTCGTCTTCTGGAGGCGCTAGGGCATTGTCCCGACGGTGTGCAGTTAGGCGAGACGGCCGAATCGGTCGGAATGCCGAAGCCGACGGTTCATCGGTTGCTCAAGTCGATGATCGAACTCGGCTACGTAGCCCAATCGCAAAAGGGTCACTACTTGCTCACGCCGAGAGTAGATCTCATCCGCCGTCCGGACCTCGACCGCCAGCTTCTCTCAGCGGCGGACCATGCAATGAGCGTACTTCATAAGAAGACTGGCGAGAACGTGAACCTCGGCATCCTGCGGTCGGATCGCGTGATGTATTTGCGCGTGATCGAAAGCACACACGCACTCCGCCGGATCGCCGAACCCAACTCGACCGATCCTGTTCATTCAACGGCCCTGGGCAGATCTATCGCCGCGTTCATGGAACCGGACCAGCGTAACGCGCTGCTTCGCCGCACCGAACCGTTCACTCGGCGAACGCCGTATACGATCACCGACCCTACCGACGTTCGGCGTATTCTCGAGCGCGTGCGGAATGAAGGGTACGCCGTCGAGCGAAACGAGACGGACCTGGGTGTTGCCTGTTACGGAGCGCCGATCTTCGGCCAAACCGGCGCGGTGGTCGCCGCGATCAGTTTGAGCGTTCCATCCGTTCGCTGTGAATCCGGGCATGAAGCGAAATTGATCGAATTGCTTCGCATAGCTGTAGCGCAGATCACAAGAGCATTTTCTAAATCACACGGAGACCGGCCATGACCGCAAAATCGACACCGGACTCGGCCGACTCCGGCCAAGTCAATTCATCGCCGGAGGTCATTACGCTTTCGATGATGCGGCAGACCCTGTACAGCGCCGTCGTGGCCGATGCATTGGATTCGCTGGGCTGCGTGCATCAATCCCCCCGTGTGCAGCTGCCGCCGCTTACAGAGGTGAGCATGCTCGTCGGCCGCTGCAAGACGACGCTGTGGGCCGATATGGCGCATTCCGATCCTAATCCATACGAGCTGGAGCTCATCGCCGTTGATGGCTGTCGGCCAGACGACGTGCTGATTGCCGCCGCGGGGGGGTCGATGCGGAGCGGCATCTGGGGCGAACTTCTTTCGACCGCGGCGCGCAACAGCGGGTGCGTGGGCGCGATCGTTGATGGAGCCGTGCGCGACGTTTCCAAGATGACGGCCATGGGCTTCCCCGTTTTTGCTCGAGGTGCCTGCTTGTACGACTCGCTCAATCGCCAGCGAGTGATCGACATCGACATTTCGGTCGAAATTGACGGCGTGCGTTTTCATCCGGGCGATCTGGTCTTCGCCGATCAGGACGGCGTTGTGGTGGTGCCTCAAGCGGTGGAGCACGAAGCGATTCATCGGGCTTGGAAAAAAGTGCACGCCGAGAACGTGACCCGCGACGCGATCCGGGCCGGCAGCAAGGCCCTGGCGGCGTATCAAAAGTACGGCGTGCTCTAGTCCTCTTCACAGTGCGGAGCGTTCAATCGTGTTCAATCTGACAGACAAGGTTGCGGTGGTAACTGGGGCCGCATCGGGCATTGGCGCGGCGATCGCCCGCGCGCTATCGGCCGCCGGGGCGGAGGTGTTTGTGCTGGATCGGGACGCCATCGCGGGCGAGGCGATCGTTCGCGAACTGGGGGCGCGGGCGGCGTTTCTGGCCGTTGACGTGGCCGATGCGGAGTCTTGCCGAAAGGCGATTGAAGCCATCCTGGCGCGGACCGACGGCCGCATCGACATTTTGGTGAATAATGCCGGCATCGGCCACGTGGGAACGGCGCTGACCACGACCGGCACCGACTTGGATCGTCTTCACGCTGTCAATGTCAAAGGCTTGCTGAACATGACCGCTCCGGCGTTGCCGGCGATGATCGCTCTGCGGCGAGGGTCAGTGATTAACCTGGCGTCGATCGGTGGGGTGGTCGGCATCCGCGATCGGCTCGCGTACTGCGCGACCAAATTTGCCGTCGTCGGAATGACCAAGTGCATGGCGTTGGATCACGCGGACGCGGGAGTGAGATTCAACGCCATCTGCCCCGGCCGCGTGGAAACGCCGTTTGTACAGGCGCGGATTAAAGAGTATCCCGATCCGGAAAAGGCGTACCTAGAAATGTCCGCGACGCAGGCGCTGGGCCGCATGGGCCGGCCCGATGAAATCGCAGCGGCGGCGCTCTACCTCGCAGCCGACGAGTCGGCGTTTGTCACCGGGAGCGCCTTCGTCATCGACGGCGGCTGGTCGGCGGGGAAGTAGCTCAGCTCCACATAGCAAAGAAAGATCACCATGAAACTGGTTCGATGCCTCGACGAGTCATCCCATGAAGTGTTTGGCGAATTGAAGTCAGACGGCACGGTCGCAGTTCTTGCCGGCGACCTGTACGGCCCGTGGAAGCCGACCGGCCAAACCGCGCGCGTGAGTAAGCTCCTAGCTCCGATTCGTCCGACGCAAATATTGTGCATTGGACTTAACTACCGGCGTCATGCCGAAGAATCCAAGGCCAAGCCACCGGAGATCCCGGTCGTGTTCGTCAAAGGAATCAACACACTGCAAAACCCGTACGATCCGATTGAAATCCCGCGGCACCTGGCCAGCGACGAGGTGGACTACGAGTGCGAGCTCGCCGTCGTCATCGGCCACGGACCAGGCGGACAGGTGTGCAAGAATGTTTCCGTCGACGACGCGTTGAGCTATGTACTGGGCTACACCTGCGCGAACGACGTGTCCGCCCGCGATTGGCAGCTCAAACGCGGTGGCGGGCAGTGGTGCCGGGGAAAGTTCTTTGACACTTTCTGCCCGCTGGGCCCTTGCCTGGTAACGCCCGACGAGATTCCGAATCCGAACGCGCTGCGGATCGGCACGATCCTCAATGGCGAACAGGTTCAGGACTGGTCGACCTCGGACATGATCTTCAGCGTCGCCCG
>JBBQNK010000057.1:0-30401 GCA_038329865.1 Tepidisphaerales bacterium | reverse complement strand
CACCCGAAGAGCCTCCTTGCTGCCTTCACCCATTGGATTCTCCAGACTTCACGTCCCGAACGTCGAAAAACACCTGCATTTATGCGGTCAAACGACAATTCATTATACGTGGAGTCCACTGCCATCTGGGAAATCCGGGATTGATCAGTCCAGAATCGGGCGGCGTGTCCTGCTCCGCTGCCACGGGTCTGTCGGCGGGATCAAACGAAACGCCCGCACGCTCTAGCAACGCGAACGGCGGCTCGCCCCCGACCAGGATGAAGACGTAGTCGTTGCTCAACCGCTCGAGCTTGTCCGCTCCGGTTCGAATGCTCACGATGTCTGACTCGATCGACTCGACCTGGCTGTCAAATTGAACGCGGAGTTTCTTCTGATGAATCGCCTTGCTGATCCGCGCATCGTTGCGACCTTTGAGTCGAAAGAACGCGGACTTTCGGTACGACACGGTGACGACGCATCCCGGCTGTTCCGCCAGGCCAAGGGCGGCCTCCACGGCGCTGTCGCCGCCGCCCACTACTAGCACACGTCGATCCTGGTACGACGCGGCGTCGAGCAAGCTGTATGAGACTTTGGCCAGATCCTCGCCCAGCACACCCAGCCGACGAGGCGACCCACGTCGGCCCAGCGCCAGGCAGACGCTTCTCGACCGGACTGGGCCGGCGCTGGTCTTCGCCAGGAAAATTCCATCGGCCCCGAACGTCAGGTCATCGAGCTTTACACCGGTTTGAATCGGCAACTGGTTTTTCGCCGTTACTTCTTCCCACAATGCGACCAGTTCCTCCTTTTCGTACGAAAGCTTTTTGAGCATTCCGTAGAGCGGGAGTTCGATCGGCTGGGTCATCACCAGTTTCTTCCGCGGATATGCGGCAACAGTGCCCCCGAGTCGGGGCTCCTGGTCGATTGTCAGGAAGTGGAGTCCGATCTCTTTAGACCGCAGTGAGCACGCCAGCCCGCCCGGCCCTGCGCCGACGATCAGCAAGTCGAGAACGTCGTCGTCAGCCAAGTCATCGGCCGCTGCTAAAGACGGGGTAGACGGCACGGTCGCGCGCGAGCCAGCGTGCGATCGGCCGGCGATGCGATGTGCCACCGCCTCCGCCACCGCCACACCTTGCCCGACGGCAGTTCGAACCAGGGCAAATCCACTCAATTCCCCGGCAATAAACAATCCCGGCACGCCGGCGGCCTCTAGGTCGGAGGTGATGGCGGGCATGTCGCGACGCTGGCTTAGGTCGCCGAGGGTGAGCGAGATGGCGCCGGTCGGGCAGACTGAAGCACACCGTGCGTGTCCGACGCACCTCGAGCCATGAACAACGGCCGCCTGCCCGTGCAGCAGTGCAAGTACGCCTTCTTCCGGACAGGCGCGAACGCACGCGCCGCAGCCGATGCATTGAGACAGATCGATAGCGGGGTATTGAAGTCGGGCCGCGTGGCTCCCGCGCTCGCGCGCCTCGGCCAGCGACTTGTGGGTTTTTGCGTTTTCCTGAACACGAAGTTTGCGAACAGCCAGCGCGAGCAGAAAGAGAGCCACGGCCAGCCCGAGGCCTCCTGCCTTCGGAATCCACGGATGAGTCGAAAAAACTCTGATCATCCAGCTCGCTAAATTGGGATGCCCTCTACTTGTCGATGACAATAGTATAATTGAGAGATAGTGATGCAATCATGATCTCGGCAATGAAAATATTTTCTTTTCGTTGAATCTCATCTCCATTTGAAATGGAAACATCCACCGAAGTGCGGCTCGCCGCGACAGCATGTGGATTTGTACCGTGTTATGCAACAGGCATCTTCACGACGTCGAAGATGCCGCCGCCGGCAGCGCGACGGCGTTTGGACCCGAGGGTCGGAAGCTTCGCCAGTGAGCGAGTGGGATGTTCCCGATGGCCATGATGATCAACTGCGAGATTACAAAGACGAGCAACCAAAATAGTGCGGCATCCATGAAGCCGTAGGAGTGAAGCCCGACACCAAGCATGTTCGTGCCGAACCACGACCAACTCGTGATGACGTTACCAAACACCGCGAGCACCATGACCCCGCGGCGCTGCGCCAGGCCCGACCAGCGCGCGTGCAGCACGAGTGCATTCCACAAAACGATCAGCACGGCGCCGTTCTCTTTGGGATCCCATCCCCAGAACCGCCCCCACGACTGGTCGGCCCAGATCCCGCCTAAAACGGTGCCCACGAAACTGAAGAGCATGGCAAAGCACAGAATCGCATAAACCATTCGTGGCAAAAGCTTTGCGGGCGAGTCCTCGTCCTGACGGCCGGGCTTTTGGCTCGTCAGCAACGGTGTGAACACGCCGAGAAGGATGTAGGAAATCGCCAGCACCCCCGCCAGAAACGTTGCGGAGTAGCCGAGCGTGATCGCGACGACATGCGTGGCGAGCCAGAAGTTGGTATCGAGCACCGCCTGCAGTTGCTTCATCGTGTCGCCGTCGCCGGCCAAGTGATGAGCAATGAGTAGCGAGGTGAATCCCATCGCCGCCGAGGTGACTGTCGCGATCACATTGCGGAAGTAGAGTTCAAGCCCCACCGCCAGCACGACACCTGCCCAGGCGATGAAGACTGCCGACGAATAAAGGTTGGTCACCGGCGGTCGGCCGGAGATATAGACGCGCGACGCCAGTCCGAACGTGTGAAGTCCCAGGGCGATCAAAAGCAGCACGAACGCCGCCCGCCCCAGAGGCCGCGCCCACGCGAGCCACGACGTGCAGCCGATCACGAAGATCAGCACGTACAAGATCTGCGACTGAAGAAACGGATCGAACCGATTGAAAAACGCTTCGAACTGGGCGCGTGTCACATCCGCCGGAATGCAATTGGCCAGCAGCGAATGGTACCCGGCGACGTGCTCGTTGAACTGGTCGACGTTTTTGTCGCGGAAGTCGGTCAACATGCCAAGGATCAGGTCCGAAGCCGGGTTACGTTGCGGATTCGCATTGGAAGCCGTCGGCAAAAACGGGCCTATCGGCCGCCATTGCTCCAGAGGTGAGAGAGGAGGGATCAAATACAGGCTGTCGAGCTGCGAAAGCTGAACGTAGAGTTGCAGATGCTGAAAAAGCTCGGCCACTTTGCGTTCAAATAGTCCCCGCTTGTTGTTTTCGATCTGCTCGACGCGGGCCATCTGCTCTTGCAGCTTGTCCTGGTGGGCGACCACTTCGCGATAGGAGAACAGCCGTGGGCTGCGGTCTTGGTCGAGCCCGAGAAGGCCGAGCAGTTCGGGATTGTCGATGCGGAAGATGCGGTATTCGTCGGCCTTATCGGTTCCGGAAAGGATGTCGAGCAACCAGCGGGTAGCCGGTACGGGTTTCCAGTCGCCGTACGGGATTTTCGACCATTGATCCGCGCCGGCAGAGTCGGATCCGATGCGTGTCGACTCGCGACCCAGAATGACCTGCAGCGACGTGCGGGCGAGCGTATCAAACGGCAGAACCCGCCCGTCAAAGGTCACAGGAAGTTCGCCGAATCCGCCGTAGTTGAAATCGCCCGGCACCGCGGAGTTCATCGCCCGGCCGAACATTCCAAGGAACAGCAATACACCGACCGCCCCTGCCAGAAGCGGGGCCGCTCGACCCCATATCGACATCGTCGCGGGCTTCGATTCAGATCCCCTACCCGACGACTTTCCTTTCTTAGACCCCTTCGCTGCCTGCGCGAGCGAGGCGGCATTCGCCTGCCGGGTCGATCGCTTTCGAAGCGACGCGACCAGCATCATGCCGAAATGGATCAACATGCCCGCCGCACCCACCACGCAGGCGATATAGGGCATCGTCCATGCCGGATTTCGAACGACCTGCAGGACGGTCGTCTTGTCGTCGGGCTTAAAGCTGGCCTGATAATACGTTTCGCCGGCGTAGCGAAGGGGCTCGTTCATGCGGATGAGGACTTCGCGATCCACGCCGCTGCTCGGGTCGACCAGCCGAATGCGGCTGGAGAAATTCTTCGGTATCTCCGTGCCCAGGTATCGGTCATGAGAGAATTTCAGCAGCTGCATCGAATACGGCTTGTAGTGGCGTTGAAATCGAAGCGAGATGAGGTAGGTCTTATCGCCTACCTGAAGTTCCTGTCCACCGTCAAAAAATTCCGAGAGAAGGTACTTGCCCAGCTCGTGTCCGCCTGCCGAAAGGGTAACGTAAGCCGATGCCGTGTCGACCGAGCCGCCCTCGGTGCCCGAGACGCGCGGCTCTGGCGCGACGACGATCCCTTTGCCAAATCCGGCGGTCGCCTTCCCGGTCATTCCCGGCGGTGCCTGCATGGGGCCGAGGATCTGGCTGTTCTGGAAAAATTCGTCGATCGTGATGTCAAACGGAACCAGCACATGGCGAATCGTCGCACCGGGCAAAAGTTTTGACTCCGGGAAGGCCACTACAAGATCCGAATCCGCCGACGCTGACGGATCGATGACCGCCAGCTCGCCGAAGCGCGTGTCTTGTGAATAGAACGCGGTCGAGCCTTCGTCGATCATCATCTGGCTTTCGACCGCAAACACGCTGGTGAGTAGTTCGCCGACGATCAACAGGATCAGGCCGACGTGGATTAGGATGATGCCGGAGCGTTTGAGCGTGAATTTAAATCGCACCGCGTGGGCAGCGAGCAGATTGATCAGCATCAGTGCGCCGAGAGTATACCCCCCGGGGAACGGGAATCCGAAGGGAATTCCCGATTGCCCCGCCTGCGGGCGAGGGAAGAAAGTCTGGAAATCGATCCACAACCAGAGGCTGTGGAAGTATTTCTTCTGAACCGTCCAGATGCCGTTGTCGATCTGCGCCCACGTGCCGGCGTAGACCAGCAGGATGGACATGGCGATCAGCGTGATCGTCAATTTCAATGACGCCAAAGGCGAGAGAATTTTTTTAAACACGCGTTCACTCCGCCGCAAACTGAATCGATTGAAGAAACGAATCGAACGACTGCTTCTGCTGCTCGACCAGTTTGCCCGGTCCGATGAACTTGAAGAAGTATGACGTCGCGCCCTTCGTCACCTGCGCCACGATCAGTCGCTGGGCCGGCTGACCGGCTGCGGGCAATCCGGCAAAGTCCAGTTGAAAGCCCTTGGCGCCGCCGATTGCCATTTCGGAGCGCGCGACCGACGCCGGATCATCCACCGGCGCGAGCCCGACCTGCCCGCGCCAACGATTGATGTTCGCCTCAGGCGTGCCGAACTGGTTCGCCGGGAGTGCGGAGATAATCACGTCAGCCTGTTCACCGTCGCCGGTAACATGAAACGTCGCGACGCGCATCGGACGTTCCTGCGGATCAAGCACCCAGCCCTGTGGCTTGGTGTAAGCGGCAAAGGCGGGAATAGTACTGGCTCCCGGGTGCGCGCCAGTGATGACCGTCGGCGGTGCCTTGCCCGCGGCGACTTGATCAGCCGGATGCCCGGCCGGCATCGTCGGGGCGGTCGCTGCGAACGAGAGGGAATGAAGAAATGCGTCGTACTCCGCTTGGTGCGCCTCCACTTTTGACGCCGGGCCGACGAATTTGAGAAACCACATCTGTCCCTGCGCCGGAATAATCGCCGCCAGCATTCGACTTCCTTCGGACTGGCCCGCTGCTGGCGGAGCCTTAAGGTCCACCTCATCGAGTTCCAACCCGTTCATCGCAATATGCGTCACAACTTTGGCGAGATCGGCCGCCTGCGTAAGCGACGCTCCGATCTGCTGCTCCCATCGATTCACATTGGGAAGTACCGCCCCGGATTCAGGTCCGAAGGTATAGACAATCACGTTGAGCTTGGGATCGGTCGCATCGATCTGGAATGTCGCAAATCGCGTCGGCTGCGCCGGAAGTTCCACCCAACCGGCAGGCAAGACCCACGTCGGCCCGCTTGTGCCCTGCACACCAGCCGCCGTGATCATTGGTGAACCGGGCGGCACCGGCGCGATCATAGAACGCGGCATCGCTGATTCCTTTGGCGCCTGATATACGCTGACCTCATTGCGGTCATCGCATCCACCAATGAGAATTGCGAAAAGCCCGTATCCCCCTGCAAAGAAAAGTAGTCGGAGGATTCTTGTCATTGTGAACCGCACTATAACGTGCATTGAGCGAGAACAACTTTTAATTTGATCAGCCGTGCAATTAATTGTTAACCAGAACTTTGCCGCTCTGAGGAACGACGCAATTGCAGCAAAAAATGAATTCGCAGGAGGTTCAATAAAATGCCAGCAGGAAGTATGGCATTCGATGTAGTCCTAAACCTCCCGCTCGACGGCCGCCTGCAGCGCCCCCGCGGGCATCGTCGCGAAGAATGCAATCCAGAACCGGCAAGGTTGCCAGTCTGATCCGATACGCGTTATTGTTCAAGAGGCGTATCCTTTTTGTCCCGCCTGGGATGCTGGTGAACCGTCAACCACGATTCACCGAAAGTACGCCGCTTTTATTCAGCCGCCTTCCATCTACGACTTTCGGTGGTAGCTCGCTCCGCTGAGTCACCCGCGATCTACTCCACCCGTGGCTACTGGCCGCCGCTCCTTCGGGCCTGAAGGCAGAGTCAGGGCAATTCCTCAACGCACGCGTGTCGGACTGCTAGCGCGTCCCTGATGCCCCCGTCACCAACTCCGGAAGGTTAAAGCAGATTGACCAATCTTTTCGACTGATTCACGTACAAACGAAAAGATTCGCTTTAGTCGTATATCTATCGCGACCGCGCAGAATCTTCCCAGTGCCGGGCTACCGTGGGGGATTTGGCGCCGCGTTTTTGGCTTGATATCCGACATATCTAACGATGATGCACGTTTGTTGTAGTCGGACCGCAACTTTGTTTACTATCTCGGGTCTGGAACCGCTACGTTGGACTCTTATCTTGGGACGAGAGGAACGGGACACTGGCACAGGAACTGTTCGCATGACGCAGACGGCAGTCGCCATCGGGGTGGGAGTGTTCGTCGCCATCATCGTGGCGATCGCTGAACTCCTGCACGCGCGTCGCGTCGGGCGGGTCGGCCGGTTGGCGTTCGGGCCGGATGAGAGTGCACGAGGATGGACGCGCGTCATCGGGCCGTTGAGGTCGGTGTGCCTGGGGGCTTTTGCCTGGGCGCTGGTGGCGTTGATCCTGTTCAATACCGGTGCGTTCGCCGGTGCTCCGGCTCCGATCGGGTCGGGCACCCGGCACATCGTGTTCATCGCCGATCTTTCGCCGAGCATGTACCTGGCCGATGCGGGGGCCGACGGCACGGAAACGCGCCGGGCCCGCATGGCGGAGGTCTTTGACGGCCTACTCGAGCGGGTCGGCGGCGATGTGACGTTTACCGTCATCGGCTTCTATACCGATGCGCTGCCGATCGTTTCCCAAGTGCGCGACCGGGAGGTCGCCCGCAACGTATTCAGCGATCTGCCGCTGATCTACGCCATGGGCATCGGCGAAACCGATCTCGGGCTGTCCATGCAGAAATCAATGGAACTGCTCGCGACGTTTCGCAAGAAAAGCGCCTATGTCTTCATCTGCACCGACGGCGACACCACCGCCATCACGCAGGCGATCGCCGTGCCCGAAAGCGTGAAACGGGTGACTGTTCTGGGAATCGGCGACCCGGAAAAGGGAACTTTTATCGATGGTCGGCAGTCCAAGCAGGACGCGAGCACGCTCCGATCGCTCGCCTCGATGCTGGATGCGAACTACTACGACGTCAACACCCGCCACTTTCCGACTAGTGAACTGTCGGACCTGGTCGTTCGACAAGGATCGGGCGGAAAACTGAATCAAGCCGGCCTGTCGCTGGCGATCATGGCGATCACCGCGACGATCCTGGCGTTCATCCCGGTGGCGCAGCAGTACGGCGGCACGAAATGGCAAATCCGCATGCCGTCGGCAATGGCAATGGAGGAGGCATGATCCGCCGCGCCTTCACCTTGCTTTGGCTGCTGTTCCCGGTGGCTGCCATTGCGTTCCATTTCAACTACGGCAAGGAGCACGTCCTCCGTGAGACGGCCTCTGACGACTTGAAGCGGATCGCCGCGATGGAACGCCTGCCCGATGAGGATCGCGACTGGGAGCAGATCGTCAGCGAGTACGACAAGCTGGAAGACAAACTCGCCACCGCCGAAATGCCGGAGGTGATCGATCACGTCAAGCTCGCCAAGGCCCGGGCGCGGCTGGAAATGCTCGACATCGGCACGGCGATCACCGATCTGACGGAACTGCTGCAATCGTGCGCCACGCGGTACGGCGATGACGCTCCGATCACCCGGGCGGTGCGGGAATCGCTCGGGAAGGCGCAGTATCACGCCGCACTCCTGCTGCAGGAAAATGATCTGCCGGAGAAAGAATGGCGGCCTTTCGCGGATCGGGCCAGGCAGTTGTTTCGGTACCTGGCCGAGCATGAAGACCCGGCGGCGCTGAAAGATTACGAGGAACGCGTGACAAAAGAGTTCGATCAAGCATCAAAACGCGTCAACGGCGCTCAGAATTAACAATATAAAACATTATGAACGACACGACCAAAGCACTAATGATCCTGACGGCCGTCCTCGCGGGGACGGCAGCGACAAGCCGGGCGGATGACACGGCGGCCACCAAGCCAGCCGCTAAGCCGGACACCAAGCAGGTGGCCACGGACGTGCCGCGCTCCGCGCCGGGCGTGCAGGGCGAAAAGATCGAAGAGGTGAAAAGTGTCAACAACGGCACGGCTGCGGTGGCGACGAAGGTTGAGAAGGGGACGGTCGCCGCGACGGCCGCGCAGGCGGTGCCGGGCGTCAAGGGCATCGACGGCGCCAAGATGGCCAACCTGCAGAAGGCGCTTCATCTCGCGGCCAAAGCCGACGGAGCGCCCGGCGGGGGCGCGCCCGGCCCGAGTGATCAGGCCGGCGATGACGCCCCGGACGCCGTCGCAAAACTCCTCGACAAAAAGCAGAAGGGCAAGGAACCGCCCAAGGAACTCGAGCCGAAAGACGGCCGCGATCTGCCTTTAGTGCCGCCGCCGAACGAGGCCGGCGGATCGTAAATCCCGCCGTCCTCCTGCGGCAATCAGACTTCACGCACTTTCAGTAAGTAAACGCACATGAATCTCAACGCACTCTGCAAAACGCTGGTATTTCTCACTATCGTCGGAACGTCGGCTGCGGTATTGCGGGCGCAAACTCCGTCGGGGTTTGAAGGAATCGAGAATCTCAGCTTCCAGCGGTCGACCGACGACATCGCCGCCAATATGAATCATTTCAAGGGCGCGGGTGCGGCGGTGCAGCAACTGCCGCCGGTCGAGAAATTCCGTTACGACTACTACACCGGCAACTGGGCCGCCGTCGTCGGCACGCTGAAGCAGATGCCTCCGGACATGGGCGTGCGCACTTACGACAAGATGCTCACCGACCTGACTTCCCGCGGCCAGCCGTTCATGCAGCAGGAGGACGTTGTCGGCCTGATCCGCGCGAACCCCGCAGATTGGAATGCAACGCGGCTCAAGCAACTGGGGCAACTCGTCAAGGTGTGCGTCTCCCCGATGCAACAAGCGTGGCTGGAAAAGCAATTGACCGACGGCGTTGGCGGCCTGGGCGGGAAAGATCCTGCCGCCCGCCTGAACGCGGGGCGGATGCTCATTAACGCCCAGTTCAACTCGTTGGCAATCAAGTTCCTTCCCGCCGCCGACGCAACCGGCACTATCACCGATGAAGCGGTGCGGGCCGAAGTCGTTTCATTCCTCGCCGCTCGCGCTGAAGCGGATGCGCTCGAGAAGCAACAGGGCTCTGCCGACCTGGCCAGGCAATTGGCGCTGCTAATGGACCCGAAGTCGCCGCCGGCCAAATTGAAGGCTGCCAAGACCGCTTTCCTGAAGCTGATGACGGAGGCTTCGCAAGGCGGGCTTGAGGGCGCGTTCAAGCCGCTGGTTAAAGAGAATCCGGACATGGCGTACGAGCTGCTGACCGAGCTTGTCAAAAAGTATCGCGATTCAATGAAGGGGCGGAATTTTGACCTGCGTCAGCAGCAGTTGTACGCGCTCAAAGCGCTGGCTGCGATCTGCACCGAGAACACACCCGTGGGCGATGAAAAGTGGAAGACGCTTTTGCAACTGATGGCAGACCAATGGGTGAGCGAAGTCGAGGCCACGTACCAGGCCAAGCAAACGGTCGGGCGCACCGGCCGGTTGGACGGCGTGCAGCCGCAGGAACTGGCGGTCTCCGCGCCGGCGGGCAAATGGCTCGCGGCGCTGCCGAAATCCATGGCGGAAAAAGTCACGCTGAACGTGGTGCGGGCGAACATGATGGCCGGCGCTTTCGACCAGGCCGCCGACTCGATCGTGGAACTGTACAAGACCAATCCCGAAGCCGCCGTGCCCGTGGCGGAGGAGTTCATCGTCGCCTGGGGCGAGCGCCACGACCCGAACATCCCCGACGCGCTCCGCGCCAAGTACGCCCTGCCGGAAGACACTTACATCTCCGTCACGCCGCTGATGATCGAGCGCAACATCGACGGCCTGGCGCGCATTCTCACGCTCTTCCGTGAGGCGGGTCTTCAGTACGGCGACACCACAAAGCTCGTCAACGCGTTCGATGCCGTGTACGGCCGGGCCGAGGCGTATCAACTCTCGCATATTGAAAAAGTGTTCGGCCCTGTTGAAGCGATGAGCGAACAGCTCGCGACGCAGCTCATCACGCGCATGTGCGAATCTCTGGGCAAAAAATGGCGCAGCATCGAGATGCAGAAGGCGAACCTCACCCGCCGCGACGAAAGCCAGACGCTTGCGATGACCCGCGACGGCTACACCGCTGCAACGCAGATCGCCGACCGCTGGCTGACGAAAAACCCGGACGGCTACCGCATCGCGACGCTCGCCGGTCAGCTCTGCAATGACTGGGCGGATTTCGAATACTTCCAGAAGCTCGACTCCTCCGACAGCATGAAGCGGATGCTGGTTTACCGGCAGAAGTTCGTGAAATCACAGGAGTACTTCGCCAAGGCCGCCGCCGCGTACACCAAGGCCGTTCCGCAGATGGCGGCGGCGAACTATACCGTCGACGTGTACGTGGCGTGGTTCAACAGCCTGCTGGGGATCAACACCAACGGCGACGTGAACCTCTCCAAGCCGATCAGCCGTCCCGGGCTGACGAGGATTCGCGATTCAATGCGCTCGATGCCCAAGGCAGCGGCCGATGCGCACGTGGGCATGTTCGCGCGGTACATCACCGGCCGCATGCAGGCGGTGCCGCCGGCGGCGCTGCACGAAGACCTCAAGTACAAATACCTTGCCAGCTCGCTGATGATCACGCAGGACAACCCGTTCACCATGCAGGCCCGCCAGCAGGTGAATTACTACAACGAGTTGCTCGACGAGATTCGCCTGCAGGTAGATTTTGACGGGCCGACCACCGTAGGGCGCGATCAGGATTTCGGCGTCGTGCTGAGCGTCTTCCACACCGAAGGCATGGGCCGGATGGCGAAGCTGAAGCAGCAGCTCAGCAACACGCTGCCGCCCGATGTTCCCGCAAAAAGGGCAGCCGCCCGCAATAATCCGTACGCGCCCAAGGTGCTTCGGATGACCGACGTGCAAGGCCCGCGCGATGCGCTCGAACTCTCCATTCACGAGGCGCTCGATCCGTTCTTCGACGTCCGTTCAATCACGTTCAGCCGGCCTGATGTCGTACCGCGAAAGACCAACACGCCGGGTTGGCAGCAGACGGTGCTGGCGTATATCCAGTTGCGAGTGAAGGACAGCAGCGTCGATCGCGTGCCGCCCGTTGAACTGGATCTTTCGTTCATCGACCTCGGCGGGCCGGTGACGATTCCGGTGGAGTCGGCTGAGGCGCTGCTCAAGGTTCAATCCGACGCCGTCCCGCCGCGACCGGTGAGCCACGTCGATGTAAATCAGACGCTCGACGCCCGGCAGCTCCTCACCTCCGGCGTGCTGACGCTCGAGATCAAGGCAACCGCGACCGGCCTGGTGCCGGAGCTTGAGGAGATCCTCAATCTCGATGCGATGAAGCAAAACTTGAAGGTCAAATCCATCGCCCCCCACGCCGGCACGCAGGTGCGGGAGATCAACAGCTGGGCCGAGCACGTTCAGGCGACTTCTGACCGTGAGTGGACAGTCATCCTGGACGCGCCGGAAGAGGTTCGCGAAGGAAACGCGTCGGCCACCTTCACCTTCCCCACCGGCCGATCGGCGGACGTGAAAGTGACCAATCAAAAGTACGACGACATGAACTTGGTTCCGGTGACAGAAGCCACCACCGAGATCGGCCAGGCGCGCGCCGAGGCCGGCTCGCTCTGGCGGAAAATACTTTGGCCTGTGGTCGGCATTGTCGTCGTTGCGGTCGCGGGGTTGATTGCCTTCGTAGTGTTCCGCAAGCGTGAAGTGCTGGCGCCGGCCGTTCATGCACGCGATGTTTTCAAGATGCCCGAGCACATCGATGGGTTCGTCGTCGTCCGCCTGTTGAATGGATTGATCACCAGCCCGCTCGTCCACTTCGCACCGGCCGAGAAGGAAGCGGTGAAGAAGGACATCGATCACGTGCAGAATTCAGTTTTCACGTCCAACGGACCTGGCCTGAACGCGACGGAGCTGAAGGACATCGCCAATAAGTGGCTGGTCCGCCTCGGCTAAAGCAACAATTTCTTCCAGACAGAAAGTATTTATGACTCTCACGCAGGAAACACCCCGCACGTCGACCGCCAACGCCGAATTCGTCGCCAACGTGCGACAGCGCGTCGCCCTCGTCGTCGTCGGGCAGGATGTCGTGGTCGAACGCGTCCTCATCGCACTCTTCACCGGCGGCCACCTGCTGCTGCAAGGCTTGCCGGGGTTGGCGAAGACGCTGCTGGTGAACACGATTGCCAAGGTGATCGACCTGAAGTTCGCGCGTATTCAGTTCACGGTCGACATGCTGCCGTCGGACATCATCGGCTCGGAAATCATCGACCAGAAGTCCGGCGATTTTCGCGTGCATAAAGGGCCGGTCTTCACCAACCTTCTGCTGGCCGACGAAATCAACCGCGCCGCGCCCAAGGTGCAGAGCGCGATGCTCGAAGCGATGCAGGAACGAAAAGTCACCATCGGCGGCAGCAGTTTCCGCCTGCCGGTGCCGTTCCTGGTGATCGCGACGCAGAACCCCGTCGAGCAGAGCGGCACGTTTGAACTTCCTGAAGCGCAGCTCGACCGTTTCATGCTCCTGCATCGGCTCGGCTATCCCAATGCTGTTGACGAAGAAGACATCCTCAAGCGCCAGCTCGGCATGGGCCTGAAGCGCGAAGAAGGCGGCGGCGCCGTGCCGCGGACGGCGTTCGACATGATCGACGATAAGCCCGTCGGCAATATTACCGATCTCACCGCCGCCATGGAGGCGGTGCAGAAAGTGTTCGTCAGCGACATCTTCGTCAAACACTGCGTGGAGCTCGTCCGCCGGACGCGCGATTCGGAACTGCTCGATTTCGGCTGTTCGCCGCGCGCGGGGTTGGCATTGATCAACGCGTCTCGCGCCCGCGCTTTCATCCACGGCCGCGATCATGTGCTGCCCGAGGATATGTTCGCTCTGGCTCAGGACGTGGTGCTGCACCGCATCCGGCTAACGTACGAGGCCGCTGCCAGTGGGCACACCGGCGCTAAGGTGCTTGAAGGGTTACTGTCCGACCTGTCCTGATCCGATCGCAGCCATGCACAAGACGGTTCAACTCAATCCTGATCCGCTCGATTCGCGCCAGTTCGACCTGGTGGTGCGGAAGCTGGCCGACGCGCTTTCATACGGCCAGGATGCTTCAATCTTTCACGGGGCCGGGCTGGAGTACGAGCAATCGCGCCTGTACATGCCCGGTGATTCGACGCGCTTCATCGATTGGAAAGTATCCGCGCGGGCTGGCAAGTTGTACGTGAAGGAGTTTGAAGAGCCCAAGCGCGTCCCGCTGTACATCCTGATCGATACGTCTGCTTCGATGTGCGTGAGTTCCACGGCGCTGAGCAAGTACGCGCTGGCGCTGCAGATCGCGACGGCCCTGGCGCTGGCGGCGCAGACGAAGATGACACCCGTCGGCGTGATGGGTTGCGGCGAGCGCGAGCTGCACGTCGAGCCGACGCTCTCGCGCAATGTCGTCATGGACTGGTCGCACCAGTTGCGACATCACAACTTCATCGAGACCACATCCCTCGGCAAACGCGCGCGGGAGCTGGCGCCCACGCTCGGCCATCGCAACACCATCCTGGTCCTGAGCGATTTCCACGACGCCGACGGCGTCGCCGCTATTCGCACGCTGGCGCAGCGGCACGACTGTGTCGCGCTCCACATGATCGACCCGGCCGAGTACGGCGTGCGCGGCGCCGGCATTTTCCGCGGCCGAGAGGCGGAGACTGGCAAGCACTTCGTCGCGCGCGGCAAAGTCCGCGAAGAAGATGCCGCCGAACTGCAGAGCGAGCTCACTCGCTTCCGCGTCGACTACTGTCGCATCCAGACCAACAAACCCGTCCTCTCCACCCTCCGCCATTTCCTCAAGCACCGCGGCGGACTCACGGCGGGGGCACGATGAAATTTCCCCGTCGCAAGAAAATCTGGATCATCACGCTGCTCCTGCTGGCGGCCGTCGGCGTGAGTTTGTACTTCTACTTCCGCAAACGGCCGGACAATATTGTGGATGTACCGCTCGGCGTGGAGGAAGCGGTCATCGTCACGTACAACAGCAGTCCCATCGATCCGATCCCGTATAAGTGGGGCGTCGCCCTCAACGTGCGGATCGCCGAAGTTCAGGAAAACGACGGCAACCGGGTTTACGACATCCGCTACATCGTGAACCGCGCCGGCGATTACGACCTGAAAGACTACTTCCGCGGCAGCGACGGCAAGCCGGTCGCGGGCTTTCCGTCGTTTCACGTGCGCGGGTCGGACAAGCTCTCCAAGGATATTGAGAGCCGAATCGCCGAGACCGAATCCGACAAGATCGTCCTGCACGCGTGGTACTACGAGACGATGACGACGCTGGGCGTGATCTGGGTGGTGTGGCTGCTGCTGCTGATCTTCTGGGGCCGAAAGAAGCTGGCGGTGGTTCATGAAGTGGTTCGGCCGAATACGCTGGCCGACGAGATCCGCCGGAATCTGGCGCTCCTGGAATCGGGCTCTCTGGATACCGCCCATCAGGCGCAACTTGAACTGATGATCTTCCGGCAATGGCGCGATCAGCAATCGCTCGGCGAAATTCCGATGGCGGAGTTGCTGCTGCGGTTCCGGGCCGATCCGGAAGTGTCCGCCGCGTATACCGAGTTGGAGAACTGGCTGCATCGATCCGATCGCACGACCGCCGCCAAGCCGGTGGCGGATGCGGTGCGGGCGCGGATCAAGTCGCCCGTGGTGGAGAAGGCGGCCGTCGCCTCATGACTTTCGCGCATCCTTCCATTTTATTCCTGCTCGCGATCCCGGTAACACTGGCGTTCTGGGAGTGGACGCGCTCCGGCCACACGCTGGTCATGCCGTTCGACCTCGGCCGCCAGCGGCGCGGGCGAGTGCTGCAGTTTTTCGTCCTCTGCGCCAACACAATTCCGGCGACGCTGCTGGCGATGGCGATCCTGTTTCTCGCCCGGCCGATCACGTTCGCGCCGCCACAAACGGAGCGGAAGCTCAGCAACATCCAGATCGTGCTCGATACGTCGCCCAGCATGAGCGAAAAGTACGGCCAGCAGCCGCCATCGGGCGAGCGTTACAGCCGGTTTGATGGCGCGATGGATGCGATCGAACAATTCCTCAAGTTCCGCCAGGGCGATGCCTTCGGGCTGACCGTCTTTTCCCGCAACTACATCCACTGGATACCGCTGACCCTCGATACGTCTGCGATCACCAACGCGCGCCCGTTCATCAAGCCTTTCACGCTGATGCCCGCGCTCGGCCGTCCGAAAAACCTGCCCGCGAATGTCTGGTCGGGAACTTTCATCGCCACCGCGCTCGACGGCGCTAAGGAACTTCTCTCCAAGCGCCCAGACGGCGACCGCATGATCATCCTGTGCACCGACGGCGAAAGCAGCGACATCCGCAACGGCCGCGAAAATGAAGTGGTGACCAAGATGAAAGAGGCCAACATCACCGTGTTCGCTGTTTACCTGTCAGACAATGAGATCGAACCCGGCCTGGAGACGATCACCCACGGCACGGGCGGCGAAGCGTTCAAAGCGGTGGACAGCAGGACACTGCAGGAAGTCTTCCAGACAATCGACCAGATGCGACGCGTGCAGATTTTCCAGAAGGAGCCGCAGGTCATCGACCTGTTCCGCCCATTGTTCCTGCCGTCTGCGATCTTGCTCGGCCTTCAGTTAGTCGCGCTGTTCTTCCTGCGATTTAATCCGTGGTAGCGCGGCATCCGGTCGACCAGAACGCCGGAACTGAGATTAACCAAACATTCCAATTTCAACGCAAACTTGCCTGGGTGATCCTGCAGGACAAAATTCTCCAATACGTGCTTGTATAGGAGGACGCGTCGCCATTCAGAGCGTATCCCTCGTTACAATGGTTTCTTCAGGGATCTACATTGTCCGACCTCTTCACATTGGCAATGATATTGCTCATGATGCGAGTTGCAGTTTCTGGCGTATATGCGCCACGAATTTGTTATGATTGGCAACGCCGATTTTCGTGTTACACTGGCAAGCATCAGTCGGATCTAAAAACCAAATCAAGGGACATGGATGTCTAACCTCGAAACTAACGCATGGATGCGTTCTCGCCGCTTCTGGCTTCTGGCCGTCGCGATTCTGCTTATCAACAACGTTGCCTGGTTCGTTTACCAGCACCGCCAAACCAATCTGAACTTGCTTCGCGTCGAGCGATTTGAGCCGGGGCTTGGCAGTCTTGAGGCCAACGCTCGGCCGCCACTTTTGTGGCGGTTCAACCTTGCCATTGCCGATCGCCGAGACGAAGCCCCGCCGGTGAGCATCAAACCGGCGTTGGCCGGAAAGTTCACCTGGGACGACGATCGCACGCTGCGATTCGTCCCGCGCGATCCGCTGCCGGTCGCGACGCAATGGGAGCTTACTGTCTTACGCGATCGCGTGAAGAGTGTTGAAGGTTGCACGCTCGCCGATGACTTCCGCCAAGGCTGCCAGACGGCGGCGCTTACTCTGCTTTCGGTCCGGCAGACGAGTTTTTCCGATCAGGCCGTTTCGCTGGAGCTGAAGTTCAATGACTTGGTCCTTCCGTCCGATCTGCAGGCGCGGTTGATGATCGTCGGCGACGCCCGGCCACTTCCGGTTCATGTGCGCGAAGGCAAACCGTCATCGACAATCACCGCGATCGTCAGCGGTGTCGAGCCGACGGCGAAGGATAGGGATCTCACCGTCTTAATCCGCCAGGGACTGTCGGCCCACACGGGTTTGCTCGGACTTTCGCGCGATACCTCGATGAAGGTGCCGATCACGACGGAACTGGTGCTGAACCATGCCGATGGCGAGAGTGCATCTGATTCCTGCTCCATCTCGCTGAACTTCAACGGCGCGGTCGAGGCAACGAAGCTGGCCGAGGTGCTGACCGTCGAGCCGAAGGTGCCCGGCTTCCGGTGCGAGCAGAGTGAACCCGGCGAGATTACTCTGCGCGGCCCCTTCCAGGCGGCGACGCGATACGCACTCAAAATCGCCGCACCACCTGGCGATACGGATAAGACCGACTACCCGCGCCCGGAAACGCGAACCGTCTTCATTCCCGATATCCACGCTCAGCTCGGATTCGACAGCAATGAGGGCTACCTCGGCGCCGCCGGCCGGCGGACGGCGTATGCGTGGGCGGTGAACACCCAGTCAGCCGACGTCGAGATTTACCGGCTGTACGACAGCAACCTCGTTCCCTGGGCCAACGACGGCGGCCGCGGCGTGACGAGCCAGGGCCGACTCGTCGCCCGCAAAACGCTGCGGCTGCAGAACCGCAAGAACGTCCGTGAAGAAATCCCATTGAAACTCGACGAACTCCTCACGGCCGAGCACCGCGCCGATGGCGTGTTCGAGATTCGCCTGAAGCCCACACCGCTCGCCGCTGGCACGGCCGATCGTGATCGTGATGAAGACAGCTATTACGGTTCGGGCATGGTCACGATGCAGTTGGCTCTGTCGGACATCGGCCTGACCGTCAAGCGCGGCGAGGGGCAGATCGTGGCGTGCGCAATTTCGCTCTCGAAGGCAACGCCGCTCGATGGCACGCGCGTTCGCGTCTTCTCGACCAAGAACCAGCTCGTCGGCGAAGGCGTCACCGCAGCCGACGGCACCGTCGAGATCACGCTGCAGAAAATGCCCGACAATGAATCGCCGAGCATCGTCGTGGCGGATCGGGAAATGGACGGCGAGAAGCTCTCCACCACGTGGCTGCACCTGGATCGCACTGGCTTGAACCTCAGCGCGTTCAACACGTCCGGCCGGCCGTACCTGCGGCACGGGTTTGAAGCGTTCGTCTACAACGATCGCGGCGTTTATCGGCCGGGCGAGACGGTGGGCTTCCACGCCATCATTCGCGGGCCCGACGGCACGACTCCGCCGCAATTCCCCGTGCAGTGGGTGCTGATCGATCCGCGCGGCAAGTCGTATGAAGGCGGCACGAGCATGATCGACGCCGACGGCGCGACCCGCTGGGACTGGCCCACCTCCGACGGCACGCTCACCGGCCCGTGGCGCGTGCAGCTTCGCCTGGCGAATCACGATCGCGCTGTGGCCGAGGTCACGCTCGGAGGCACGCAAATCCAGGTCGAAGACTTCATGCCCGATCGATTGAAGGTCGACCTCAAGCTCGGCGAAACCGGCGAAGCGCACCCGCACGTTTCAGCCAGCGGCGAGCTGCTCGCCAACGTGCGCGCGGCGTACCTCTTCGGACAGGCCGGCGCGGGATTGAAGACCGACATCACCGCCACCGCGCAGCCGGCCGTCTTTTCGTCGGACAGCTGGAAAAGCTGGACCTTCAACGACGAAGGAAACGTCTCCGGCATCGCGAACCTCGCCGGCATGAAGCGGCAATTGCCCAAGGCCGAGTTGACCCTCGATGACAAAGGAAATCTGCACTACGTGATCGCGATGCAGAAGTTGCTTGCATCCGAGAAGTCCTCACGCGGCTTTGACCAGGTGAAGGACAAGGCCTCGCCGGCATACCGCGGCGCTTGGCGGATCAACGTTGAAGCCGCCGTGCACGACATCAGCGGCCGCGCGATCACGCGGTACGCGGATGCGTTCGTCGATCCTTCCGCCGATTACATCGGGTTACGCACGACCGCCCTCTCCGGCGTGCCGGGCACGCCGGCGACGTTCGAAGTTGCGCTGGTCGATCCGAGCGGCCAGCTCCGTCATCGCGATGCGGATTTGTGGGTGTCGGTGTTCCGCGTGGTGTGGAACAACACGATGACCAAGCGCGACGGCCGGTACGTTTTCGAATCCACTCAAGTGCTTAGGCCGGTGGAGAAAGACGCGGCGTATCCGCTGCGCGTTGCCGACGGCCGCGCGATCGTTCGGATGACTCCGCCCTCGGCGGGCCGATACGTGGTGTGCGTCGCCGACCGCAACGGCGGGCCGCTGACTAGCCGATCGTTTGAAGTGCTCGGGCGCGACTGGGCCGACAGCGTCAGCCGAGAGAATCCCGAGAAGCTTGAAGTGATGGTCCTGCCGCAGAATCTGGGAACGGTTTCGCGGTGGATCGAGCGGTCTGAATCGTGGAAATACGCATCGGCCGTTCGCCCCGCGACTTCACTCGCGCGGCAATGGCTGGCGATGCAAACCGCCGCCGCACACGTGTACAAGCCGGGCGAGTGGGCGTCGGTGGTCGTGAAGAGTCCATTCGCCGGCACGCTGCTGTTGACGGTGGAAACCGATCGCGTGATCGAGCGCAGGACAATCGCGATGAGCCAGTCGGCCGTCACCGTGCCGGTGCAGATCGACGAGCGATGTCGGCCGAACGTTTATATTTCCGCCTCGGTTGTGCGCGCGATCGATCCAACGGTCGCGTGGCGCACGCATCGCGCGTACGGATTGGCGGCGATCAGCATCGCTGCGCCGGATCGTAAATTAACTGTCGCCGTGACGTCGCCGCCGGAGATCAAGCCCGGCCACACGCTGCCGGTGAGGCTTCTGGTAAAAGACTCGAGCGGCAAGCCCGTCGCCAATGCGGCCGTGACCGTGGCGGCCGTTGATGAGGGCATTCTGCAACTGACCGGCTTTGCCACGCCCGAGCCGTTCAGCTTCTTCACCGCCAAGCGCGCGCTGGCCGTCAACCCTTTCGATGTGTACGGCTCGCTCGTGCCGGATGGCGCTCGCTCGCTGAAGACCGGCGACGTCGGCGGCGATGAAGACTTACCCGCGTCGCGCTACAAGCCGCCGGTCGGCGCGCGGCGAGTGAAACCGGTGGCGATCTCTTCGGAACTTCATACCGATCCCGAAGGCTTTGCCCAGGCCGATTTCCCGCTGCCGCAATTCAGTGGGCAGCTTCGACTGATGGCCGTCGCATACGCCGGGCCGGCAGTGGGTTCTTCGCAGGGGGTAACGCTCGTTCGATCATCGCTGGTGGTGCAGTCATCGTGGCCGCGCTTTGCGGCGCCGGGCGATCAGTTCGATGTGCCGGTGACGATCTTCAACACTTCGGCGCAGGACGGCGCTGCCGCCGTTCACTTGCGACTTGAAGGTCCGCTGCAGACGGCCGTCGGCGATGCCGCGGATTTAATCGTTCCCGCAGGTAAGCAGCAGACGTACCTATTCCACGTGACCGCGAGCCCGATGGTCGGCGTGGCCCGCGCGGTCGTCACCGCGACGATGAACGGGGAGTCAGCGAGCGACGAAGTAGAACTACCCGTCCGCCCCGCCAGCCCCATGCTCACCTACGGCGGTGTGAAGACCGCCCTACCCGGCGAGCCGATCAACCTCGATCCCGGCCTGCCGCTCCTGCCCGGCACCGGTCAATACCGCCTGCGCGTCGCATCGCAGCCGGAGCTGATTCTTCCGCAGGGGCTCGATTACCTGAACAGCTACCCGTACGGCTGCTGCGAGCAAACCGTGAGCGGGCTTTTCCCACTCATCGCGCTGCGCGACCTCGGCCAGCAGATCGATCCCGTGCTCTTCAACGCCGACGACGTCGCTCACAAGGTGAACGCCGGCATCGCTCGGTTGGTCTTGCTGCAGCGCGGCGACGGCAGTCTTGCGATGTGGCCCGATGCTTCGTACGGCTGGCCGCACGCGAGCTTGTACGCGGCGCATTTCGTTACCGCAGCCGAGTCGGCGGGCTACCACGTGCCGGCCGGGTTCCGTGATCGATTGTTCGCGTACCTGCGATCGCTGCTAAATGAAAGTGTCGACGAGCCCGACGCGCTGGAGAACCAGGCGTACGCGTGCTACGTGCTGGCGATCGCCGGCCGACTCGATCAGGCCGACCGCGTGGCGATGGAACGGCTGACGCAGGTCGTCTCGCGCCCGCCAATCACGCCCGAGCTCACGCCTTCCGCGCCCACGCGCTTCATGCTGTCGGCCGCCTGGCTGGCGATTCAGCACCGCACTCGCGCCGACGGGCTGATCCCCGACGTGTTCCCCAAGCTCCGCACAACCCGGCAACTTTCCGGCAACATCGGCTCGCCGGTGAGCGACCGCGCGATGATCCTCAGCACGCTGCTGACCGTGCAGCCGGATCATCCTTCGGTCACGCCGATGGTCGAGCAATTGGTAGAACTCGGCCGCGCCGGCGAGTGGCGGAGCACGCAGGACGTATCGCTCGCGCTGCTGGCGCTCGGACAGTACCAGCGTAAGTTCAAGGACGTAAAGCCGTTCGCAACGGCCGAACTGCGCCGCGGCGTGGAGCAGTTGGCCGCGTCGGCGGACGGCAAAGAGCTGACGTGGCGCGTGCCGAACAGTTTCTTCGCGACGCACACCGCGAGTGGCCCGACGACGATGCCATCGACCCAGCCAGCCAATCCGCTGACAGTGGCGATCGACGGCCCGCCCGATTCGCGAGGCTACATCAGCTGGGTGCAGACCGGCGTTCCCCTCAAACCGCCGGCCGACGAAACAAGCAAGGGCATTTCAATCCGCCGGCGGTTCCTCACACCCGACGGCAGCGAGGAAATCGCGCCCGGGCGACTCACCAGCGGGCAACTCGTGCGCGTAGAGCTGACTCTCACCGCCGCCCGCAATTTTGAATGCGTCGTCGTCGAAGACCTGCTGCCGGCCGGTTTGGAGATCGAAAACCCGCGACTGAATTCTTCGACGCAGATGAGCGACACTTCGTCGCGGCGATCATCGCGGTCGTCACGGACACGTTCCATACGGGTCAGCCCCGTTTTCGACATTAATTCATCCGAGCAAGCCGCCGCGGCAGCCAATGCGACGCAGGTCACCGAATTAAAACTCGATGCCAGCCCCGACATTCGCGACGACCGCATCGTGCTCTTCACCAGTCTGCAGACCGGCGTGGCGAAGTACGAGTATCTCACGCGCGCCATCACCGTTGGCACGTTCGTCATGCCGCCCGTGCGGGCCGAGTGCATGTACGACCTGGCGACTTTCAGCCTCACCGGCTCCGGCACGATGTCGGTGGTCGCCGAGAAGCCGAGCGTGATCGCGGTTGAGGAGACGGGAAGGGCCGATGAAAACACCCGCTGAGAAATCGCGCCGGTGGCGACGCTGGAAGCGGGCGATGGTGGCCATCGTCGCCGCCCCACTGGCGGCGGTGATGCTATTCCAAGCCGCCGTTGCCTGGTGGCCGGACGCACCGGATCGCGCCGGTCGTCCGCAGCCCGGAGCGACGATTCTGCAAGATCGCGACGGCGGCGAGCTGGCGGCGCTCGCCGGCGCTGACGGGCAATTCCATCTGCCGCTCGCTGCAGATGACGCCGGACCGTGGCTCGCCAACGCCGTTATCGCGGTGGAAGATTCCCGCTTCCGCGAGCACGGCGGCGTGGACTGGAAATCAGCCTCCTTCGCGGGGTGGGAAGATATTCGATCGTTCAGCATCCGCCGCGGCGCCAGCACGATTCCGATGCAGGTGATCCGTCTTCGCGATCCGCAGGCGCGATCGTTTGCAAGTAAACTCATGCAGGCCGTGCGAGCGACGCAATTGATGCGCCGCGCCAGTGCCGACGATGTAGTGCTCGAATATCTGAACCGCGCACCGTTCGGCGGCAATCTCGTCGGCGCGGCGTCGGCGAGTTGGCGGTACTTCGCCAAGCCGTGCTCGAAGCTCACACTGGCCGAGGCGGCGACGCTCGCGGGGTTGCCCCAAAGCCCCAGTCGCCTGCGGCCGGATCGCTATCCGCTGCTCGCCCAAGCGCGCCGCGATCACGTGCTCGATCGCATGCTCGCGTGCGGCATGATCACCGCCGAGCAGCACAAGCAGGCGTCCGCCGAGCCGCTGATCGCGCAGTGGCGACAGCTCCCGCAGCAACTGCCAAGCGCCGCGGCCGCAACGGCGATGCCGACGCTCGCGCATCTCACGGCCGGTCGCCCCGGCGGCACGTTGCGGACAACGATCGACCCGAATCTGCAGAAGGCATTGGCCGACATTGCTCGGCTGCAACTCGCCGAGTTGCCGACGTCGTCGGCGGATCTCGGCGTCGCGGTGATCGTGCTCGACACGCCTACCGGCGAGTGCCTCGCTGCCGTCAACGCCGGGCCGGCCGCGGGCGATCTCGATCTCACCCACCGCCGTCGATCCACCGGCTCGACGCTCAAGCCGTTCATCTATGCGTTAGCGTTCGAAGAAGGAATCTGCGGCCCTGACACGCTGGTCACGGACGGCCCGCTCGGTTGGTCGGGGTATGCGCCACGCAACTTCGACCGCACGTTCCGCGGCCAACTACCGGCCCACGAGGCGCTCGCGCAGAGTCGCAACATTCCCGCAATGGACTTGCTCTCACGCGTCGGCGTGGCACGCGCCGGGCGATTGCTGAAAGACCTGGGGCTCGCCCGCGCCGACGATCCCGACCGCTACGGCCTCACGCTCGCCGTCGGCGGCGCAGAAGCTTCGCCGATCGAATTGGCCGGCGCCTTCGCCACGCTCGCCCGCGGCGGGCGACATCTCAACGCACGACTGATCGCCGATGACCAGGACGCTATTCCCGCTCGACTGCTCTCGGCAAAAGCGTGCGCACAGGCGGTGCAGGCGCTGGCCGATCCGGAACGCACGCGCCGCATCTCCCCTGCCGCGGCGAAACTGGGGGCCGCCTGGAAAACCGGCACGAGCAGCGATCAGCGAGACGCATGGTGCGCCGCCGTCACGGCCAGTCGCACGGTCGTCGTGTGGGTCGGCAAGCCGGTATCGCACGGCGACGCCGCGCTGATCGGCGCAGAGGCCGCCGCCCCGCTGGCCATGGCGGTGCTCGTCGCGGCGGACGGCGGCGGATCTGCCCCGGGCACCGACAGTGTCTTGGCATCTTCGAGCGAAAGCGAAAGCATCCCGCCACGTGTTCATCGATTCGCCATCGTCTCCCCGCAACAGCGGCAGGAGATAGTGATCGACCCGTCGGCCGCCCCCGAAAATCAACAGGTCGCCCTTCGGACGGATACCGGCGTGGCCGACCCTGTTTACTGGTTCGTAGATGCCGATCCCCTACCCGCCGTCCCCGGCGGCTCAACGCAATGGTGGCGTCCTCTCGCTGGCGCACATGTGATTCGCGCCGTCACCGCCGGCGGCGAAGCCTCGGCCGTTCAAATCAATGTGCGAATTCTCGGCAACTCGCCGGACGACAAAATCGGCGTGCATTAAGGCCTGGGATTCTGAGCGAAAGCGATGAAAGCCACCGGCCGATGGAAAGTGCGGGCCGCTCAAGTCGGTCTGGAGTCGGTTTCACGTTTCACGACTGCGACGCACTCGTCAAGTGATCAGACTTCATCGTGCCGAGGATCGGGATGACCGGGAAACGATGCTGTACTGATTATGGTGCTTCTGAAAATCGTTCCAATCTGTTGGTGGTTCGACAGCGACATAGCCTTAGGCGAAGGTGATCGCAACGCCTGACTGGCCGGATGCGGGCATGCATCTGTGTTCTCATTAATCACCGCCGACATTGCGGCTTATTGTCTCGATGTCCTGGGGCACATTTATCAAGATGGGCAGACTAGATTCCAGCCGCCGGTGAATTTCTCGGCAAGACCAGGAATTTGCAGCATTCTTCCATTTCGAGCGGGAGCAATCTTTGCCAAATCCACGGCGGTGAATCCTGTGGGCGAGGTACAGCGCGCGGATATTGATATCGCATTGCATTCTGCTGTCTCGCTCGCCATGGGAAACGCGTCGCGAGTCGTCATCCCTTCGGCCAGCAACGCAAGCGCGGCTTCTACAGAATCGGGTGAAGTCAAGGACGCGTCGCGTGCCATCCAGACGCGCAGCGGCTGTCGCGGAAGCGGAGAAGCGGTCGCAGACGGCCGAGCACGCTGCACGGCATCCAGGGTGTTGCCACACATCAGTTGGACCAATCCGTAGGCGGTGCCGGCAGCGGGGGCTATTTCATGCGGCATTCTGGTCATTCCAATATTCGAATTGTGCCGCCTGGCTCAGTGGTGGATATGCATTTTCGTTCTGCGTGCCGAAGGGTTTTGTGCTTCTTATCTTTAATAAATCTTGCGACCATTTTTGCCATGTCCCCAGGCTATCCCGGTTAGCCAACTCAGCTAAAGACCGGTACGCTCGTCAAAACCTTGACCCCGAGGAACGAAAGCGCTCGACGGGGCGCGTCTGGAGCAGTTACGATACACAAGACGGCTGACAACGGCCGTCAGCGGAGACGCACTTGAAAACGTCGAATAGGCAATCCAACTCAATTACGGTTGCCTCAAAACGGAGAGTTTGAATGAAATCCACCATTCGTGTCATTGCGGTCGTTGTGACCATTTCTCTTTTTGCCGCGATCGCTGCTGCAATTCCGCCAAACGAGATCAAGGCGAATCTGGACAAAATTCCCGCCACCGATCCGGCCGTCACCAACCCGCCGCAACTTGTTGATGCTGTGAAGGGCGTGCACCCGCGCCTTCTTTTCACGGCCCAGGAAATGGAGGCGCTGAAAAAACAAATTCCCGACGACCCGATGTTGAAGAAGGCGTACGAGGGGACGAGGGCTTGGGCTAAAATCGCGTTGGTTCCCAGTGGAGCCAAGCCGCCGATCGTGACGGACGACACGTCGGCCTTGGTCAAGAGTTACTCGCAAGCTCCGGCGATGGCCTACGCGTATGCACTCGACCACGATCCCGCCATCAAAAAGAAAATTGAAGCGACCTTGAAGGAAATGCTCGATCAGCCCTATTGGGCAGATGTGAAAGAGCTCGATTCGAGCATGGGCGGCGCATGCAACATGATGATGGTCGCGTTGCTTTACGATTCGATTTACAACGACCTCGACCCGGCCTTTCGCAGTCAGATGGCGGCCAAAATCCTCCTCCACGCCCGGCGGATGTATTACCTCGGGCACAAGGAATTGAGCATCATGCCCTATCGGTACTGGACGGTTGATCCCCAGCCGAACCATCGCTGGTATCGCGACATGGGGCTGGCGGCGTGCCTGCTGGCGGTTGCGGACGAAAAGGATTTGGACACGGGCTATCTCATGCAAGGGCTCAAGGACGAGATGGATTTCGTCATGAAGTGGTACCCGCCCGATGGCGATTGCCATGAAGGAGCCGGCTATCAAAGCTTCGGCATCACCGCTATCGCAACCGCATGCAAGATGATGGATCGAAATCTCGGCACCGACTATCTCAACAAATCGGGCCTTAAGAATACCTGGGCGCAGCAAATTTATTATTGGGTGCCGGGCCGATCGAGCGACATCAGCTGGGGCGATGATCAAAACAATGTCGGCACCTCGTACGGCCACAATGACGCCACTTTTTTCCTCGCTCCACATCTGAGTCGCGATAAGAACGCTCAGGCGGCGCTCCTCATGCGCCTTGATCGAACGAGCGTCGCCGACAAAAAGGGAAATCAACCCATCCTTCCGTGGACGATGTTGGCCTTCTACGACCCGACGGTCGAAAAGGGTGATTACAAAGCCTTGGTTCCCTATAAAATCTTCCCCGATATCGGCGGCGCTTCCATGCGTGATTCATGGGAGGACGACGCCGTCGTCTTCACGTTCAAATGTGGCCCGGTCGGCGGATACAAGCTTAACGAATATCGCATGGCAACGCCGGTTGATGGTAAACCTCACGGCATTAACATCGCTCACGACGATGCCGACGCCAATGAATTCGCCATGGCCGTCGGCGACGGATTTGCCTTCCATCCGGGCGTGTACTCCACCAAGCCAAGAGGCACAGCTGAGCACAGCACGATCACCGTCGATAACACCGGGCAGGCCAACGAATTTCCATGGTGGACTCCACCTTTGGACGCAGCCGACTTCCGGCAGTTCGCGAATCTGACCGGCTGGAAAACCGATGATAAGGGCCACGTCATCGTCGAAGGCGAAGCCGGAAGCGCGTATCGCGGAAAGCTCGATAAAAATCCCCAACTCCCTGACCCCCTCCTAAAAACCTACCGCCGCACCGCCATCTGGATGCCCAAGGAATACGTGCTCATCCTGGATGACATCGTAGCCAACGGCGCTCACACCATTACCTGGCACGGCACTGCACCTAAATCACAGGTTGCAAAATTGCCGTGGAGCGTCACGACCGAAACCGGCAAGGAAGTAAACATCCAGGTTCTTTCGAACCATGAGTTTGAAAGCTCGGCCGATGGCATGGACCTTGTAGGTCGCTGGGGCAAAGTGCCTGTCCAGCAGCTTCAGTTCACGCTCAAGACCGATGCCGTGAAGTTTGCGACGCTCCTCGATCCGTGGAATAAGAAGCTCGAGATGAAAATGTCAGAGGCCGGCGGAATCGTGACGCTCACGGTCCATTCTGCGGACTTCGACGATACCTGGACATGGCATTCAGCAAAGGACGCGACCACACCTTCTCAAATTGATGGAAAACGTGGAGGCGCTTCGCTGATTTCCCTGACCGAAGCCGACAAAGCTCCAACACCATAGGAATCGTGTGCCGTAGTAACGACTCTGATCGGCCTTTCGGTCTATGGTGAAGGATTCTTTGAATTTCTGGATCTCGCACTGCGCCCGCCGGTCCCATTTTGCTTCACCGGCCGTGCGCGATTGAAATGCAGGTGTTCCAGGATTTCAATATCCAAACCCTCCCCGGCTACGTGTCACCTCCGTCGGTCGTGGTGAGCTTCCGGCTGTCTGCTGTATCCTTATCGCATGCTTTGGAGTGTTCTGATCCTGCTGGTCGGGTTGGCGGTGCTGCTGGGCGGCGCGGAGTTGCTGGTGCGTGGGGCGACGGCGATTGCGCAGCGTCTTGGCGTGCCGCCGCTCGTCATTGGGTTGACGGTGGTCGCCTTCGGTACGAGCACGCCGGAGTTGGCGGTGAATGTATCGGCGGCGCTGGCGGGGAATACGGGCATTTCGTTTGGAAACGTCGTCGGGTCGAACATCGCCAATATCGGGTTGATCCTCGCGATCGCGGCGCTGGTAAAGCCGCTGAGCGTGCATGCGTCGATCATCAGCCGCGAGATCCCGATGCTCCTGCTCGGGACTGCGGCTGCGATCACGATGGCGTTCGATCGAGTCCTCGGCGGCGCCGCCGTCGATGAGATCGGCCGCGGTGACGGGATTGTACTGTTGCTCCTGTTCGGCGTGTTCCTTTACTACACGTTGATGAGCGCTTTCAGTAAATCCGGCGATGTTTACGTGGCGGAGTTGAAGGAAGATATTGCCAGCCACCCGCCGCAGAAATTGTGGATCAGCGCGGTGATCACGCTTGTCGGATTGATCGGCGTGATCGCCGGCGGCGAGTTGAGCGTTCATCACGCAGTGGTACTCGCGCGTTACGCCGGGGTTTCTGACGCGCTGATCGGCCTGACGATCATCGCCATCGGCACGGGCCTGCCGGAGCTGGTGACGACGATCGTCGCCTGCCGGCGTGGGGCAAGTGATTTGGCCGTCGGGAACATTGTCGGATCGAACCTATACAACCTGCTGTTCGTTCAAGGCGTCACAGCCGTGATCCGCCCGGTGACGATTCCTGCCGGGGGTCATGCGGATTTGCTTGTGATGGCCGGCCTAACGGCGGTCCTGCTTCCGTTGTCGATCTACCGCCCGCACCGCATCGGGCGCGCCGGCGGCGCTCTGTTGCTGACAGCGTACATCGCATTCGTCGTGTGGCGTGCAGTCGGTTCGGTTCAATAGTGCCAGCCCGTGGCGACGCCCATTTGACTCGCTTGACGTTGATTCGCGCATCCATGCTCGTTGCCGTATTGCCGTCCATCGCGCTGTGACTTAGCTTTGATCACGGTGAATGAACGGCAAACGATATCGGCGCAGCAATCGGCACACCCTGCCGCTGCCGGGTCTCTTGTTGATGGGCACAATCAACGCAAGTTCGCTTTGTACGGGACGACTGCCTTCCTGATCGTCGGCACGCTCTGGCGGTTGATTCGGTACGCCATGCGGTTTCCCGTGTGGGGTGACGAAGGCGCCGTCATGATGAATGTCATGATGCGGCACTCCTGGCATGAACTGCTGCTGCCGCTGGACCGCGGCCAAGTTGCTCCAATCGGGTTTCTCTCGGTCCAATACTTCATCACGAGACATCTCGGCACAAGCGAGTTTGCGCTTCGCCTCTATCCCTTGCTGACAAGCCTCGCCGCGTTCTATTTGTTCGGGTGGCTGGCCTGGATTTGCCTTCGTCCTTTGGGAGCCATGTTCGCGATCGCCGTGGCTGGCGCGAGCCTTTATCTCACCCGCTACTCGCTCGACATTAAGCCCTACGGCACGGATTTCATGTTGGCCTGCCTGTTGTTCATCCTGGCGATCAAGTGGATGCGGTCTCCGCTTCAATGGCGATGGCCGATCTTGTTGATTGGGCTTCTGCCGTTCGCCCTGCTGTTTTCATTTCCATCGGTCTTCGTGTGCGGCGCGGTAACAATCGCCATGGCGACGACGCTCATCCGTTGTAAGCCCCGCCCGATCGCATGGGGGGTTTTCGCGATCTGGAACATCATGCTGGTCATCGTGTTTCTTCTTGTCTTTCGCATCAATACCGCGGGGCAATACCAAAACGCGGGCATGGCGATCTTGCCCATGTGGGAACGCGGCATGCCGCCGGCCAACCTGCTGAAGTTCTTACTATGGGTGATCGATGTTCACACGGCAGAAATGATGGCGTATCCGTTTGGCGGGAAAAATGGGGCAAGCACACTCACCTTCTTATTCTGCGTCGCCGGAATCGTCACGTTGATTCGGGAGAAGCAAAGGCCTCTGCTGGTACTTCTCGGATCGGCCTTCGCACTCACATTCATCGCGTCGGTGCTTCGCCGATACCCGTACGGAGGCAGCGCCCGCGTGGCGCAGCACCTGGCGCCGGCTATGGTTCTTCCGCACATTGGATGATTCTTGCCCGCGGCGGCCCGAACGTCACCCGTTGCTCGTTACTTAGGGGCCGGACGCCAGCACGCGAATCCGCAGCAGATCGAACTTCGCTCTTCCATACATTTTGCGTTTAATCATC
>JBBQNK010000056.1:0-32259 GCA_038329865.1 Tepidisphaerales bacterium | reverse complement strand
CAAGAGTACAATGAGGAACGTCCTCACGGCTCGCTGGGCAACCTGGCCCCGCGCGAGTTCGCAAGACTGAGCCAGGGTAACCGGGCCGAATCGAAGCCGGCTTTTCACATTTAGGTTGGACCAGAGTTGGGGAGAGGGTCAGCTTTCGTGACGCGGGCCATCGGAGATGGCCGGTTTTTTCGGGAAAGACGCGCAAGGTGACGAGAAACGGCCATCTTCGATGGCCCGCGTCACGAAGAGTTGCGAGTCTTGCTCTTTGACAATTGAATCAGCGGCGAAGTGCGCTCCGAACCCGTACCTTTCCGTACCTTTTTGCACCCATACCAATCGGCCCAAGCGACGGCCTGGCCGGGGGTTGCAGATTTCGGGGAGCGCGAAAAAGAATAAAAGTGCTGAGTGCTGAGTGCCCGCGATTTTATTTCGTGCCCGGCGCGTACGGCTCGCGCAGCCGCGTCAGCATTTCCGCTCGATCGGTTTCACTCATCGGGGCGATCGTCATCTGAATATGCCCGTCCGTCACGATCACGTCCGTCAGCCGCACCGGCACTGTTCCTTTCGCCGTCAGCAGCGGCAAGAAAAAGACCGGCTCGGACGACTGGTGCTCGATCGACTGTAGCAGCAGCTTGGTGAGCGAGGCCTGCACGGTTGCGTCGTTCGGGATGCCTTTCGCGTCGATCTTCGCGCTGTGCTGCAGCGGCGGGAGATGGCGGACGAGATCCTTGATCACCGTTTGGCGGTAGCGGTCGAGCAGCACGTCGGGCAGCGGCAGTTTGCCGCCCAGCACGCGCGATAAATCGAGGCGGAACTGGCCTTGCTCGTCGATCGTGGTGGTGAAGTACGCGGAGGTGACGATGTTTAAGTCCTTCAGCTTGCCGCCCAGGACGATCTGCTTGTCCTGCAGCAGGATCGTCGGGGAGCTGATGTACTGGGCGAGGTCTTCATCCCACCCACGGTTTTCGGCGAAGGTCTGGAAGACAGCGTTGAGCTCCACCTCCGACAGCCGCACGGTGAGCGGCTTGGGCAGCTCCGCAGAAGGCAGCGTGGTGCCTTCGCGGATGGCCTTCTGGCGGCGGGCTTCGTAGGCGCGCAGGCTGGTGGCGAGGTCTTCCACGCGGGAGAACTGAGTTTCCGCGCGGGCGACGGCGGCTTCGCGAACTTCCGTCGTCATCGGCGGGCGCGAGAACCACTCCGGCTCGCGCCGCAACATGAAATAGCTGCCGCCGGCGATGACCAGGAGCATCACGATCACGCACACCGTAAAAAGGAGTAAACGCTTGAACCACTTCTTCATGCAACGCCTGATGTTCAGTTTTCAAGTCGGCGGCCGCCGTTCGCGATACGCTGCGATCGGTAACGCCGAGCAAATCAATTCTCGTTTAGCCGGCGAGCTTGCTCGCCGTGATGGGTCGCCCACGGCGAGCAAGCTCGCCGGCTAAACGAAGGATCGAGAATCTCGCCGCCGGGCAATCCCACACGCACGCTTCCGCGAGCACAACGAACCGTGGCAACCGACGGAACCAATCCCGATTCCTCGGCACAGACGATACGACCGGATCGAAAGGAGGCAAGCGAATGTTGAAAGCGGCGGATTTTTTCTTAAGTCCGGCGGCGGCGCGCTACAATCGGATTGGTGGTGAACGATCGCGCCCAACTCGAGTCAGTCGCCGATTCAGCCGTGCTGGCGAACTACGTCCGGCAGGCGCGGCGGTTACGCCATCGGCTAAGGCACGCGCCGGTTCGACTGCACCGCTCGCTGCGGGCACTTCGCCCAGCGACGAGTACGACCAATATGGCAGCGGCCGGGCCGAACGACCGGTTCGCGGAATCGGTCGTGCGGGCGATCGAAGGCGGCACGCTGCGGTACTCCCGCCGGCAAAAGCTGCTCCGCGAGGCGAATCGCCTGGGCATCGAGCGGTTCGAGGCGAATCTGATCATCGCGGTGGTGCAGCATAAGCTACGCGGCAACGCCGCGGCAGCAGAGGCGGCGACGCAACGGTCGTACGCACCGTGGATCGCTTTCGCGGTGGTGCAGGTAAGCATCCTTCTCGGCGCGGCGGCGCTGTGGTTCAATCTGAAGTAGTAATTTCATCTCGATATAGAAATCACACCGGTAACTGAGCGGCTCCGAAAAATCTGGCGCCTACGGCAGTTCGGCCTGGTCTACCGTTTAGCCGTCCCGCCTGCGGGGCGCAATGCTTTTCAATTGCGAGAGAGACGCGCCCCGCACGCGGGGCGGCTAAACGAAGCGGGAATATTGAGGAGGGAATTTTTTTCCTCGGAACACTCTACGCCCCGCCGACTCGCTGGCGGATGTAATCCGCACGGGCGCTGCGGCGGGCGTCGCCTTCGAGCTTCTTGCCGAGGATCTTCTGCAGGTGCGCCGGCTGGGTTTGCAGCATCAACTCGTTGATCGTCTGCACGTCGATCCCCTTCACGCGGCCGAGGTTCACGCCCATGCGCAGGTGGCTGAGCAGGAAAAGCGTTTCGTCGCTCGCGACCAGCCGGGCCGACCGGAGCAGGCCCATCGCGCGGAAGACTTTGTCGTCGAGCGCAGCGGCCTGGTTGTTGATCAAGCTCTTGCGCGCGTGAACTTCGTATTCGATGATCCGCGGGATGACCAGGAGCTTGAACTCGCTGACGATTTCATCCTCGGCCTTGCCGAGCGTGGTCTGGTTGCTGATCTGGTACAGATCACCGGTGGCTTCGGTTCCTTCGCCGTACAGGCCGCGGACGGCCAGCCGCATGTCTTTGGCGGCGCGGAAGACTTTTTCGATCTCGCCGGTGAGCTTGAGCGCCGGCAGGTGGAGCATCACGCTCACGCGAATGCCCGTGCCGAGATTCGTCGGGCAGGCGGTCATGTAGCCGAACTTGGGGTGGTAGCTGTAGTCGAGTTTTGATTCGAGCGCGTCGTCGATCTTGGTGATCTGCTCCCACGCTTCTTCAAGCTGCAGGCCGCTCTTGAGCACCTGGATGCGAAGGTGGTCTTCTTCATTGACCATGATGGCGACGTCTTCGTCTTTGCTGATCGCCACGCCGCGCGCGCCTTCTGCCGCCGCGTGGGGCTTGCTGATGAGATGACGCTCGACGAGCAGATCGCGATCGATCTGCGGCGCGGTTTCCAAATCAACGTAAAGCATGCTCGGGCTGATGCCGGCGGCGAGGATCGTCTCGCGAGCCTTGCGCTCCAAGGCCTGCCGCTGCGAGCGGGTACATTTGGCGAGGAACGGATAGCCGGTGACGTTGCGCGCCAGCCGCACGCGGGAGGAAATGACGATTTCGCTCATCGGCCCGACGCCGCGGAGCCATTCACCTGCACGGGATGTTAAGTCGCTGATTTTCATCGATTCTCAAGGTGTAGGCGTGGAAATCCATTTCGCAAAAGCCAGAATCGCGCCGCAGATCAGAAAGCCGACGAGCCAGTAGGCCATGACCTTGAAATTCTCCGCGTCGGATTTCTCCGGCGGCGAGGCGAACGTCTTGCGATTCGGCCCGACAGAACTCGACTGATAGTCGAGTACATCGGCATCCGGCGGCGGAGTTGGTAAATCGCTGGACTTCATGAATTTGCTAACTGAACAAGAACCGCAAAACGATCGTCACGAGAAAATAGGCCAACATCATCAGGACTCGACCCGACAAATCCTCATTCGACGACTTGCGCGGCAATTTCTTTGGCTCGTAGTTAAGAATCACGCTTCCTCCGCCTGCCGCACGGCATCGCGGAGTTTGGCGGCCCGTTCGTAGTCTTCCGCCTCGACCGCCCGCTGCAGTTCTTTGCGGAGCTTGGCGACGTCGATCGATTTCTTCATCGGTGCCGCCGTCCCGCCGCGGCGGGAGGGGACTTTGCCGGTGTGGTGCGTGGCCCCTTCGTGGGCGCGCTGCAGCAGCGGCGTAAGGTCTTTTTCAAAGAGTGTGTAATCGTGCTCGCAGCCGAGCAGGCCGGTCTGGCGGAATTCCGCCCACGTAATGCCGCAGTGCTCGCACGCCACGCCAACTTCCTTGCTCATGCCCGTCTGCTGCAGGACGAAATTCGTCAGCAGCTCATTGATCGGCGTGTGCGTTTTGATCTGCACGCCCTCGCTGGCGGCGGCGCATTGTTCGCAGAAGTTTTTTTCGATTTTCTTACCGCCCTTGATCTCAGTGAGGTGAACGGTGGCGGGTTTGTTGCAGTTGTCGCACTTCATGGTGAATCGTCTCCGAGCAATCGTATTGAGGCCGAGGCGGGGAATCAATCGTGGGCTTGCGGAATGCGTATTGCCGAATGCGGAATGAAAACGGGGATTTGCGAGTCGCGAGGGTGTTCTAGGTCTCTACAACCGCGGAATTATCGTCCGTTTCCCAGACTTCGACGGATCTCAGCACAACGCCTATGGGGAGCTTCAGCGTTTGGGAGATATGAACGGCGACGTTTTCCGCCGACGGGTTGAGCGTCGCGAACGCGGGCAGTTCATTGAGATGGTGGTTGTGCATCGGCTGGACGATCGCGTCGACGAGGCGTTCGAGCTCGTGGAAATCCATCACCACGCCGATGGCGTCGAGTTTCTCCGCGGCTACGGTGATCGTCGCACGCCAGTTATGGCCGTGGATCGGTTCGAGCGAGCCGTCGTACAGCCGGAGTTGGTGCCCGGCGGAGAATCGTCGCGTGGTGCGGATGAGGTAGGCCATGCCGTGGAGCGTAATGAGCCGGTCGAGCGGGGGCAATACGGCGATTGACGCGTAGAGTCTACCAAATCCCCTTCATCTGCACGCCCGAATAAACCACCGCCCAAAGCACGACCAGCCCCAGCAAGCTGATGACCACGGTAATCACCGCCAACTTTCGTGCGAGCGAATACTGCTTGGTCGTCTGATAGACCAGCGGCATGTTCACAAGGGCGCTGGCGATGCTGGTCAGCACCACGCCTATACCGGCCGTCTTAGCGGTGATTTTTCCTTCGGCCGCTAGCGAGGCGGCGGTTGCGGTGGCGCTGGCGCTGCTCACCAGGCCGCCCAGAATACTCACGACGAGAAAGCCCTTGTCCGCAAACGCCTTTTGCGCCAGCGTTCCAGCGGCCGACAGCGTGAGGAACAACAGCCCGAACTTGATCACGCGTTTGAGCGACACCGGCGACGACAACTGTAGCTGCCCCGTCGGTACCGTCTGCTGGCGCCGAAGCCAGACGAGCCCCACCGTCGCAGCCGCCATCACGCCGAGCGGAATCAACGCCGTCGCGACCGCCGTCGGCGCGAAAATCTGCAGGATGATCACGTTCCGCAAAAACATGGCGATATTGGTCAACAGCAGCACCGCGACGGCCGTCGATTCAAGCTCGGGGTGGCCGATGAACGATGTCGAAAGTTCCGTCGCCGCCGCCGTTGAATTCACCAGCCCGCCGAGGATGGCTGCGTAGTACTGCCCGCGCGTGCGGTAGATGCGCAGCAGCGCGTAGTTGATGAAGCCGATGCCGGCGATCACGACGACAATCGTCCACGCCTGCCGTGGGTTGAGCAGATCCCAGCGGTCGACGAACCGATCCGGCAGCAGCGGGTAGATCACGACGCTGAGCATTCCGAGCAGCACGGCCGAGCGAATTTCCTCAGGCCGCAGCGCGCCGGCGAAGCGCTCGAGTTCCTGCTTCCAAGCCAGCAGCATGATGACGAAGACCGCCGACGTTGCGGCCGTAAAGTGGTGCCCTTGCCCGACGAGCACGCCGAGAAAGAAGACGACGATCAGGCAGATGGACGTGGTGAGTTCCAGCGACCGGTCGCGCAGCAGGCTGTGACAATTCATAAAAAGCACGAGCAGCAGCACGCCCGCCAGCGCCCCCAGCACATAGGCCGGCGTCATGATCGACGTGAGCATGCCGAGCATCGCCGTGATCGCAAAGGTGCGAACACCGATTTCTTTTTGCGACCACTCGCGTTCGAGCCCGACGAGAAGGCCGATTCCCGAAGACAATGCCACTTTCAGCGCAATTTCGGGATACGGAAATTCTCCGGGCGACTGCAGCAAGTTCATGGCGGTGTTTATCACGATACGGCAGGGAAGTCGTAAAGCAAGCCCCAAATTGAGGTTACGGGAAAATGCGTAGGGGTATATCCGATCGAATTCCTGGATTTTGAATTCACGTTACAAGGCGTGATAACACGCGAAGTAAATATCAATTTTTGCCGCTCGCGATTTCGTCCATCGCGTGAGCCCGATCACTCGTAGTGCCGCTAGCGGCGGTTTTTATGCGTTCGGGTCGGCTTTTTTCATTTCAGTTCGTTCGCTCAATCGAGTTTCGATATCGAGCATTGATTTTCAATTGAGCGCGGTGAGGTTGGCGTTCCACGCTTCGGTCTCTACAATGCACCCCGCACATTAAGGAGCCGCGATGCACATTCCGTTGAAATTAAACTCGATCGACCAGGAGCACCTGCAGGAACTCTACGACGCCTCGGGCGTCGCCCGCGACGAGCTTCCGTACACCGATAAATTCGAAGAACTCTGGCAGGGTTTTCAGGATCGCACTTTCAAAAACGCCGAGCGCGTTCAGTTGTTCGCGGCGATGTTGAAGTACACCCGCTCCAGCCGCAACGCCAGCGCGGAGCTGCCGGCCGGCGTGCTGGACGAAGAGCAGATCAAGACGCTCAAGATCGTCCTTTCCCGTCACGCGCGCGGCGGCAAGCTGCTGCCGTTCAGCGACGAGATCACGCAGGCCCGCACGGAGTTCACCAAGCTTTCGGGCAAGGAACTCTCCGAGCGCGATTTCTGGCTGGCGTTGCTGCGTTTGAACTCCAGCAAGCGCCGCCCGCCGACACGGAAGAAAGTCGCCGTTGCGGTGGCAGAAGATGACGGGGACGACGAGTAAATTGCAATTGCAGAATGCGGAATGCAGAATGCAGAATGAGGAGCAATTCCTAATTCTGCATTCTGCATTCTGCGTTCTGACTTGAAGATGAAGGAGCCGGCGTGGCCAAGAAATCAGCGTTAGCAGAGAAACTCGACGAGGTGAAGGGCCGCATCGCCGCGGCCGCCACCAAGGCCAAGCGCGAGCCGGGCGAGGTCACGCTGGTGGCCGTCACCAAGTACGCGGCGCCGGAGCAGATCCGCGAAATCCTCCAACTGGGCATTTGCGATCTCGGCGAATCCAAGGTTCAGCAACTCACGCAGCGGGCGGCCCAGCTCAACGAGTTTGTCGCCCGGCGCGTCGCGCAAGGCGTGGGCGGCGTGCCCGATAAAATCCGCTGGCACATGATTGGTCACCTGCAGCGGAACAAGGTCAAGCCCGTTCTGCCGCTGGTGAGCTGCGTGCATTCGGTCGATAGTTTAAGGCTGGCCGAGGAGATCGAGACGCACTGCACCAAGCTCGATCGCCGCATGCCGGTGATGCTCCAGGTCAACGCCAGCGAAGAGGCGAGCAAGTTCGGCGTGGCCGTCGGCGCGGCGCTGCACCTGGCGGAACAGATGGACACGATGCCGCACCTGCAGCTGATCGGCCTGATGACGATGGCCCCGCTCGACGGCACCGAAGCCGCCACCCGCCAGTGCTTCAGCCGAACGCGCGAAATTTTCGAAGAGCTGAAGTGGCACAAGATCGGCGGCACGAGCCTGCGACATTTATCGATGGGCATGAGCCACGATTTCGAGCTCGCTATCGCCGAAGGCGCCACGATGGTACGAATCGGCTCATCCCTCTTCGGCGGCAAGGCGCCGGAGGGAGAAGAGGAAGATTAGTTGGCAGTATGCAGTAGGCGGTAGGCAGTTCACCCTTCAACTGCCTACTGCCTACTGCCCGCTGCCTACTCGCCTTATGCCCGACATCGACTTCTTCAATTTCTTCCGCTGGACGCTCGGCACGGTGGTGACGATTTACGCGAGCATCATTACGTATCAGTCGATGTATGGGTGGTACTTGTGGCTGGCGGGAACCGATAAGCACATCAGCATGCTCCGCCGATACCTGATCGTGCACGGGCTGCGGCTGCGGTTTTTGACGTTTTGGGGCGATGTGCTGATTACAATTCTGCTGTGCGTGGCGTTTCTGCTTCTGTGGCGGGCGCATGCAGTGGTGAACCAGATCGGAGACAGCTTACATCCCAATGTCCTCAGTGCCGCCAAATCCCGTTGATATGACCGCGCTGGCAACGACGCCAGTGCAAAAGCCGACGGCTCCGCCGTCGGCGGTCGTGGTGAGCGCTTCGACCAGCGCCATCGGCGCATCCGCCTCCTCGCGACAACTCGCCGACCTCCCGAGGGAAGAACTCGAGCATCTCGCTGAAGAGTACGGCCTCGAAGGTTCCGACTACAAAACCCCGCAGCATCTCATCGCCGCCATCCACGAGCGCCGGCAGCTGATCGCTTCGATGGACCGCGAGGCGATGCTCGACGTCATCCGCTGGGGCCGCCGGCCGGTGAGCATCAACGCATCGAGCGAACTGCTCGCTCAGCAGATCGCCAAGATTAAAGTCATGCGCTTTCACGGTCTGAGCCAGCGCGGGCTGCAGATCCTCGCGCAAATGCGCGGCCTGGCGATCGAGCCCAATGACGACATCCCCCGCCTGGTCAAAAAGCTCAAGCGACAGGAGGGCCTGTTCAAAAAGCTCAACCGCAAGCGCCGCGCGATGATCGGCGGATGGGTCGGCTCGATGATCGGGGAGAACGTGAAGCAGGACTACCAGTTCCTTCCCCCCGCCGACGCCGGCAAATCCGCCGCCGGCGAATCGCAACGCGGCGGGACCATCAAGGAAGAAATCGAAGAGTCCGGCCTGCTGGGCGGGCTGACCAATCGCATCAAAAAATCGGCCGACAGCTACGTCAATCAGAAGCTCGATGAGATCGAAGCGAGAATCGACCGCAAGCTAGACGAGATCGACCGGCGACTGGCCGAATGGCGCGATAAGGAAATCGCGAACCGGCTGCGGATTTTAAAGATTACATTGTGGGCCAGCGTGATCGTTGGCGCGTTTTCACTGATCTATTCGTACATCAAGGTCTATTTCGCCACGCCGTAAACGAAAATCCGGCGGCGATTTCCCAAACGCAACCAGCGCAGTACAATCCTCCGCCCGGGCGATTAGCTCAATTGGCTAGAGCACCTCGTTTACACCGAGGGGGTTAGGGGTTCGAGTCCCTTATCGCCCATCCCGTCTGTCGGCGGCGTTGCGGATCGGGCGGGCTGGCGCTTGCCGCTGGTGCGGCGGACTTTCACGGCGCTGAGCCCCTTGGCACCGTCGGTCTCCTCGTATTCAACCTGCTCGCCGTCCTTGAGCGAACGAAAGCCGCCGCATTCGATGCACGAGAAGTGCACGAACACGTCCTGCCCTGTTGAATTGACGATGAAACCGAAGCCCTTTTTTGCGTCGAACCATTTCACGGTTCCTGTCGGCATGATCTTCGTTCCTTTCCCACTATCGACCGCGATCGCGCCACGCAAATGGCGAAACCCGAGATGCGATCGACCATCAGATATGTCCCCACGAAAACGGAACGTCCGATAATCTACCCCAAGAAGTGCGAAACTCAACTGTATTTAACAGAATGTTCTTATTGCGCCTTAACCAGCAGCGGATCGCCCCACAGCCCCACCACGGGAATGTTCGAATCTTTCTCGGTCTCCACTCGCAGCGTGATTGTTTTCAACTTGCTCGTATCGATCGACACCGGCAGCGGGTCCTGCGTGCTGTTTCGCGGGGGGCTGCGGAAAATTTCTTTGCCTTCAGACTCCGCGACGAACACCGCCGATACGTTCGGCATGACTTCGACAGGCACGCCGGCGACGCAGACGAGAGTCTTGTATTGGCCGTCAAGATCGTAGGTGACACTGCTGCCGTTGGAAAGGCTCACGCCGCGGTCGCAATCGAGGCCGACGAGTTGCAGACCGGGGCCGAAAATCGTGGAATCGACGAGAAACCCGTCGATGGTGCGATCTCGTGCAGGATCGATTCGGCGAGGGCGGAGATCGGGCAGCCATTTGAGTTTATCGCCGCCGTAGGTGATTTCGCTGATCGAACGCGCGTCGATCAACTGCTTGCCGAAGGAGCGGTCGGTGACGGCGAGCTTGTTCGAATCAACGCCGAGCACGTCGGCCATGAAAGTCGAGCCGTCGCTCGTCTGCACGATGTAGTCGGCCGGCTTGGCGTCGCTCGCCGGCGGACGGAGGACGAGCGCGAGCAGGTCTCGCCGCATGCCGAACTCCCGCGGACCAAAAATGACTGAGCTGACCTGCACTTTTCCGTCGGCCAGTTCGTCGATGTCGCCTTCGTAGAAATCGCCGTTGGTCAGCAGGACGCCCGTGCTGGTCGCCGGGAGCTTGTCGATCGCCGCCTGCGTCAGGCCGGGCAGGTAAATCCGCGCCACCTGATCGGCGGGGACGGAAATGTCCGTGCGGTCCTTGAGCGTGAATCGGACAGCCTGCTTGTTGACGGATTTGACGTCCACGTTGGAGTAAATCGATCCGCCGGTGGTAACGATGCTGGAAGTCTGCGACTTCACTTCCTGCCGCGCGGTTGAGAGTTTGACGAGCCGGACCTGTCTGAGGTCCATGTTGCTGAATGTTTTGCCTTTGCCGCCGTCGGTGACAAGGATTCGCAATTCCTTTTTCCCGGTGACGACGACGTTGAACGGAACCCAAGGCGTATCGAAACTGAGCGGGCCGCTGTCGTAGAGTTTTTCGCTGTCGGCAAATATTTCGATCGTTGCCGTGCCGCCGCTCTTTTCCCGATCGAGGATGTAAGGCACGCCCAGCAGATTGTTGTACTTGCCACCCAAGGCGTAACGGACTTCGCAGCTGGTGCCTTCGACCAGCGCGCGCTGCACGTACATGCCGTTGATCATGACGCTGTTGGACAACACCGGCTTGCCGTTTACTACAGCCGGCGCAGGGCCTTTCCTCAGCCGGTTGACCAGCGGCGTAAGATCGCTGAGCGAGGTGACGGTTGATCCTGGCGGCTCGTCGGCAGTAGCGCGGGGTTTGTCGAACACCGCCGAGCCCATCGCCGGATCGCGACTGGCCACCGCCATGCCGCCGAGCATCGTGGGGATCGGCGTCAGCCGCGCCTCGGCCACCTTCGACCACGTCTTGGCGTCGTTGGATTTGTACCCGGTGACGACGGCGTCGCGGCGAACGAGGCGCAGCCAGATCGGCTTGTGATCGCCGGCGCTGGCGAGCACGCGGGCATCGCCGCCGTCGCGATCGCGATTGATCATGGACAAGCCGTCTCGGGAAATCAGCATCGCGACCATCTGGGCATTCGGATCGTTCGAAGATCGCAGCATGACGCCGTCGATGATATTCGGCCGCGATGTCCCACCCGGCACGAGATGGGCCGACACCTCACCGTCACCGCTGATGATCTGCGAGACGAATCGGAAGGAGTCGGCCTTGCCGCCGATATTCGTGCCGCCGCCTTCGACCGTCAGTTGCCCGTTGCCGGATTTCTGCGAGCCGTTCAGTGCTCCGGTTCCGATATCATTGCCGGTCCATGGGTCTTGCACGGTCGGCTCGTTCGATGGATCGCCGTTGTCGAATCTCACGTGAAGGATCTGGGAAAATTCAATTCGCCCCGGATGCTGCGAACCTTTCGGCGTGACGATCAACCCGCCCTTGGGATCGAGCCGGACGGAGCCGTCGAACAATTTCCCATCGAGCGTTCGCAGCGTGTCCGCGCGAAGGGTTGTGATGAGCGCGAAGGTCAGGAAAACCGCTGTCGCGATGCGCATGCAGAGCGCTGCTGAAGAGCGCCGGCCGCTCAAAGCTCGGGCAAATAAGGTCACGACAGATCGGAACAACATGCTGGGCATGATAGTGAAATGCCTTTGAATCGTCTGTAGACGATTAGCGTTGGTAGAGCGGAATGTAATGATTCGGCATCGCCAGGATCATCGTGTAGACGGCCGTCGCGTAGATTTCGCCGTTCTTGCCGTCGATCGGGTCCCACGAGCACTGGTCGCCGTTGCGCTTGACGGCCGCCATCAGCTTGCGGTTGATCCAGCTGTACCAGTCCTTCCACGTCTGCCCGCCGATCATGTACTTGGCGGGAGCTGCGTAGAACTGGCCATAGGTGAACCAGCCGCGATCTTCTTTCACGGTGTCGATGTACTTGCTGGCCGGCAGGATCAGCGGGTCGTCGTACTTGCCGCACACCTGCAGCGAGTAGATCGCGGCGCATGTACGAGCAAAGCCGGGTTGCTTGTGCGGCTGGTAGCAGAACCCGCCGGTGGCCGGGTCGTTGCAGGAGCGAACGTAATCGACGGCCTTCTCGATCACTTCCTGCGGCACGTCGAGCCCGGCGTTTTTCGCACACCGCAGCGCGACGACCTGCAGCACGGTGACTGAAATATCCGCATCAGTCGGCCGCGGCGCGTACCGCCAACCGCCGTCTTTGTTCTGGGCGGAGATGATCAGCTTGATCGCCAGTTCCAGCTTGGCGTGCACTTTCGGGTCGCGGGTTTGGCCGTAGATTTCACCCAGGGCGATCGTCGCGATGCCGTGGTCATACATGTTGCTATCGCGCTTTCCCGCGCCGGCGCCGACCGAGGAGATGTAACCGTCAGGCCCGACGCAATCGAGCAGGTACTGCATGCCGCGCGTGACGGGCTTGCCGTACTCCCCTTCGCCGGGCAGATTCCCGGCTGACAGGAACGCCATCAGCGTGTAACCGGTGAATGCGACCGGATGCTCCTTCTCCGACCACGCCCCGCTCGGCCCCTGCTGCGCCGCCAGGAACTTCAGCGCCCCCGCGATGACGGCTTCGGTCTCCGCGTCCATCTTCACGTCCGCCACGTCGGCCGGTTTGACCTTGAGCGACGGCGAGAGATCAACCGCCAGCGCAGGAAGCGCGAGGGATTGTGCTCCAACAACAGCGGCAAGCGCGAAACGTTTGAGCAAGGATAAATTCATAGTTCTACGATCACTAACCCATGATCGATCCGCCATCGATCCTGACCATGGGCTCTGATAAAAACAACAACTTACTTGTCCTGGTTTTCGGACAGGTTTCGTAAATATTGCTCGACCATCGGCCCGTATTCCTGCGGGACTTTTTCGCCCTGGCTTTGCTTCAGCGCCTGGCGGTCGCGCGGCGGGAGCGCGATGTAGCCGGCTTTGCCGGCGGACGAGCCGACTCCGCCGGGGCCGTCGTTGCTCGGGCCGTCGGCGTGGGGATCGCCCGTGCCGTCGGGTGTCGGTGGGCCGGGAGGACCGCCGGGAGGGCCGGGAGGTCCACCGGGTGCGCCAGGAGGTCCAGGGGGACCGCCGGGTGCGCCGGGTGGGCCCGGAGGTCCGCCGGGTGCGCCCGGAGGGCCGGGCGGACCGCCCGCCATCGCCATCGCGGCCTTGGCTTGTGCGAGCGCCGCTTGCGCGGCGGCGGCGCTGGCCTTGGCGTCTTCCGGCTTGCCGGCCGCTGCTTGTGCGGCTGCGTCCGTCAGATCCTGCTTGGCTTGCGTGACTGCCTGCTGCGCCGACTGCGGCAAGGCCGATGCGGATTCAGCGGCCATCTTCGCTAAATCACCGGCGGTTTGTTCCATCTGCTTGCCGGCGTCTTGCGCGGCTTGACCGGGCGGAGGCGTGCCGGGCGGCGCGGCGGCCTGCTGCGCCGCCATCGCTTCGGCCTGCTTCTGCAGGTCAGCCTGCTGCTTGCCTAGATCCGCCAGGGGAGGCGCTCCTGCATCGGGCTTGCCGGCATCGGGCTTGCCGGCATCCGGTTTGCCCGCGTCGGGCTTACCTGCATCCGGCTTGCCGGCGTCGGGTTTTCCAGCATCAGGTTTTCCAGCGTCCGGCTTGCCGGCATCGGGTGGAGGAGTAGCGCCGTCTGGCTTTCCTGCATCTGGTTTACCAGCGTCGGGCGGCGGAGTCGCGCCGTCCGGTTTGCCAGCATCGGGCTTGCCCGCGTCGGGTGGCGGAGTCGCCCCGTCAGGTTTGCCGGCGTCGGGTTTGCCAGCGTCGGGTTTTCCGGCATCAGGCGGTTGTGGTGTCGCGGCGGCTTGTTGGATCGCCTGCTTGGCCGCCTCCATCGACTTGGCGGCGTCGGCGGGTTTGTTCTGCGCCAGTTGATCGGCCGCCTTCTGCGCGTCCTTCTGGGCGGCCTTCAGATCCGCGTTGTCGGGATTCTTCTGCGCCTGCTTGTTAAGGTCGTCGGCCAGCTTTTGCTGCTGCGCCTGCAGATCTTTGTTGTCCTGCTGGAGCTGCTTGCTGGCGTCGGCGGTTTCCTTCGCGGCTTTATCGATCGCGTCCATCGCCTTGGCCAGGTCCGTCTTCGGATCGGGCGGCTGGCCGAGCTGCGCTTTGAGATCATTCGCCTTCTGATCGAGTAAGTCCTTGGCCTTGGCGAGATCGGCGAGCGCTTCTTTTTCCGAATCGCGGGCGGCGGAGTATTCCGGCTTTTCGAGCTGGCTTTTCGCGACGCCCATGTGCTTGTTCGCATCCACCAGCGCCGCGGCAGCGGGTGGCGACTGCGGGAGAACCTCGTCCTTCACCGTGAGCGTCTTGGACGCAATGCCGGCCTGCTTGTCGACGAGGCTCGCGTCATTCTTCTTCATCGCGTCGGACTTGGCGGTCTGCACGTCGAGTGCGGACTCGGCGATGATCAGTGCGAGCACGTCTTCCTGCGCCTTCTGCACGGCGGCCAGGTCGTCTTTGGCTTTTTGCAGATCATCGACCTGCTTCTTCAGCGCGTCTTCGGCTTTTGCGAGATTGTCAGACGCTTTTTCCTGCGGAACGACGGGCGAGCCGACGCCTTTCATTGCGTCAGTCGCTTTGGACATATCGCCGGACGCGTCGCTCAGCGCCTTGCTCGCGGGCGGCGTGTTGGCGGCGGCCTTGGCCTGGGCGGCGTCGGCGCGGGTTTTCAGATCGCCCTGCTTGGCGGTGTCGGCAGGCTTTGCGGCGTTGGCGGCGGACTTGGCCTTGAGCTCGTCCTGCTCTTTATGGATCTCCTGGACTTCCTTCAGCAAATCCTTGGCTTCTTCGAGCTTGTCTTTCGGATCGTTCTTGGCCTGCTCGTTGGCGGCGATCTGCTTGTCGATCTCGGCCTTGGCCTGCTCGAGTGCGTCGCCGGCGTCTTTCTGCTTGTCGGCGGCGTCGTCGGTCTTGTCGTTGTGCATCGCGAGGCGCGAGTCCTGCATCTTGGCTTCGGCCGCTTTCAATTTTTCCGCCGCGACGGGCGCGATGTCTTCCAGGTTTTTCTTCGTCGTATCGGTCTTGTCGACGAGCTTGGCCTGCTGCTTGTCGGCGTCGGCGGTCTTGGCCTTGTCGTTCTTGGCTTCCTTGGTTTTGTCGGCGACTTTCTTCTGCTCCTCGATCGCGCGGGCGATGTCGTCCGAAGCCTGCTTGAGGCGCGTATCGTCGTCTTCCAGCACGGTGACGAGGCGGGAGATTTCACGCAGCGCGTCGCGGCTGGTTCGCTGGAGCTTGGCGGAATTATACAGATTGCCCGCGCCCAGTTCCGACGCGGCAGTCGTCTGCGTATCGACGAGCTTCTGTTCGTTGGCCAACGCCAGAGCGGCGTTGAAGCGCTGCGAGGTTTTTCCCTCGGCCTTTCCGAGGGCGGCCTTCAGGTCGAGCAGCGAGGCGGCCGTGTCGTCTTTAATGCCCGCTTCCTGTGTCTGCTGCACGCCGACCGAATCGCGCTGCGCGGCATCCAGTTGTTCGAGCTTCTTGCCGGGCGCGGATTGAACGAGCTCGATCACCGTGCCGAGGTTGCTCTCCTGCCGGTCCGCGAGTTGGCTGAACCTGGCGGCCAGCTGGTAAATCTCCTGCTGCTGGCGGTAGGTGGTGAGGAGCGCGCGAAGGTTGGCGACGACGTCCTGCTGTCCCTGCACCGCTTTCACCACGCTCTGGCGCGATTGGGCGGCGTCGTTCGTGCTGCGGGCCTGCTGCAAAAGCTGGATGACCTGCTGCATCTGCTTCTCAGACATTTGCCCGAGGATGCCGCGGATGGCTTTGAGAGTGTCGACATCCTGGCCGTCACCCAGGCCGTTGCGCTGGAAGTCGAGGATGACTGCATCGATCTGCGCCGCGACCTGCTTGGTCTGAGTTCGGAGTTGCTCCTGGTGAACCTCGGCATCGCGCACCTGGTCGGCCGTTGCGGCGAACACGGCGATGCCCGGCAGCGCGGTCGCACCGATGAGCGCGGCCGCAATCGCACGGGTGATTCGGGACTGGAATGTTCGGCTCATCGGCATCTCCCTGTTTCCGAGGCGTTCTGACCGCGTGTAGCCGGCGCCTGCTCGCCGTCACGTGCCATCGGCGGGCAAGCTCGCCGGCAACACAGGAAACCACAGCAGGCACTACTTCTGCGGCGACTTTTGATTGGTCGGCACGTCGAGCGACGGGTCGATCAGCGTGCCGGTGACCATCTTCGCGGTGCGCTGGCTGTTTTCGCGCTGGGCGTCGTTGATCTTGTCGATGTCCGCGATCTGCTCGGTCATCCGGTCCATCAGTTCCTTGCGCTTGTCGGCTTCGCTGACCAGGCGCAACTGTCGCATCGGCTCGCTGTACGCAATTCCCGGGCCGGTGACGTCGTTGGTGTCCGTCACCTGCAGTCGCCACTGGATGACCGATCCGAGCGGCAAACCGGCGGAAAACTGCGAAATCTTCCATTCGTAGTACCCGCGAACGCTCTTATCCGTTGCCAACTGCATCTGGATAATCTTCTCAGGCACCCCGCCGCTGGCGACAAACGTCATCTTATCCGCCACAGGCGTGGAAAAAAGGTATTCTTTCGGGACTGCGGTCTTGCCGATTCCCGGCCCCTGCCACTGGAAATGCACCGGCACGGCGTTCGTTTTGGCGACGTATTCGATCCGAATGTCGTACCGCTGGAACGCCTTGAGCGTGACCGGCTTGGTCTCGCCGTTCGAATCGAACAGCGCCTTGTCGTCGATCCAGACCTGCGTCTTGGCCGGTGACACCACGGTGAACGTAAAGTCTCCGCTGACAGGCGGTTGGAGCTGGCCGGTCCATCGCACACCCAGGCTGTACTTGGGGATGTCCGCGCCCGGCTGGTTTCTAAAGCTCCAGTCGAAATCGATCGTCGGATCGACGCGTTCGGCCACGCGCGTTTTGAAATCTGCCCCTTTGTAATAACTGCCCATCAGCCCGTCGCCGGCGCTGCCGATCGGGGAACCTTCGGGGTCGAGCAGGCGGTAGCGGAGTTGAACCGACTTCACGCCGTAATCGTCCGAGGCATCGAAGCCGACCAAGACCGTTGCGGCCGTTGTGACAAGTTCGTCGTTTCGCTTCGGGCTGTTGACGGTAATGCGCGGTGCCTGGTCCGCGACGAGCGTGATCGGATAAATCGCCGGGTTCTTGCTCGTTAGCCCCTGGTCGTCGATCAGGTGGACGGAAAATCCGGTCGTCCCCTTCGGCAGCGGCATGCCAAGGTCGCCGGCGTCTTTCACCATGAGCAGAGTGGGATTCCCCGGATCGACCGTGAGCGGGAATTCCAGTTCCGACCCGTGCAGGTGAATGTAGTTTCGCTCCTTGACGTTCGTGCTCGTGAATTTGACCGGTTTATTGGCGGTGATGTTGACGAGGAGGCGGCTGCCGTCGAGGAGCGTGAGATCGCCGACCTGCCGTTTCAAAAGACCCAATCCGGTGTACTTGGGAAATTGCTGCTGGCAATCGACGGCCGAAACGGCCGGGCGGATCGCGGCGATGACTTTGTACGTTTCGCCGTGGCCGTCGTTCAGATGCACCGTGTAGTTGAAATCTTCCTGCACGTTTTCGATCGTGCAGGAGTACTGGTCTTTGGTTCCTTCGTTCCTGGCCATGTCAAACGACTGGACCGCGCCGGAGTTGAGCTTCAACTGGACCGAGCCGCTGTTGGGAATGATCAGACCGGTCGCCTTGGCGGAAATCGTCACCGATTCGCCGCGCGGGATGTACATGTCCCTGGTGAGATCGATGACGATGGTTTTGCGCGGGACGGAGACGTTCATGAGCACGGCGCGCTGGAGCAGCGCCACGCTGGCCGGCGCCGTGGCCGCCAGCGCTACGCCGGAGCCGACGAGGATGATCGCCACCACCGTGCCGAGCGACGCGAGACGATCGACCTTGATGACGCGCGTGAAATCCATCGGCCCGGCCATCGCTTCGGTCTCGCGGACGAGCGCGCCGACCATCGCGACCGACATCCCCTCCGCCGCCGCGGCCGGGCGGAGGAGCTGAATCACGCTGATCAATCGGCTGCGGAAATCGGGCGTTTCACGCTCGACCTGCAGAGCCAAATCTTCATCATCGGGCCCGTAAACGATCGGCCGGACAATGTGCCAGATGACAAAGTAAGTCAGGATCGCCAGCTCAACCGCCAGCGCCGCCGCCCGCGCGGCGCGCGGGAGTTCGATCCACCAGTCGACGACGAGCGTGAGCCCGACGAGCACCGCAACAGCCCCGACGGCCATTGTCGCGCCCGTGAACGCCGTCACCATCGCACGCTTGCGACGGACGGCGGAGAGTTTTTTAGTCAGCAGCTGGCTCATAATTGGGTACTTGGCGTTAGGCGTTAGGATTCTAAATCCCTAACGCCCAGCGCCTAACGCCTACCTTAACTGCACGATCTTTCGCCCAACCCATTCCACCGTCACCAACAACAGCAACAGTAGAAAATAAGCGGGACTGGACCAGATATCGACTTCTAATTTTGATTTTACGCGCTCGGTTTTGAGCACCGTGGAATCGGGGAGTTTGTACAGATCTTCTTCGCGGAAATATCCGCCGCTGGTGACGCCCGCGATTTCCTTCAGCAGCGCTTCGTTCAACGCCGTTTCGCCGAGCTCGAGGCGCGGCTGGTCGACGTTGATCGTGAGCTTTTCTTTCGGATCGCGATCGACGGTGAACTTGTATGCGCCAGCCTCGGGGGCGATGAACTCGCCGCGATACAGGCCCGGCTGCTCGGGCATCGGGCGGAGCGTGACCGGCACGGCGGCGTGGCCGTCAACGGACTGGTACGAACCGCCGATATTCTTTTCCATCACCGCGTCGAAGGTTTCAGTGTAGAGGCGCGCGAAGATCGTCACCTTGTCGCCGACGGCGTATTTTTTCTTGTCGGCCGACAACTGCGTTCGCTTCGATTCGCCCAGCAGATGCGGCAGCGACAATCGCTGGACCATCTGGCCCCACATCGTCGCGTGATATTTGTCGGCCGCATTTTTTCGCCAGCGCCAGGTGTTGTCTGTACCGACGTAAAGCACCTGCCCCAGGCCGTACTGCTGCATCGCGATGATCGGCATTTTGCCGCTGCGGCTGGCCTTGCTCGGGTCGGGGTCGACCATCAGCACCGTCGCGCCGGGCTTGGCGCGGCTGACGATCGCGTCCCAATAAATCGGCGGGAGCTTGGCCCAGATTTTCTTGCTCTCCTCGGCCTTGTCGCTGAGGCGGAGCATCGGGCTGTCGTCGCCAGCGGGAGTGATTTCAACCTTGATCGGCTTGTCGGCTGAGTCCACGGAGTCGGCGCCGCGGAGCGTCTTGCGGGTGGAGTCGATTTCGACGGGCATGAGCTTTTCGATCGGCGTGCCGCGCCAGCTCGCCGCCCCGAACCGCTTGCCCGGCAGCAGGATCAACCCGCCGCCGAACTTGCTGACGAAATCGTTCAAGTCGTTCAGCTGCGAAGCTGCGAGCGTGCGCGGATCGATATCGCCAAGGATCACCAGGTCGTAGGCGTCGATCAGGTCCTTCTTGCCAGCCGGAAACTGCTTGAGGTACGGCGAATTCGCCTGCGCTTCCACGCCCGGGTCGGCCTCAACGAGATAAGTCTTCAGCTGCACGCGGCGGTCGCGGGCGAGGAGCACCTGCAGGTACTTGTATTCCCACCGCGGGTATTGATCGACCAGCAGCACCTTGATCTTGCCGTCGATGACGCGGATTTTCTTGCTGTCGATGTTGTTGGTGCGATTGGCTTCTTCCGGCAGCGGATCGACCAGTGCGCTCAGGTCGTAATCGCCAGGCTTGGTCGGCGTGAACTGCAGCTGCGCGACCTGCTCGCCGTCGTCGGCGAGTTCCACGTCCTTGGTATCCACGACCTGGTCGCCGAGCTTGAGTTGCACCTTGCCGGTATGGCCGGCGAGGTTGGTGGAGCGCAGTCGCACGGTCACGGGCACTTCGTCATCGACGAAGCAGATGTCCTGCGAGAAGATCGACGCGACGGCGATGTCCTTCGGCTGCGAGATGCCCACGCCGTAAATGTACAGCGGCACGCCCGACTGCCTCGCGAGCTCGGCAGCGGCTTGCGCGGAAGAGCCGGTGTTGCTCTGACCGTCAGTGAGGATAAAAATCCCCGCGAGCGGCTGGCCGCGCGATCGGCCGAGCAGTTCCTTGATCGCATCGCCCAGCGGCGTGACAGGGGCGTCGGCCTTGATCTGGCTGATGAACGACGTATCGGCCGATCCGGGTTTGGGCGCGGATTTGTCGTCGGGGTCTGACTTCTTGCCGGTGATCTCTGTCGTGGCGCTGCCGAACTGGAAGGGACGAAGGTCGTAATCCTTCGAGAGGCGGTTGAGAAGGTCCAGCCTCGGATTGGTCAGGGCCGCTTTCATCAGGTCGAGCCGGGTGATCGATTCGAGCGAGGCGATCTTCGCGTGATCAGCCGGCTGAGCGAGGCCCTTCGTCGGGTCGAGCATGTCCTTGGCAATCGCGGCGCGTTTGAGGTCGGCTTCTTCCAGCCGTTTCTCCGGCGTGACCATCGACTGCGATCCATCGACGAGCACCAGCATCGCCCGGCGGATGGAACCTTCCAGCGTGAACCGCAACACCGGCCGAAGCAGAAGCGAAAGCAACAGCAGCAGAAATAACGTGCGAATCGCCGCCAGCGTATAGCGCGGCAACGTGCTCACGTGCCGACCGGCGCGGCGATAGGACAGAAACGCCAGCACGCCGAACACCGTCGCCAGAAACATCACCCAACCGACCGCGCTCCACGCGCGGAACTGCAAATGCCACTCCGAAACGAGCGGCATCGACTCCGTAGGGAGGTTGAGGAGTTTGCTGAAGATGGAACGAAAGAAATTCATAGGACTTAGGACTTAGGACTTAGGACTAAGTGGTTTGCACTAAGTCCTAAGTGTTAGGTCCTTTCACCTCATCTCGATCGACTAAACCAATCCGCCATAAACGTTTCTGCCACCGCGCACGCCAGTGCCGCCAGCGCCAGGGGCAGCCAGAGTTCTGTTCCTAAACGCGCCTTGGTTAATTGTTGTTCGAGCGTGGGGTCGGGGTAATTCACGACGGTTGAAAACTGTGCTAGCGACTCGATCTGCGTCGGGGTGATTTCAGTCAGGTCTGATTCGGCGGTATCGGGCTGCGCGGCGAAACGGATGTGGGTGATCGCGTCGCCGGAGCCGATGGCGGCGTCGTACGCGCCGGCGGCGTTGGCGGCGTCGAATGTCAGCATGGGCACGCCGTCGACGAGCTCAATCTTGCCGGTGGATTTGTCCGGCGTGGCGCCCGGCGAGGTGAAGACGACATCTCGCCCGAGCAAATCCGCCCCGACACGGTACGCGAGCTTTTCGCCGACGGGGAACGTCAACGCGTCGTCCTGCCGGGCGACGAGCGTGCCGAGCGTTCGGTACATCAGCGGCACGAACAATCCGGGTCGAACCGGCATGTCGTTCCACGCGGTGTCGGCGGTGCTGGCGAACTGGATCACGCGGCCGCGGCCGTACCCGCGCTCCATCATCGCGGGGGTATTGTCCGCAAATCGAAGGACGACCGACGGCGCGTTCGGGTCGAGCGCCGCCGGCTTGCCGTCGGGAGATTTTTTCTCCGGCGGCATTCCGAGCGCGTAGGCCTTGAAGAATTTCGCCGTCGCCAGGTTCCCCGATTCCGGATCGGTCCAGAGCACCGCGATCGGGTGCGAAAGCCCGCTGGATTTGAGCGTAAACGACTGCTCCTGCTGCTTTTCATCGCCGCGCGCATCACCGAATGGCGACGGCAGCAGCGGGATCTTTCTGTAGAGCTCTTCGTTGTAAAACGACGTCAACGTGCGATCGCCGGGGAAGACCACCAGCCCGAATCCGCGCTTCACGTAGTCCGCCAATGACTCAACCGTCTTCGGCGACAGGTCGGCCACGTTGCAGAGGTACACCGCGTCGAAATCCTCGAACTGCGCCGTCGAAAGCTCGGCCGCGCCGATGATCGTGGGCTTGATGTAGTACGAATCGACCTCACTTGCGGAAACCGGCTGCAGCGCGTTGCGAAGGAAGAACGTTTCGCTCTCGCGCGGCTCGCGGCCGGGGTCGCCGTCGACGAGCAATACCTTCACCTGCGAGATCGTGCGGACGGCGACCGAGCGCGAGTCGTCGATCGGCAGCCGATCGGGCGCGACCGAGGCGGTCACCGCGTGCGTGCCGGGGTCGCGCATCTTGGCGAACATCGTCACGCCGCGCGTGGCGCCGGGGGCGACAACGTCGATCGTGGTTTCGTCCACCGGCTGCCCGTCATCGACTTTCAGCGTGACGCGAACGTCGCGGACTTCAGTATCGGCAAAGTTTTTCACGCGGACATCAAACCGAGAAGGCTGGCCGACCACGCACAAGCCGGCCGACATGCGGAGCGACGTGACGCCGACGTTCTGGTCGAGCTTCGTGCGCGTCAGGATCAGCGTAACTTTCACTTCAGCGTGGTTCTCTTCGAGCAGCTTGCGGATGTTCTCGAATTGCCGGAACCCGGTGGCCTGGGCGTCGGTGACGAAGTAAATCTCCCGGCGAATGCCCGGCTTGGCCAGCAGAATATCCGTCGCGCGTTTAAGCGAGGAGTAAAGATCGGTCCCGCGGCCGGAGAGCTTGGCGTCGTGAATCACGCCGCGCACGAGATTCAGGTCGAACGTCGGCTCGGGGATCAGCGCATCGGGCGCGTCCGAGGCCATCACCACCGCGGTGCTCGATCCGGTGGGAAGCAATTCGAGCACCTGCTCGGCGGCCTTCTTCGCGAGGTCGAAGCGGGAATTCACGCCGTCAGTGGCGCTCATGGAGTAGGAATTATCGACCACGATCACCGCGTTGACCGACGACCCGCCGAACAACCCGCCCACCGCCGAACTGTTCAGCGCCGGCCGTGAAAGCGCCGTGGCCAGCAGGAGGATCATCAGGCAGCGGAGCGCCAGCAGCAGCAGGTCTTCAATCTGCAGCCGGCGCTGGTTCTGCTCGATACTCACCTGCAGGAACCGCATGGCCGCCCACTGGATGTGGTCGAACTTCCGCTTGTTCAGCAGATGAATCGCGATCGGGATCGAGATGCCGAACATCCCGAAGAGCATGAGCGGGTTTAAGAACATAATGCAGAATGCGGAATGCAGAATGCAGAATGAATACAAGAAGCGGAATCACTTTGATCCGTCATTCTGCACTCTGTATTCTGCATTCTGACTTTCTTCTCACCTCGTCGTCGTCCTTAATCTAAATGCCAAATACGCACTGAGCATTTCGTGCATCGGCTGGGCGGTGTTTACCAGCGTGTAGTGCGCTCCGACGCGTTCGCAGCCGTACTGGATTCGCTGCTTGAATGCGTCGATTTCCTTCATGTACGTTTTGCGAATTTCGCGCGGGCGGGTCATTTGCTTCGGGATATTTTCGAGTCCTTCAAATTCCACGTTGCCGGTGAAAGGGAATTCCAGCTCGTACGGATCCATCAGATGGAACACGACCACTTCCTGCCCGCCGAACCGCAGGTGCTGGATGCCGTCGAGCACGGCCTCTTCGTCATCGAACATGTCGGAGACGAGAATGACGATCCCCTTGCGTTTGATCTGCCCGGCCATGTTGTGCAGCGTGGTGGCGATGTTGGTCTGCTGCGTCGGATTGAAATTCGACAGCGTGGTCATGATGTTGTGGATCGACGCAAGGTTTCCCGTGCGCGGGATGAAGTTGCGCACGATGTCGTCGAACAGAACCATGCTCACCGCGTCGCGCTGATGCAGGATGAGGTAACTCAGGCACGCGACGAGCGCCTTGCCGTATTCCAGCTTGCTCACCTTGGCCGGCGTGATGCTGTTGTCGACTCTCGCACCCGGCCCCATGCCGCGGGTGTTGCTGCCGTACTTCATCGACTCACTGCCGTCGAGCAGCAGGTGGGCGACGTAGTTCGTCTCCTGCTCGTACAGCTTGAGGTAGTAGCGATCGGTCTTGGCCAGCAATTTGTAATCGATGCGGCGGGTGTCATCGCCGGGCACGTACTCGCGGTGCTGCGTAAACTCCACCGAGAAGCCATGAAACGGCGACTTGTGCTCGCCGGACATGTACCCTTCCACGATCAACCGGGCCGCCAGCCCAAGGGCTTCGGCCTGATTGATCGTCGCGGGATCGAGGAGGTTGTTATCGGTGATGGCCATGAGTCAATGCGACACAGGGGCACAGAGGCACAGAGAAGAAACACTGAGACAATTCACTTTGCCTTTTGCTCTGTGCCTCAGTGCCTCTGTGTCGCATTTCCCTAGGTAAGCTTTTTATCTTTGGGTATCGCCGCGAGAATCTTCTTCACGATGTCGTCGCTGGTCACGCCTTCAGACTGAGCGGCGAAGTTCGGGGCGATTCGGTGGCGGAAGATGGCCGGGGCGACGGCGGCGACGTCGTCGCAGCTGGCGTGGAATTGGCCGTTGAGCACCGCGTGCGCCTTGGCCGCCATGATCAGTGCGAGGCTCGCTCGCGGGCCGGCGCCTACGCTCAGCCACTTCTTGCAGAAGTCGAGCGCCTCGGGCTGCTTCGGCCGGGTGACGCGGACTAATTTTTCCGCGTACGCGTAAACATGCTCCGCCACCGGCACGCGGCGGACGGTTTGCTGCAGGTGCGTGATCTGCTCGCCTGTCAGCACCGCGTTCACCTTCTCCGACTTCGTGCCGGTGCCCATCTTCATGATCTGCCGCTCTTCGGCATCGCTCGGGTAATCGACGTAAATCAAGAACATGAAACGGTCGAGCTGCGCTTCTGGCAGCGGGTAAGTGCCTTCCTGCTCGAGCGGATTCTGCGTCGCGAGCACGAAGAACGGGTCGGGCAGCTTGTGATCGTTGCCGCCGACGGTGACTTTTCGCTCCTGCATCGCCTCGAGCATGGCCGCCTGCGTTTTCGGGGGCGTTCGGTTGATTTCGTCAGCCAGAACGATGTTGGAAAAGATCGGGCCTTTGAGGAACTTGAACTGCCGCTCGCCGGTGGCGGGGTCGGAGTAGATGACTTCCGTGCCGGTGATGTCTGATGGCATTAAGTCAGGCGTGAATTGGATTCGCTTGAAGCCGAGGTGGAGCGTTTGAGCGAGCGTGGAGATGAGCAGCGTCTTGGCCAGGCCCGGCACGCCGACGAGCAGCGCGTGGCTCTTGGTGAAGATGCTGATCAGGATTTCGTCGATCACCTGCGTTTGGCCGACGATCACCTTCGCCAGTTCCTGCTTGATCGCGGCGTGGGCGGCCTTGAGATGCGCGACGGCCTGCAGATCCGAGTCCGACGTCATCGGCCGCTCGGCGGAAGTGGATGATGCGCTGGGTGAACTGGCCGAACTCGACGATGTACTCGATGTACTCGATGTACTCGACGACGAACCGGCCGAAGCCGCCGCCGGCCTGGATGCTGCGGCGGCGCTCGACGACGACGACGCAACCGGCTGCGGGGTCGGCGGTTTGGCGGATACCGGCGGAGCCGGGTTCGGCGTCGGCGGGGTCGCGGGCGAAGTCGTCGGCTTAACAGGTGATGCCATGCTGATATTCCTTTTTCCGCTCGGGGCCGACCGACGGGCGCACAATGCCTCACTCGACCAACCGGGTCGTAAGAGTATACCCGCGGAGCGCTTCAATGTTGAAGAATCGTCCCCGTACGTGCCGGTGCTGTTGGGGCGATGGGAGAACATTCGCATTACATCTAAATGTGACTTGAATGCGAAGACTTTCGGCAGCTTGCGCCGGTCGCAATTCGCCGTCACTCCCGCACTCTCTCGGAGGGAGAGAGAGGTTGATTTTCGACCCTTCGAACGTCGTCGGAATCGTTGGCGGTCTTTGGTCCCTCTCCCTCCGGGAGAGGTTAGGTGGGGGCGAGCGCCAGTAGACTCATGCCGGAAATAAAACCGGATCGTTCGACGATCAATCGAACGATCCGGCCGTTACTTTTTTATTTCCTCACGCGCGAGATGAAATCTCACGCCGTGTAGATGACAGGATTCAGCGGCGTGTTGACCAACTCGCCGACCTTCGCTCCGGGCATCCATGTTTTCAAATCGGCGCGATGTGCAGCGCTCTTCGGCTCGCTGAGCTTCATGTCCTGATCGAGGTAGATGATCGTCATCACCTTCCGGGCTTCGTCCGACGTGTTCGGGCCGGCGCGGTGGTACGTCCAGCCGAAGTGATAGCTGACTTCGCCGAGATCGAACGGCGCGTCGACGTAGTCGAAGTTCGCATCCTTAATCGCGGCCTGCAGGAGGCGTTCGCTCTCGTCGCCGATCGGCAGCTCGCGGCCGACGGTCATGTGCTGGCTCTTCGCGGCGAACGCCAACGGCCCCATGTTCTGCGGGACGGCCTGCAGCGGAATCCACACGGTGCAGGTATTGGTATTTTCGAGCGGCCAGTAGTACTGATCCGCGTGCCACGGCGTTACGCCGCCGCCTTTTTCTTTGTAGAGCGCCTGGTCGTGATACAGCCGCACGCCGCGCGTGCCCATCAGCTCCGTGGCAATTCGCGCGAGCATCTTGCTCATCACGAATTCCTTCACGATCTCGCTCTTCGTCCACAGGTTCATGATCTGCAGAAATGCCTTCTGATACGTGGAGCGCTGCTCCATCGGAATGTTCAGCGTGTTGAGCTCAAATACTTTCTTGGTGATTTCCTTGCCGTAGTAATCCAGCACCTCCGGCGACAACACATTCTTCAACTTGATGAACCCCTCGGTCCGGAACTGATCGATCTGAGTCTTGGACAACTTGTACGGCGTGTCGAGATCCAACGCAGCGGCGACAGTCATGGCAAACTCCTGAACAAGTGCGGGCAGCCTTGGCTGCCGGCGAGGTGAATTGGGATAACGGGAGACACATTGTTTCGTTTCGCTCCACCCGCGGCAATCGCTGCGGGTGGGAGAAATATAGAAAGTGCTCGAAGTGGTATCCTCGCTGAAATGATCCAAATGTGGTACTATTCTGCCGTTCAATTGGGTTTATAGCTCGATTTTCAATTGGATCGTATTGCTTTGGGCGATTATCGGACTTCCGATTCAGCCATCCATGAACCCGAAACTTGAATCCATCTCGCCGCCGTCCGAAGGCTCATTCACCTACCGCCGCATTGTCCCACGCGCGTACACCTTCGGCTGGCACTTTCATCCGGAGATCGAACTCACGCTCATCGTCCGCGGCGAAGGCAAGCGATTCATCGGCGACGACATCGCCAACTTCCGCGCCGGCGATCTCTGCCTGCTCGGCCCCAACCTGCCGCACACGTGGCTGAGCGACGTGACCAATCCGCCCGAAGGCGTGACGGCTGAGGCGGTCTGCGTCCAGTTCCTGCCCGGTTGTTTCGGCGATGATTTTTTCGATCGGCCAGAGTTGCGCTCGATCGCACGACTGCTCAAATCCTCCAGCCAGGGTTTACAATTTGAAGGCCCGGCCCGCGATTCTGTCGCATCGATCATGCAGTCGATGGAATCGCAGCGGCCGTACGGAAAGATGATCGCGCTGCTCGACGCGCTCAGCACGCTGGCGACCTCTCGCAACGCCAAGCCGCTCTCCAGTCGCGGATTCGCGCCGCTGATCACTGAAGGCGACCGCCGGCGGATCGATGAGGTCAGCCGGTTCATCTTCGATCACGCCGCCGAGCCGTTGCGGCTCGAAGACGCCGCCGAAGTCGCCCACCTAAGCGTGTCGGCCTTCAGTCGATTCTTCCGTCGCGCCACGGGGAAGAGTTTCGTCCGCTACGTGAACGAGCTGCGAGTCGCGCGCGCGTGCACGCTGCTCAGCGAGACCGAGCACTCGATCGCGGCGATCGCGTTCGAGTCCGGCTTCGGAAACCTCGCGAATTTCAATCGACGTTTCATGGAGATCAAGCGACTGCGGCCGAGAGATTTCCGGCGGCAGTTCACGGAGCAAACCGTGTGAAGCTTGTTCGAGAGGCTACTTGCTCATGCCCATCGAGCCGCGCCGCGCTCCTGGCTCGATCCCGTACGGCGGAATGACCTGTATCGCCGGCATGGCCGTGTATGTGGTCGGCGTAGTGACGCTCGGGTGCGTCACGGTGGTTTCCGGCGCGTGCGCAATCATCGTGAACGGCGCGATGGCGGTGTTGGCCAGGAAAATCGGCGTCTCCGTGAACCAGCCCCACGTTTCAACCGAGGAATCCGAAGCTTCCAGCGGGAAGCGATCGGCGCCGGCGGGAATATGGCCGTTGGCGTAGAGGGCCTTACTCTGGTCCCACGTGCGCGCGGTCATCGCGTCATCCGGGGTGAGCGGCGACTGGCCCATCAGCGCGGGCACGTCGCCGGGCTTTTCCTGGCAACCGGCGATTCCCGCGACGGCGATTCCCAACAGCAATAATTTACGGATTGAGAACATGATCGGTGTCCCTCTTTAAGCCTTCTTTATCCAGTTCAAAAATGCCGCGGTGCCCGGAATTGGTTTCCTTGCCGACGTCAACCGAATACCCGAACGGGTCTTTGAGCGCCGCATCCTGCCGATCGCGAATACTCGTCGGCTGCGTGGTGGGTTTGTCATCGGAACAACCCAGAACGAAACAAATCAAAATGCAAAATGCAAAATGCAAAATGCAAAATGAAGAAGAAGTAGAAGAGCATTTCAAGCGAATTGGTATTGCCATATTGTGCTCGTCAATCTGCAAGTTGCATTCTGCAATTTGCACTTCGAACCCATTCTACACTTCCGCCTTGAAATCCGCAGAATAATTCGGCGATTCCTTGGTGATCGAAATATCGTGCGGATGGCTCTCGGCCATGCTGGCGGCCGATACCCGGCAGAATTTCGCGTTTTTCCGCAGACCTTCGATATTTTTCGTTCCGCAGTAACCCATGCCCGCCCGCAGGCCGCCCACCATCTGGTAGACGAAGTCGCCGAGATTTCCGCGGTACGGCACGCGGCCTTCAACGCCCTCGGGCACGAGTTTGCTGCTCTCCTTCACGTTCGCCTGGCCGTAGCGATCCTTGCTGCCGTGGATCATCGCGCCCATGCTCCCCATGCCGCGATACGTTTTGTACCGCCGGCCCTGGTGGATGATCGTTTCGCCCGGCGATTCATCCAGCCCCGCGAAGAGCGATCCCATCATCACGCAACTCGCCCCGGCGGCGATGGCCTTGGTGATGTCGCCGGAGTGGCGAATCCCGCCGTCCGCGATCACCGGCACGCCCGCCGCTTCAGCCACGCTCACGGCGTTGAAGATCGCCGTCACTTGCGGAACGCCGACGCCGGAAATAATCCGCGTCGTGCAGATCGCCCCCGGCCCGATGCCGACTTTCACGCCGTCCACGCCCGCGTCGATCAGATCCTTCGCCCCCTCCGCCGTCGCGACGTTGCCCGCGATCACCTGGATCTTCCATCGCTTCTTAATTTCGCGAACCGTCTCCAGCACGTTGTTGCTGTGGCCGTGGGCGGTGTCGACGACGACCACATCCACGTCGGCGGCGATCAGCGCCTCAACGCGTTTGAAATCTTTCACGCCCGTCGCCGCTCCCACGCGAAGCCGGCCGCGCTTGTCTTTGCAGGCGCTGGGGAATTGGTGGATTTTCTCGATGTCCCGCATCGTGATCAGCCCTGCCAGCCGGCCGTCCTTATCCACCAGCAGCAGCTTCTCGACCTTGGCCTTGTAGAGCATTTTCTCGGCCTGATCGAGCGGCGTATCGTCGGCGGCCGTCACGAGGTTTTCCTTCGTCATCACCTCGCCGATCCGCCGCGAGTCGTCTTCCTGAAATTTCAGATCGCGACGCGTGAGAATGCCGAGCAGCCGCCCCGCCTTTACCTTCGCGCGGGCGTTGTGCATGCTGGCTTCGCCGTCCACGATCGGGATGCCCGAGACGTTGTATTCCCGCATGATCTTGCGGGCCTCGCCCACCGTCGACGTCGGCGGCAGCGTGATCGGGTCGACAATGATTCCGTTCTCCGACCGCTTCACTTTCTCCACCTCGCGGGCCTGGTTTTCGATCGAGAGATTCTTGTGAATGATGCCGATCCCGCCCTCCTGCGCCAGCGCGATCGCCAGGGCCGACTCGGTCACCGTATCCATCGGCGCGCTGATCAGCGGGATGTTGAGTTGAATATCGCGCGTCAGGCGCGTGTGGGTGTCCGCATCGCCGGGCACAAAATCGCTTCGGCTGGGGATGAGAAGGACATCGTCGAACGTGATGCCGTCGGAAAGAATCTTGGGGTGATCCATGTGTTAGGAATATGTCGCGGGGGTGAAAGTGTCAAGCCACGCCTGAATGGGGATCGGCGATCGGCTCATTACAACTCACCTTTTGCACCGTTTTCTGCAAAGGCATCGGGCGGTTCCCTATGGCGCGAAGGGGGCTATTCCTCGGATAACTCGCTGAGGTTCGTCTAGAATGGCTGTATGGGTGGCGATGTATATATGTCCGAGATCGATTCCTCCGCTCAGCCGCAATCCCGGCTGCTCGTTTGTGACGACTCGCCCATTGAACGCATGGCCCTCTGCCAATTCCTCCGCCATCTCGGCCACGCCGTCGAAGAAGTCTCCGACGGCAAGTCCGCCATCGCACACATCAAACAGCGGCACGTCGATCTCGTACTGCTCGACTTGAAGATGGCCGGCGGTGATGGATTCTCCGTGCTCGGCTACATCCAGGAACATCACGCGGCCCTTCCAGTGGTGGTGCTGTCGGGCATGTCCGTTGACGAGATCCAGGAAAAAATGCGCGACCTGCCGAAGCCCGTACTCCCTCCATTGATGATCAAACCCGTCGATCCCGACCAGCTCGCCCAGATCGTCGCGCTGCAACTCAGTGGCGAACTGCCTTTGACCTGAACTTCTGTTTTGAACCACAGAAACCCAGCGACACGCCAGGCGACTCGCCTCCGCCAATTTTTCGCCAAGAAGTCCTCTCTCCGTGGCACGGGCGGCCCGCCCGTGTCTTGCTTTTAATCGCCGTCCTTCACCGGCGAATTGCACGCTCCCCGAACAAGCCGCCGAATTTTTTCTTCTCGAAGCGATCCCCAAATCCCGCAACCCCCGGCCCGGCCGACGCTTGGGCCGATTTCGCCAGGTCCGGAAAGGTATAAAAACGTACGGAAAGGTCCGGAAAGGGACGGAAAGGGACGGGTCTTTTACGCGATTCACTTGTCAAAGATCTGCTTTCCACGCCGGTCGCTGTGCGGCCGGATTCCAAAATCCGCCCGCACATCGCCCCACATGAAAAGCCTCCTCTCCTTCCCCATGGAAAGAGCCCGAAGCGCAACCCCGCTCCCGCGAAATCGCACCGATATCTATACGTCGGCCGACGAGAAAAGTCGGCCAAATTCCGTACTTTTTCGGCCGATTTATCACATTTTTACAACCAACGGCCGGGCCGGGAGTTGGGCCGGCAGCACTCGCCCAAATTCGGTTTCTCCACTCACAAAAGTCGCCGTTGTCTCGCGTAAATCGCGCGATGACATTCATCGCACCGTGTTATGATCGACTTCAATCATTCGGCGCGGCTCATGGCGTTCAACAAGAACCTGAGTTCCAGGGAGAACAGAATGTCGATCAAAAACTTTGCCTTCGTTGCAGTGGCCACGGGCCTGCTCGCATGGGGGACAGGCGGAAGCTTTGGCGCTTCTCCATCCGCCGCGCCAACCACGCGGCCGGCCGCGGTGAACGGACCGGCAAGTCTTGGGCTCGCACGATCTCTTGGCGTGTATTTACAGGATGTCAATTCCGGCGATCAAACCCGGATTAACAAAGGGTCGAGTGCAATTACTGGGAGCCGATTGGATTTGATGGGAAAATAAAAGGGGAAAATAAAAGGGGACATTTCTCATTTCCATTCCTCCATTCTGCTGTACAATGTCTCCATGCCACGAGTCGCACGAGCTGTAATTGACGGGGGTTACTATCATGCTCTTAATCGTGGCAATGCGCGGGCCGATCTCTTTCATAAACCGGGCGATTTTGAAGCATTTCTTAACGTCATCGCCGAGGCCCAAACTCGATACCCCGTGGACCTTTTGGCGTGGTGCTTGATGACCAATCACTGGCACCTGGTGCTTCGGCCACGCAAGGCGGCGGCGCTGGCGGAGTTCATGCGATGGGTGGGCGTGACGCACGTCCGCAGGCATCAGGAGCATTACCACCAGCGCGGCGGCGGGCACCTGTATCAGGGGCGCTTCAAGAGCTTTCTCA
>JBBQNK010000055.1:0-32269 GCA_038329865.1 Tepidisphaerales bacterium | reverse complement strand
GCGAGACTTGATCCACGAGCCGACACATCCGACGATACCGACTGGCCTCCATGCTCCAGCTCCTTTCTTGGTCGAAAGAGCCAGTATGGAGGCCATCTCGTTGCGGCGCAAGCGTTTCGAACCGCGGCCCATAAAGTTGGGAATGCCCGTGCTACGTGTGGCGTTTTCGTAAGCGCTATTTCGCAACTAGATTCTTCATCACGATCCCAGCGTTCCGCCGTAACTGCGGCAGCTTGATTCGCTTGATCGCGCTGTTGGTCATATTGACGCGGTAATCGTCGGGCTGCATCTGCAACACATCACGCACGTCGATCCCGCCGGTCTTGAAGCGCGGCTGCAGTTCTGGCAGGAGTGAGATAGCAGCGTCGCGGTTGTACGGGCAGACGTCCTGGCAGATGTCGCAGCCGTAGATCCATTCGCCTATCGGTGCGTGGAATTCCTCGGGGATTTCGTCGCGGTGCTCGATCGTGAGGTACGAGATGCACCGGCTGGCGTCGAGCTGGTACGGCTCGGTGATGGCGGCCGTCGGGCAGGCGTCGATGCAGCGGGTGCACGTGCCGCAGCGGTCAGTCGCGGGCGCGTCGAGCGGCAGTTCCAGCGTGGTAACGATCGACCCGAGTAGCAGCCAACTGCCGACGCGGGCGTCGAGCACGCAGGTATTCTTGCCGACCCAGCCGACGCCCGCGCGGGCGGCCAGCTCGCGCTCCATGATCGGCGCGGTATCGACGCCGCTTTTGGTCCGCGTGCCGAGCACGGCGGCGCGGATGAAGTCGGCCAAATCGTGCAGCCGCGGCTTGATGATCTCGTGGTAATCATCGCCGAGCGCGTAGCGGGCGATCTTGGCGTGGAACCGCTTTTTCTCCGCCGGCACCGGCTCGAGCGGCACGTGATAATTCATCGCGACGCAGATCACACTCTTGGCACCGGGAAGATAGTTGGCGGGGATCAGCCGCTCATCGATTCGGTCGGCCAGGTAATCCATCGAGCCGGCCCGCCCGTCCGCGAGCCAGGTCTTCACGTACTCGCCGAATCGCGAAGGATCGGCCGACGTGATGCCGACCAGATCGAACCCGAGCTTGCGGGCCAGCTGCTTGATTTCGGCGGCGAGTTGGGACGGGGAAGCGGCAAATGGTGGCATGGGCGCATCACCGATATCCGTGTGCGCCGAAATCGTCGCGCTGGCGGATACCGGCTTTACGTTGAATGAACAACCCGTTTGAAATTCATCGGGATTCAGATCGTTCATGGCCGCCCCAAACGTGCGCGTAGGGTTTGGAGCTCGCTTTCCAGATCGAGAGTCGCAGCCGGCAGATTGATTGCGTTCGTGCCGAGCGTGTTGAGCCGGCTGACGAGATCGTTCACTTTTACAACGAGATCAAGTAACGTTGATTCATCAGTCAATTTCTCAATCGACTCTTTCAGATGATCGATCGCCTTCCGCCAGCGGACTTCGTCGAGCGTCACGTCGTTCTGCTTCATGATCCGCAGTGCCCACCACAGCAGCCGGGCGTTCTCTTCAGCCGGCGCGGGATCGAGGACCAGATCCTTCCCTGCCCCTTCGAGGTTATCGAATTTTCCTTCCTTCATCGCCTCCTCAATCCGCCGATCCGCAATGCGGCGGAAGGCGGAGTCGAAATCGACGTTCTTGAGGGACATGGGCGTAAGTGTATGGAGCAGGTGAAGCGTGACAAGTGAAAAGTGCTGAGTGCTGAGTTCTGAGTGCGGAGTAAATCTAAAACTCAGCACTCAGCACCTCCTCTCATACCTGAATCTTCTTCCATTCGCCGTTTTGGAAGCGGAGGAAAGTCAGGAAGCCTCGTAACGAGAGTTCACTGCAGAGGACTATCCATACCGCTGCGAGGCCCAGGTGGAGCCATAGGCCGACGATCATGACGCCGACGAAGCGGACGCCGAGGATTGTGGTGAGCGAGATCAGCATGACAGCTAGCGTGTCGCCGGCGCCGCGCAGCGCTCCGCCGAAGACCAGGGCAGCTGCGAAACCGAGTTGGATCATGCCGGTGATGAAAAGGCACGTCGTGGTCAGCTGCGCGATGTGCGGGTCGCTGCTGAGGACCACTGCGAAGTATCGGCCGAAGAAAATGTAGAGCAGGCCCATGAAACCCATCGCCCCGCCGCCGAACAGGTAGCCGAGGTAGGTGGATCGCATGGCGCGATCGGGCTGGTTGGCGCCCAGGCTTTGGCCGACCATCGTCGCCACTGCAGTCGCTACCGCCAGGCCGGTCATGAAGCTGATGCTTTCGATCCGGATCGTGTTGATGTGCGCCGCGGCCATCGCGTTCGTTGCATCGGCCTTGTTGATGATGATCACCACGCCGAAATTCGCTGCCCAGGATAAAAATCCCTCCATGCCGCTGGGGATTCCGATCTTCAGCACGCGGCGCATCGTGTGCCAATGAAGCTTCATGCGATGCAATCGCAATTTCACCGCCGCCCGACCGCGAAGGAGTGCGACGAACAGGATCATTCCGCCGGCCACGTAGGCGATGATCGTACCGACGGCAATGCCAACGAATCCCATCACGGGCAATCCCCAGTACCCGCGGCAGAGCGCAAACGTGCAGACCATGTTGGTGATGTCGACGACGACCATCGCAACGGCCGGCGTGAGCGTATCGCCGCCGCCGCGGAGGCAGCTGGCGCCGACGAACATCAGCGTGCTGAATGGGAGCGAGATCGCCAGCAGGCGGAGATAGATCAGCGCATAGTAGTAAGCATCGCCCTGCAGTGCGCTCAACTTCGCGATCGGCGAAGCCAGCAGCAGCATCGCCGCGCCGATCAGCGTGCCAATTACCAGCGAGAGCATGACGGATTGCCCAGTAACGCTGTTGGCCAGCGACCGGTGCTTCTTTCCTACCGCGCGGGCGATTAACGCCGTGCTGCCCGAGCCGATCGCGCCGGAGATCAGGCCGATGAACCAGAGGAAGTAGGTGATCGTTCCCACCGCCGCCGTGGCCGCGGGTGCACCGGTGGGCAGGTGATTGGCCAGATACGTGTCGGTCAATCCGACGAACATGTGAAGCATGTTCTCGACGAACACCGGCAAGGAGAGCGCGAGCAGAACTCTCGCCAAGTTCGCCGGCCGGGGTGGATGGAGGGTGTAGTCGAGAACGGGTGCGGTGGACATGGCCTTCCCTGGCATTGTATGTGTCGCTGCTCGCAGAGGGGATGAACGCGGAGACGCGGAGGTTCGGAGAAGAAAATATTTCAAATTGCAGCAGCGGGTCCGGTTGAATCTGACGGATTGGAACTCAAACTGACCGACGCATTAGATTTCTGCTCTTCTCCCTCTCTCCGCTTCTCCGCGTTCATTGATTCCCAGCATCTGTGACAATAAAAAAGCCGGGCCGATCTGGCGATCGGCCCGGCGATTGGATTCATCTAGCCGATTCGATCAATTGCCCATGATCAGCGTTTTTGCCTGATCGACGGGCAGGTTGAGCGCTCCGCGCGCTTCCGCCGCCGCCGAGCGGACTTCGAGGCTCGCGCCACTGGCGACGGCCTTCTGTACGATCGCCAGCGTGTCGGGCTCGAGTTGATTGCCGTTGTTCTTGGCATTGGTGGCCAACGCCTTGAAGAGAGCAATCTTCACTTCTTCAGGGGCTTTTTCGTCGCCGGCCTTGGTGACCAGCGCGGTCTGGACCTGCTTATCGTTGAGCAGCGCCAGCACCCCGCCGACGGCCTTCACCACGTTCGGGCGCGAGTCTTCGAGCGAGGCAATCAGCGAAGGCTGCGCCGAAGCCACGTCCAGCACCTTGTTGCCGTTGATGGCAAGCTTGGCCAGCAGATCGGCCGATCGAAGGGCGAAATCAGTCGCGATTTTTTCGTCCATCGGCACCCCGCCGGTCTTAGCGCGGGCGGCTTCGATGACGGGCTTAAGGCCGGTCGCATCGCTCGCGGGCGTGTAGACGATCGTCGGATCGATCGACGCCGTAATGGTCTTGCTCACGATGACCTTGGCCGACCGCTCCATGCGCGGCGATTTGGCCATCGCTTCGAGCAGATTGGAAATCTCGCCGGGGGCGACTTCGTCGGAAGCGACGACGGCGTCCACCGACGGCAACTGTGCCGCGGCGGCGATCGCGCCTTCGGCGTTGCCGGAGCCGATCACGTTGTAGCCGGCGCCTTTGAGTTCCTCCACCTTCGCATTGACGGCATTGGACGGGAACAAAATCAGCACGCCGGGCTGTCCGGTCTGGTGAATTGCCTCCGCCATCAGCGGGACGACACGGTCCTGCGCCGCGAACGGATTATTCGGCAGCGCCGCGGCGACCGCGAAGGCGGCCTCGAAGCGAACCTGCCGGTCGTTGAATCGCAACGCGTCGCTCAGTGCATCGCCGTGCGGACCGGAGAGCAGATTGCTCCGCCCGACGATTTCCTGCAGGGATTTCACGACCTTGAGCGAAACCGGAGCGTCGCCGTCAGCCAGCGAGCGAGCCAGGGCCGCATTCAAGTACTGCGTACCTGCCGCGACGCCGAAGAAGTGCGCCGACGGCGTGCCGTCGGGCGTGGTCGCGTCTTTTCCGCCGGCCAAATCCACTTCGCGCTTGTAGTTTGCGGCGAGCCACATGCTCAGCGCATCTTTGGTCGTGCCGAGCTTCATGGCGGTCTTGGCCGAACGCATGGCCATCACGTCGTTGAAGATCGCCGGGGGGATTTTCGTGCGCTGCAGTCCCTTGGTGTCGTCCCAGATCCAGACGTTCGCTTCGACATTCCGCGGGTCGACTTTAATGGCGGCCTTGCCGTAGTAAAAGCTCTCGGCCAGATCGAAGAACTGGTCTCCGGCGCTGGTGGTGGCGGCGTTGGGGGCGCCCATTTTTTCAAGGGCGTTTTTCGCGGCGGTGCGAATGTTATCGCTGTCGCTAGTCTGCGCCAGCTTCGCCAGGTACGGCACGGTCGAGGCGTAACCGATTTCAGAAATCGTGTTGATCACGGAGATCAGGGCCGCGCTGTCTTTCATATCGACGGCGGCCACCAGCGGGTTCAGGCCGAGCTGCCCCATGTCCTTCATCGCGGCGCGGATGGAGCCGTGGTATTCCGGGTGAGTGGTGTCGCGCAGGTAATCGATCATCTGCGGGATGGCCAGTTCGCCGCTGTCGCGCAGACGCTCCAAGGCGAGCAGGTACGAGCGCTGGTTGACCGAGAGCGCCTTGATGTTGGCGTCGATCCAGGCCGGATCAGCGCGGCGGGTACGGCGGCCTTCATCGAGCGTTGAGATGAGCTTGGCCGTCACGTCCTTCATCTTGTCCACGCCCTGCCAACGGAGCATCCAGACGTCGACCTTGTCCTTGGCGTCTTCGGAGACGGCCTCAAAGGCCTTGAGGATTTCGACCGGGTCTTTGCCGGAATTGAGAATCTTGTTGGCCGCGTCGACGGAGAGATCGTATTTACCGATCTTGCCGTAGTGCCAGAAATTTTCGGTGTCGGTCCGCAGTTGCGGGTCGACCTTCGGCGACGTAGCCGCCGAGGCGGCGGGAGTCGCATTCTGTGCGTAAAGGGAAGAGGCGTTAAGCAACGGCACGGCGGCCGCGCAGGCGATCACACAAACGGGGACGAAACGGGGCATTCGCATCATGGTGCGGGCCTCCAAGGTGGAAGGACTCGGGCTTTCGGCGCCCTCTCTACAAAGCGCCGACGCTGCCTCAATCAGGATCAATCAGCAAACGCCATCTCTTATCGGCGAGAACAGGCGAATCGGGATCGTAAAACTGCCGGTCAAACTAGTCAAGATTTAGCCCGGAAGCGGACAGTCCGGATAAATCGGCTTTGGGCCGGTTGAAGGAATTAGGACGGAGGACTTAGGACTTAGCAAATTCGCCGCTTCACTAAGTCCTAAGTCCTTAGTCCTAAGTCCTCGCCCAAACCCCCTTTTCCTTATCAAAATCCCCACGCTTTATAAACGTTGTTGCCTTGCGACCCAACGCCCTGCCGATATGATTTTTGCATCCCGCGTAAGAACCGGGAAAACCATCGGCCGGAAGCCGGGGCTCTGAATAAGGAGATCGAAATGAACATTGCACGTCACAAGGGGTCGACCACGACCGCGTTGGTCGCCGTTTTGGCAGTGGTGGTGGTTGGCGGCGTGGGTTGGTACTTGGCCAGCGACGTCTTCCGTACCAAGGTCGACGCCGGCATTCGCCAGGGAACGACCTGGACGCCGGAAAACATCGCCAAGGATCCGGTCAACTACCTGAACTACGTCGAAGCCGAGACAAGCAAGGCCCTCGACAGCCTCAAGGCCAGCCGGATCGCCATTGCCATGAGCAAGGCTGACCTGACGAGCAAAGGCGCCGAAGCCAAGAACAAGGTGGCCGTCGGTAAGAAGGCGGTCAACGAACTTCTGCAGGTCTATAAAGATGCCGACGCCGCCAACGTTTGGCCGGCCTCTTATAACGGGCAGCCGCACGACAAAAACTGGGTGCAAGTTAACGTCGTCTCGCTCCAGAAGCAGGTCAACCAGCAGCAGGGCCTGGCCGATCAGATCGACCTCGCTATGTCGAAGCTCGAGGCGCAGACCGGCAAGATCGACGACGCCGAAACCAAGGCACGCGAGCAGCTGGCAGAGATCGGGGTCAATCGCGAGACGCTTAAGCTGCAGGCGATCACCGACGACCTGAGCAAGAAGCTGGCGTCGATGCAATCAGTCGTCCAGGCTACTGCCGGCATTGCCGCGGAGAACAAGCAGCAGACGATTTCGCTCGACCAACTGGCCGCCCAGTCGTCCAAGCAGGTCGACAACACCGAGTTCGACAAGATCCTGGCGAACAGTTCGAAGTAACGTGATGAAATCCGCGGCCCGCGCTGGAAACGACGCGGGCCGCTTTGAACTAAATTTCGTCGCATGGGCTACTAGCCCATGTTTTGCGAAAAGCATGGGCTCGTAGCCCATGCGACAAGAGAGAATTTGCTAGATGAAGACTTTTCTGGTCATCCTCATGCTTGCCGCCGTGGGCGTTGGCGGGTTGTACGTTTACACCCGACGGGTCGCGGTGAACGCGCATCCGGCGGTTCCGGCTGTGCCGTTAAACCCCAAAAAGCAGTGGACGCCGGAGGAGATCGCAAAGGAACCGCAGTCTTACCTCGCCTGGTCCGACCAGCAGATGCAGCAGCAGACGGCCGAGCGCGAACGCCGTCTGGCGACGCTCAACGCAACCCGACAGGACGTGGTCAACCGCCAACAGGCGTTGGCCGACAAGATGCAGGAAGTCGTGAACTTCCGTTCGCGATTGCAGACCGCGTACAACAAGGCCGAGGACGAAGACCGATGGCCGGTGCGTATGGCGGGTCGCACGTTCGAGCGCGTTAAGGCGCAGGACATTCTCGCCCAGACTCAAACCTGGCTCGACGACCGCCAACCGCTCGCCGACGCCTACGTCAGCTCGCTGAAAAAGATGGACGACTCGGCCCTGGCGTACCAAGACGACTTGCGAAAGCTCAGCGACATGCGCGAGAAGCTGGCCCTCGATCTCGAGCGCGTAAAGCTCAACCAGGGCATGGCCGAGCTGGATTCGCTACGCAAGAACGAAACGAAACTCGCCTCGATGTCGGCGGCGTTGAGCCAGATGAGCGAGGACCAGGCCCCGCAGTTGTCGAGCGTAGCCAAGACGTCGCGCGTCGATATCGATTCGTTGATGAAGTGACGATCTTGTTCCTCTCCCGGCATTCCGGGAGGGGGAAGGGTGAGGGCTCTGCTTCGGCAGTCAAATTAATTCGGGATCGCGACAGAACCCTCATCCCAACCTTCTCCCGGAATACCGGGAGAAGGAGTAAATGCCCGGAAATTCAGTTCGGCACAGGAACATTTCTATGAACACCACGTTTTCCAAAATCGCGTTCGCATTCGCCCTGCTGCTCTCGACGGTCCTCGCGTTCGGGCAGAAGAAAGACAGCGGCGTGGGCGGGATGGCGGCGGATACCGAGCTGGTGGAAACCCGCACCGACATCCCCCGACTCAAGGCCGCCGCGGCGTTTGAAGTGAAGGACAATACGGTCGTCATCGAGCTATCCGAATACGCCGGATACGGCGGGCTGATCGCGGCGAACGGTGGGCTTGAACCGAGCGAGCAGTCGTACTTCTTCAAGAAATTCGGCTTCAAAGTGAAGCTGACCCTGAGCGAGGAATCGAGCTGGTCGTCGCTCAACAGCGGGAAGATCGCCGCGTCGGCCACCACCACCGACGTGCTGGCGGTGTACGGCAAGCAGTTCCAGGTGGTCGTTCCCGCGCAGATCGGCTACAGCCGCGGGGCCGACGGGATCGTGGTGCGGTCGGACATCAAACGCATCAACCAGCTCAAGGGCAAAGTGCTTTCGACTGAGCAGTTCACCGAAGCGGATTTCTTCATCCGCTACCTGGCGCAGGAGGCCGGCATCGGCGTGAACATGCTTCCTGATCTGGCGGCCAAGACTGATCCGGACAAGATCAACCTCGTCTACTGTGCCGACGCGTTCGGCGCCGGCGACATCTTTCTCCGCGACCTGAAGGCCGGCCGCACTCGCCTGGCGGGCTGCGTGACTTGGGCGCCCAAGACCAACGAGGTGGCCGATGGCGCGGGCGGGAAGGCCAACATCCTCACCACCAATCGCAACCTGCTGATCATCGCCGACATTCTCGTGGTGAATAAGGGATTCGCGCAAGCTCACCAGGACATGTTGGCCGGGCTCGTCGAAGGTTTGCTCGAAGGCAACCGCTTGGTCCGCGACAACCCCGACGCCTACCTCGACGTGATCGGCAAAGCCTTCAAGTGGGACAAAGCCCAGACCAAGCAGGAACTGGCGAAGGTTCACTTGGCGAACCTGCCTGAGAACCTCGCGTTCTTCAGCGGCGCGATCGACTCCGCCGGCAGCTTCGGCGGGATTTTCCAGTCGGCTAATCTGGCGTACGGGCCGGAGATTATCCGCAACCCCGCCGACGGCGACCGATTCGTCGACACGCGTTTCCTCGACACGCTCGACAAGTCCGGCAAGTTCGCCGGGCAGAAAATCGCGATCGCCCCGATCAAGTCAGCCGGCGCACCGTCAGGCGTGGAAGGCGATCCGCTGCTGACCAAGGACATTCGCTTCCTCTTTGAGCCCAATAGCGCCAAGCTCGACATGAACAACAAGGACAACCTCGCCAACCTCGAGTCGATCAGCAAGCTGCTCAAAGTCAGCCCCGGCAGCCTGGTCATGCTTCGCGGGCACGTGGATAACGCCCGCATCGAAACCTTCCGCCACGACGGCGGCGAGCCGCTGGTCCGCCAGATGGCGCTCAAGGCGATGCAGCTTTCCAAGGAACGCGCCGTCGAAGTGAAAACGAAGCTGGCCGAGCTTTATAAGCTCGACCCCGAACGCCTCGAAGCCGTCGGCCGAGGCTGGGAAGAACCCGCCGGCACGGATTCGGACAAGAACCGCCGCGTGGAAGTTCAGTGGTTCACGCTGGAATAGAAATGTGCGGACCAATGCGAACATCGAACATCCAACATCGAACGCCGAACATCGAATAGCGGCGAGCGTTGGGTGTGCGATGTTTGCTCGGCAGAAACCCATTCGAAGTTCGGCGTTCGACGTTCGATGTTCGACGTTCGCCTTCCTTCGCAAAAAGGGCGGAACGTCGAACAAGACGGCCAATGCTCCAATACTAGACCCCAGACCCCACGCCCATTACACTCCCCCTCCCATGAAAGAATCCGCGGGCAAACATTCTGGCAAGAGCAAGGCCGTTCCACTCGAGATGACCACCCCATGGCAGAAGTATGCCAACCTGGTCCTGATCCCATTGATCATCGGTCTGTCGGTTTTTCTGCTGGTCCGTTTCCGCCTAAACGCCGCCGCTCAGGCCAAGGCGAATGAAATGGGGCTGTTGTCCGATGTTCAGATGCGATTGGCGGAGTTCCGAACGATGGATATCCCGCGCGGCGCCAGTATGGAGCAGCTGGCCAGCTTCCGCGACAGCAAATACCTAGAGGTCGAAAAGTTGATTGATCAACTGCTCGAAAGTGCCAAGGAGCCTACCATCCGGTCCGAGGCGCTGGTGGCCCGCGGCGATTTGAACTGGATCATTGCGAATTTTCCCGCCCTGCCCGGCGCTACCACGCAGCCGACGCTTGCGACCCCCAAACCGGCGGAAGCATATCTCGAAGAAGCCCAGTCGTCGTACGACCAGGTGCTGAAGGATTACGCCAACCAGCCGATCTCGCGTGCATCCGCCCGACTCGGACTCGGCGCGATCGCGGAAAACCGCGGGTATTTTGACGCGGCGATCAAGGACTACCAAACCCTCGTCGACGATACCGCGACGCCGGCGGCATTCACGCTCGTCGCGCAGTTGCACCTCACCACGATCAAATCGGCGCGCGAACCGTACTTCTTCGGCTCATTCGGCGGGCCGGCGATGACGCCCGACCTGTTGCCCACCACGCAGTCAACGACGGCGCCGAGCATGCAGCCGACGACCCAGTCAAAGACGGTGCCTACGACGGTGCCTGTCATGTCGAAGGCGCCGACCACGCAACCCGGTCATTAAGTTTTCTCGTGGTAAATCCGAATCAATGCGTCGGCGTAGCCGGCATGTCCGAGGCGAGCGGCCGGGTGAGGCCTTCGGGCATCGGCGGCGCAATCGACACCACCAATTCATCGCCGTCACGCAATTCGTAATTACGCGCCAAATCGAGCACGGTGAGATTCTGGCCGACGTCGATCATTTCGCTGGTCGTGCCTTCGGGGCAACGGCGGACGAGGACGACCGTCAATTTGTTCACGGGCGTAGCGAATGAAGCGGTGTGGAGGATATCGCTGATCCGCTCGCCGCCGCGAAGATCGCGCGGGCCGGCGTGTTGAACGTCGCCGCGGAGCGAGATCGTTCCGATCACCGCCGGGCGAGTCGTCGGCAATTCCACGGGCGCGGTTTCAGCCACCAGTTTTACCGTCGCCGCGTTATACGGAGTGACCGATGGATCGGCAGCCTGACAGCCGGCCATCAGACCAGTCGCCGCGAATAAAATGACCCAACGCATAAAGCACCTGAAGTTGGAAGAATGCTCATTATAGCGTATAAAACCAAAGAAAGTGCAAAAATCCGGATGGAACGAAAGGCGCAGACTAATCGTTACAGACAGAACCCAAACCGACCTTCAGCGGTGAACGAAGTGAACAAAAACAGTCGCCTAAAACGACCCCACCGACTCCACTTCGCGATGATATCGCGTCAAAGCATCACGCCAATCGGGCATCGGCTTCTTGAGCAATAGTTCTAACGGGGAAAGGTCGAAAACGCTGCAACTCGGGCGGTCGGCGGACTCGGGGCGGAGGGCCTTCCAATCGCTACTGCGTATGCCGGCGACCTCGGCGTTAATTCCGAACTCAACCAGCACGGCCGCGGCAAATTCACGCCAGTTCGTCTGGCCGGCGTTGGCGACGTGATAGACGCCATTCGCACCGGCGTCGAGCAGATCGAGCGTGGCCGCGGCGAGGTCGACGGTGTACGTGGGCGAGCCGACCTGGTCCTGCACCACCTTGAGTGTCTTCCCGGCGCGGGCGGCGTTGACCATCGTCGCCGGAAAGCACGGCCCGCCGCGGCCGTAAAGCCAGGCGGTTCGGAGGATCAGCCAGCGAGCGGGAGCATTCTCTTGCAGCAACTTCTCGCCGAGCAATTTCGACCGGCCATACGCACTTCGCGGACCGACGGGATCCGTCGGCTGCAGGGGCCGTGCGAGCGTGCCGTCGAACACGTAATCCGTGCTGAAGTGAACCATCGCCGCCCCGCTCTCTCGGCAAATTTTCGCGAGCGACCCGACGGCCAAGCCGTTGATCACATCAGCGGCGGCGGATTCTTTCTCCGCCAGATCGACCTTGGTGTACGCAGCGCAGTTCAGCACGAGCGTGGGGAGAAGTGAGGCGAAAGTTTTTTGAAGAGAATCTTCCCGAGTGATATCCAGCGTCGCCCGCGGCGGGCAGTGCGCGGAAATTCCGCGATGGAGCAGCGCCGCCTTGAGTGCTGCGGCCAGCATTCCCCCGCCGCCGGTGATCAGGACTGAATCGTACAACTGTGCGGGAGATTGATTCATGGTTCAGAAAACTCGATCCACTCGATGACCTGGCCGGCCTGCGTGCAGGCGATGTGCAGCGACTGCGAGCCTTTGCCTAGTTGTACCTTGGTTGAAATAGTCTGCCAGTTCCCCGCTGGGATTTTTTCTGTAGCGAGCGACTGTCCGTCTTTTGAAATGGAGATATCGCCCTCCTTGCCCTTGGTGCGGATGCTCACTTTCCAGAGGCCGGGCGTTTGAACCTGCACGTTGTAATCGCACCACGCCGATTCTTTCTGGGCCGTCATGTCGATGAATCCGCCGGCGTCGTCGGTCGGGTTCATCTGCATGCGACTCTGCCGCACGTATCGCCCCGCCGAAAGCTTGCCGGGGAGGCGATAGTAAATATCAGCATCGTGCACCGGCAGAGTGACGTAAGCTTTGCCGATGGCGGTGAGCTTGCCGGGCTCTTTCTCCAGGAGGCTGATGCGCTTGTTGCCTTCGACGCGATCCTTGAACCATGCGTACGCGTGCACCATCGGCAGGCGCTCGAGCAGATCGGTGGATTGGACGAGGTACTTCAATTCCTCGGCGTCGCTCGGCGCTTTCCACCAGGCGTATTCGGTCACCCAAACCGGCTTGCCGAACTCCTTGCTGAGCAGGCCGCTCATCCAGTCCAGTTCCCCGAAATTTCCGTACCCGTGTATGCCTAAAGCTCCGATTTTGGAATCGTCGCCGATGTAATGATTGAACGCCTTCAAGTACGGGACCATGAACGTGTAGGTGACGTTCTTTTTCTCGATCGGATCGGCCGCGGAAATGCTTTGGTTCGCCGGCGAGCCGAGCGCCATGTTCGGACCGACAACGGGGATCTTGTAAGGATCGGCGATCGCTTTGATCTTGAGGTAAAGGGCCGCTGATTTCTCGGGGGTGATGAAGGCCTGGCCCTTCAGATTCGGCTCATTGATCGCGAGCACCGCGCGCGGTTTGTGGCCGGCGACGAGATATTTTTCGAACCCGCGAAGGCGCTCGTCGGTATCGCCCCAGACCATGGGCACGAAATCCATCTTCGCATCGGCCGGCGGAACTTCTTTCGTTTCGAAATGCCAGTTGTAGTACCACGAGACGCCGGGCGCCAGCGCTGTAAAATCTTCGGCGCTAAGTTTGTTCTCGCAGATGCCACGCTTGTGGCTCTGTACCGGCGCATCGCAATCGACGACACGGATGGCCACCACAGCTTCGTTCGCCGGCGCCGGTGATGCCAGGAGCGACAGCAGAGTGCAGCCCGCGTAAATGCCGATCAGGAACCGCTTCATCAGGCGGCATCTTACCGGTTCGCGTACTGAGTTTCGTAATATTTGAGATATTCACCACTCTTGATGTCCCGCCACCATGATTCGTGGTCGCGGTACCATTGAATGGTCGTCTTGATCGCCTGCTCGAAGCGGTACTTCGGCTCCCAGCCCAGCTCGCGCTTGATCTTGCCGGCGTCGATGGCGTACCGCCGGTCGTGGCCGGGGCGATCTTGGACGTACTTCACGTACTTGTCCCACGGCTTGTCCATGGCCTTGAGAATGATCTCGGTGATCTGCCGATTGGTCATCTCATTATTCCCGCCGACGTTGTACGCCTCGCCGAACTTGCCCTTGTTGAGCACCGTGTAGATCGCGTCGCAGTGGTCTTCGACGTACAGCCAATCTCGCACGTTCTTGCCGTCGCCGTAGAGTGGGACTTGCTTGTCTTCCATCAGGTTGGTGACGAAGAGCGGGATCAACTTCTCCGGGAAATGGTACGGCCCGTAGTTGTTGCTGCACCGCGTCGTCAGCAGCGGCATGTTGAACGTATGAAAGTAGCTGCGAACGAGGCAATCGCCGCCGGCTTTGCTGGCGGAGTACGGCGAGTTCGGCTGGATCGGCGTTTCTTCCGTGAACTTCACGTCCGGCTGATCCTCCGGCAGCGTGCCGTAGACTTCGTCGGTGCTGACGTAGAGGAATTTCTCGATCTTTTTCGCCTTGGCGATATCGAGCAGCACCTGCGTGCCGATGACATTCGCCAGCACGAACGGCCCGGACCCGAGAATGCTGCGATCGACGTGCGACTCCGCCGCGAAGTGGACGATCTCGGTCACCTGGTGATCGTCGATCGCCTTAGTGACTGCCGCGGGGTCGCAGATGTCGCCTTTGATGAACACGACCTGATCGCTGAGTAAGTCGTTGATGTTCGCGAGATTACCGGCGTACGTGAGCTTATCGAAGGCGACGAGCTTCACCTTCTCGCCGCGCTGAGCGAGCATCCGAACAAAATTCGACCCAATAAACCCGGCCGCGCCGGTGACTAGAAGCGTTCGCATTGCTTTTTACCTTTTCAATCTCGAATGCGACACGGAGGCACCGAGGCACAGAGAAAGGCAGAAAGACAATTAGAATTTCCTTGTGTCCTTCTCTGTGTCTCAGTGGCTCTGTGTCGCATTCATTCCCTTTGCATCAGTTCAATCCGATTCCCGCTCGGGTCGAGTGTATGGAAACGCTCGAACCCGACAATCTTCGGCTGCGGAAAAATCGTGAATCCACGTTCTTCGAGGTCGGCCTGCAACGCCGACAAATCGTTTACGATAAATGCCGTGTGGGCATTGGTCCGGCTGCCTTCGATATCCTTTTCGACGCGGATATGCACTTCCTGCTCGCCGGCTTTGGCCCAGAAGCCGCCTTTGGCATTGAACGGGTCGGTGAATTCCTTCAGGCCCAGCAGGTCGAGATAAAACGTGCGCGAGCTGGCCTCCTGGCCGGGCGCGATGGTGATCTGCACGTGCTGGATTCCGATGGTCATTGCGTTGCCTCGCAAACGTTCCGAACAGCATTCATTGCGTCCGCCAATAACCCACGGGCTTTGGTCATCGCCTCGGCGAGAGTCTGCTGCGCCGCCGGCGGATTGTCGATCAGCTTCATAAATCGGTCCGCCAGCGCCGGGCCGTCGGTCTGCTCGATCTCGGCGATCCGGTCGCTCAGGCCCAGGTCGTAATACATCTGGCCCTTGATCGTATCCTCCGGCTGCCGGACGTAGAAGCCGGTGACGCCGTTGGCTGCACACAAAATCGGCGAGTGGCACTCGCAGCCGATCAGAGCTTCCGCATGACGGTGGACGGATGTCGCCTCATCGGTCAGCCAATATCGATTGCGGCTGATGACATTTCGCTTCACATCGGCAGGCAATGGATCGAGCAACAACGGCCGCTGCAACGCGACCTGGTACTCCATCTCCGAGCAGAGCAGCACCCGCCGGCCGGTCGAGCGGACGTAGCGGATGATGACCTCTCGCAGCTTCGCATGATCGGCCTCGACATGGCGCGCATTGTGCGCATCCAACTCGGTGATCCGGGCCGGCGTCCAAAGATCACTCGGGTGAATGCGATAGTACGGCGTACGGCGCAGTCGCGGGATGACGCAAATAAATTTTTCACCGGCCAGTCCCGCCTCGCGAAGGAATGCGTCGGCCGACGCGTCGTCGCGAACTTCGCAGGCGAAGGTGGCATCCGGCGCGAAGGTGGCCGCCGTCGCAACGCCGGCATTTTTGACGTGATCGATGGAATGCGTCTCGCGCGTGAACAAAAACGTCGCCGTTGAAAGCAGCGCCGCCGTCTGCTCGGTGGGCGCCTGCAGCGTCACGCCGATCGCGCCCCACGGCTTGCGCGTCTGCTCGACCCACTGCCGCACTTCGTTCGCGCCCGCCAGCGCCGGGCCTGATCCGTGCAGCAATAGATCCGCCTCCGCCATCGCCTGTTCGGGCGATAGGTCCGCCGGACCGGATTGATTCGCGACCCCAGCCGGAACGAAGCGGAGCGTGGGGAATCGCTTTCGAAGCATCGCCGCCACACCGCGATGGACCGCGCTGTACCAGAGAATCACGCGTGATCCCGGCAGGTGCTTTTCGATCAGCGCGAGCATGCCCGGCGTGTGAGCGATATCGCCGATATTGACGGTCTGCCAACTCGAGCGAAGCAGAATGGTGTGGCCGGATTGCATCGAAGAATTGGGGATGCCAGATTGAATTGAATTTTTTATCCGTCGCATGGGCGGCTCGCCCATGTTCTGTTTCAAAAATCCGAAACACGGGCGAGCCGCCCGTGCGACGGATTTCAAAATGATCCGCATCGAATTGCGCGAGCCGACGCGCTACGCCTTCGCCTCGCTCAGCACCCGGCGGAGGTAGTTGCCGTATTCGCTCTTGCCGGCCTTATCGACCAGTTTCTGCAGGCCCGCCTCGTTGATGAAGCCTTTGCTGAACGCGATTTCTTCGATGCACGCCACCTTCAGGCCCTGCCGCTCTTCGAGCGTTTGCACGAACTGGCTGCTGGAGAGGAGCGAGTCGTACGTGCCGGTATCCAGCCACGCCACGCCCCGGCCCATCGGCTGGATGTGCAGATCGCCGCGGGCTAGGTACGCCTTATTCACGTCGGTGATTTCAAGCTCGCCGCGGGCGCTGGGCTTGAGGTTCTGCGCGATCGTCACCACATCCGCGTCATAAAAGTACAACCCAGTGACGGCCCAGTTGCTCTTGGGTTGCTTGGGTTTTTCTTCGATGCTGATGGCTTTGAACTGCTTGTCGAATTCCACCACGCCGTAGCGCTCGGGGTCTTTTACCTTGTACGCGAACACGTGCGACCCCTTGGTGAGCTTGGCCGACACTTCGAGCAGGTCGGTGACTTCATGGCCGTAAAAAATGTTGTCGCCGAGGATGAGGCAGACCGGCGAGTTGCCGACGAACTCCGCGCCGATGGTGAACGCCTGCGCGATTCCCTTCGGCTCGGGTTGAACTTTGTACGAGAGCGAAAGGCCGAGGTCTTCGCCGCTGCCGAGGAGCATTTCAATCATCGGCAAATCTCGCGGCGTGCTGATCACCAGGATCTCTTTGATCCCGGCCAGCATCAGCACCGACAGCGGGTAATAAATCGTCGGCTTATCGTAGACAGGCAGCAGCTGCTTGCTGATGCACGTCGTGAGCGGATAAAGCCGCGTTCCGGCTCCGCCGGCTAGTAAAATTCCCTTCATGCTGTGTCCTTCCTTAGTCGGGGGAGAATACGACACCGAGGCACGGAGGCACAGAGTGTTTCACCGAGAAATATCAGATTCTCGGTGTTTTCCTCTGTGTCTCTGTGACTCTGTGTCGAATGTCTCGTCCGATAAATTATTTCAACACTGCCAGGCTCTTGAGCGAGGTCGGCAGCGCAAAGCTCACGTCTTCTTCGACGAGCGTCCGCGTCTCGACCACGCCGCCGAACTCGTAGCGCAGACGCTCGAGCAATTGATCGATCAGGTGCTCCGGGGCCGACGCGCCGGCCGTCACCAGCACGGCATTTTTACCGGCGAACCACTCAGGCTTCAGCTCGGATTGATCGTCAATCAGATACGCCGGCTTGCCGGCCTCGATCGCGCGGTCGACCAGCCGCTGGCTGTTGCTGCTGTTCTTACTGCCGACTACCAGCACCAGATCCACCTCGCGGGAGAATTCCGTCACCGCGTTCTGGCGGTTGGTGGTGGCGTAGCAGATGTCGTCCTTCGGCGGGGCTTTGATGTTCGGGAAACGCTTCTTCAGCGCGGCGATGATCCGATCGGCATCGGAAACCGACAGCGTCGTCTGCGTGACGAACGAAAGCCGATTCGGGTCGGCCACTTCCAGCTTTTCCACTTCCTCCGGCGACTCCACCACCACTATGTGCTCCGGCGCTTCCCCGACCGTGCCGACGGCCTCATCGTGATTGCGATGGCCGATGAAGACGACCGTATCGCCACGCTTGGCAAAGCGGACGACCTCCAAATGCACCTTGGTGACCAGCGGGCAGGTGGCGTCGATCTCCTTGAGGTTGCGAGCCTTCGCCTGAGCCCGGACGGCCGGCGAAATCCCGTGGGCGCTGTACACCAGCGTCCCGCCGGCCGGCACTTCGGCGACGTCATTCACGAACGTCACGCCGCGACCCTTAAACCCTTCCACTACGTGCCGGTTATGCACGATTTCGTGATACACATAGATGGGCGGGCCCTGGATGCGCAGCGCTTCATCGACGACTTCGATCGCCATGTTCACACCGGCACAAAATCCGCGAGGATTTGCGAGAATCACACGCATAGATCGTTGAATCGTAGCGTAAAAAGCGGGCGAACGTCTATGGGAAATGCAGAAGTCAGAATGCAGAATGCAGAATGAGGAGAAACACCCGCGGACCTGTTCTTCATTCTGCAATCTGCATTCTGCATTCTGCATTTTCCTCTCCCCTTGCCCGCACGCCACCGGCGATCTATCTTGCGATGGTTCAAATTAAGGAGAATGCGTGGCCCAGATTCGTCCGTTCGCCGGGATTCGATTCGATCGCGCCAAGGTTCCGGATTTATCCAGCCACATCGCCCCGCCGTACGACGTGCTCGACGAGCCGCAGAAGGCCGCCCTGCAGGCCAAGCACGCGCACAATATCGTCACGGTCGATCTGCCGTTCATGCCGCCCAAGTCGCTCGGGCCGGACGAAGTTTACATTAGGGCCAACGCCACCATCGAAGTATGGATGAAGTCCGGCGTGTTGAAGAAGGACGCGCGGGCCGCCTTCTACCCGTACATGCAGACGTACGACCTCGGCGGGCGCACGCACCACCGGCGCGGGTTCATCGCGCTGGTGAAGCTCACGCCGTTCGGCGTCGACGTCATGCCGCACGAAAAAACCCATGCCGGGCCGATCGAAGACCGCCTGAAGCTCATGCACTACACCGGCCTGCAGCTTTCGCCGATCTTCGGGCTTTACTCCGACGACAAAAACGAAGTCACGGCCGCCCTGTTCAAAAATCTCATCAAGCCCGAGCAGACCGCCACGCTTGACGGCGTGAAGAACGACCTCTGGTCCGTCACCGACTCACACGTGGAGACCGAGGCCATCGACCTGATGAAGCACCGCCCGATCTACATCGCCGACGGCCATCACCGCTACACCACGGCGCTGCAATACCAGCGCGACCTGGAAACCCGCAACGGCGGCCCGCTGCCTGTGAATCACCCGGCCAATTACTGCATGTTCGTGCTCGTCGCGATGCAGGACGACGGCTTGATCATCCTGCCGACGCACCGCCTCATCGGCGGCCTGACGAATTTCGACCCGGCCGCGTTCAAAACCGCCATCGGCGAGAATTTTGAAATTACCGAAACCCTCTTAGGCCCCGACCGTGCCGCCGACCTGGCCGGCCGACTCAAAACCTTCGAGCAGCACACGTTCGGCCTTTACGACGGCAAGACGAAGAAGTTTTTCACGCTGAAACTGAAGAATCTCGACGTCCTCAAAACGCTCGAACCGAGCAAATCCGAAGCCTGGCGCCGCCTGGATGTCGCCATCCTCCAGCGCTACCTGCTCGACGAAATCCTCCAACCCAAATTCGCCGGCGGCAAGGAACTGACCAAAGGGTACACCGCCGACTCCAACACGGTGCTCCCGCAAGTCGACGGCGGCCAGTTCCAGCTCGCCCTGCTGCTCAAATCCACCCCGCTGCACGCGTTGGAAGAACTGGCCAAGTTCGGCGAAGTCATGCCGCAAAAGAGCACATATTTCTATCCAAAACTCGCGACGGGGATGGTGATGAATTCGCTGAAGTGAGTGGAATGAACTATCCGGCAGCCCGACCACTGAACGGAGTCGCGCTATGCGTCACCTTGCCATCTCCATCATCGGAATACTTGCATGTCTCGTCTGTGGGTGTGACCGCCACACCGATAAGAAGGTCACCAACCCCGAGGTAGTGGGAACGTGGCCCATGACCTCCAAAAGCCTCGCGATGCTGAAGCGAGACGGCTACAAGCCCGGCGCCAACGAGACTTACACCATCACCTTTGCTGCGGATGGATCGCTCACCTTTGCATCTGTACTTCCGGAATTCCAGGGCGGCAATTTCATTACAACGTCAGGCAAGTGGACGCTCAAGCATGACGTCGCCATTGACAATGAAACGAAGCGAACGAATTGCCTCGATGTCGACTGGACGCGGAGAGAACAAATGAGTTTTGCCCAAGAAGACGGAAAACTGGTCCTGTGGACTTACTACGGCGACCCGGACTCTTGTGAATTTATCGACTATGTGAAAGACTGAGACAATAGGCAGCAATTCATTTCACCGGCTGCGTCGCGGCGATGCGGGATTTCGTCAGCAGATCCGTATTCAACTCCACATGAACGATCCGCTTCCCACCCGCGACTAACGTCGTTTCCAGATCGACATTTTTCCCATCGATCACCTGTTGCTTCACGACATTCGCCACGCCGAGGTTGCCCAGCGTGTTGCCGCTTTGCGGGTCGATCACGAGTCGGCCGTAGAGGAGCCACGAGCTGGCGTCTTCGCCGACCCAATCGAGCGCCCGGCCCTTGAATTGGTCGCGCGGCGGGATTGTCAGCGTGCCGGGAAGGTAGATTTGCTCGTACAACTGTGACGCACCGGCGGTGCTCCAGGCGACGATCAGCAGGCCGCTGTCGTGCTCGAAGCAAATCGCGAGGCGCGAAGAGTCGGGCGAGAACGTGATCGCCACCGGCTCGAGCGGCCATTTGCTGTCCAGCCGTTTGATCGGGATTCGCTTCACTCCGCCGGCGCTGTTGGTCAGTTGCACCATCGCCTGGCCGTCGATTTTGGTCGCGACGGCGATGTACTTCCCATCGGGGCTGATCGCCAGCCCGTTCTCGACGATCACCGGCTGGGAGAGCGGCCGTGCGCGCGTGGCGGTGCGGATGTTCCAGATTTCGATTCCGTGTTGCCCACCGCGCTCGCGCTGGATGAAAAGTTGATCCGTCGATGTCACGCCCAGGAGCGTGGCGTTGCCGAACGTTTCGTCGAGATCAATGATCCGCCCGTTGCGCCCCGGCACGGTCGACAAAACCTGCACCGACAGCTTCGGCCAGCTCACCGTTCGCAGAACCAGGTCGCCTTCTGGATTGATCACGTAGCGGTCGCTGGCGGCAGGGTCTTTCTTGAAGCTCACCTCGCCGACGACGCCGTCGTGCGCGGCGTTGACGATCTGCACGCGCTCGCGGTCCGGCGTGCGCGTCACGATCGCCAGCGGCGTGTTGCCGACCTGCGACCGGAGCACAGCGTCAACGCTCGGCAGCCAATCCATCTCCTTGGCCGACGTGACGATCGGCGACAGCTCGATCTTCACGACCTCGATCTTCGGCGGCGCGATTACCGGCTGCGTGACAGGCGGTGGCGGCGGCTTCACGGGGAATACGCCGAAAAAGCTGCCGGGGTCCGTCGTCGCGACGGCCGGTTCGGTGGTCGGCGAAGTCGTCGGCGTTTCCTCCGCCGGCTCGGTTGTCGCAACAACAACCGGCGGCTTGACCGGAACTTTCACGAGCGTTTTGGTCGGTAATTTCGCGGGCGTGTTGGTGCTGGCGACGATGATCAGTCCGACGACAAACGCCACCCCCGCCGTCACCGCCGCGGCGCCGCAGAAGAACAGGGCGCTCATCATCCACGCGACGGCTGCTTCCACCCAGTGCAGGTGCATCACGAACAAAATCAGCGGACCCGCGGCGAGCAGGCCGGCGACCAGGCCGAGCAGCAGACCGCTGAAATCAAAATCGAGCTGCCAGTAGAACATGGCTCCCAGCGCCAAGGGCAGCGAGAAAATGCCGAGGGTACGCCACAGCGCGGTACTAGGCAGATCGAAGTGGAGCATCTGGCCGGACATGCGCAGGCCGCGCAGCGTCAGCGGAATCACCAGCACCAGGAAGAGCAGAAAAATGATGCCGTACTGCGTGAAGGCGATCCACTGCGGGTCTTGCGCCGAGGCGATTTGCGAGCCCTGCCAGATCGTAGGGATGAGGCAGGCGAGCCCCAGAACCCACGGCAGGCCGACGTCGATCGCGCGGGCGCCGGGGTACGACGTCATGCTGAATCGCCGCGTGCCAACGCGCGAGCGAGCGGCGTGCAGTGCGGGACCGAACCCGGCCGGCAGCGTCGGGACGGCGGGAACTTCAACCTCCTGGGGCAAGCCCACGGCAAGCGATGACAATGGACTCGGTGATATCTCAGAATCTTCCAACGTCGCCGGCAAAGCTTCGCCGAGTGCCGCGAGGTCCTGCAGACTGTCGTCGCCAGAGGCAGCGGGCACGGGGATGCCGGCCTCGCAATTCCTGCACTTCACGCGCTTGCCGGCGAAGCGGTCTTCGACGCGGTAGCGCTTTCCACAGGATTCGCAACGAATTTCAATAGGCATCAATCAACCCAGGCGGCGAGTTTTAAGCGATAGACCGCGGCATTTTCATTATATCGGTGTTTTCGTCAATTCACGCAATCGGAGATGGCGTTTCATTTTGAAATTGTCCCTCTCCCGGCATTTCCGGGAGAGGGTGGGGTGAGGGTTCTGCTTCGAGGGCCAGATAGTCAGCGATCGAGAAAATGCGTTCGACGCGAAGTTTCAACAATTCGAACACTGTTTGCGCTATGTGACAGAACCCTCACCCTACCCTCTCCCGGCGTACCGGGAGAGGGACAATCGCAATCTAACCTTCACCGCAATCCATCACATATGACAATTCCCCCCGCCCCCCTATAATTCACACTTTACGAGATGAGGAGCACATTTTGGCCGAGCGCTACTTCCAGCATACGTTCAAGAACGGCCTGACTTTTTTAGCCGAGGTGATGCCCGGCATGCAGTCGGCGGCGATGACGCTGCTGCTGCCCGCGGGCTCGGCGACGGACCCGGCCGGTCAATCGGGCTCGGCCACCGTCCTGTCCGACCTCGTCCTTCGCGGGGCCGGGCCGCTCAACAGCCGCGAGCTGACGGATCATCTCGACATGCTCGGCCTGCAGCGCTCCGGCAGCGTGGGCGTGAACCACACGCGCTTCAGCGCCGCCGCCGTCGGCCCGCGCGTGATCGAAGGACTCCCCACCTACGCCGACATCGTCCGCCGCCCGCACCTGCCGCTGGACGGGTTTGAATCCGCCCGCGATCTCGCCTTACAGGCCATCGCCGGGATAGACGACGAGCCGCGACAAAAGTTGTTTATCAAATTGCGCGAGCAGTACCTGCCGTGGCCCTACGGCCGCAACGGCATGGGCGAGGCGAAGGACCTGGCCGCGATGAAGCTCGAAAACGCCAAGGCCGACCACGCCGCGCGGTACCACGCTCGCGGCGCGATCTTCGCCGTCGCCGGCAAGATCGACCCGGCCGAGTGGCAGAACGCCGTCGAAAAATACTTCGGCGATCTCCCTGCCGGCCCGGCTGAAAATATCGCCGAGAAGCCGCCGCTTGGCACGTACGCGTTCATCGAGCAAAAGAGCGAGCAGACGCACATCGGCATCGCGTACCCGAGCATTCCCGAAACCGACGACGATTACTACGTCGCCCGCATGGCCGTCGAAGTCCTTAGCGGCGGCATGAGCGGCCGACTCTTCACCGAAGTCCGCGAGAAGCGCGCCCTCTGCTACAGCGTGAGCGCCGGCTACAGCAGCTTGAAGGGACGAGGCAGCATCTTCGGCTACGCCGGCACGAGTAACGACCGCGCCCAGGCCACGCTCGACTGCGTGCTAGGCGAACTCTATCGCCTAAGCGACGGCGTGACCGAGGCCGAGCTGAATCGTGCCAAGACCGGCCTGAAGAGCGGCACGATCATGCAAGGCGAAAGCACGAGTAGCCGCTGCGGCGCCATCGCCCACGACTGGTGGATGCGCGGCCGTCTCCGCACCCTCGACGAAATCAAAGCCGCGATCGACGCGGTAACCGTCGATCGCGTGAACGCGTATTTAAAGACTCACAAACCGGGGCCATTCACGACGGTGATCGTGGGGCCGAAGCCGTTGGATGTGAAGGAGCAGACGGTCTGGAGGGAGAAGTAGGGATGGGGATTGGGATAACGATCCGTTCCTTAGCAGCGGCGGCCGAAAGTTTCAGAATTTAGGAAGATGCTCAAACCGGTCCCGATCCGCCGCTGCGGATAGTTAAGACGGGCCGGTCGCCATCGAACTCCACAAGGAAACCGACCGGCAAGAGCCAATACGGCGCAAACCGCGTGTCGTGAATCGTCAATTCGTAAAGTGACTGGAACCGCAAGTTCGCGGGGTCATTCACGTCCAATGGATCGTCGGCGACGCCGACGTACCAACCCGACTTACTCGCTTGCAAAGCATCGAGCCGCTCCATGAACGCATGTAGCGAGCCCGGAATATACGACCGGCTAATCAGTGCCGCGTGCCATAGTGCGCAGCGTTCCGGCCCAACGCGCTGCTCGGCAAGCACGGACGTCTGTTTTGCGTCAATTCGTTCCACGGCTGAGAAGTCACGCGTGAAAGATGCCATGGCCTGGAAATCAAGTGTCTCCAAGTCGACCTGCCCGTTCTCAATCACGGTTTGGACGATGAACCAGCCGTACTCGACCGACTCGCCGTTCTTGACGGTGCGATTCGAGAGGAAGTTCAAGACGCTGGTTCGAAGATCGCCAGAGGCCATATCAGACCAACATTTAACGGGAGGCAATGCGACGCAGATAGAAACGTCCCGTGACACAATGAGCCAAAGATAGGATGATTACTTCGCCTCGTCGATTCGGACGACGGAGGAACAAACAAGGGCATTCTAGGAGAACAGATCATGAAGACAACAGTATTCGTGGCCATCGTGATGTCGTCAGGTTTACTCGCATCGCCCACGTTCGCTCGGCTCGGCGAAACGAAGGAGCAGGTGATTGCCCGGTACGGCCCGCCGACCGAGTCGAAAGACTTAGGCAAGATCGAGAGCGTTCACTTCAAGAAAGGCGCGATGACGATCTTCGTCGAGATCTCCAAGGAGACCGGCAAGGCCGTGCAGGTTTTCTACTGGAAGGACACGCCGTTCGCCCCGGCCCAGGTCGCGGAGCTGCTCAGCCGCAATGCCGAAGGCAAGCTGTGGGACCAGAGTGCGTACGACCCGTACGCCGCCCGCCGCTCCGACGGCGGCACCGCCCGCGGCGGCGAACAGAAAAACCCCGACGGAACCGTGCGGTACATGCTCGTGGTCCTCTCCAAGTCGGCGGGCAAAGTGATGGAGAAGTCCCCGGCCGACGAAACGGGCGAAGCGGCGGCGAAGGAGATCGAGGGGCTGTGAAAACTGGTGGGAACTCAACCGGGCGAATTCGACCTGCGCTTTCATGTTTTCCACCAACTGTTACCAACATCACAAAATGGGTATTTTCGATTTCTTAAAATCCAAACGTTCCGTACCAATCGCGCCACCGAGCCCCGAGACCGAGGCCCCACCGCAGCCCGAAGTTTTATTCTGGGATAAGGTCTACGAAAAACGGTCTGAATACTTCCGCCAACACATTGGCCAGTTTCCCAACGACATTCTGAAGATTGCACAGCTCTTCGGCGTCTGGCCGGGCGGCGGACTTTTCGTGATTCATGCGACCTCCATCGGTGCGGACATCTGGGCCCATTGCACGTTCGGATTGTCTAACGCTGACATGCCCACGTCCGCTACCTTCGAAAATATCCAAATCGAGCGAGACGAACTCGGAGGCCGGTCCAAACGAACGGAACGCTAAGGGCCAAAACCTCCACGTTGCAGCCTTCAGGATTGGCCGGTTACGGCTACGAATTGGTCGTCCTCACCCGCGGCCCCGCCGAGTGGCCGCTTTGGCTGCTCCAGTGGGCAGTCCAGGCAGAACTACTCAACGATGCCGGAATTCGCAATCGTATTGAAAAATACAACGGACTCACCGTGGAGGAGATTCGCGTCGGCGAAAATGAGTTCGTAAACGTACTATTTGCCAATGCGCGTCCGCCGCTTCCAACAGGTACAATTCTGCCCAACGGCTCCATGACAGTCATCGTTGCTACCGTCATCACCGACGACGAAATGAATTGGTCGAAGTCCAACGGCCGCGACGCCCTGCTTGACCGACTATACGCCGCCGGTGTGGGGCAATTGAGCTCACGAGAACGGAAATCAGCGGTTTAACAAAGCCATGTAGGGTCTGCCTTGGCGGACCGGCTATCAAAGCTGGTCCGCCAAAGGGAACCCTAGTGGCTTCCCTCCTACATCAAATGCGGCTTCCCCAGCGCCCGGCGGGTGACCTGGAATTGGCCGAGGTGCATGTACGGGTGCGACGCCAGCAGGATCGCCACGCTGCCGACGGTCGGGGCGAAATTCTGCATGTGCTCGGGAGTCGGCTTGGCGAAATCCGCGTCGGTGAGCTTGGCCACCCAGGCGGCGGCGATGTCCATGGCCTGATCGAATCGGCTGAGAAGTTCGGCCTTGCCCGGGAAGTACGCGGCATCGTCGAACGCGGCCTTGCTCTTGCCGAAGCGCGGGTCGTCCTCGAACGGGAACGCAACGCTCGGGTCGCAGGTGGTGACCATGCCTCGCACGGAGTTGGCGAGATGGCCCATCTGCCAGATCGCATGATTGGCGGTCTTGGCCGGGCGGAACATCATGTCGGCGTCGGAAAAATCCTTGAGCGTCATGCCGATCATCCCCTTGGTCTGCAGGATATTCTTCGAGAACAAGTTAGCGGTGGACATTGAAAACCTCCATTGGGTTGATGCCGTGTCGATGTTGGAAAAAGATAAAACTGATTGGTGCAGATTTTGTGGGTCTTTCCGCGCGGATGCAAGCCTTCGAAAACCTGGAGTAGAAACGGGGCCGGTCTGGCGCTGTAGGAACCGTCTCGGCGAACTGCGAGCATCAACGGTCCGTCGGTGTGATCACAGCCCCAATTGCTTCTTCTTTTCATCCCACTCGGCCGATTCTCGCTTGTTCGTCGTCGCCAGCGGCTCTCCGGACTTAATCGCGTCGATCTCCAAACGACTGAGATGCAATGAGCCGAAGTTGTAATCCTCAAACGCCTCGGCGGCGATCGGGACGATCGGCTTGATGAGCGCGTACATCGCTTTCGCGTAATCCTGAATTTCCTGCTGGGCGTGGCTGTCCATCCGCAGGCTGAGGAAATGGAAAAGATTGTGCAGGTAGATCTTCCAAAGACAAATAAACGGGACAGGAAAAATAAAGGGACGGGACAGGTCCCATTATTTCGGAGCGGAATCAAAAGGGTCCGGCGTCTTAGGAATTGTCCGTCAGTTACACCTCGTTCGGCGAATTCTCCGCTCGGCTGGGGACCAGGCCGCTCAGCATTTGCTGGATCTTATCCACTTCACTATCGATGCAGTCCAGGAACTGCGAGGTTTCCACGCTCTGTTCGGACAGGCGGACCACTTCCATGCTCAGCTTGATGGAGTTGAGGCAGCCGAGGATGTCGTGGCGGAGTTTGCGACGCTGGTCTTCCTGCATGACATCCCTCTCGAACGAACTCACTTCTGTCGGCCTGATCAGGTGGCCCCACTCAGGCGGCCAATGAATCGAACTGCACCGCCACGCGGTAGTGGAGTCCCTGCACCTGGCAGCGGATGACCCGACCGTAAAGATCATACACCGGCTGGCCGTGGTGCGAAGGGAAAAAAATCGCGATCCGCTCGCCGAGTTCTACCGGCGTATCGGTGGTGGCGAGCAGGCCTCCGTCGCTGAGATCCCGCAGTTTCAAATCAAGCGACGGGCAGCGCAGGGCGTTGATGGTGTTGTCGGTGCGAAGGGCGTTGGCCTTGGCGCTGGATTCTCGGCGCTCGGATTGCCGGCGCTCGGCGGGGTTGATGTCCGCTTCCTGCCTATCGTGGACGATCGATAACATCATCGCCTCCGTTTCTTTTCAGGATTCGCTATTCATTTTTCGTCGGTCTCTCGCATTTGTAGGGTGGGTTTCAACCCACCATTTTCTGCAGACGTTGGGTTGAAACCCACCCTACAAGACTCGCCCGTGTTCTTTTTGCCAAAGACCAAGACACGGGCGGGCCGCCCGTGCCACGGATTATCCGCACGCCGAAATCCCGCTCAGCAGGTCGATCGTCGTCGGCTGATCTTCGTTTTCCTCCGCGGGCGAGGCGACATCAATACGCTTGCATGCTCCGGCCGCGATCAGCTTTCGCAGATCCTTCCGGTCGCTGAGTGATTCGAAAAAGTCCGCATTGCCGGCCTCGTGCAGCCAGCGGAGGACCGAATCGCCGTGCCGGCAGATGTGCAGGAGCGGGCCGTCGGTCGTGACGCACGACCAGATATCGCCCTTGTGCACCGCGTACCCCGCCAGGCCGTGCTCGTTCCACCCCACCACCGCTTCGGACTGTTCCAGATCGATGTTGATGTTCTGCACGTTTTCCTCCGTTGCATTTCACTTCGCGTTCACGCCGGACGCTGTGCGAACGGAATCTGCGAGTCTTAATCCGGAATCCGGTCGCACAGCGACCGGCGTGGGTCGAGTAGTTCATGCGGCTTTTGCCATCTCCCGCAGCAGGGCCGCAACGTTGATCGGCTTGCTGAGAATGGATTCCGGATGCATCCGATTGAGATTCGCGAGGCGGACCGGATCGCTCACGCCGGTCATGACCGTGACGCGTGCGGCCAGGTGCGAATCGCGAATTTGCTGCACGACGCTCTCCCCTTCGCCATCGGGCAGCATGAGATCGACGATGACGTTGTCCGGTTGTTGTTCCTTGAGCTGGCTGAGTCCTTCCTTCAAAGTAGACGCGGAGATGACGACCCACCCGCGGCGCTTGAGCAGCGTGGCGAGCGCGATGCGACTGGTCTTGTCGTCTTCGATCAGCAGCACGCGGCGCTTGGCGATCGGCGGCGCGCTCATCGGCCGAACCGAAGGCGGGCGGCCGGCATAGCTTTGCGTATCGAGTTGGTTCAGCGATTCGCTCCCGCGCTTGGAGATCGCCGCGATGGCCGGGTGCATGTTCGCCTGCAGCGGCTGCGCCTGCGTGTAGACACCGATGAGGATTGAATGATCCTCCGACGCCAGCAGCGTGACGTGCGAGGCGGTATCCGTCACCGGGCGAACGGGCGTTGCGGCGACTTCCGTCGGCACCGGCCGGGCCGCGGGCGCGACTTCCAGCGACATGTCGTACACGTGCGTGAACCGATCGACGGCGCCTTGTGTAGCCACAGGCAGCGACGCGTCCGCGAGCGGACCGCCGCTGAACATCATGCGGTCTTCCAGCGACTCGACCGTGGGCCGAGGCATCATCGAACTCTCTTCATACGAGAAGGACGGCTGGCTGATCCCTGAACGATCTTTGTAAATTTCCATACGATTCACTCCCGCCCAAAACTCATCCGGGCTGACTGTCTGATGCATCCAGCTGTTCCGACGTGCAAAGGTTCGAGTCACTCGGATACATAAAGCGACCGAACCCATAAATTCATCGGCGAAGTTCTCGGTGGGTATAAGCTCGAAGAGAATATGTTTGAACAATTCGCCGGCGCATAAGGTCTCTGCAATTGAAAAGTATGACGTGACATTTTTCCCCTGAAAAACCGCGCAAAAGTGTGGAAATTTGTGGAAGATCGGTGACGAACGCTGCTTCAGCTACGCGCCAGGTTAAACAAGACCGGGAACCAAATCAGGAGGACCCTGATGAGCGGGCTCGACGTCAATTCGCCATTTTCCCGAGGAAATGATCAGCATTTTGCAATCACGCTTTCCGCGTTCGACGCGCTTTCACTCGGCCGGCGATGATGGCGGTGATGGCTCCGACGATAAGTCCCGCAGTAATCCCCACGACCAGGCTGCCGATGAGGTAGTCTCCCAATGATTGTAAAATGAACAAACGATCAATCAGGGACGGTCGCGGCAACCCGGCGACGGGCCGACCTCGAACTGCGCGGCCCGCAAGCAGACTCGCGTAGAGAATCACCGGAATCGTCAGCGGCGAAGAGATCGTTGATGCAGCCACGGCTACCGTCCTGCTCAGCCGTAACAAGTGCGCCGTCATCGCTGCAAAAAAGATTTGAAATCCCCACACCGGCGTGACCCCGAAGAAAACCCCGATCCCCACCGCGGCCGCAAACTTTGTCGGGCGGTCGCAGTGGTGGAGAATCGCCTGCGTGAGCGCAGTGCGAACCCGACGTGTCCACGGCTGATCGCCCGCGCTCCGCTGATGGATCGATGCCCGCAGCAGCGCAGGCAGTATCAGCCGCTGGGCGAGCAACGTGACAACCAGCCACCCGAATCGACAAAACTCCACCGGCGACATCAGCCACGCCCGGCTTTTTTGTATCGCGATCGGAATCTGCACCACGGCCGCCCCAGCCCAGATTGATTTGACGAGAATCTCCAGGTCGCACTCGCGGCCGACCGATCGCACCGACAAATCCGCGACGGCCGGCAGCGGATAAGCGCGGTAGCCGAAAGCGCCGTCGCGAATCCACCGGCCGGTGATGCAGGCGGTCCAGAAATCGCCGTTGAAGCGGGCGAGTTTTACCGCGAGCGGCAGTTGCTGACGAACGCCGTTGATGATGGCGTCCGGCGATCGCTCAATCGCGGCGAGGAGCGCTGGAAGATCTGAAGGCGCGTGGCCGCGATCGATGTCGAGCGTGATAAGGTGTGTGAAATCCTGCGCGACGGCGGTCGCCAGGCCGCATTTCACAATTTTCGCGTAGGAAAAAGAATCAGTTGCCACTCTCTCGTCATCCTGAGGTACTCCGAAGGATCTAGCCGATTCGCGCGGGACGCTAGATCCTTCGGAGTACCTCAGGATGACATTGGCGCCAGCGTCGTTGACAGAATTGCGAAGAATCAAGTCCAGCCCCGCGGAGTGCACCTCGCGCACCACCGATTCCGCCACTGCCGACCCGTTCGACACAACGATGAGAACCGCGACGCGCATCAGCGCCCCTGCTTGGGACGGCGGTCGAGGAAGACGCGCTGCTTGCGGAGCTCGCGCGAGTCGCCGAGGGTTTGGATTTCCTGCAACGTCGTCAGCCGCACCGTCGGGCAGACTTTCAGATCGCCGCGGAGCTGTTCGCGGACGATTTCTTCCGCGCCGCTCGTATCGCCGCGCCAGGCGATGAGGACTTCGAGCTCGTCGGAAAGCGCCGTGGGCGCGGTGGCGATCAGAAGGTAATCGACGATCGCGTCCACGCTCTGCAGCGACCGCTGCACGGCGGCCGGGTAAACCGTGGTTCCTTTTAGCTTCATCGCCTGATCGCGGCGCCCGAGGATCGGCCCGAGCCGCGGCGTGTGCAGGCCGCACGGGCAACGGCCGCGCGTCATGAACGTCATGTCGCCGGTGGCGAAGCGGATGAGCGGCATCGCCTCCACGCCGATGGTGGTCGCGACGACCTGGCCGACCTCGCCGTCCGTCACGGGTCGGCCGGTGTCGTCGAGTATTTCTACGTGCAGCAGTTGCGGGTGCAGGTGCCCGCCTTGGCCGGCGCTGCATTCGCACAGGCTCGACGCGAGTTCGGTGATGCCGTAGGTCGAGTAAACCTGCGCGCCCCATGCCCGCGAGATGTGATCGCCCAGCGGCGTGAGGCCGAACCGTTCGTCGCGGATCGGCTCGCCGATGCAGATGAGTTTTTTCACAAGCGATCCCGGCAGATCGATCACCTGCTGCTTCGCGTAGCTCGCCACGCGCTTGAGGAAGGAAGGAACGGACACGATCGCCGTCGCGTTCAGCCGCTGCATCATGCTGAGCAACATCGCCGGCGAGCCCGCGCCGACACGAACCGCCGTCACGCCGAGCTGCCGCAATCCTTCGAAGTACGCGAGCCCGGCCATGAAGCATTTGTCGATCGTGACGGCGAGGATCACCACATCGCCCGGCTTGAGCCCCACGCGGCTGAAGCACAAAAATTCGTTGAACCCCAGCCGCTGAAGATCGGGCGACGTAAGCGGATAAAGCGTCGGCACGCCCGTCGTGCCGCTGGTGGTGGCGACGTCCGCCAGCCTCTCGCGCGGTACGGCCCAGAATTCCTCGCACGATTCGGAGACCTGCTGCTTCGAAGTGAGCGGCAGGGATTGCAAATCAGCGACATTTTTCACCGCCGGCGCGTCGGCCAACGCCCGCCGATAGAACGGCGAATGCTGCCGCGTGTATTCCACCGTCGCCGCGACTCCCGCGTCAAGAATCGCGTCGATCTGCTGCGGATTCATTTCAGGTTCAATGTCTCTCGGCGGGGCAAGGGTCGTCACGCGAGCGATTCTATAGATGCGTTGCGCGGCGAGCAAATTCGTATTCGGCAAATGACGCGCGATGGGCAATTGATGAAAGAATCTTTCCGCCGTTTAGAGCGTGTTGTGAACTTCAGTTGATTCCCGCCATAAGAGCGTGGACCATCAGGCACGCCAGCGCGACGAAGTGGAAGCCGGCCAGCGTTTCCGGGAGGCGTTCGTAGTCTCTCGTCAGCCGCCGGAACCTCGCGGCCCA
>JBBQNK010000054.1:0-33483 GCA_038329865.1 Tepidisphaerales bacterium | reverse complement strand
GTGCGGATGCGGAACCTAGCGGCGTGACCCCACCCTGCTGATCGCCCGCCGACTACGAGCCCGCCGGCGTACATCGACTGCCTGCGACAGGAATCAAATAACGGCTGTCAAAAACAACGTGTTTTGCAGCAGCCTGCTAGAGCGTTTCACCTTCACTTGAATCACAAGATTTTCGTCGATGTCATCCTGAGGTACTCCGAAGGATCTTGCCGACAGCGCAGGGCGGCTAGATCCTTCGGAGTACCTCAGGATGACGATATACTTGAAGGTGAACTGCTCTAGCTTCTCAGAAGGTTTCAACCTGGCACGCCGCGCATCTGCAGAAAACGGACGGCGCAATTCGGCCGATCAACAATAACCGCCGAGGTACGTTTCTCCCCTCACCCCAACCCTCTCCCCGCTGGGGAGAGGGAGCAAAACGTCACGCATCAACGCGCTTCGCCGAATCAAAATAATATTTGTAATCCCGCATCGGCAAAAACGTGATTTCGCTCCGATCCGCAAGACTGGAGAGGAGGAATGTCGCGAGCACGGCGCAAACGGTTACCAGCATCGCAAGAACGATCAAGCCGATGAAAATCCACGCGTCGAAGCGGGTGGAGTGTTCGACGAAGTGAAAGATTCCGAAACCAGCGACGGTGGCGGCGGTGAGAAGCGTGGCGATGACGGCCGTCGATAACGTGCGGACGCCGATGACGTCGTTGAAGATCGACATCGCGCTCAGGCCGTGCGAGACCAGGCCGGAGAAGTTCATTCGCGTTTCGCCGGCCATTCGTTTCGCCCGATCGGTCGGCACGAACGCGAACGGCAGTCGTGATTTGTAGACTGCCGCCGCGTAGTTGTTCCAGATTTCGGAGACGACCGTCAGCCGCCGCAGCTGCTCGCGCGGCAGAAGGCTGAAGTTTCCGATCTTCGCCTCGTGGCCGGTGAGCAGGTGGTGCGTGATGCGGAAGAGCCAGTAGAAGAGGCGGAACGTGAGTCCTTCGGAGCGCCGCTTGCGCTCGGCGAAGATGATCGATTGGCCTTTGAGTTCGTCGAATTTCGCGAGGAGCTTGCGGAAATCTTCCGGCGAATCCTGGCCGTCGGAATCCATGATGAAAATCATGTCGGCCGGCAGGTGTTCGTTGGCGAACGCCAGGCCGATCGCGATGGCCCGCTGATGGCCGAGGTTTCTGCGCAGGGCGAGCAGGTGGATTTCAGTGAGCGATACGAATTTGCGGCGGAAGGCATTGGCGGCGGGGCGTTCGCTCGATGCGTCATCAACGAGCAGCACCTTGGCGCGCAAATCCAGGCCGGCGAGCACCGCGTCGATCAGATCGAGCAGCCGGCCGAGCGGTTCCCAGTCGTTGAAGACGGGCATGACGATGAGCACGGACCGCTCGGAAGAAGTTGCCGCCATGTCGCCGAGTGTTTCACAAAACGGGCGCGGTCGCAAGATGGGTATCGTGGAACGATAAAATAGTGGAGAGGTGAAGCAAGGATAGGCACCGATGAAGTGGCATGGGCGGCTCGCCCATGATCTTCTTGCAAAATTCAGGACACGGGCGGGCCGCCCGTGCCACGAAAATCAATCTGCACTGCAGTCGAAGAATCCGGTCGCACAGCGACCGGCGTGGTGGGAGTTTTCGCGATCAAACTCGATCCGGGCTCTGCAAAAATCATCCCGCCCCGCGTATCATGCGGCCATGCGACTCATTCGATTCCTCTCAGGCGGCAAGGTGTATCTCGGCAGGCGGAACGACGCGACGACGGCCACACGGCTGATCGGCGACTCACTCTTCGACGCAACCGACGCGCACGCGGTGATGTCGATCGACTCGCTCCTCTCGCCGATCGTGCCGGCCGATATTTTGTGCATCGGGCTGAATTACCGCGAGCATGCAAAAGAGGGCGGCTCGGAAATCCCGGTCAATCCGATGCTGTTCATCAAGGCCGGAAACACGCTGAACCATCCCGGCGGTGAGATCGCGATCCCCAAACGCAGCAGCATGATCGATTATGAGGGAGAGCTCGCGGTGGTGATCGGGCAGGACGCGAAGAATGTTTCGAAGGCCGACGCGCTGAAGTATGTTTTCGGTTACACGATCGCCAACGACGTTTCCGCCCGCGACTGGCAGCGCGAAAAATCCCTCGGCGGCGGGCAGTTCGCCCGCGGGAAAAGTTTCGACGGCTTCTGCCCGCTCGGCCCCGATCTGGTGACGGCTGATGAAATCAAGAACCCGAATGCGCTGGCGATCAAGACCACACTCAACGGCCAGGTGATGCAGAACAGCACGACGGCCGACATGATCTTTGACGTGCCGACGCTGATCGAAAGTTTATCGAGCACGATGACGATCCGGGCCGGCAGCATCATCCTCACCGGCACGCCAAGCGGCGTGGGCTTCGCCCGCAAACCGCCGGTGTGGCTGAAGGCGGGGGATGAGATCGCGATCGAAATCGAAGGGCTGGGGCGGTTGGTCAATACGGTCGTTAATGAATAGGTGATGAACACAGAGACACAGAGCCACAGAGAAGCCAAGCCGATTGTTTTCTCTGTGCCTCTGTGTCTCTGTGTTCAATCTGAATGAAAAAAGCCCACGCCTTTCGGCATGGGCTTTTTTTGATCTGGTTGAGCAGAAAATCGCTTATCGCTTGCTGAACTGGAAGCGACGGCGAGCGCCGCGTTGGCCGTACTTCTTGCGTTCTTTCATGCGGCTGTCGCGGGTGAGGAAGGCTCCGGTTCGCAGGGCGCCTTCGAGGCTGGTGTCGTACTTGGCCAGTGCACGGGCCAGGCCCATGACGATCGCGCCGGTCTGGCCGGTGGCTCCGCCGCCGTCGGCGTTCACGAGCACGTCCATCTTCCCGCCGGTGTTGGTGACTTCGAGCGGGCCGAAGATGGCTTTGCGGTCACGCTCGCCGCTGAAGTAGTCGTTCAGTGCGCGGCCGTTGATTTCGATCTTGCCGGTGCCGGGCGCGATGCGAACGCGGGCGACCGCGCTCTTTCGGCGGCCGACGCCCCAGGTGTAAACGGGTTTGACTTTCTTTTCGGTGGACTTTTCGGCTGACTTCTCGTTGGATTCGGCCGGGGTGGCGGTGTCGCTCATGATTTGGTTCTTTCGTCCGTGGGTCGCGGGAATCTTGGTTCTTCAGAGGATCATTGAGTTGCGAAAGTCGCAGCCCGCGATCCACGAGCCTCTGGGAATTATCTGCTGCGGAACGACCCGCTGAAGCGGGGCGACCGGTTGCTTGCTCGATCTACGCGAGCTTGAGTTCCTTGGGTTGCTGGGCAGCATGCGGGTGCGTGGTGCCGTTATAAATTTTGAGTTTGGTGAGCAGGTTGCGGCCCATTTTGCTCTTGGGGAGCATCCGCTTCACAGCCAACTGAATGACGCGTTCCGGGTGGAGTTCGTTCATCGTCTTGTACGAGTAAATGTGACGCCCGCCGGGGTAGCGGCTGTAGGTGTCGTACTCGGTCACGTCCGCCTTGCGGCCGGTGATTTTGATCTTGTCGGCGTTGAGCACGATGACGAAATCGCCAACGTCCACGTGACGGGCGTACGTTGGCTTGTGCTTGCCCTGAAGGATCAGCGCGATCTTCGAAGCCATGCGGCCCAGGACTTTGTCGGTCGCATCAACGGTGTGCCAGGCGGCAGTGATTTCGCCCGGTTTGGGGTTGTAGGTGCTCATGATCAGTCTTTCTTTATCAACAAAAACAGCCGCGCGAGCGCCGAATGCTGCCGACACGGGGATCGGAGAGTTTATGGATGTTGGGCGGGATGTCAAGGGTTTACGAGGCACTGCGCGTCATCGCAGCGCCCGCTGAACTCCTCAACGGGGGAAATTGCGAAATCATGCGAATTTCGTGCTCGCGGACCTTTTCGCCTCACCGGGGAAGGATATACTACAACACACGGAGCCGATGATGGGATATAGGGTTACGGATGTTCAGGCGACCCCGAATCCCAACGCTCAGAAGTTCATTCTCGACCGCCCGATCTCCCAGCAGCCGATCAGCTATTTCAGCGCGGCCGCGGTGACGGACGATGCTGTTGCGAAGCGACTTTTTGAAATTCCCGGAGTCAGCAGTTTGCTCCTGCTTGGGGATTTTGTGACTGTGAACAAGAGCCCCAAGGCCAAGTGGTCGGACATCACCCGTAAGGTTGAGTCCGTCTTAGATAAAGCTTGAAATTCGGCAAAAACTGCGCTTATTATTGGAACTTAGTCGTCTTAAAAGCGTAGTAATATAAGTGAGATTCAGCGGCGTGTGGTCAAATGGCTGCTGCGTCTGAAAACTGATCTTCTTCCCTCCTTGCCCCGCTCGTTCACCCACGCGAGCGGGGTTATTGTGTTTTTAGAGCAAACCGATTTTGACTTGGATCAGCCCGATTCATTCCGGCTCGTTCGATTTCAATTCTTCGGCCGTCATTTTCACGGCGATCTCATGCGGGATCACACCGGCGGGGAAAAGGACGGCTAAATCGCCGTCGCAGATCATGCAGATCCGCCCGGCGGGATCGAGCCAGATTCTCGTGGCCTGGCCGCTGGGGATATTGCGGGTGAAAGTCGCTTCGAGTGTGAACGGCTCATGCCCGTCAGGATGGGCCGCGAGTTTCAGCACGCGGCCGGGCTGGTTGAAAAGAAACAGCGCGCCGTCCTTGCTCTTGAGCAGCGTGACCGGATCAACGCCCAGCGCCGTGCCGGGCAGTTCCCATCGCGTCACAGCCGTGTGATGGGTGAGGACGTTCAGCGATTGCTTGCCGTCGAAATACTGTGTGCCGTCATCGTCGGTCAGAAGAAGATCGCCAAAATCGGCCGGCTGCGTCGTTGCAACTGGTGTCGCAGATTGTGTCGTCGCAGGCTGTGTTGCCGGCGCGTCCTTCGGCGGTACTTCCGTGAGCAGCGGGTCTTTCTTGTCGTCCAGCGCCTGCCAGCCGGATTCGTGCAGCGCCCACGTGCCGCCGCGCTGGATGGCGGGCCAGCCGTCTTTCGTCCAGCCGACGGCGCCGGCCTTCACGTGAACCGTCCACACCGGCAGGCGCGGCGTGGGGTCCTGGATCGTCGGATCGATCAGCAGCGTCGGCGATTCTTTCCCCGGCTCGCGAAACAGCCAGCGGCCGCGCCGGTCGGAGCCGACTGGTACCCAGAACTTTTTCTCGCTCGGCCGAAGCATGGGAATCATCGCGTTGCCGATGAATCGCCGCGGGCCGACAATCGGGTCGGTGCGGTACCAGTCGCCGTTGATCGAGAGCAGTCGCGTTGCTTTCGCCGGCGATTCCGGCTTCGGATTCGGCAGCAGGGCGGCCGGGCCGGACTGAATATCTTCCAGCAGGAGCTCCGGCACGAGTTCCGGCGAATGGTCGGGCTGCACGCAGATCCACGCCGGCGCGATCGTGTTCGAATCTTCCTCGCCGGGCTCTGGAATCGTCACGCCGGCTTCGGTGTAGAGAAGAATTCCGCCACGCGGGTAGCGCGCCATTACACTAAGCTTGCCGTCCACCGGCGTCATCGAGCCGATGGCGGGTGACTTCACGCCGGCCAGCAGAATTTCCAGCCGCTGCTGCACCTCGGGCAGCTGGTTGTCGGACAGTTTTTTCAAAGTCGGCCAAGCGCCCGGGCCGATGCGGCTGAGTTCCTCGGTCGCCTTATCGCGAACGGCAGCACTGTCGTCGCCGAGCTGATCGACGAGCGCTTCAATGCGCTTGGCGTCGACTTCCGGCGTGTCGAGCAACACCGAGGCGATGTCGATCTTCTCCTTATCGGTCTGGCGGAGTTGCTGCACCGTGCCGTCGAGAAACGGCGTGAGCTGCACGACGCTGGTGGGCCAATCTTTCGCGTCGAGCATCGACCACTTGCCCTCGAAGTACCGCGCCACGCCGCTGCCGGGGTGTGTGGGCGTGGCGGGCGTCCAGGCGAGCAGGCCGCGCCGGTCCATGATCACCTGCGGCTGGGCGAGCGGGTCGGTACTGGAAAGCAGCGGATGGAATTGCTCGGTTACTGTGTCGCCGAGTTTGAGCAGGCAGATGCCGTCGTCGCAGGGAATGGCGATCGAATCGGACATCGAGAGCGCCCGCGAAAATTGAAACGCGTGCTTGGCCGGTAATGGAAGTACGGACCTGGTCGTGACGAACGCGAGCGAGCCGTCGGCATTTTCGATCAGCACGTTCGGCACGGCCCGGCTGGCGCTGGTCGTCCAGAAAACCAGCCGGACTGTCTCTCGCACCAAATGCGTGGCCTCGCCGCGACCGTCGAGCTTGGCCATCGCTTTGACGACCACGGCGGTGGCAGGGGCATCGGGCACGGTGATCCAGAGATGTCCGGCCTCGTCGAGGAGGATGGGGTGATCGAAAACGAATCGCGCCGCGTCGGAAAGTTCCACCGGCACGCCGAGCGGCTGAGTTGTCGCGATGGTCGAATGCTCATGGCGGAGCAGTTCGAACAAATTCGCCGGCGGCGGCGGGGCGGCGGCTTCTTTCGTCGCGGGTTGGCTTGTGGTTGTCGGCGCGATCGCGATCGGTTGCGTCGCGGGAATGGCCGGCGACGACTGATTGAAATGAACAATCGCACCGACGGCGAGTGCGATAGCAAGTAGAAGTGCCATCCATCGAAAACGCATGATGCGGATTGTATCTGGAAAGGGGATGAAGCGCGAAATGCGTAGGATTGAGTCGAGCGAGTTTTCTTGTTTAGCCGCCCCGCGTGCGGGGCGTGTTGGCGTCAGGAAAACGCGCCCCGCACGCGGGGCGGCTAAACAAGACTTTTTTCACGATCGAAAGCAAATCCGTCTGACCGCCCGACATTCCACAACCCGCCGATCCCCGTTACAATCGCCCGCTCGATTGAAGGAACGCCAGACGAAGGGAAATTTGCCATGAGCCTTGCCCAGAGTGATCCGAAAATTGCCGATTTGATCAAGCAGGAATCCGCCCGCCAGGCCAGCACGCTGGAGATGATCGCGAGCGAAAACCACGTCTCAGCCGCGGTGATGGAGGCGGCGGGGTCTTGCCTCACGAACAAATACGCCGAGGGGTATCCCGGCGCGCGGTATTACCAGGGTTGCGGGTTTTACGATCAGATCGAGAACCTCGCGATCGACCGAGCCAAGCAACTGTTCAACTGCAAGCACGCCAATGTTCAGCCGCACAGCGGGGCCAATGCGAACATGGCGGCGTTTCTGTCGATCTTGAAGCCGGGCGATTCGTTCATCAGCCTGAACCTCGCCAGCGGCGGGCATCTTTCGCACGGCATGAAGCTGAACACCTCGGCGATCTTCTACAAGCCGTCGCACTACGAGCTTGATCCGAAGACGGAGATGATCGATTTCAACTCCGTGCGGGCCAAGGCGCAGGAGCTAAAGCCCAAGGCGATTTTGTGCGGCTACAGCGCGTATTCGCGCACGATCGACTTTGCACAGTTCCGCGCGATTGCCGATGAAGTCGGCGCGGTGCTGATGGCCGACGTGGCGCACATCGCCGGGTTGATCGTCGGCGGGGCGCATCCGTCGCCGTTCCCACACGCTCACATCGTCACCACGACCACGCACAAAACCCTCCGCGGCCCGCGCGGCGGGATGATCATGACCAACGACGACGACCTCGCCAAAGCGATCAACCGCAGCGTCTTCCCCGGCAGCCAGGGCGGGCCGTTGATGCACATCATCGCCGCCAAGGCCGTCGCGTTCGGCGAGGATCTGAAGCCGGAGTTCAAGACTTACGCGGCGCAGGTGGTGAAGAACGCCAAGGCACTGGCCGAGGCGCTGATCAAGGCCGGATACCGCCTCGTCAGCGGCGGGACGGACAATCACCTCATGCTCGTCGATTTGCGCACCCGTAGCGCCGATCTCACCGGCATTGAAGTTGCCACCACGCTCGAGAAGGCCGGCATCATCTGCAATTACAACGGCGTGCCGAATGACAGCCGCCCGCCACGCGTGACCAGCGGCATTCGCCTGGGCACGCCGGCGCTAACGACCCGCGGGCTGAAGGAAGCGGATCTGGTGATAGTGGCCGGGTTCATCGATAAGGCGATCATCGCGAAGGACGACGCCGGGGCGCTCGAGAAGTTGCGTGGCGACGTCGCATCCTTTGCGATTAAGTTTCCAATGCCGCATTAGACGCCGTTCATAACCGCACGCCGGGGCAGAGCGGAGCGCCGCCCCGGATCCGGGCCGCCGCTTCGCTCGGGCCCGGCGTGGATGAACCTTTGAGGTGATGAAACAGCGCCAGGCGACATGAGGAATGCAGAATGCAGAATGAAGACGCAGGCGTTTCTGCCCATTCTGCATTCTGCACTCCGCATTCTACATTTTCTTTCTACCCCTCCCTCCCGCCGCCGATTCCATTGGAAATGGTCACGTTCGACGAGCACCCCTGCCCGTACTTGCCGGGGCGGATGGCGAGGGATCGCGCGTTCTGGGCGGATCGGTTTCCGGCGGGGCTTTACGAGAAATTCGAGGATTCCGCGTTTCGTCGCAGCGGACACGTGGTGTACCAACCCGTGTGCAAGGGCTGCCGGCAGTGCGTGCCGATTCGCGTGCCGGTGAATCGGTTTCAGCCGAGCAAATCGCAGCGCCGCAGCCTGCGGAAGAACAGCGATCTGCAGATAGAAGTCGGCCCGCCGATCGCGACGCCGGAGAAGTTTTCGCTCTACCAGAAATATACCGCCGACTGGCACGGGGCCAAGCCGAAAGAGACGAGCGAGGATTTTGAATCGTTTCTTTATCAGTCGCCGGTCGAAACGCTGGAGTTTTCGTACCGCGATTCTGCCGGACAGTTGCTCGCGGTGGGAATTTGCGATTTCGAGCCGAAGTCGCTCAGCAGCGTCTACTTCTACTTCGACCCCGCCCACGCCGCCCGCGGCTTGGGAACATTCAGCGTCGTCTACGAACTCGCCTACGCGAAACAGCGGCATCTGCCGCACTATTACCTCGGCTATTTCGTCGCCGGGTGCGCGAGCATGCGATACAAGTCGAATTTTCATCCGTACGAATTGCTCGGGACCGACGGAGTTTGGCGCGAGAGTAGTGCTTCAAGCGTATGAATACCCGTCCGCAATTCTTCCGCGACGGCGCAAGGGGCAGGCCACGTCAATATTCGTCATTCGTCGCTTGCGCCTTCGCGGAACAACACTCACGTCCCGTACATCCCCTTCGGTTTCGGCAGCGATCGAAACGGGTACGCCGGTTTCCAATTCAGGAAATCGCATGTGTGCTTCAAGTCGGAAAGCGTCATCGCTTCATCGGTGCTCAGCACGTTGAACACTTCGTACGAAATGTCCGGGCGTTTCATGCACAGGCGGGCGACTTCGCCGATGTCGCGGCGGTCGGTCAGCATGTGGCTGAACTCGCCGACCGGCCGGCCGTACTTGTCTTTCAGCGAATCCTGGTCCATCACGTAGCCGACGCGCAGTGCAGCGATGGACAGCCCGTGTTCGCGGGCGTATTGCTCGGCGATGACTTCCTGCAGCGCTTTGGTCAGGCCGTAGATTCCTTTGCTCTTGGGCGGCATGGTATGAGAATGGTCGGAACCATGGCCCTGTGGACCATGCCCGATGACCGCGCCGCCGCTGGAGATGAGGACGATTTTCTTCACACCGCTCTCAACGGCGGCATGGAAGAGGTTCGCGGTGCCTTTGACGTTGATATCGAACGAGACGACCGGCGTAGCGTACGAGTCCGGGCTACGCGGTGCCATGTGCGCGATGAGGATCGCATCCACCCCCGCAACGGCCTTGCGGACGTCGTCGAGTTTTGAGACGTCGCCGACGACGACTTCATGCTTACTTTCGAACGGCACGACATCCATCAGCCTCAGCGTGTAGCCGTGATCTTCGAACGGCTGCCGTACTCCGCGGCCCAAATACCCGCCGGCTCCAGTTATCAGCACTCGCATGGGGCACTCTTTTCCTGAGAAATGCACATTTCCACTGCCTATTTGACGCTACAATCAGGGAGCATCTTATCGGGTTTACCCCACGACGGAAAAGAGCCGACAGATCAGGTAGAAGTTAGTTTGTCGGCGGCGGACAACAGGGTTGCCACTTGGTGGACCGAGTGGTACATAAATTCCCTATCGGACCAGTCCGATGGGACAAAAAACGAGCGAAGGTATGAGTCTCATGAGCGGCGAGCCCAATCCGGTAACCACCCCAGCGCCCAAAAAGCTGCGCATCCTGATCGTGGAAGATCACGGCCCGACGCGCATTGCGATGAGCCGACTGATTCGCCAGGCCGGCGCGGAAGTCACCACCGCGCGCGATGGTGAAGAAGGCCTCGGCTATCTGCTCACGCAGTATTTCGATGTTCTGCTGACCGACCTTCGCATGCCGGTGATGGACGGGTTCGAACTGATGAATCACGCGATGAAACTGCCCGACACGAAGCGCCCCGCGCGGATCATCGCCATCAGCGGCGAATACGAAGCCGGCGTGCTGCACGGCCAGCCGGTGCAGTTCCTGGCCAAGCCGTTTAATCTCGACACGCTGCTGAACATGCTCGGCGGTCAGCTGAATTAGCGAGCAAGTCAGAATGCAAAATGCAGAATGCAGAATGAAATCAATTCATTCTGCATTCTGCATTTTGCATTCTGACTTTTACTGCTCAGGCGACCGTGACGAACGTCGCGACGCTCGCGAGGTCGCGCATCGTCTGCGGCGTCGACTTGATCGAAGCGGCCAAGCCCTTGATCAGGATCGGATGTACTTTGTTCGGCCGCTTGGTCCAGATCTGGCCGCCGCGACGCTTGGGGAGTTCTTTGAAGTTGGCGCTGCGGATTTCGATGGGGCGGTAGACCGCCTTGTCCTGCATGAAAAGCCGCTCGAGGGTCTTGCGGGCGCCTTCGCGGTTGATGGTTTTGGTGATGGTGACCTTGAGGGTCTTGCCGGGTTTCGTCGCAACTGCCATGGTTCTACTCCGATTCAAAAGAGGGGGGAAGTATAGCGATCTGGGCGAATGTGGCAAGTGAAGAGATGAAATGCGGATTGCGGAATGCAGAATGCGGAATGAAAAGGCCGGATTGGCCGGATTTTACTGCTAATTGTTCTTCTTACATTCTGCACTCTGCATTCCGCATTCTGACTTTCCTCACACTGCAACAAGCGGATCATTCCGCAGAATCTGGTCAGTATCAGCGTTCCGCCGAATCTCCCGATAAAGCGTATCCCGCTCCACCGGCGTCTTGCCCGCCTCGCGGATCAGGCGGCGGATGTCCTTCTCGTGCCATTCCTGGTGCGTGCCAGCGCCCTGTTTCTTGGTGATGTCGTACCAGACGACCGTGCCGTCCAGATCGTCGCAGCCCCAGTCGAGGGCGAGCTGGCTTAGGCCGATACCCTGCATGATCCAGAACGCCTTGATGTGCCGGATGTTGTGCAGCATCAGGCGCGAGATGGCGAGAGTTTTGAGGTCGGTCAAACCCGTCGGGCCGGGGAGATTGCCGAGCTCGCTGTCGTCGGGGATGAAGCTGAGGGGGATCATGCAGTTAAAGTGCGCCCGCGATCCCGCGAGCGACTCGGACTGCAGTTCCCGAAGCTTGATCAGATGCCCGATTCGCTCCGCCGGCGTTTCCACGTGGCCGTAGAGCATCGTGGCGTTGGTGAAGATTCCCAGGCTGTGCGCGATGCGATGCACCTCGAACCAGCGGTCGGCGCGGACTTTGCCTTTGAAGACTTTGTCGTGCACGCGATCGTCAAATATCTCCGCGCCGCCGCCGGGCATGCTGCCTAGGCCGGCCTCGCGCAGCGCGGTAAGTACCTCGGCGATGCTGAGCTTGGAGATCCTTGAAAAGTGGATGATCTCGATCGCGGTGAAGGCTTTGATGTGCAATTCCGGACAGGCCGACCGGATGCCGCGGAGCATGTCGAGGTAGTAATCGAACTTCAGCCACGGGTGCAGCCCGCCGACGATGTGGACTTCCGTCGCGCCGCCTTCGGCTGCCTTAAGTGCGGTGGCGACGACCTGCTCCACCGGCATTTCATACGCGCCGTCTTCGCCGCGCTTGCGGTAGAAGCTGCAGAACTTGCATGAGAGTGCGCACACGTTGGTGTAGTTGATGTGCCGATTGCGGTTGTAGTACGTTTTGTCGCCGTGCATGCGCGTGCGGACGAAATCCGCCAGCCGACCAATGCCGTGCAGGTCGCGGCTGGCGTAAAGCGTCACGCCGTCTTCGTAAGAGAGCACGTCGCCACTCTGCACTTTATCAGCAATGGCAGCCAGGCTCTTGTCGCAGCGGATTTCCGATTCAGCATTCATGTCGCCAAGAGTATAGAGGGTTGCCGCGACGTTTCTATCCTTTCGAAGTTTTTGAAAACGATTGCGTCTATTCCGCGAAATCCGGCCACAATTGTTGACATATCGGAGCGAACTGATCTGAGAATTTACGATCAAATGACGGGAAGATTATGACGATAATGAATCAGCCAATAAGGTTTCGGCTCGTTGATCCCTCGGAGATTGATGCTGTATGGACGTGAGATTCATCAATCCCTTTATCCGCTCGTGTCACCATTTATTTGACCGCCATCTCGGGATGAAAATTACGGTTGCACGGGCACGGATGAAGGGATCGCCGACCGACTCGCCGCCGCATTTCGCGCTGGCGATCGCGGTCGATCTGAACGGCGCGGTGCGCGGGCGGGTGAAAATCCTGTTCGAAAAATCAGTCGCCTTGGCGCTGGCGGGCAGTTTGTCGGGCGTGACGCACGAACGAATCGACGAGGCCACCTACGACGCGCTCCGCGAACTGGCGAACATCCTCGTCGGTACGGCCAAGCGCGAATTCCCCGGCAACCTCACGAACATCGGCGTGCCGCAAGTCGTCTCCACGTCGCACGACGAATTCAAGCGCGACCGGCACGTGCTGGTTGTGCCGCTTAGCAGCATGGCGGGGAAGATCCAGATCGAAGTGAAGATACAGGCCGTTGCCAATGCCGGCCCGGCGCCGAAAGCTTCGGCGAAAATGGCCGATCCAGCAGTTGACGAAGAACAGGTGGACGAGATGGTCGCGAAACTTCTAGCGATGCAGGCGGAGTGAGCGATCCATAAGTAATTCATCGGCCCGGTTCGCTTCAGCGGGACGCGCGCACAATCCTGAACAAACCCAAAATTTACCGCAGCACGTCGATGATCCCCAGCGTCCCGATCACCAGGCTGATCACGCCGTTCACCGTAAAAAAAGCCAATCCCACTTTTGATAGATTGTTCGGCTTCACTAGGCTGTGCTCGATGAGCAGCAGGACGATCGCGATTCCCACCGCCACCCAAAAGATCGGCCCCAGCAGCGGCGACGACTGCGAAAGCGCGACGAGCAATCCCACGCAAGCCAAATGCGTCAGCCGGGCGATCCAGAGCGCGCTCGCGATGCCGACTTTCGCCGGCACGGAGAAGACGCCGGTCGCCACATCGGATTCGTAATCCTGGCAGGCGTAGATGATGTCGAACCCGGCCGTCCAGAGCAGCACCACGCCGGCCATCACGATCGGCGGCAGATCGAGCGAACCGCGAATCGCCAGCCATGCACAAATCGGCGCGAGGCCGAGCGCCAGGCCGAGGTAGTAATGGCAGAAACGGGTGAACCGTTTCATCAGCGGGTAGCCGCAGAGATAAATCAGCACCGGCAGCGAGAAAATCAGCGGCAGGGCGTTGCCGTAAGCGAGAAACCCACTCGTGGCGACGATGAACGTGGCCGCGCACGCGATCAGCACGGCCGTCATGAAGCCGACGGAGAGCTTGCCGCTGGGAATCGCCCGCCTGGCCGTGCGCGGGTTGAGCGCATCGAGCCTGGCATCGAGCAGCCGATTCGCCGCCATCGCCACGGTGCGGGCGGTGACCATGCACACCACGATCAGCGCGATCTGCCCGACCTTAGGCCAACCCCCCGCGGCCAGGAACGCCGCAAAAATCGCCCAGGGCATGGCGAAGAGCGTATGGCTGATCTTGATGTCCGCCGCGAACGCGGAAAACCGCGACGCGAGCGGGATCGAGGTTGAGGGTACGGTGGTCATTGATCTACGTGACAAATAGAAAGCCGGCGACTGTCATCCTGAGGTACTCCGAAGGATCTCGAAGTAACGGAAATCGCTCGAAATCCCGAGATTCCTCGGAGTACCTCGGAATGACGGAATAGCAGTTCGAGCTCTCGGGATTTTTTAGACACGTTCTCAGGATGACGAAACTCCCAAACGAATCACCTCTACTTCGGATGCTGCACCGTCGTGATCTCCATGTTCGGCAGCGCGAAGATCGCGAGCACCGCTACGCGGTCGGCGATCTCCGACAACGCGATCGCCACGTGCGGGCCGAAGTGAATCGTCTTGCCTTTCGTCAGCTCGTACGCGGCATGGATCGTCTCGCCGTCGTCCGGCCCGCCCATGATCTGGCCGGTGGCGAGGAGGCGGACTCCGGCCGCGTCGATGTCGGTCGCGGTGATCGTGAGGGTGTGCCCGATCTGCACGATCTGATCGACTTGTACGAAAAACGTCCGCATCGGCGGGCAAAGCTAACGCGAGGCTCGAACGGACGCCAGCGAGTACGAAAATGAAACTGTGTCGAACCAGAAAAAGCTCGTCATCCTGAGGTACTCCGAAGGATCTAGCCGATTCGCCGTCGACGCTAGATCCTTCGGAGTACCTCAGGATGACGATTCATTGGAATCCCGAAACCATAACAGGACACGCGCTAATCGTTCTACGTAAACTTCGCCGGCGGCCGAACCGCATTCGGATCCCACCGCGTATCGAACGCGTGCTTCACGCCGACAAGGTCGAGCAATTTCCCCGCGACAAAATCCACCACTTCGGCAATCGTTGTCGGATTGAGATACCAGCCGGGGTTGCACGGCGCGATGATCGCCCCGGCCTGCGTGAGCGTCTGGTACGCCGTCACGTCCATCGGCGAGAGGGGCATCTCGCGGTGCGCGAGGATCAGCTTCCGCCGCTCCTTCAGCGCGACGGCCGCGCTGCGGGTGATGAGGTTGTCGCCCAGCCCGTGGGCCACATTGCAGAGCGTGTTGCTGCTGCACGGGACGATGACCATGCCGTCGTGCAGGAAGCTGCCGCTGGCCGTCTTCGCGCCGACGTCGTTGTAGCTGTAGAGCGTGATCGAGTGATCCTTCGTCCCCGCCAGCATCGGCAGGTCGATCGAATCCATCCCCAGTTCATCATGCAACAACCGCCGCCCGAAGGGCGAAACGATCAGATGCACATTCACCCCCGCCTGCACGAGGCCCTGGATGAATCGCTGAGCATAAAGCGCGCCGCTGGCGCCGGTGATTGCGGTGACGAGGTCCATGCGAACATTGTACGCTGGAAACGAGTTCCTGCAGACCTGCCAACATTTTTGAAAGAAGCGGCGGTCGCGATTACTCGCCGGGCTTTGTCGTCGCCTCGGCGGCGAGCATTTTGCGGATCTTCATGCCCATGCCCGTGCGGGCGGCGGTGAAATCGGGGTAAGTGCCGGCATCGACTTCCTGGGCGGTTTCGTCGGCGGCCTTGGCGAGGAGGCTCAGCATCTTCGTCATGGTGGGCCTTTTATTCGGGTCGTTCATCAGGTCGACGACCTGCCATTGGCCCTTGGTCTGCTTGAGCGTGAGCCCGCCGTGGAAAACGGCCGTGTCGTCGGTGATGGTTATTTCTTCGCGGTCGAGTTTTTCGATCATGCTCTTGGCGTCGGCGATGCCGTTATCGCGCCCCTCGGCGAACGTCCTGGGCCAGCGCGCTTCGGCGGCGGTTCGCAGGTGCTTGGCGGCGCTGAGCATGCCGTGCATCTGCTCGACGAGCTTGTAATCATCAGCCGTGCCGGCGAACTTCGCCTTCACGACCGACGGATCGTCCTGCGCCATCGCGACTAGAAACGCCCGAGCAGCCCCACGAACCTTCTGCACCTCGGGCGACTCGGCCGGTTGAGTGGTCTGCGCTATGGCCGGTACGATCAACAGCAAAGCGGCGATGAACGAAACACGAATCGAAGAAAGCATGAAAATCCTCCACCCCTGGAAAAGATCGATCGCCTTACCCGTCGGCCGTATTTTGCTTACCGGCTGGCGTTTGTCACTCGACCACGCCGCGGTAGCAGACGCACACGCCGAAGGTGAGCGGGTGCTGCTCGATCTTCCCGAATCCCGCGGCCGACATCATCGCCGCCATCTTCTCGCGGCTGATGAACGTGTCGACGCTCTTGGGCAGGTACTTGTACGCGCCGCTCTTGTCGCCGCTGATGAGCGTGGCAGTGATCGGCATGATCTTGCCGGTGTAAAAATCGTTGAGCGCGCGGATGAGCGGGTTGGTCGGCTTGGAGAATTCCAGAATTACCAACCGCCCGCCGGGCCGGAGGATGCGGCGGAATTCTTTGAGGGCGGTGGGAATGTCCTGCACGTTGCGGATGCCGAAGGCGATCGACACAACGTCGGCGGAGGCGTCGGGGAGCGGGAGGGATTGGGCGTCGCCGTTGACGTACGACATGTCTATCACAAGATCATGGCGCCAACTCTTCTTGCGAGCAAAAGGCAGCATTTCGAAAGTAAAATCGACCCCAATAATCCGAGGATTTGATTCAAGTCCTTCTTTAAAATGGATGTCTTCCAAAGCGTATGAAAAGGCCTCGGTGAGGTCGCCCGTTCCGCACGCCACGTCCACCACACAATCGGTCGGTTTTAACTCCGCAATCTTCACCGCCTTCCGCCGCCACGCCTGGTCGCGCCAGAAACTGTGCAGCCGGTTGTTCAGGTCGTACGACGGTGCGATCGCCGCGAACATTTTCTGCACGCGCGAGCGCTTATCCGCCGCTTGATGCGGATTTTCCAGCAGCTTGTCGTCCCAGGCGGCGGTTGGATCAGTTGAAACCATGGCGATTCTCAGCATGATACCGTAGAAGCGATTCGCGGGACTTTCAAATCCTGCGAAAAGCAACGATGGTTATTGATGAGTGGTGATTGACAGAAAAGCCGCACTTCCGTCAATCACCACTCATCAATCTCCAGTTGAAACCATAGCAAACACAGATGTGAACCATGAGCCAATCAATCTGGATCAACGGCAGCGTCATCCCTCGCTCCGAAGCGCGCATCGAGATCTGCGACCGCGGCTTTCAATTCGCCGACGGCGTGTATGAAGTCGTGCGAATCTACAACGGCCGGGCGTTTACCCTGGCGGAGCATCTGGATCGGCTGGCCAAATCCGCGGGCGCGATCGGCATCGCGTTGCCGCTGCCGCCGGCGGCGCTGGCGGGGGAGATTCGCAAATTCATCGCTAAAGAGCAGCTTCAAGTCGGCATGATTTACATCCAGCTCACGCGCGGCGTGATGGAACGCAACCACATTTACCCGGCCGGTCTGCAGCCGACGCTCCTGTTCTACGGCGCGCCGCTCGAAGAGCTGCCGCCCGTTGGCGGCGGGGCGGGGATGAAACTTCTGCCCGTTCCCGACGAGCGCTGGCGAAAATGCTGGATTAAATCGATCGCGCTGCTGGCGAACATTCTCGCCAAGAACCAGGCGGTGGCGGCCGGTTACGACGAGGCGATTTTCATCGACGACGGCCGGGTAACCGAAGGGGCCGCGACGAATTTCTTCGCCGTGATCGACGGCGTCGCCGTCACCGCGCCGCACGGGCCGAAAATTCTCCCCGGCATCACTCGGCAGGTGCTGCTCGACGTGTCGAAAAACGCCGGCGTGCAGATCATCGAGCGCCCGATCGCCGAAGGCGAAATCGCTCGCGCCAGCGAGCTGTTTCTCACCAGCAGCACGCGCGAAGTGATGTGGGTTTCACACTGGGGCGAAAGAGAAATCACGAGCAGCGCCGGCCCGATCACCAACAAACTGCACGAAGCGTTCCGCGAATGGGTTCGGAAAGACACTGGGCTTGCAGACGCGCACTCGAGCCTGGTGAAAGAGTTGGTTTAGTTGGTGTGCTTCAGCACGCGTGTCTTCTCGCTGGTGATTGATGAGTGGTGATTGACGGCGATTTCCGTCAATCACCACTCATCAATCACCACGCCTCTCATCCCACTCCCGCTCCGGCGATTCATCCTCCTTAATCGCCTGCAGCAGATCGACAAAATCCGCATCGTCCAACTCAAACCACTCCGGCACCACGGCGAGCCCTCGCCACTCGCCAAGCTTGGCGACGACTTTGGCTTTCAGGTCGGGGTCTTGGATTTCTCGGATTCGGATCATGGGTGCGTAGGACTTAGGGCCAAGGACTTAGGACTTAGTGAAGACCTTCTCACACTAAGTCCTAAGTCCTTCCTCAGCTCACATCATTCTGAAAAAACTCCACCACTTCCCCGTCCGGCCCAATGAAGAACGACAACCGCACGGGGATCGCGAAGGGGCGCGACTCGATCAGGTGGTCTTTCGGCTCGACGGTGATCGGGAACCCCGCCGCGCGCACGCGGGCGGTGGCGGCGTTGGTGTCGGTCGTGCGGAAGGCGATGTGCAGGATCGTTCCTTCCTCCTTCACTGGCGGCTGGTCGGGCCGCTCGAAAAGCTCCATGTAATTGCCGTCGCCGGTGTCGAGGAGCGCGCCGCGAGCGGGCTTCTCGCCCCAGGTGACCGTCGGCGCGCAGCCGAGGACGGCGGTGTAGAATTGCACGGATTTATCGTAGTCGCGCACGCGTAGCGCGACATGATGAAACCCGCCGCCGCCGATGGTTTTGTTCGTGCCGGGGGATTTGGGTTGGGGCATCTAATACTCCTTTGACTTTGCAACATTTCGTCATACTGAGGTACTCCGAAGGATCTAGCTTCCCGCGCGATCAGGCTAGATCCTTCGGAATACCTCAGGATGACGATTCAGACGTTATTGGAAACAATTCAGCAATTCTTCTCCATCCACGTCACCGTCTCGTCGATCGCCTCTTTCAATTGTGGCCTTGCAACATAGCCGGCCAGGCTTTTCAGCTTGCTCGTTTCGTACACGCGATGCCGCGCGAACGGCCGCTTGTCGGGGAATTTTTCTCGGTACGCTTCCACTGGCGACGAATCGTACTTCAGCGGCACGCCGAGTCGATCAGCGATCAGCTGGTAATACCGCCGCGTGGTGACGGCCTCGCCGCCGGGGCAGTTCATCACCTGGCCGAACGTCGCGGGGTTGCCGGCGATCGCTTCGACCGCCTCGGCGATCTGCCGATGCCACACCGGCTGAATCAACAGCTCGCCCTCGGCCAGCAGCGTCAGGCCCGTGCCGGCGCGCATCGAGCGGAGCAGATTTTTATCGCGGCCCTGTAGCGTGCCCGTGCCGAGCTCTTTTCCCGCGCCCATGATGTGCGGCGGCCGAAGCGACGTGCCGGGCAGCTCGTGATTTTCCCACGCGGCGATCATCGCCGCCTCGCACGCGAGCTTGCCGGTGGAGTAGCCGCTGTGCGAATCTTTCGGCGCGTCTTCGCTGATCGGAATTTGCTCGATGTCGGTCGCGTAGACGAAATCCGTGCTGATCAGCACGTAATGCCCGACGTGGCCGACCATTGCGGGGATGATCGCCGCCATATCGCCGGCCTGAAACGCGGTGAGATCGACGGCCAGATCGAAAGTTTTTCCTGCGATCGCCTTGGCGAACGCGCCGGCGTCTTTTCGATCGCCGACGATCCCCTCGGCGCCCGCGATCAGCGATTTGTTCCCGCGCGAAAGCACGGTCACGCGATCGCGCCGAGAAAGAAACAATTCCGCGACGGCCGTGCCAACGAATCCGCTGCCGCCGATGAGGAGAACGTTCATGCCGGTAGATTAGTGCGGCGGGATGAAAATGCGAGGGAGCCACAGAGGGCACAGAGTGCCATGCGGAAAGTTGCGGATGAATTTTCGTGGCACGGGCGGCCCGCCCGTGCCACTTCAATCTTCACTGATTCAAAATATCATCCTTGTTTCTCTGTGTCCTCCGTGTGCTCCGTGGCGCAAAAGAAATCACGTCCCCTTAGTCACCAGCACCCAGTGAAACAGCCACCACAACCCGCCGATGATCACGCCGGCGTACAGCAGTACGATCAACACCGCCGGCACGCAACCGATGGGGTTTTGGAAATGGCTGGAACCGGGGAAGATTCTCATGGCTTATCCGTCCCACTGCACATGCAGCGTATGCGACGCCAACCCGCACAGCGGCCCGCCGCATTGGATCCACGCGGTGCGCTGCTTGTTCCCTTCGACTTTCATCACCACCTGGTACACCGGCTGCTCCTTCGTGCACACGAACGGCCCGCGGAAAAGCCGGCAGCTGCGGATGTTCAGCACGCGATAGCGATGCTCCGCCGCCCAGCGATAGATCATCTGCCGGGAACGAATCGGCCGCCAGAACAGGCGCGAAAGAATCGCCGACGCCATCAGCAGTTTGCCGAGGAACAGCAGCATGACGATTATTTTAATCGTGGCGACGGCGAGGTGGTTCGGCGGGCGGTTATGAAGCGGCGGGGAGATTCTAACGGGGCATCGACTCTATTCGTGGCACGGGCGGCCCGCCCGTGGGTTCTGCGAATTCAAAAGACACGGGCGAGCAGCCCGTGTCACTTGGATTGAATACAGTAACCGTCGCGCGGGCGGCCGTGGGCGTGGGGAAAGTATTCGAGGATGGGACGATCCGACGATGCGTCCTTGTCGGTGTTCACTTTTTCCATTACCCCGTGAGCAGTCCTATTTCTTCATCCGCTGCTGCGCCATCAGCCGGACTCTGAAATCGGTATCAGTCGTCAGACGATTGGCGGTGTCGTCGTTGATGACTTTCGTCGGGCTGCCCAACTGCATGGCCACGTAGAAACGCACCCACCAGCGCGGCGAGTGTGAGATGTCGTCGGCGCGGGTCTGCGCGTCGGCGACGATCGGGTCGGTCGCTGCCGAGCGCTCGGCGACGTGGAGAATCGTGTCGGCACGATCGATCCGGCGGCGTTCGGCGACGCTGACCGAATACGTATCGGCCAGGAACGATAACGCCGACGGATCATTCCGCAGCAGCACCTCCGGCACGCCGTTGCCGTTGTCCATCGGGTGGGCCTTGAGGTACGCGCGCGATTTATCCGGGCCGACAGACGCGACCAGATCGATCAGCCGCCCGTGCAGAGCCGGGTCCTGCGTCGTCAGCAGCGGCACCGCGGCGTAGAACAGATCGTCGCTGCTCACGGGCACCTGCTGGATCACCTGCGACATCACCGTCGGCGATGCCGCGTCCTGCGCGTGCGCCAGATCGTACAGCACCAGTTGCGCCACGAAGGCCGACGGATCATTGCCGTACGCGAATCGCAGTTGCGAGACCGCCATCGCCTTGGCCTGCTTATCGGAAGCGCCGGCGAAGCGATCGAGCTGCGTGCGGATTCGCGGATTCACCGAAAGCGAGGCCGCGGGACGTTCATCAATGGGCGTGGCGCAGCCGGCGATCGCGCAGAGCAGAAAAACCGCAAACAAGAATTGTCTCGACACTGGGCTCCTTCAGTTTAACTGACAAAATCGAAAAGGTTTGAACCACGAAGCAACGAAGTAGCGAAGAAAAGCAAAAAAGATCTCACTTCTTTTCGTTGCTTCGTTGCTTCGTGGTCAAAACCCGTATTCTTTCCACTTCCGCGTGACGAGGTCTTTGGTGGCCGCGTCCATCTCCAGCTCGCGCGGCCAGACTCGAACCTGGCCTTCGCCTTTCAGCTTGACCGTCGCGTCGAAGCCGATCTTACCGCCCCAGCCGTACTCAATGCTTGCATGGTCGAGGATATCGACAGGGCCTTTGACGATTTCAACGTCCCGTAACGGGTCGCAGTTGGCAAACAGGTGGAACAGCACGGCCTGCTCGTCCTGCACGTCGACGGACTCATCCAGCACGATGATGAACTTGGTAAACGCCATCTGCCCGGCGCCCCAGATCGCGTGCATCACCCGGCGGGCCTGCTGCGGGTAATCTTTTTTGATCTTCACGAACGCACAGTTGTGAAAGCAGCCGGCCATCGGCAGGCAGTAATCGACGATGTCGGGCACGAGCATTTTTAAGAGCGGCAGGAAGATGCGCTCGGTGGCCTTGCCGAGGAAGTAATCCTCCATCGGCGGCTTGCCCACGATCGTCGTCGGGTAGATCGCGCCCTTACGCATGGTGATGGCGGTGACGTTGAACGTGGGATACCAATCAGCGAGAGAGTAAAAACCGGTGTGATCGCCGAACGGACCTTCGTAGAGTATTTCCGTCGGATCGACGTACCCTTCGATGACGATTTCCGCGTTGGCCGGCACGGCGAGGTCCTGCGTTTTGCACTGGACCATCTCGATCCCGCCGCCGTTGAGGAAGCCGGCGAAGAGCAGCTCTTCCACGCTCGGCGGCAGCGGGGCGGTGGCGGCGTAAGGCAGGATGCTCTCGCCGCCGAGCACGATCGCCAGCGGCATCTTCTCGCCTTTGGCGGCCCAGGCGCGGAAGTGGCGGGCGCCGTCGTGATGCATGTGCCAGTGCATCGCCGCCTTTCGCGGACCATGCATCTGTACGCGGTACATGCCGACGTTGCGGTGCGTGTAATCCGGATTACGCGTGTAAATGCCCGCCAGCGTGATGTATTTTCCAGTCCCCGTCTGTGACGCCGTCGCTCGAAGAGCGGCGTCTTTATCGAACACTTGATCGCTCGACAAATCCCCATCCAGTGGCCAGCACTGAATGATCGGCAGCTTCGTCAGATCCGCCCGATCGCCTTCCAGCACGATCTCCTGGCAAATCCCGCTCCGAACCATCTTCGGCGGATAGCTAGCCATCTTCATCAGGTCGGGCAGCTTCTTCATCTTCTCCATCAACGTCGTCGGCACCTCCGGCTTCACCAGGTTCTGCACCCGGCCGGCCAGCGCATCGAGATTCTCCGTGCCCAGCGCCTGGCACACCCGCCAGTAACTGCCGAAGGTGTTGATCGCGACGGGAATGTCCGACCCTTCGACGTTCTCAAACAGCAACGCCTTCCCGCCGAGGCCCGCCGCGGCCGACTTGTCCCGCTCGGCGTGCCCGTGCGGCGACGGCGATTTGCTCATCCGGTCGGCGATCTCCGCGATCTCCAACACCGGCGAAACGCGCGTCTTCACGCGATGGAGTTCGCCGTTAGCGTCGAGGAAGCTGAGAAAATCGGAGAGAGTGCGGAAGGCCATACGGGAATCGTAGTGGGGATGAGGCGATTTGAGAATTTTCACAACCGCTGAAAGCCGCGGCATAGCCATGCCGCCATGCGGCGGTCGAACCGGCGGGATTGCTATCCTATCCTACGAGGCGGTCGTTACAATCGGCGGAATGAAGCGGGGAATCATCAATGCTATCACTCTTCTGCTGATGTTGCTTTGCCTGACGACAGTCGTGTTGTGGGCTTATAGCTACTATCACGGATACTGGATTCAGCTACAGACTTATCAACCCGACGGAGCCGCTTACATCGCGCGTGAGTATAGATTAGATTCCGGCTGCGGTGGCATTGGGATTTGGATAACGACTTTTTGGGAAACGGATCCCCAAAACATCGCAATGTACAAGTTGATCGCGGCTAATCCGACACAGCGGAAGTTCATTCATGGGGAGTTCCTGCTGCGATTTCCCTATGCCGATGTGAATGGAAAACCGAGCTGGGCCAGGCGGCTTGGTTTCAACGGTTACGAATATCTGGTCGTCGATCAAGCCAATGGCGGCCGATTCTCTACTTCGGAAAAACCACGGATGAGCGTCGGCACAACCCGTCAGCGCGCGATTTCGTTCCCATATTGGGCGGCGGTTTGCCTGTTACTTACGCCGATCTTGCTCGTTTGGGTATTCCGATTTCGTCGGAGTGTCGCTGGACTGTGTTCTGTCTGCGGCTATGACCTTCGCGCCACGCCCGATCGTTGTCCGGAGTGTGGCGCGATTCCTGCGAATATTTAATTCGCACCCCCCGGCCGATCGGGGTCGCGCTCGATCGTCGTCGCTTCGACTGGCTCTGTCGTCGGCCCGTCCATCACTGGCGACGTCGTCGGTTGGTCGGGCGGTTTGATGAAATGCAGCGCGTCGAGAACGCCGGCCATCGTGGTTTGTTCGAGGGCGCCGGCGCGCATGGCGGCGTCGGTGGCGGGGTCGTCGCTGAAGGGCGGTGCGGTGCGGATCAGAGCTCGCAGCGCTTCTAGGCCGGTGGTTTTTGAGCGGCGTAAGTCGAACGTGTATTTGATGCGCATCACGCCGGGGAAGAGGAATCGGCCGATGGCTTTGATGTCACCTTCCTCCGCGCGTTTTACGTTTTCCTGCGTGAATTGGTTGAAGTCGGAGTCGATCAGGATCGAGCCGTTGGCGGGGCGGCGGGGGGATTTTTCCTCGAACTTCTGCAGCGGCGTGGAGTCCCACTCCGCGAACAGCGGCACGCCTTCCGGCTGCACGACCAGCACGGGGAATTTCAGCTCGTCGATCGGCACGTACCGCGGCCGAAAGAGCGACCGCACGCGGGAGAACAGCAGCACAACGAGCATGGCGCCCACGACGAAAACGGCGAGGACGGTGGAAATCGGGGAGCGCTTTTTGGACATGGCCGGCCATCATCAAACATATCGCCGCCGGCGGCAAGGAGGCGGGTTGGAGGTGCTGCTGGTGGTGGATACGATCGGGCCGTGAAATGGCGGATTTTTACGGCGATTTCGGCGGTGTCGTTCGTCCTATTCTTCGCGACGGACGTGCTGTGGTTGCGTAGCCATGTGGCCTGTGATGAAGTCAGCTTTGTTTCGGACTTTACTTATACACCCCCAAGTCCTCCCCCAGAACCAGCGTCCGACTTTGCCCCGGATTCTTCCCACAGTGAGGCGAACATGTTTGTCGTCACGTCGCTCGACGGATCGCTGCACTATGCTGAATGGGTGGCGGTCATTCGGAACGCGCGTGCAACTCCCGATGATATCGGATGGCATTTGAGAACATCCGTGGAGCCCTCTCTAAAATTGTTAAACGCTTCTTCGACCTTCGGCTTTAACTTTTCGCGCGGCCAATTTGCCGTTCCATTGTGGTTCGTAATGTTGGTGTTCGCGATCCTGCCACTGATTTGGTTTGACGCGAGACGTCGTCGGCGCAAATTAATCGCCAACGGCAAATGTCGATCATGCGGCTACGACCTTCGCGCATCGCCCGATCGTTGTCCCGAGTGTGGAACGGTTCGTGTGGTCTGAAAACGCATTCGCAATCACAACACTTTCCGTTTCCGCGCGTATTCGCGAGCGGGTGAAATTTATTTCTCTGCCTCGCGAAGAATCCGCCTCTTCGCGGGTACGCTCAGAAGCGGCGTTGGGGGCAATCTTGAGTCGGTGCGAAACGGGTCGATCGGAACCGCACCGGGCGTGCTCAACCGCTCCCTTGAAACCGATTGTCCGATAACATTGACGATTTTCCCCGATGCGGGCATGATGCCTCATGCTGCCGCGGGCCTAGGGATGGGCCTTGCCCCGCAGATTGTGCTTCGGAATATAGGAACTTTCTTACCATCGAAGCGTCCAACCCCATGTCGAGCATCAGCGGAGCCCAATCCGACGCCGATTTCGAGGCCCAGCCGCAAGGCGGGGTTTCGCGACACGCGATCGAACTCCTGCAAAAAGCGCAGGCGGGCGACCGTGGAGCGTACGGCGAGATCGTGGCGGCCTATCAGGACCGTCTCTTCAATTCCGTCGTTCGACTCGTCGGCGATCGTGAAGAGGCCCGCGACATCACCCAGGAAGCGTTCACGCGCGGACTGGAGAAAGTCGGCAGCTTCCGCGGCGATGCGTCGCCGTATACGTGGCTCTTTCGCATCGCGGTGAATTTGGCGATCAGCCAGCTCCGCAAGGTGCAGCGGAACCGGATTTTTTCACTCGATGCTCCGCCGCCGGGTAATGGGCGGGACGGCGGCGAGACGCAGGCGTCGTCGCTGATCGACCGCGTGGCGGAATCGGCGGAAACCGACCCGGCCCGGGCGTGCGAAGACCGCGAGCGCGATCAGCAGGTGCTGGCAGCGCTCGGCCGACTTGATGCGGAATACCGGGCCGTGCTGGTCATGCGGGATATCGACGGTTTTGATTACCAGCAGATGGCCGACACGCTCGGCTTGCCGCTGGGAACGTTGAAGAGCCGGTTGTTCCGGGCGCGATTGGCGCTGCGGGATGAGTTGAAGGGATATTTTGGGAAGTAGTGAAAGTGGTGATTGATGAGTGGTGATTGACAAGAAAGTTCTTTGTCAATCACCACTCATCAATCACCAGAATGCTATGTCGAACAACACTGAAAACATCGAAGCCCGCCTGTGTGCGTTTGTCGAGGGGGATCTCGACGAAGCGGCCCGCGTGGAGATCGAGAAGCATCTCCAGACGCACCCGGCCCATCGCGCATTGCTCGATGAGCTCAAACGCACCAAGGCGATGCTCATCTCGCTGCCGCGCGAGCTCGCGCCGGTGGATATGGCCGAGACGCTGCAGGGGCATTTGGAGCGGTCGGTGTTGCTCGACGGCGTCGGGACCGATCCACTGGAATCGAACCTGCGAATCAATCGCTGGCCGCAATTGATCGGCGTGGCGGCGGTGGTGTTGCTGGCGGCGGGGCTGGGGACGCTGGTGTACGTGATCTTGCCGGCGCATTCCGCCTCGAATTCGACGTTTGTCAGTGCGAGTGAAAAAGAGGACAAGGCGCTGAACCTCGACGGCGCAGTCCCGTCCTTATCGACGAAGAAATCCACCGCCGACAAAGCGGCCGACGATGCAATGCTCGCTCTGAAAGAGCTCGGCCCGGTGACGGCCAAGCCCAGCGCCGATTTGGCGCTCACGCCTGCTCCCGCCGCTCAACCGCCGGCTGACCGCGGCCTAACTGCCGGCGGAGTCACGCCCGAGCGACTCACCCTCAAGGACGAGACGAATCAAACACTCGATCATAACGTAGTCGCCGCTGCCGATGGCGCGGCACGGAAGGGCGGGACCCGCCTGCGGGCCGATTCGCACCGCGTGTATCTCGTCGTCTCCACCGACAATCTTGAAACCACCAACAGCCAGCTCGCGGGTTACCTCACCACGAACAACATTGCCTGGCAGCCGGGTAATCTCGGGGTCGTCGACGACGTCGCGCTGGCGTCGCGGGCGCAGAATGCGCAGTACAAGCTGACGAATTCCGTCGACAACATCCGCGGCAACAGCGGAAACAACGGCGCAAACACCGTCGGTAATTTTGGCGCGGGCGGCGGCAACTCGATGGTGCCCGGCAACAATAGCAAAGCGGACCAAAACGCCCCCGGGCGTGACGAGCCGATCCCGGCAAAGCAGGCCGAGACTTACACGCAGAACAACATCAATTCCAACTACACTTCGAAGAGCCTGCAGCCACAATCGACGCAGGCCGGCGCGCTGCAGCAGTTGAACAATGATGAATTGAACATGAAGACGAAGTTCGCCGAAGCGGCGCCCGCCGTTTCGCCGGCCGGGTTTGATCTGGCGGGGTCGAAGGCGGAGAACGTCATCGTCTGTCGCAACGTGACGCGTGAGCAGGCGGCGGAGATGGCGGATTCGCTCGGCAAGCTTTACGCCGGGCAAACCACCACGCTCGTCGACCACGACCCGTCGGCCGTCGCGCAGAACGTGATCGTACAGAACAAGGCCGAGTGGGCCCGGCTCGCCAAGGCGGGCGCGGGTCGCCCGATGATGCCGACCTCACCGATGTTGCCGACGTCACCGACGTCACCGACGACGCAACCCATGCTGGGCCTGAACGGCCAGCCGATCGAAGTAACGGGCGGCCCGGCCGGTGGCGAGCAGAACCAAGTCATGCCTTCGGGCGTGTCGAGCAAAGGCGGCGGCAAGCCGTTCGCCGAATCCGCAGGCAACACCAATGGCAAGCTGCCCGCAACTTCGCCCGAGACACAGCAGAGTCCGGCCGCGACCGATACGTCGAAAGGCCAGCTACCTTCTCTGCCGCCGAGCGGCATGCCGACGACGAATCCGACCGACGCCGATGCAGGCCAGGCCGCGATCGCTCCGCCCACGACGCAGCCGGGGTTGTCGCTTCTGCCGCGGCCCGATAGGGATCAGCCCGCGAACGATTTGAAGCAGGAGCTGACGCTCGACGCGCAGCCCACGACTCGCCCGGCAGATGACGCGGTCGATGTGCTGATCGTAGTCCAGCTTACGCCGCCGACCTCGCCCAATGCCGGTCAGACCGATGCAGCCGCGCCGACCACGCAGGAGTCGGTCCCCGATACAGTTCCGCCGGCGATGCCCAACGCGAACATGCGCGCGACGACGCCCGAGCAGTCCACTTCGCCGTCAACCCAGCCGGCGCTTTCTCCTGATGCGGATCCGGCCGCCAAATAGCGCGGCTCGGATTTCACCGCGCAATAATTTCACACCTGAAGTTTCAATCATTTTTTGTGAAACCATCGCCGCGTCCGCGCATTCTAACGATTGAGTCGCACGACTGTCCTTAAGACGGATCGGGAATAGAAGTGAAGTTCCCAACTGTTTAAGGAGTGGTCATGTGCTGTACGAAGGAAATCCCGTGGGTGAGTTGGATCGCGGTGTTCGCGTACCTGCTGACGTGCGTGATTCTGTTCGCGGCCCGCTGAGTGCGGCAGAGTGTGAATGAACAATACAAGCTGCGGCGAAGATCAATGAAGATCGATCGCCGCCTGATGGGTCTCTACCCTCCCCCTGAGCCCGGATCGTTTTCCCCGCGATCCGGGCGTTTTTATGCGCGGGCGCTTTTGCTCGCGGCGATCGCCCGGAGATTGCTGAGCATCGCCCACTGCGTCATCGCGATATACCCGCCGACGATTACCGCGACGGCCGACATGATGGCAATTCCGTCGTTGAAAGTTTTCAAGAAGTAAAAGAGGTTTCCCAGTGTCGCGACTAACGTAAAGACGAACATTGCTGCGATGACCCCACGCTTTCGCGAGAACGTCATTACGATTCCGTCCAGAATCAGAACCAGCGCGAAAGCCGTAACGGCCAAGTCGCTCCAGAACAAGATCATGTCGCGATACATTTCTCGCTTGAGGAAATTTCCATACATATCAAGCCAGTTGATGTAGTCGCACTTGGCACCGGGCGCCGCGCCGGGCGTCGGGTCCAGGAATATTCCTGGCATCGTTCCGGTGAGCTTGCCGTATACGTATTTCACAGTGTTCGGGCTGAGCAGCAGCAGGAAAAGCCCCAGGCCGATACTGATCCACAACTCGGCCGCCCCGTACGAAGCGAGGTGTGGCGTCGGCGGCGAAGGAGTTGTCGCGCTCGGCGGTTGAATGTCCGGCGCATTCGGCTCTGCCGAAGAGTTCTGCAATGTCGGCTCTGGCGGCGGGGCGGGGGAGTTGGAGAGCTTCGGGAGTTTTGAGAGGTCCATATTCGCCCGCCTTTCGAATCGATGACCCAACCGGCAATTCAGAAATCAACGCACTTGGATTGCACGCCGGTCGTTGTGCGACCGGATTCCTTAATACGGAATCCGAATGACAGAATCCGGTCGCACAGCGACCGGCGTGTAAGTCCACCGCTTGCTAGCGGATGGTTTCATCCGCAGAATACCCGCTTAGTCTCAGCATTGAAACGAACGCCACGACAGATGCCATAAGGAGCGACATGCCCGAGGTGATGGAGCAAATCGACGAACTGACAAAAGCCGCCGACCAGGAATTGGCCGCCGTGGCGGACCTGGCGGGGCTCGAGCAGTTCCGCATCAAGTACCTTGGCACGAACGGCAAGGTGAAGGATCTGATGGCGCTGCTCAAGGCCGTGCCGAAAGAGCAGAAGCCGGCGTTCGGCCAGAAGAGCAACGCCGCCAAGGCGCAGATCGCCGCGGCGTTTGATGCGAAGAAGGAGCAGCTCGCGTCGTCTGGCGTGGTGCCGATGACGGAAGATGTCACGGAGCCTGGCCGCCGGCCGCTGGTGGGGAATCGGCATATCCTGATGAAAGTCGTCGATGAACTGACGACGCTGTTCGGGCGAATGGGATTCGCCGTCGCCGCGGGGCCGGAGGTGGAGGATGAATTTCATAACTTCATCGCGCTGAACATTCCGGAAAATCACCCGGCCCGCGATCCGCTGGACAATTTTTATCTCGAAACCAAAGCGGGCGATCCATCGTTGCTCTTGCGAACGCAGACGAGCACGGTGCAGATCCGCGTGATGCAGACGCAGAAGCCTCCGATCCGCGTGGTGATTCCGGGGAAGGTCTATCGGCCGGATACGGTGGATGCGACACATCTGTTCATGTTCCACCAGCTTGAAGCGCTGGTGATCGACAAAAATGTGACGATGGTGGACCTGAAAAGCACGATCATGCAGTTCGTGAAGGCGTATTTCGGCGAGGCGACGAAAGTCCGCTTTCGGCCAAGCTTTTTCCCGTTTACCGAACCTTCGGCCGAGGTGGATGTCTGGTTTGAGGACAAGCAGCGCTGGATCGAGCTCGGCGGGTGCGGCATGGTGCATCCTAACGTGCTCAAGGCCGTCGATATCGACCCGGAAGTGTACAGCGGCTGGGCGTTCGGATTCGGGATCGAGCGGATCGCGATGCGGAAATACGCCATTGACGATATCCGTCATCTGATTGAGAATGACATTCGATTCCTGAAGCAGTTCTGATTTGCGATTTCTCACCCGAGGTGCATGTGAAGCGATTTAAAGCCATTGGTTGTGCAGCGATTGGTGTTGGCGTCTTAGCCGGCGTGGCTCGGGCGCAGATGGTTGTGGAAATTCGCCCGGAGATTCAACAGCTTCCGCCGCAACAGCTTGATGAAAAGGATGCTCCCGCGACACAACCGGCGCAACCGGCGGATAATCAGCCCGCCAATCAGCCGCCGAACATGAACGTTCGCGGTCGGCCCATGATTTTGAGAGTTGGTCCGGGCGGGATCAGACAACTTCCGCCGCAGCCGGTTGCGGAAACGCCGGCGACCCAGCCGGCGAGAAAGACGCCGGATGCGCTCGTGCCGTTTGTCGATCTCTCGACGAAGTGCACCGAGTACGACAAAGCCGTCCGCACCACCGAATGGCAAGAGACATTTCACGAAACGTACGATGCGAAAACTTCGGATAAGTGGCTGCCCAAAGACGCTAAAGCAGAGGCGGCGAGGTCGCAGCCGGCCGTCACCGCCGAAACGATCCAAGGGCACGAATCTGCGGTGTTCGACGCGACGGCCATTCAAGGTGGCATCGTCAACGTCGGCGGACTGTTGCGTGGCGATTTCGCGGTGGAAATGACCTGTTCGACGATCGGGGGAAGCCCATGCGATATGTCGTTGATGGCCAGTCCGACGACGCCAGGTCCCGGCTTTCAGTTCGGGGGCTACATGAACTCCCGCAATGCTCTTTATGTGTTGAACCCGGGCGACCCGAAAGTTCGTGCCATCGACCTAAAGCCGGAGCCCAGGATCGTGGCCGAACAGTGGTACAAAGTTCGGGTCGAATACCGCGGCGGAATTGTCAAAGGGTACGTCGACGGCGTTTTGATCGGCCAAGCGCCCAGCCTGCCCAGCGCGACCGGAACCTATCAGCCGACGATATACATCTGGCAGACCAAGGTGGCGGTCGATGAAGTGAAAGTCGAAAGCATGGCGCCGGCTGCAAAACCGGTAGATCCGGAAGTCGCGTTCACTAAGATATTCGGTGAGAAGACGCATGCCGAGGTGACCAAGCAAATCGATCAACTGGTTGAGAAGCTCGACGACGAAAGTCCTATGGTTCGCGAGGAAGCACAGTACATGCTGCAGTCGATGGGTGTGCTGGTGATTCCATCGTTGAAAGAGGCTGCGAGCAGCGGGCTGCCGGAAATGTCGGAGCGTGCACAACAGCTGTTGTCGATCCTGGCCCCGCCGATGCCGACGACGCAGCCGGCAGAGAAGCCGGTCAAGGAAGTGCCGAACGATGACGCCCAGATCCGTCCAATAGCTATTCCGTTGAAGCTGATGGTTCGATAAGAGGGTGAGTCAACAGGTTATCATCAAGCATAAGTCGGGTATCTGCCGATAGATCCGGTCGAGGGAAAGCGAATCGATCGAATTTTGTTCGATCGGCTTGCAATCGGGTGAGAATTCAGTATCTTTCCGCCTCCCCCGACCCGGGCAGCCCGGTCAGGCGGATAAAAACAGTCACGGCGGGGTTGATGAAACCTGAAAATTTTCATCATCAAGCCTTGACTCAAAAGAAATGAGATGTATACTCCGCGACCCACTGTTGGAAATCACCAACCGAGGGACGCAAAAAGGAATCGATAAGTTTGAGCAGACTTCAAACCGTTTCAGCACGCCGTAGTCGGTAGTGATCCTTCAAATCAGAAGGTCATCGCCGCCTGGGCGATGACGAAGAGACCAGAAAGCAGTCAGATCTGCTTCAAGGTCGTGTATCGGCCGAATTCGAATGAGTCAGCCGTCCCGATAAGAATCGGACGACTATCTCACCCGCGTTCGGCGGGAAAATTTGTCGACGAAAAAACAGGCTTAGCGGCCAGTGGATTCGAAGAACAGGTTTTCGCTCTTTGACAAGTGAATGACGAGTTCAAAGTTTATTAGTCAAGGTAAACTTGAACAATCCGCGATGTCCGTCCTAAAAGTCGGATCAGTGTCCACCAGGATTAGCTGATCGCGACGAGGTCCTTTTGAGGGCCGGGTTTTTCCGTCGGACGGACATTGCCGAGCACCTTTTTGGCGATAGATTGGTACGTTATTGATTCTGTATCCGGGTCGTTGACGGATACGACGATATACTCGCCCAGTATGACGGTGATCGATAAATGTGATCAAATTACTAAGGGTGTGTGGTGGATGCCTTGGCATCGAGAGGCGATGAAAGACGTGGTAGCCTGCGAAAAGCTGCGGGGATCTGGCAAACAAGAGTCGATCCGCAGATATCTGAATGAGGAAACTCAGCCGGCGTAACAACCGGTTACCTGCAACTGAATTCATAGGTTGCAGGAGCGAACGTAGGGAACTGAAACATCTAAGTACCTACAGGAAAAGAAAAAGACATTGATTCCGTAAGTAGCGGCGAGCGAAAGCGGACATAGCCCAAACCAGTCTTCGGACTGGGGTTGCGGAAGCACTGAGGGGTTACAAAACCTAGTCTAGCGAAACTGTCTGGAAAGTCAGACCATAGAGGGTGAAAGTCCCGTACGCGAAAGACGAAGGTCCCCGTTAATATGTGCTCTCCAGAGTAGCACGGAGCTCGTGGAACTCCTTGTGAATCCGCCCGGACCACCGGGCAAGGCTAAATACTACTCGATGACCGATAGTGAACAAGTAGGGCGATTGAACGGTGAAAAGCACAGCTATTAGCTGAGTTAAAAGTACCTGAAACCACACACTTACAAGCGGTCGGAGCCCTATGCGTCGCAAGACGAATGGGTGACGGCGTACCTTTTGCATAATGGACCGGCGAGTGTATGTCTGCAGCAAGGCTAAACTGTCAAGCAGTGGAGCCGTAGCGAAAGCGAGTCTTAAGATGGCGTTTAAGTTGCAGGCTTACGGCCCGAAACCCCGTGATCTACCCGTGGCCAGGTTGAATGACCCGTAAAAGGGTCAGAAGGACCGAAGTCGTGAACGTTGAAAAGTTCTGGCATGAGCTGCGGGGAGGAGTGAAAGTCTAATCA
>JBBQNK010000053.1:0-33496 GCA_038329865.1 Tepidisphaerales bacterium | reverse complement strand
ATGCGGCGTTCCACGTCGATCACAAAAAACATCGGCAGCTGGGTGTCCGGTTTGCCTCGCATCGATCGGCCTCCTGATCAACACCCGACAGCGTAGCGCGATCGACGAAGGACAACAAGCGTTTTGCAGCAGCCTGCTAGAAGAAGATCATGGGCGAGCCGCCCATGACACTGCAAACGAAACCGCAATAAACAAGCTCTTTTCTTCTCCGCTCTTCTCTGTGCCTCAGTGTCTCTGTGTTCATCCCCCGCTTTTCAGTGCTGCACCGATGACCGCATCCCGCGTCGTCCACCAGAGTTGCTTGTGATGATGAATCGAACAGATCGTCGTCGCGCCGGAGAAGACGAACATGAAATCCGACCCGGCCAGATGCGTCAGCAGCCGCTCGACGAACGTTTGGAATGCCCCGCGCTCTTCCGGCGAGAATTCAATGGCCGCCCCGTCGCCTCGGCCGGCCAGTTCAGCGCCGACTCCCGCCTCCGCCAGCGCCGCCGGCAGCCAGGTTTTGCTGCCGAAATCCAGCTCGTACGCCCAGTGACTTTTCGGCATCACCCACACCGATTGCTCCGCAAGGTGATCTTCCCACACCGCCCCCGCCATGGCGGCGAGAATTTTTTCGCTCGGCGAATCGATCACCCGCGCGATATCCCGCGCCGATTGGCGGATCGTCGGATCGTCGCTCAGCAACCAACCGGCCGATTGCGTAGTCACGCCGTCTGCAAAGCCGAACGCGCCGCTGTTGTAGTAAAGGCAGACGAGGCCGGCTTTGGTGAGCGTCGCGAGCACTTCGGGATAGTCGTTGATCTTTGGCATGGCGGGATTGTCGATTGCCGATTGCCAATTGTCGATTGGTTGACTGCGACATTCGACAATCGGCAATTGGCAATCGACAATCTCTGAATGCGCATCGTCCTCACCGGCGGCCCCGGGGCCGGCAAAACTGTCATCACCACCGCCATCGCCGCCGGCGATCCGAACCGGTTCGTGCGCGTGCCTGAAGCCGCCACCCACGTGTACGACGCGCTGCAGACGCGGTGGGATCGGCTAGACGTGCCCGGCCGGCGCGACGTGCAGCGGCAGATCTACCATCACCAGATCGAACAGGAAAACCGCCTCGCCGCCGCGCACCCGGACCGAATCATCCTGCTCGACCGCGGCACGATCGACGGCGCCGCCTACTGGCCCGATGGCCCCGCCGGCTATTGGCCCGATCTGAAAACCACGCTCGCCGAGCAACTCACGCGCTACGACGCCGTCATCTGGCTGCAAACCGGCGCCGCCCTCGGCCACTACGACGGCGACGCCAGCAACGCCTGCCGTTTTGAAGACGACGCGGCCGCGATCGAGTCGGGCCTGCTGCTCGGCAAACTCTGGGGCGGGCACAAGCACATCAAGCACGTGGGGGCGTATCCGACGATCGGCGAAAAGATCGAGGCGGTGCGTGTGGTGCTCGACGAATTAATAGGGGCAAGTATTTAGGGGCAAGGGGCAAGTCAGAAAACCCTACTTGCCCCTTGCCCCTTGCCCCTTGATACTTCCCCCATGTCTTACACGATCGACACCAACGGCTGGCTCGACCCGCACCTCACGCAGGAATGGCTGCTCACCAACGGCATCGGCTCGTTCGCCAGCTCCACGATTTTGAGCTGCAACACCCGCCGGTATCACGGCCTGCTGTGTGCGGCGACGAATCCGCCTGTCGGCCGGATCATGGCGCTCAATCGCGTGGCGGAGATCGTGACCTTTGACGGCGATTACGAGCCGCCGATGGAATTGTCGATCAACCAATTCGGCACGCACCTGCACCCGCGCGGCGATCGCTACCTGCAGAAATTCTCCACCGGCGACGTCGCCCGATGGGAATACCACCTGCGCGACGGCGTGCTGATAAAGGAACTACTGCTCGGCTGGAAGAAAAATACGATCGCAATCCGCTACACGTGGACCGGCCCGAAGATGGAACTGCAGATCCTGCCGTTCGTGAGCCTGCGCGATTTCCACGCGCTGCGGAGGGCGTCGAACACCATGTACGCCAAGAGCGGCGAGCGGTCGGTGAGCGTGTACGACAACCCCTACGCGATCAACCTGCAGGCCGACGGCGGCGCGTTCACGTTTCAGCCGGATTGGTGGTACGGGCACACGTATTCGGTGGATCAGGAACGCGGGCAGGATCACGTGGAAGACTTGTACACGCCGGGGCGATTCACGATCACCTGCGAAACCGGCACGATCTTTACCCTCGTTGCCTCGATCGATCCCATCGAATCCTTCGACTGGAACGCCGAGCTGGCGACGCGCGCGAAAGTGTTCGCCGTCGATCCCGCCGCCACGCCGGCCGTGCAGAAGCTGCTGCGGGCGGCGAAGGATTTCGTCGTCGCGCGCAAGCAGCCCGACGGCGGCGAGGGGCAGACGATTCTTGCCGGCTATCCCTGGTTCGCCGACTGGGGCCGCGACACGATGATCTCGCTGCCGGGGCTGTTGCTGACGACCAGGCGGTTCGATGAAGCCCGCCAGGTGCTTGGCGTGTTCGCGCGGTACGTCAGCGAGGGGATGATCCCCAATGTTTTTGACGATTACTCCAGCGAGCCGCACTACAACACGGTCGATGCGAGCTTGTGGTTCATCCACGCGGCGTACGAATACTTGAAAGCCTCCGGCGATCAGAAATCGTTCGACGCGGTTCTGCTGCCGGCCTGCAAGCAGATCATCGCCGGCTACCGCGACGGCACGCGGTTCCACATCGGCATGGACCCGGCCGACGTGCTCATCACGCAAGGCGATGCCAACACGCAGCTCACCTGGATGGACGCCAAGTGCAACGGCATCGCGTTCACGCCGCGACAGGGAAAGGCCGTCGAAATTAACGCGCTCTGGTATCACACGCTGCGCCTACTCGGCGAAAACGCATTGGCCGACCGCGTGCAGAAGAGTTTCGTCGAAACGTTCTGGGTCAGCCCCTTCCGCGGCTTGGCCGACGTCGTCGACGGAGATCGCAAAGACACCGCCATCCGCCCCAACCAGATTTTCGCGGTGAGCCTGCCGAACTCGCCCCTCTCGCGCGAGCAACAGTCGGCCGTCGTCGAAGTCGTGCGGCGAGAACTCCTCACCCCCTTCGGCCTGCGCACGCTCAACCGTGCCGACCGCAATTACCACGCGAGATACTCCGGCCCGCAGATGCAGCGAGACGCGACGTACCACAACGGCATCGTCTGGCCATGGCTGCTCGGCGCGTTTCTCGAGGCGTACGTGAACGTGAATGACAACTCGGAAGATTCCCTCGCCCAAGCCCGCGAGTGGCTCACGCCGCTCGTCAAAGGCATGGACAACACCGCCTGCCTCGGGTCGATCAGCGAAATCTACGAAGCGGACCCCCCACAGCGACCCGTCGGGTGCTTTGCGCAGGCGTGGAGTGTTGCGGAGGCGCTGCGACTGGCGGTGAAGGTGGGATTGTGAGTATCAGCATGTTTGAGATCCAACGAATCTTACGTAGCCGCGAACGCAAGTTCGCGGGAATTCGAGAAGACCGCGAACTTGCGTTCGCGGCTACGTCAATTTATCTGTCGCTCAATTCGTGAATCAGGATACTTGCTTGTCCGAAGCAGCAAGCGCCACAACAAACTCGCTCCCCAACCCCAGCCCCGCGCTCGTCGCCTTGATCGAACCCTGATGCCCGTCCACGATCGCGTGCGTGATCGAAAGCCCCAGTCCCGTGCCGCGGCGGCCTTCTCTCGGCAGGGTGAAGAACGGCTCGAAGACGCTGGCGACTGTTTGCGCCGTCATGCCGCGGCCGTTGTCTTTCACTGATAGCTCTACCGTCTTGCCGGCGCGGCGTACTGTCACGTTCACTTCACAGGTGGCGTCGTCGCAGGCTTCGAGCGCATTCGTGAGAAGATTCAGCACGACCTGCTTCATCTCCGGCTCGCTGGCCATGATCGTGGCGTCGCCGTCGTGGGTGAAATGGATGGCCCGGTCCTGGTACGGCTTGAGCGCCTTGAGCAGCGGGATCACTTCTTCGACAACAGCCGCCAGATCGACGGGCACACGCGGGGCTTCGGTGCTGCGGGCCATGGAGAGCAGTTTTTCCGTGATCTGCTTGCAGCGGAACGCTTCGTCGCAGATGGCCTGCAGGGCTTTGTCGATCTGTTCCGTGCCTGGCTGCGCCGGCGCTTGCCGGATTTGTTCAAGCGTGAACTCGGCAAAGCCGGTGATCACGCCGAGCGGGTTGTTGATTTCATGCGCCACGCCGGCCGCGAGAAACCCGACGCTCGCCAGGTGCTGGCTGCGCACCAGCTCGCGGCTTTTCTCCGCCACCTGCTGCTCGAGATTCTGGTACAGCTCATCGAGCTCGCCGGCCATGTGGTTGAAGTCGTCGGCCAGCGCGTTGAACTCGCGGTGCCCCTGCATCTGCAGTCGCTGCGAGAATTCGCCGGACGCGATATGGCGGACGCCTTCATTGAGCTGCGTGATCGGCCGCATGACGGAACGGTAAAGTCGCACGCCGATGAAGATCGCCCCGATGATCAGCAGCGCGCAGATGGACGAGACGGCCGCGACGGTCAGTCGGTGTTTGGCATCGGCTCTTTGCTGCGACTGCTGGATCGATTTGCGGATCTCCGAAGCCGAGGACGACGCCGCCCCCAGCGTCTGCTGAAATGTTTTCGGATCGACTGATGTCGCATGGTCCGCGATCGCCTGCCGCACGACGGTCTGCGCGTCGTGGATGCGATCAAGGATCGCCAGCAGATCTGGCGACGATCCCCCGCCGGTTAGCGGGGATTCGTCGCGCTCGATCTTCAGCTCCAGTTCCGCCGCATCCAACTCCGCTTCCGCCCGGGCGAGCTCGGGATGCTCGAGAGTCACCAGCTTGTTCGCAGTGGCAACGTGCGAACTGATTTGATACACGTCGCGCAGCCGCTCGTAGCTGCGGATGGCCAGCGAGAGATCCTGGTTCAACCCATGAATCCCCCAGATCGCGGCCGTGCTCACCACCAGCAGGCAGATGATGACGGCGGTGATCTGATAAATCAGCGTGCGGCGGAGCGATCGCATGGTGAGCGGAGTTTATCAGGGGCGAGGCGATCGGGCGATTTCTGCACGTGGCGAGATATTCTAATGCGTATTTGGTGGCACAGACATTCCTGTCTGTGACGAAGCGATGTACTCATCGATTCGTGCGCGGATGCTCCGGAGAAGAGCACGGACGGATGAGTACATCCGCCCGTCACAGACAGGAATGTCTGTGCCACCGAATACGGGGAGACACAGGAATGTCTGTCCTACCGAAATTCAATCTCACCGCGCCGCGACCGTCGACAATTGCTCCGGCGACAGCGAGCCTTCGCCGAAGACAGTCGTGAATGTCTCGCCGTTGCTCGCCACGGTTCGCGCGTCCATGTAGCAGACGCTGAACGCCCGCCGCGATTGGTCGGTCTTGTTCACGTCTGATCCGTGCAGCAGCCAGTTGTGCAGCAGCGTCACCTCGCCGGCCGCCATTTCCAGGTATTCGATCTTGTCCGGCGAGCAATACTCCGCGGCCTGTTCCTTGGTGAGAAAGCCCGAGCCGTGCGCCGGGTTCACCAGCCCGAGCTTGTGGCTGCCGGGTACGATCTGCACGCAGCCGTTGGCCTTGGTGGCCGGATCGAGCGCGGCCCACGTCGTCACCAGCGGGTCGCGATCGAGATAGCTCCACCGGTCCTGGTGGTACGGCAGGAACGTTCCCTTGCGGCTCGGCTTGTTCATGAACATCGCGCGGAACGCGGCGATCGGTGTCGATTCGCCGTACACGCGCCGGCTGATCTCGCGGAAGATCGGCCGCTGCATGAAATCGAGAAACAGCGGATCGAACTCCAACTCCTGGATTTTGCGATAGCCGAGTGTCGATCCTTTGAACCCGCGCGACTGCTGGCCGGCGTCTTCGTAGGCGCCGGTGTTGCTGTCGAGCTGCATCATCAGCCGCTTGTAATCCAGGGGCGCGTTTCCAAGCATGATGTCGTCGATGCGCGTCTGCAGGGCTTTCAAGTCCGCATCCGACATCACCCGGCCTAGCCGGAGATAGCCTTGGTCTTCGTACTTTTGCCAGTCGCTGTCGGAAATCAGGTTCGTCATGGTTTGCTCCAGTTGGATCGGATCAACTTCATTCGTTGCGCTACGATCGCGCAGATTCGTCATCCTGAGATACTCCGAAGGATCTTGCGTCCATGTCGGGTCAGCCAGATCCCTTCGAATTTGATCGGCTACAGTGGAAACAAGCGTATCGCCGCGGGCCGAGGGGCGGAATGGAATCGCTGAACCTCAGAATGGAGAATTTGAACCTGCGGCCACGCGGTACTGCATCGGACTCCGGCCGAAATGCTGCCGGAACGTGCGGCTGAAGTAATACGGGTCATCGCAAGCGACGGCGGCGGCGATGGCTTTGACGGTGAGCCGGCCCTCGGCCAAGAGGGCGGCGGCGTGTTCCATCCGCAGGCGCGCCAAGTGCTGCAGCGGCGTGACGCCGAGCTCGCGGCGGAAGGTGCGGTTGAGGTGCTGCGGCGTGTAGCCGGATCGCGCCGCCAAGTCCGCCAGCGAGGTGGGCTGAGCGATTCGGCGGGAGAGTTCGTCGAGCATTTCCGCAAGTAGCGGGTCGGCCGGGCGCTGCGCGAGCAGGCCGCGGGCGGCGTCGTGACGGAGCAGTTCGAGCGCGACGAGGCGGCCCCACGCGGGCATGGTGAGGATCGTCGCGGCCGAGTCGCCGCGCGACCACTCGCCGGCCGCCATCGCCAGGTAGCGCTCGAGCCGGCTGCGCGGCGAGACGCGCCGGTGTCGCGGCGGCACGAGCATCTCGTAAACGTCCTGCCCGCCGGGGAGCGTGATCGTCACGTGGATCGAGCCGAGTGTGAACCGCTTGGTGCTGCTGTACGCGTGATGCTGCACGCCGGGCGGCACGAGGACGAGATCGCCGGGCTTGAGCGGGTATTCCACGCCGTCGACCACCCACACCAGCCGGCCGTGCAGGCAGAAGATGAAGTTGTAATCCGGCACCGTCCGCGGCGGCAGCGTGTAGCCGGTTTTGCCCTGTTGAAACGAACAGACTTGCGTGGTCACGCGGGCGCGCGAGAGGACGAACTGGAGAAACGCATCGCTATGCGCAGCGGTCGGCGACATGGCGGGATTGTAAACGGTTTTCGGAAGAATGAAGCGATCGATCCCTTCACCGTCGACCAGTTTCGTCTTCTGATCGTAATGAGCTTCACCAGACGTCATCCTGAAGTACTCCGAAGGATCTGGCTGACCCGTCATGGACGGCAGATCCTTCTGCGTACCTCAGGATGACGATTCGCCCCATTTTTCGCGCCGCGCAAGAAAAACGCGCGACGAATATCGCCGCGCGTTTTCTCGAATTAGTTTTTCAGCTACTTCGTCGACGCCATCAAATCCGCTTGAGCGCCGGTGCTGGCCTTCAGCGTTTTCTTCCCACCGTACTGCTTGGCGAGGTCCTTGATGAACTGCTCGTACTCCGCGTCGTCCAGCGGCAGCTCGACGCTCTTGCGCTTCACGCCGCTGAGCAGCATGGCGTTGCCGATTTCCAGGCCCTTCACGCCTTCGCTGCCGTCGGCCACCAGCGGCTCGTTGTGCAGGATCGCGCGGACGAATTTCTCCGTGACCGACTTGTGCATCTCGCCGAAATCGGACTTGGCGATCGGCAGGTCGATCGTCCACGTCTCAGGGCTGATGAATGCGTGCGGGCTCTTCTCGCGAATCTCGCGGACGTTCTCGCGGGCGCGGATGTACGTGAGTTTGCCGTGCTCGGCGATCAGCTTGCCGCGCTCGCCGACGATTTCAAGGCGGTTCGTGCCGGGGGCTTCGCCGCTGCTGGTGACGAAGTGACCGATCGCGCCGTTGGCGTATTCGAAGATCGCCGAGACTTCGTCTTCCACTTCGATCGGGTGCGTCTTGCCCAGGCTGGCGACGGCCGTCACGCGGGTGGGCATCATGCCGGTGATCCATTGGATGAGATCGAGATTGTGCGGGCACTGGTTGATGAGCACGCCGCCGCCCTCGCCGGCCCAGGTGGCGCGCCAGCCGCCGCTGGCGTAGTAGGTCCAGGTGCGGAACCAGTCGGTGATCAGCCAGGTGACGCGTGTGACTTCACCGAGCTCGCCGGTGGCGATCAAGTCGCGCATCTTGCGGTAGATCGGGTTCATGCGGTTTTGAAAGACGACGCCGAATTTCAGGTTCGGGTATTTCGCCGCGGTCTTGTTCAGACGGCGCGCCGCGCCAACAGTCACGCCGATCGGCTTCTCCGAAAGCACGTGCAGCCCCGCCGCCAGCGCCGCCTCGGCGATCGGCGGATGGTCGTAGTGCGGCGTGGCGATGAGTACTGCGTCGCAGGTTTTGCTGGCGATCAACTCGTCTGAAGTCGCAAAGGCCGGGCACTTGTGCTGGTCGGCAAACTTCTTCAGCCGAACCGGGTCGACATCGCAAATCGCGCCGAGCGAAGCGCCGGGCATTGAATTCATGTAACTGGAATGGAAGCTCCCCATGTTCCCCAATCCGATCACGCCGACACGAACCTTATCCATGATTGTTTTGCCTTTTCAAAAATGAGAGTCGATGAGACTCGTTGAGACTCTGAGCCGGGAGTTAAAAATCGGCGATTCTGCGGGGGAAGTCAATCGCGAAATTAAATGGGCCGCAATTCTGAGGGATTATTGCGGTTTCACCCGGATCGGCTTGAGCGCGACGTTGTGTTTCCCGACGGGCTCCACCACTTCATAGCTCTTGAGCAGATCGGCGCAAAAACCCGGGTAGAAGTGGGTTCGCTCGATGGCCGCCACGCCTTCGGGCGAGCGCGGGTCTTCCATCAGGATCACGCCGCGGTAGGCTTGGGAGCTCAGCTCGCTCTTGACGCGATCCATGATTCTGGAATCGCGCTTCGTCTCCAGCCGCAGCATGAAGGCATCGAGCATGTAGACGCGTTCGTTGGTGGCCAGCAGCACGCTGGGGTTTTCCGAGAGAATCGGCTTCTCCCCGGGGCCGATGGCAGTCACGAGCCGCGCCATCTCCTTCTTGTTGTTCCTCTGGTGCAGATCGTCCTGCATCCAGATCGTTCCCAGGCCGACGAGGCAGAACATGATGAGACCGATGGCAAGATATTTCGGCCGGACCAACCCCGCGGCGATCAGGCCCACCAGGCTCACGGCCTGCAGATCGAGCATGTGATTCAGGCTCGTGCCCGGCGAGGCGAAGATGAAGAACGTCAGCCCCAGCGCGAAGATGATCGTTAACGAAGGAAGCAGGAATGCAAGATCAAACCCGCGCCAGTTGCGGCGCGCGCCGCTGCGATGGAGGAGCATCGCCAGCACCGGGATCGTGATCATGAACAGCGCCAGGCCGATCGGATCGCTCGTGCGGAGCGTGTATAGAAACGTCAGCGGGCTGCGGAGTAGTGATTTGAATCCCGCGCCGCCGTCGGCGCATTCGGCGAAGACGCGGAACATCCGCCCGTGGCTGGCCAACTGCGCCAGGCCGTAAAAGCTCAACGTGAGCACGACCGCCGCCACGCCGATCATCACGCCCTGCTTCTTTCGGCCGTCGACGAGGGAGACCAGCCCGATCGCCGCGATGCCGTACACGGTGGTGAGCTTGGTCGTCCACGCCAGTGCCAGCAGGAGTGCGACGATCCACCAGCGTGCGTGCCGGCCTTGGCGATCGCGCTGCCACAGCGCCAGCGCCCACACGCACAGCGCCGCCGCCAGCGCGTCGCCGCGGATGTCGGAAATCAGCGCGCGAACGGCGTCGGTGGCGAACATCGTTCCGCCGGCGGCGATCGTCAGCATCGCGCTCGCGCCCAATCGTCGAACCCAGAACATCACGCCGAGCGCGAGTGCGAACATGGCGATCACGCTCAATGTCAGCCCGGCGTTAAGCGGCGGCACGCCGAGTTTGATCAACCCGGCCTGCAGCACGATGTAGAGCGGCGCGAACCGCGTTCCGCCGAAGCCCTCCGGCGAGACCGTCGGACGGTAGAACGTTCCCGACGCCAGGTCGGTCGCCAGCGTCGTCCATGCGCCGGCCACGTGATTGATGATGAGTAGGTGGCTGATCCGAATCGTCGCCTGCCAGGTGGCGGCGATGATCAGCGCCGCAGCGATGAAGGCCGCGAAAATGGTCCAGCGGCTTTCTGCGGCAACAGTGGAGTTGCTTGAAACATCGGGTTCTACAACAGGGCGGTTCAGATCCATCACGAGCATCGCTTGAATAAATCCCATATCGAACGTCGCAATGCAATCGTGGGTTTTCCCTGAGACTCACTCGTGGAAACCGCTATTTTGCCGGCTTCGCTAAACCCCGCCGTTGGCAACATCACACACTGATTACGAAGAAGTTACAACACCCCGGCCCGGCCGGGCCAGCGGGCACCACTTTGGTGCAACAACTTCCTGAACCCGCAAGGTCCCATAACACCCGAGGAATCATGGACCAAGACGACGTAATTATCGGCCAAATCCTGAGCCGGCGTGCAGCTTTACGTGCTACGGCGCTGGCAGGCCTTAGTTTTGCCGCCGCAGGGCTGATTTCGCGATCCGCCCGCGCGGCGACGCCGGCTCCGACGACCCAGCCGCACCTGCCGCTCGTCGCCAGCCCGCAGCTGACCGAAGGGCCGTTCTTCGTCGATGAAAAGCTCAACCGCTCGAACCTGCTGGACGGCACGAAGCGCGCCTCGGTCATCAACGGGCTGCCGCTGGCGCTGGCGTTCACGGTCTACAAACTATCAGGCAAGGATTACCAGCCGATGACCGGCGCGACCGTCGACGTCTGGCACGCCGACGCCGCCGGCGCTTACTCCGACGAATCCAACCCGATGACCCACGAGAACACCTCCAAAGAAACCTGGCTCCGCGGCTACCAGGTGACCGACGCTGCCGGCAACGTCAGCTTCAACACGATCTTCCCCGGCTGGTACCAGGGCCGCGCGCCGCACATCCACTTCAAGGTGCGGCAGTTCAGCAAGGAGAACAAGACGACGGCCGAGTTCACGTCGCAGGTCTTCTTCATCGAGGCCGACGCCGACAAGATCTACGCCAACCCACCGTACGCGAACACGCGCGGCAAGCGCGACACCCGCAACCGTGACGACGGCGTCTTCGCCGAAAAGCTCACCGACGGCTCACTCGCTGGCGATCACATGCTGCTCGACCTGAACAAGACCGCCGACGATAAAGGCTACACGACGGCCTTCCCGATCATCCTGACCGACGCTTCGCTCCAAGGAGCCGCCCGAGGCCACGGCGGCGGTGGCCCGGGCGGTCGCCGCGGCCCGGGCGGCCCACCACCAGGCGGTTTCGGCGGACCACCGCCGTTGGATCGGTAGACTTACCTGGTAGGACAGACATTCTTGTCTGCCACGAAGCGAGGTACGCCTCGATTCGTACGCGGATGCGCGATGGATCAGTCGGAGGAGTACGGACGAACGAGTACGTTCGTCCGTGACAGACAGGAATGTCTGTCCTACTGAATAGCAAGACACATCGCGTCATGCCGCTCTCCTTCCAGAAGTAGTCAGTTGAAATGATGCCTCTGTCCCTCTCCCGGTAATCCGGGAGAGGGCAGGGTGAGGGTTCTGCTGAAATTCCCAGCTGATGTGTTGTCGCGACAGAACCCTCATCCCCCCTTCTCCCGGGATACCGGGAGAAGGAGTAAGACGATTCATCGCCGCACGGCCAGCACAGGAATGCTCAGCCCGTGTCGCACGCCGTCGATCGTGCTGCCGCGAAGGACGTCCGCCAAACCGCGGTGGCCGTGGCCGCCGAGGACGAGCATGTCGACTTTTTCCGCTTCGACGATGCGGACGATCTCGCGGCGGACGTCGCCGAAGCCGAGGACCTGCCGCACTTCGGGCACGCCGCTGCCGGCGAGTTCCTGCCGCAGCCGCGCGACGAGGTCGGCCAAATATTGGTCATCGCGCCGGCTTTCCACGTCGCCCGCGGCCGAGCCGTGGTACTGCCCGCCGACGCCTTCGACGATGTGGATCAGCAGCAGCTCGGCCGAGTGCGTTTTGGCGAGGCTCACGGCGTGGGCGAGCATGATCGCGTCGCTCGGCTCGGCTTCCAGCGCCACGCCGATACGGCGGATCGTCGTCGTCGGCTGCACCGCGGCGGCGGCGACTCGGTCGGCGATCGCCGCGGGGCTCGGCACGGCACGCGGGCCGACCACTTCAAACCCGATCACGCCGGCATCATGCCCTTCGCTGCGGAATGTCATCCACGCCAGCAGCGCCAGTAACGCTCCCGACGCGGGCACGACCGTCAGCAACACCAGCCAGCCGTACGCGCCGGCGTCGGTGCGCCACTCGACGATCTGATCGAACACCAGCTTGCCGTTGAGCACGATGATGATCGCCGCCACCAGCCACGCGATCGCGGCGATCCACTTTGGCGTGGCGAAGTCGCCCATCTTTTTCCGGCTGGCGGTGAACTTCACCAGCGGCACGACGGCGAACGGCAACTGCAGACTCAAAATCACCTGGCTGAGAATCAGCAGCTTGCCCGTGCCGTGCTCGCCGCTGATGGCGATGACGATGACCGCCGGGATGATCGCGAGTGATCGCGTAATCAGCCGCCGCAGCCACGGCCGCATGCGGAAGTGCAGGAACCCTTCCATCGTGATCTGCCCCGCCAGCGTGCCGGTGATCGTGCTGGATTGCCCGGCGCAGATGAGGGCGATCGCGAACGCGATCGGCGCGATCTTCGTGCCGAGCAGGCCTTCCAGCAGCTTGTGCGCGTCCTGGATCTCGGCCACGTCCTGCAGATTGTTCTTGTAGAACACCGCCGCGGCGACGATGAGGATGGCGGCGTTCACGAAGAACGCCGCATTGAGCGCGATCGCGGAATCGATGAAGTTGTACTTGCACGCCTGCTTCAATCCCTCCGGCGTGCGCGGCACGTTGCGGCTCTGCACGAGCGCGGAATGCAGATACAGATTATGCGGCATGACCGTCGCGCCGATGATGCCGATCGCGATGTAGAGCATCTCGCTGTTGCTGAAGATCAACCTGCTCGGAATGAACCCGGCCGCGATGCCGATCGGATCGGGCTTGGCGAGGAAGATCTCCACGATGAAGCACGCGCCGATCATCCCCACGAGCGCGATGATGAACGCCTCCATCTTGCGAATGCCGTACTTCTGGATCAGCAGGAGCAGGAAGACATCGGACCCGGTGATGACGACCGCCCAGATCAGCGGAATGCCGAGCCCGTGGTTCATGCCCATTTGCGCGGTGAGCAGATTCAACCCGATCGCCGTGCCGAGCACTTCCGCCAGGTCGCACGCGGCAATCGCTATTTCACACAGCACGAAGAGCACCGCGCGCACGAACGGGCTGTACGCATCGCGGCAGGCCTGGGCCAGGTCTCGCCCCGCCACGAGACCTAGCCTGGCCGACAGCGTCTGCAGGAGCACCGCCATCAGGTTGCTCATCAGCAGCACCCAGATGAGCGAGTAGCCGAACTTGGCCCCCCCGGCCAAGTCCGTCGCCCAGTTGCCGGGATCCATGTACCCCACCGCCACCATGTACGCCGGCCCCGCAAACGCGAACAACCGCCGCCACCAGTGCCCGGACGGAATCGCGATCGAGCGGTGCACGTCTTCGAGCGAATGGCCGGTGCCGTGGAGGTGGCTCATCAGGTGCGGCTCGTGATCGAGCAGCGGCTTGGTCGGTGGCAGCGACATCGTTTACTTCATCCTTCCGAATCCTGCATTTTGATGAGTCAAAGTGCGTAGTGAATGTAGTCGTAATCTTTACGTTAGTCAATCCAAGAGTTAGAGTGGAGGAATACGGCGTGCGGGCTTCAGCCCGCATGGGTTTATCGGACCATGCGGGCTGAAGCCCGCACGCCGCTCGACTTTCTCCCGGACGCGCCCATGGCAACCTCCACCGTCGAAGACTACCTCAAGCAGCTCTACCTCGAGCAGCAGCAGGCCCATGCCGCGTCGCTCGTGCCGATGGGCAAGCTCGCCGCCGCCATGGGCGTCGTGCCGGGGACGGCCACCAGCATGGTCAAGGCGCTCGCCGACTCGGGGCTGGTCACATACGAGCCGCGGAGCGGCGCCAAGCTCACCAAGGGCGGCGAGCAACTGGCGCTGCACGTGCTGCGCCGCCATCGGCTGGTGGAGCTGTTCCTGGTGAAGATTCTCGGGCTCGACTGGTCCGAGGTGCACGCTGAGGCCGACGAGCTCGAACACGCCATCAGCGAAAAAGTGCTCGACCGGATCGACGCGCTGCTCGAGCACCCGAGCGTGGACCCGCACGGAGATCCCATCCCCCCGGCGAAGGGCAAAATGGTCGGCACCCGCCAGCACAGCTTGCTCGACTGCGTCCTGCACACGCCGCTGCGCGTCGCCCGCGTGATCGACCAGGAGCCGGCGTTCCTGCAGTTCGTCAACCGCTGCGGCCTTACACCGGGCACGGTGCTCACAGTGAAATCCCGCGAAGAACAGGCGGCGGCGGTGTCGATCACCATCGCCGGCAAAGCCACGCTCGCGCTGGGCAGCGCCGCGGCGGGGAAGATTTTCGTCGAGCCGGTGTGATTTGATTTGCTTGCCTGGGTCATGGTTCGATCTCCCGTCATTCATTCCCACGCCTGTGTCTGAGGTACGCCGAAGACCCGAATCGGTTGCGCGATCGATCCGGGTCTTCGGCGCACCTCAGACACCGGCGTGAAGTAGCTTTCGTAGGGGCTTTTTCTTAGCAAAGTCTTCATCCCCAGAGAGTCCAAGCATCGTCATCCTGAGCGCAGCGAAGGACCTCTCGGACACCCCGCAGATAGTCGAAGGCGAGACCGCAGCTTTCGCGCAACGATTTTGAATGAAAGTCTTTTTTGAATTCCGCACGCGTTAAGTATCTCCGTGAGGTCCTTCGCTGCGCTCAGGATGACGAACACACTGAAACAAATTTAGAAATTGGAACCCGCGCTCTGAGTCCCCGGCCGCACGTCCGGCCCGCGTGCCCGCGCCTCTCTCAATTTGCGAAACAACTCCCGCGCCCGCTCCGGCGTGTGGCTCGGGTGATAAATCAGCGGCTCGGACTTCTTGTGGATCTGGGCGTACTGCTTCAACTGCTCGGCGTGCCTCAGCCGGGCGTGCGTCATCCGCATCATCGAGACCAGCGCCGAAAACTGCGACCGCGTGCTTTCATCGATCCCGCCCGCGAGCGTCTTCTCCAACGTCCGGGCCGCCTGCGCGCCGGCGGACATGAGGTGCAGGTCGGCCTGCATTGCCAGCGATTCGATCATCGAATGCAGCAACTCCCGAAACCGCTGCCGGCGCATCCACCGCCGGAGCAACAGCGCCGACGGCCAGCCGTCGTGCACCATTCCGAATTGGCCGCGCTTGAGCTTGCGTAAAAAATTCGTCTGGGACCGCGTTGTGCCTTTGAAGTCTGACATAAGTGCTTCCTTTCAAAATAGTTAGAGACCGTTCAAGGAATGAGAAGGATGAATAAAGCGCCCCCGAAGCGCCCCCATTGCGCCCCTGTTGCGCCCCCAAAGCGCCTCCGAATCCGCCCGAAAACCGACCACCCGCCGTCGATTTCCACCCCCGTCCCCGCCGCGGATATCCCGCCACCACCGTGGCCAGGATACCCGAACAAAATCCTATCATTATTCCCGAGAAAAGTCGGCCGAAAAATGAAAATTTCTGCATTCCGCCTAACCCCCGGCCGGCCGAGGAGTTCGGCCGGTGCGGCCGTCGCATCGGACGGAATTCTTTGATCGCCGTGGTGCAGTCTGAAGTGGCATGGGCGGCTCGCCCATGGTTTTCGGAAGAAAGCAAAGACCACGGGCGGGCCGCCCGTGCCACGAAAAATCAATCCGCATCATCGCTTAATTTTTCTGCGTCGATAAACCGCCCCGTTCGATAAAATCCCCGCCATGTCGCCCCGCCGATTCAAGCTCCTCGCGATCCTCTCGCTCCTCGCCTGCCTCACTTTCATCGCGCTTTGGCCCATCAGCTACCGCGGCGACCGCGCACTCCATTGGGGTGAGGCCAGCCGGCTCACGCTCACGCGCGGGCAGATCGTCCTGCAATGGCCGGTGCGCGACCGCTACGCTCGCTTCATCGACGGCTCGCCCGGCTGGAACGTGTTCGGCTTTTCCTGGATCGGCAATGAAATGATCGTGCCGAACGTTTCCATCCCCGCCGTCGAGTTTCGCGAAATCGGTCAGCCGTCGATCAACCTGCAGATCGTGAGCACGTACCGCAATCGCAAGCCGCCGCTGATCCTGTGCGGCACGGTGTCGACAATCACAGGCCTGCAATTCGTCGTACTCGGCCGCGAGACCGGCGTGCCGATCTGGCTTCTCGTCGCGATGGCGATGATCCTGCCCGCCAAGTGGCTCCTCCGCGCCCGCCGCCAGCGCCGCCTCGCGCTGGTCGGCCTGTGCCGCGTGTGCCACTACGACCTAAGAGCCAGCACCGACCGCTGCCCCGAGTGCGGCACGGCGTTCGTCCGCCGGCGTCGGTCGAGGGAGGTGGACTCGTCACCGCCGACGACTGCAGCGCCGCTCCCCTCCCACGGATCGGAAAGCTAAGATGTCGGCATGAACCGCCGGGTGTTTACGATTTGCGCTACAGTTTCACTGGCGATCTTCGCTGCCATGGTCGCACTGTGGCTGGTGACCATGAACAACGAATTTCATCTGCAATGGGGCGACGCGGGCCACCTGCGGTTTGTAAACGGAAATGTCTTTCTTGAAGGACCACTGCGAGAAGTAAGAAATGGTCCGTTTGATACACTTTACCACTCCGACGGAATCGTCGCACTCGGGTTCATCTGGGATCCGGCGCTAAGGATTGATTGCAACCGCCCGCTACCCCAACTTTCGCTTGATAAGCTGGATGAATGGCCCTTGGTTCTTATCGATCCACCGCACTTGCCCCTCTTTCCGGCCAGCTACGCTCGGTACCGAGGCGGACGTATCGTTTACCTAGTTCTAGGCTGGCAATTGATCGTCTCAATGTGGGTATTCGCTCTGCCTTTCGCGATTCTTCCAGCCATCAAGCTGTTGCAAATTCGCCGTCACCGCCGTCGAATGAGACTCGGACTTTGCACTCGCTGCGGCTACGACCTTCGTCAAAGCCGCGATCGTTGTCCCGAGTGCGGGCTCGCGTTTGTTGCTACGCCAGGCCCTGCCGGGTCCACATCATGAACCTCCACCTCGCCCGCAATCTCGCCGTTACGCTGATGAAGCAGCACGGCCTGGCCGGCTGGACGTTTTCGTTCGACCACGCCCGCCGGCGGTTCGGGTGTTGCAACTTCACGCGGCGGGTGATTTCCCTCTCGCGGCCGCTGACGTTTCTCAACGAAGAACCCGAAGTCCGCGACACGATCCTGCACGAAATCGCGCACGCCCTCACCCCCAAGACCGGCCACGGCCCGGCGTGGAAGGCGATGTGCGTGCGAGTCGGCGCCCGGCCCGTGCGGTGCTTCCAAACGACGGAAGTTATCACCCCGCCGCGCCGCCCGGCCCCGATGCAGATCGGCTGCCCCACCTGCGGCTGGTGGGCCGACCGGCATAAGCGCACGACTCGGAAACTCATCTGCAAAAAGTGCCGGACGATCGTGGTGTACCGGGCGGCGGTGAAGGTAGGATAAAGTTGCAGGCTGAATCAAATGAAGTCCCGACCAGACCATTCCGACCCGGACATTCGTGGCGCTTTGGCTGCGTTGAAGCGAGCGGCAAAAAGCGCTCGCAAACTTTCCGAGGCCACCGGAACGCCGTTCATCGTGGTGCGGGACGGCAAGATCGTGAATCTCAACCCCACCAAAAAGCGCAGCCGCAAGATTGCGTGATCGTTTCGCCCTCTGAAGTGGCATGGGCGGCTCGCCCATGGTCTGCGACCACATTGCCACCGATAGCAAACCCTGGCGGGCCGCTGGTTTGTCTAAACCTTGGATGGCCGCTTGCGGTTTCGCCGCGTGAATGGCCGACTATCGCGGCGAAACCGCAAGCGGCTATGAGGTTCAATCGACGATTCGAATTTCACCCGTACTCGTTCGTTTCACACCGCCGGCGTGATCTTTCGATCGAGCGATGGCAGCGTGCCGCGCGAGGCGTGCTTGAGCATGTACAGAAACGCGATCACCGCCCGCGATTCCGATCGGCCGCGCCGCGTTACGCGGTAGAGCGGCCGGCGGATCGGCGGGCCCTTGAACGGCACGGTGGCCAGGCGCTTTAACGCCAGGTCCGATCGCACCGCGAGGCTCGAGACGATCGCCACGCCCAGGCCGGCGGCGACGGCTTCCTTGATCGCCTCGGTGCTGTTCAGCCGCAGGATCGGCCGGACGGTTTCGCCGGCAGCGGTGAGGATTTGTTCGACGAATGAGCCTGTCGGCGATTCCGAATCGCGGAGGATCAATCCGGCTTCGACCAGCTGCGCGGCCGACACGCTGCGGCGCTTGGCCAGCGCGTGGCGGAACGGGACGATCGGCACGAAATCGTCGCGCATGAAGACGGAAAAGTCGAACCGTTCGCCCGGCGGCTCGACTTCCGTCAGCGCGATATCGATCGTGGAGCTCGTGGCGATCGAGGCAACCGTGGAGCTCGAATCCTCCGCCTCCATCCGCCGGTAGAGCGTGGCCGCCTGCTCGATCTCCACCTTCAGCCGGATGCCCGGGTATTTCAGCCGGTACCGCACGAGCACGGCCGGCAGCAGGTACGCCGCGATCGTCGGCGACGCCGCAACCGCCAGGCTGCCGCGCCGCAGCGACTGCAAATCCGCCACGGCCGACTCGGCCTCTTCAGACAGCGCCGCGATCTTCCGCGCGTACGCCGCCAGCACCCGGCCGGCATCGGTCAGCGTCACGCCACGGCGCGACCGCTCCATCAGCCGCACGCCGAGCGACCGCTCGAGCAGTTTCACCTGCTTGGAGACCGCCGGCTGAGAAATCATCAGCACGCCCGCCGCTGCCGTGACATTCTCGCATCGCGCGACAGCGTCGAACACGGCCAGATGATGCGGATTAAGTGCCATAACTTATCGTTATGATAACTGGCATCATTATGTATTGGAATGATGCCAGCGATCCATCGATAGTCACTCCACCTTTACCAAGGAGTGAGCAATGGCCTATGTGATCGCCAAGCCGTGCGTCGGCGTGAAAGACACCGCCTGCGTGGTGGCCTGCCCGATGGACTGCATCCATCCCGGCAAAGATGAAGCCGCCTTCGCCGCCGCCGATCAGTTGTTCATCGACCCGATCGCGTGCATCGACTGCAATATGTGCGTGAGCGAGTGCCCGGTGGCCGCGATCTTCCCCGAATCCGACGTACCGGCCGAATGGGCCGATTTCATTGAGAAAAACGCGGCGTTTTACAAACGGCCGGGGACGTGATTTGTCACGACACTCTCGGGACCAGACATCGTGTTACCCCCAACTCATAATGAGATAGCCGTTGGTGGTCGCCGGGTCCCAAAGAAAATAGGCTTCGCCTTGCTCCGGGGACTCGCTGTTGTGCTCTCGTTGGAACAGTTTGGGGTGTCCGGCCGACTCGAAGCGCTTGGCGCCTTCGGCCTCGAGCTTTCGCCACTTCACGCCGGCGGAAACGAGAATCGTTTTCGCGTGGAGAACCGTGCCGCAATCGAGGTGGAGCGCGTGGCAGTCGGCGGGCGTTTTGGCGGGGACGATTTTTTCCACTTCAACCGGGGCGATCATCTTCGCGCCGAATTTGAGCATCTGCAGCACGCTGCGCGTGGCCAACTCCGCGCCACTCAGGCCGCTGGGGAAGCCGATGAAGTTTTCGATTTTGCTCGATCCCGCCGCCTGCCCGCCGGGGCCGAGGCGGTCGATCACGACGGTGCTGACGCCTTCGGAAGCGGCGTAGACGGCGGCAGTCATGCCCGCCGGGCCGGCGCCAACGACGGCGAGATCGACCAAGTCGGTCGCGATGTGCCGCCACACGCCGGCGCATTGCGCGAGATCGCGCAGCGTCGGGTTGTGCAGCACCTTGCCGTCGGCGCATTCGATAACGGGCGATTTCTTCGGCGAGTTCCACGTCGTCAGCAGCTCCTTGCCGCGATCAGAGTGCGAGTCGTACCACGTGAACGGCACGAAGTTTTTGAACAGGAATTCGCGCACGAGCATGGTGTCGCGGCATTTCCCGGGGCCGACGACTTTCAACCCCAGCACGCCCGTAGCCATCAGCAGCCGCCGGCGCTCCTGGATGGCGATCAGTAATTTCTCGCTGAGGTTCGGCAGCTTATTGAGCATCTCGCGAAGTTTGGCTCCGGTGACGCGCATCAGCCGCGTTTGCCCGCGGGCGATGCCGGTGACAATCACCGGCCGGCGCGTGAGCAGATCAATATCCCCCGCAAACTGCCCCGGCGAGTGGGTGACGATGTGGGCGTTTCCGTCGGCGGGGTTCACGATTTCCATCGCGCCGCTTTCCACGACGAACAGATCGAGCTCCGCATCACCGGCGCGGAAAACTTTTTCACCGTCGGCGAACTCGCAACTGGTAGCGAGCGGCCGCAGCGCGGCGAGGTCGGCGGCGTTGAGCGTGGGGAAGGCGGCGGGGTTGGCTTTGGTTGCAGCATCGTCACTCATAACGCGATTGTAGTCAGGCCAGGGCGGCGGGGATAATCCGGCTCGAAAAGCACCCGATCGCAATGATTGATTGGCGCGCGAACGTCGTCATCTTGAGAGGGTGTTAAAAAAGTCTCCAACTGCGTCATCCCGAGGTACGCCGAGGGATCTCGACACCACGAAAATCGCTCGAAATCCCGAGATCCCTCGGAGTACCTCGGGATGACGTTGATTGCCGAGTCACGCCGACAGAACTTTTAGTCGCACTTTCAGGATGACGGAAGATGATTTGCGGAAACCCAAATCTCTCGGTGCCGCCGTCCTCTGATCGGCCGCCCGGATTTTAATTGCCTGCTCGCCCGATGGCGGGATACACTTTGCCGCGAATGGTTCTCTTCTTCTGCACGTGATGCGGCACACGTCTCCAGGTGGAAAACCACCTGGTTGGGCAGGCCGTGCGGTGTGGGCAATGCTCGAAGGTGCTTCACCCGCCGTCGGCGACCGACGACTTGCCGGTGGCCCAGGCCGCGACTGAAATTCACCGGCCCGCCGCGATGGTCCACGTCAGGCCCGTGCCGGTGATGCCGCTGAATTACATGCGCGCCTGGCGCCCGAACGCGCGGAAGGGCGATTCGATCGAAGTGCTCGCCGAGCGGCTGACGCGCATCGAACCGCCGGACGAGTCCGACGCGTCGGCCATCACGCACTGCCCACACTGCGGCAGCTCGATTGCGTCGTACGTCGGCCGCTGCCCGTTCTGCCGACATCCGCTGCACGGGTCGTGAAAGTCGTTTTAGCTCGCGCGGCCGCGTTGCGCCGGGCGATCGCCCCTTTCGTAGGGCAGGTTTCGACCTGCCGTTTCTCTATTTGTCGATTAGCGCAATGGCAGGTTGAAACCTGCCCTACAAGAAAGCCAACATCCGCTGCATGAATCGTGAAAAGTCGTGCAAGCTCGCGCGGCCGCGCGTTACGCCGGCGGTTCGCACCAATGGGTAGGATCCGGCCGATCCATCCCCGGCGGGAGCGTGGCGAGCAACACCGCCACCTGCTGGGGGTCGGCCGATTGCTCGATCTCAGCCAGCGCGACATTCAGCGTAAGCTCCGACCGCGTCCGCCAAATTGTGCGGCGTTCTTTCTCCGTCAGTTCGCGATTCAGCCGCTGACTCGCCGCCGCCGCAACTTTCTCGCACAGCGGCAGCCAGATTTGATCGTGGAAATCGTCGGACGGCTTGCGATATTCTACCGGAATCGCCAACGGAATTCGTTGCGATCGAATCAGAGAGACTCGCCGGATGGCGCGAATCCAACCGATGGCCAGGATGGCAACCATCAGCACAACGAGCGGCGAGACAATGAGGAAGATGATCATCGGGGCCGCCTTCGACTTCTCGTTCATCACGCCGGCGTGATCAGCGTCACTTGGATCTGCCGGCAGAGCGCGAAGCCGCACCGCTCGTACGTTTTGCCGGCCGGGTTGCCGGTCTTCATGTGGAGGAACGGGGTGCGGCCGTCGTCGCGGATCAGCCGCGAGAGGAAGGCGACGAGCGACTGCGCGTATCCGCGGCCGCGGTGGGCCGGGTCGGTGCAGACGGCGCTGATTTCTACGAACGCCGCGAGGCTCAGCCGCTGGCCGGCCATGGCGACGAGCTTTTCGCCGTCGCGGGTGCCCGCTCGAACGCCGAAGTATCGGCCCATGCGGATCGTCTCCGGCCTGAACGGCCCCGGCTTGGTGGCGGCGGTGAGCGCGAGCATCGCCGGCACGTCGGCGGTCGTCAGCTCGACGATTGGCGCGTCGACTGGCGCACGGGTCGCGGGCTTCGGATCGACGCAGACCATCTGGTCGATCCACCCACGATGCTCCATGCTCCACGCCGCCGGCACGTCGAAGTCGGCCACGCTGAACAGGCCGACGCGTTCGTCCGGCTTCACCAACTCCCGCAAATCCGCCAGCGCCGCCGGCGAGTTTTCCTGGACAGCCGCCATCGGTGAAATGTTCACCGGATACCGCCGGGCCATGCCGTGAACGATCGCGAGCGACTGGTGGCCGGTCGTCAATGAATTCCAGATCGGGTTATCGAGCGGGGTTAGATCCATGGACAGGTAAAACTATCCAGCCTTTGCGGGGTAGCCCAGCCCCTTGAGCTTAAGAAGTTGATTTCGGTAGACCGTTGCCACCACCGATCGGCGTGGCTGAAGAATGAACTCCACTTCAAAGGCTTCACCCTGATTGTGCGTCATCATGACCGCACCGGTCTGGCCGGCAGACAGGCCTTCCTGCGGCAGGTCGCAAAGCAATGCCACTACGTCATAATCATTGATCGTGTCGTTCATCACATCACCCACTAGTAACTCATTGGGTCGTTCAGTCGGTTACTCGATGTACGTTGTTACAAGCCTCGGCGTCGTTTCACCGACGCGGATCATCCATACGCTTAGAATTGTAAACGTTCGATCGCCAGCCGTCATTGGAAATCGTATTTCATATTTGTCGCCGAATGGTGATCGACGGCCCGACGTCGCTTCGCCGGATTTGGCGGCTTCCAGTAGTGCATCTCGAAGAACTTGGAAATTGTGCCGTTCAATTCCCAGGAGCATCTTGAACAGTTCGGCGTGTTTGGCTCCTTCGCGGTGCAGTGGATTCAGGGCGTATCCTGTGAGCTTTTCGTCATCGACGATAGCATCCTGACCGTTCGGTAGCTTCATCGCATCACTCCCACTCAATCGTCGCCGGCGGTTTGCTGCTGATGTCGTACACCACTCGGTTCACCCCGCGCACTTCATTGATAATCCGATTGCTCATCGTGGCCAGCACGTCGTAGGGGATTCTCGCCCAGTCGGCGGTCATGAAATCCTGACTCTCTACCGCTCGAATCGCGATCACGCTGTCGTAGCTGCGGGCGTCGCCCATCACGCCGACGGTGCCGATGGGGAGAAGCACGGCGAAGACCTGGGCCGTCTTGCGATAAAGATTCGCGGAGATGAGTTCTTCGAGCACGATTTCGTCGGCGTCTCTCAGCACGCGGAGTTTTTCCGGCGTGATGTCGCCGATGATTCGCACCGCCAGGCCCGGGCCGGGGAAGGGGTGCCGCCAGACGACCGTGTCGCTCAATCCAAGCACTTCGCCGACTTGGCGGACTTCGTCCTTGAACAATTCCCGCAGCGGCTCGACGAGTTCGAAGCCCATTTTCTCCGGCAATCCGCCGACGTTGTGGTGCAGCTTGATGTTCGCGGCCGTGCCTGCATAGCCGTGGCCACTTTCGATCACATCAGGATAGAGCGTGCCTTGCGCCAAAAACTTTGCGCCGGCGATGTTCTTCGCTTCGCGGTCGAAGGCTTCGATGAATTCCTTGCCGATGATTTTTCGCTTCTGCTGCGGGTCGGTCACGCCGGCCAGCTCTTTCAGGAAGATGTCGCTCGCATCGTGCGTGATCAGGTTGATCTTGAATGCATCGCGGAAGGTGCTTTCGACGAGCTCGCGTTCATTTTTTCGCAGCAGGCCGTTGTCGACGAAGATGCAGACGAGCTGCTTGCCGATGGCCTTGTGCAAAATCGCCGCGGTGACGGAGGAGTCGACGCCGCCGGAAAGGCCGCAGATGACTTTCGCGTCGCCGACCTGTTCGCGGATTTTGGCGATGGTCTGCTCGACGAAACCGCCCATCGTCCATTGGCCGGTGCAGTGGCAGATGTCGTAGAGGAAGTTGCGGAACAGTTGCTCGCCGCGCGGCGTGTGGGTGACTTCCGGATGAAACTGCACGCCGTAAAACGGCTTGGTGGTGTGCCTCGCCGCCGCGTACGGGCAGGTGGGAGTTGTCGCGAGCGCGACGAATTCCGGCGGAAGATCAAACACCTGGTCGCCGTGGCTCATCCAGACGCTGGTGTCGTTCGGCAGGCCATTCACCAGCGGATCTTTCTTGATGACGGTGAGTTTCGCGCGCCCAAACTCGCGCGCCTTGGCCGGCTTCACCGACCCGCCGAGGATTTGCGTGCCCAGCTGCATGCCGTAGCAGATGCCCAGGATCGGCACGCCGATTTCGAAGATTTTCGGATCGCACTTGGGCGCGCCGGCTTCATAAACGCTGCTCGGCCCGCCGGAAAGGATGATCCCCTTGAGGTTGAATTTCCTCAGCTCTTCGACGGTGATGTCCGGCCGAACGAGCTCGCTGTAAACGCCCTTCTCGCGGACCCGCCGCGCGATGAGTTGTGCGTATTGCGAACCGAAATCCAGGATGGGAATAACTTCGTCGTGGAGCATCGTGTTTTGATACCGGATGAGGGGCGGAAATGCAAAGTGGAACGGTCAATCGGCTGTGGCGGGACGACTCGTGGGACCGGATTGGGTGCTCAGCGTGCCGCCGTAGGTCGTGCTGCTTATCGAAAATTGGGAGCCCGATTCGGAAGAGTGCAGTCCGAACAGATTAGTTTCTTCGTATGAAATTTGATAATCGCCCTTCAGAGTTTTCGATTCGTCGCTCCCCTTGAAATCAGACCACCACGGCACCCACTTCACATAATGCGTTTTGACCAGAGGCGTGCCGGTCGCCACATCAAAGCTGTACCGGCGAAAACTTCCGCCGACTAAAAGAACCGCGCCGGCCAAGACGATGATCACCACAGCCTTCGGAGAAGGTGGAAATCGATACCGCCGCGGATTGGCGTAATCCAGGATCACGATTCCATTCTACTTTCGCGCGCCCGGCTTCCAATGGATTTTTCTTCCCAGAAGTGGCATGGGCGGCCCGCCCATGGTTTTCAACTGAAACAAAAACACGGGCGAGCCGCCCGTGCCACGTAAAATCAATCTGCACGACGAGCAAAAGTCCTAACTCCCCGCCCGGCCAACGCTTGGGCCAATTGGGCTGGGTGCGGGAAGGGACGGAAAGGTGCAAAAAGGTACGGATAGGTACGGAAAGGTACGTTTGCGTGACGGAGACTTCTTCGGTTTTCAAAGAGCCGAAATGGGCGGGATCGTAAACCTGCCCGATGTTCGGGCGCGCAACGCGATGCCCTCATTTCTTCCCCCCGCGCTGCGCGCCCGGCCTGTCTGGCGCGCAGCGCCGCCGGGGGAAACGCGGAATTTCTCGCGGCATTGAGGAATAATTTTCTGCTTTTCAAATTTTCTCTGCGCCGCCGGGTTGTAGTGTCGGGCGCTGGACGAAAAAGAATGAACCACGGAGACACGGAGGCGCTCTCGTCGCTCAATGGTCTCAGGGCAGGCAATCGTATTGATCAAAGATTTGTTTTGGAGCAGTTTGAAGTGGCATGGGCGGCTCGCCCATGGATTTTGATGGAAACCCAAGACACGGGCGGGCCGCCCGTGCCACTGGAACGTCCGCCGCACTATCTGGATCACTTGGATTCACATGGCTGCTCAATCGGCGTGGATCGTCGCGCGCGCCTCTGTGCCTCCGTGCCTCTGTGGTAAATCCTCTTCATTCCAAAACATCCACATACCGCCACCCCACGCGCAGTGGCGTTTCGGCCCAGCGTTTCCAGCCCGGCGGGACGGGCGGGACGGCGCGGATGCTGTCGGTGATCAGGATCAGCGGCTGGCCGGTGGATTTTGTCGGCAGAGTTTCGGGCGCGGTGTAGATCGTGCGATCGGTGAACATTGAAAGCACGATCGCGCCGCGGTTGAGTTGGCCGTAGAGCGTGGGGGAATCGGCGGAGAGGATTTTCGCGGCCGGGTACGTCCGCCAGATTTTTTCCGCGAGCTGGCGTTGCGGGCGGTCGTCGGAATCGCCTTGCACGAGGGTGTCGCCGCGGAGTCGCATCTCGCTGCCGATGCCGGCGACCAGGACGATCGCCAGCAGCCAGAACAGCGGCGACCGGCGGGCGAGGACGAAGCCGGCGACGAGGATCATCGCGCCAACCCCCGCGGCCGTGGCGGCGAGCGCCGGCGAGAACCACGGAGCGCCGTCCCACGCGCGGTAACCTTTCAAACCGATCGCGCCGACGATCGGCAGGCCGATCGACATCCAGATCGCGGAGATCAGCGTGATGGCTTCGAGGATTTTGCGCAGCGGAATGTTTTGAATGGATTTCCATGGCACGGTCGGCTCGCCCGTGTCTTTCTTGGAAAATCCGAAGACACGGGCGAGCCGCCCGTGCCACGAATTCCGGTCGGGGAGCGGCGGTATCGTTGCGCTCGCGACGTTCGAACCCCCCAACGACTGCCGCGATGCAGATCGCCCTCCTTTCATCCCGCCAGTGAACGCCGCCGCCGCCAGTACTGCGGCGCTGCCGGCGAATGGGAGCAGGTAGCGCACCTTTTTCTCGCCGAAAAAGCTCATCACGATCAGCGGCAGGAGCAGCGCGATCGCCGGCAGCAGCAGTCGGGTGCGCGTGCGGATTGCTTGCCACGCGCCGCACAGCACCCACGGCGTCCACGGCATAAGCAGGCTGAAGACCGTCACGTAGGCGTACCACGGATCGGGCCGCATGGTGTTGCGGCCGACCTGGATGTCCTTGCGGAGGATTTCGTTGACCCACTGCGACCACACGCCGGGCACTTTCCAGAGGACGTAGGCGTACCAGATAAACCCGATGACGATCGCGATCAGCGAACTCGCTAGACAGAGAAGCGCGAGTTCGCTTCGGGATCGTTCATTCGTCGAAGGAATGGAGCGGTCGTCCCGCTTGAGCGGGTCGTTCGAGTTTCGATGAAGACGACCCGCTGAAGCGGGGCGGCCGGTGAACTTCGCGAGCATTAAATAAACTATCGCGGGCACGACGGTCAGCAGCAGCGCGATGTGCGGGCCCTTCGCGAGCATCGCTAATCCGAGCGCGACGCCCGCGCCCAAAATCCCAAACCGCAAGCGCTGCTGGACGATCGCGGTCGCGAGCAGTGCGTTGGTCCACGTGACCCAGACCGCGAGCTGCAGATCGGTGGTCGCGCGGCGGCTTTGGTAGAGGAACAGCAGGAGTCCGGCACAGATCAACATCGCCGCGATGCCGGTGCGGCGGTCGGTTACTACGGAGGCGAGTTGGAACACGCCGAGCAGCATCAGGGCTGCACAGAAAATCGTCGGCAATCTCGCGAAGAAGACGAATCGATCGAACGCCGCCGCCCTCACGCTTGCGTCGCGACTTGAAAGCTCCGCGACGTTCGCGGGCGAGACCAGCGCCGAAGTCAGCCATGCGGTGAGCGGCGGTTTGACGACGCGGGGCTCTCCTTGGAGCGTTGGCAGGAGCCAGTTTCCGCCGTCGCGCTTCATTTCCTGCACGGTGGCGAGGGTGAAATGCTCCACGCCGTCAAAAAACTCCAGCCGGTGAAGGGACGGGAGCATCGCTAGGATAAAAAACCCCGCCAGGCCGAGCGCCGTCGGCCAGCCGAACGGGAAGGCTCTTTCGGATCGGCCCGGGTTGGAAAATTCCGATTCACTCACGGCCCGCGAAGGATACACGATCGCGTCGCGATGCACCGCGTGGCGGGCCATCGGAGGATCGCTGGTTTTAAAAGTGTGTGCATGCGCAGCACGGGACAGAATTACTTTTGCTGGGACATCGAGCGGGTCATCCCCCCGCTTGCGGTTTCGCGATGTGATTGCTGACGGACCGTGCGAAATCGCAAGCGACGGGGAAATGTTCTGGTGAAGTGAACTGTAGAACGCCCGAGTGGTGATAGAGATTGTGCAACATCGCGGGCGGATTTCTCGCGCCGGACGCGAGTTGCTTCTGCGCAAAATCTCGATGAATCGCTACGCAGTGAGGGTTTTCTGCAATTCGCGGGGCATTTCGATGAAACAACCTCGCCGGATCGTGCCACTGAATCGGCCGTTTGGTATGATGCGGGCATGAACTGCTCCCGCTCTCTCTCGCTGCTCGCGTCTCTGGCAATAACGACGATCGCAACCTCCACTCGCGCCCAAAGCTCGCTCATTCCGCCCGATGCGCCTGCAGCGGCGCCCGCGGCGAAGGACTCCGCGCCGCCGTCGACTCGGCCGGCGGCGGATATCGAAGTGCTCTTGAAGGACATGTCCAGCGACGACTGGAAGCTCCGCCAGCAGGCCGCCGACGCGATCGGCGATCTCGACCCCGCCATGCTCCCGCGGCTGCGCAAGGCGATCGAAGCCACGACCGATGTCGACCTGCACAGCGCCTTGCTCACGGCAGTAAAGCGCGTGGAGGACAAGGCGATGATCATGCCGAGTCTGGTCACGCTGCACCTGAAGGACGCCGCGCCGCTCGACGCGCTCAATCAGCTCGCCGCCCAGCTCAACTTCGATCTCGTCGCTGACAGCACCGACTGGCTCGGCGAAGGCAAGGTGAACATCGACGCCGATCACCTGCCGTTCTGGACCGTCATGAAAATGCTCTCGCCGCAGTGGCCGGTGAAAGTCGTCTCCATGCCGACTGACCCGAGCCGGCTTTCGCTCGTCGGCACGGGCAACAATCTCATGAATGATCGTTCGACCGTCGCCGGTTCGTTTCTGATCTGCCCCACGACGCTGACGACCAACGCCAACATCGATCTGCTGCCGGCCGTGCCGGAGTTCAAATCGCGCTCCTACGTGTTGCACGTGGCGGTGTTGGCCGAACCGAAGCTGCGAGCCTCGCGCATCAGCCTGGCCGTGAAAGAAGCGATCGACGAGAACGGCAAATCGCTGAAGCCCGCCGAGAACGCAGCCGGCAACCCCAATGCGGTCTTCTTTAACGGAATGCAGGGCGGCACGTCGGGCCAGCAGCCGGCGCTGCAGGTTCGCATGAGCCCCCCGCCCGACGCGGGAAAAACAATCGCGAAAATGAGCGGCGTCGTTAGATGCCGCGTGCCGACCCGAACGCAGCACGTCGAAGTCGGCGACCTGGCGGACGGCAAGGAGCACACGGTGGACCTGGGCGGCCGGCAGCTCAAAGTCACCGTCACCGCTACCGACAAGCAGTACGACGTGAAAATCCTCATGGCGATGGGCAACACGAATCCGAATGACGAGCAATCGATGGCCATGCTCCGCGACATGAACCTGATCGACGCCGACGGAAATTCCCTCTACCGTCGCGGCATCAGCCCGTTCGGCAACAACGCCCGCAACTGGGTGTTCGGCGCGACCTTCAGCCGCGAAGGAACCGCGTTCGGCCGCAAGGGGAAGGTGACCGGCGAAGCGGTGAAACTGGTGTGGGACGTCGCCGTCGAAACCAAGGACATGGAAACGCCGTTCGAACTGGTGAATATCCCGATCCCGTAATCAGAAAACCGAGGAACGATGTACCGCCTGCATTCCATCACCACGCCGTTGCTGATCCTGACGGCCTGCGCCTGCCTCGCAGCCGGTCCGACGACGGCCCCGACGCTTGCTCCAACCGGCGCCCCATCGTTGTTGCCGTCGGTTGCCCCGCCGGTTGCCCCATCTGTTTCCCCGACCGGCACTCCCGCCACGGCACGCATTCCCGTGACCGCGCCGGCGCCTGCAACGATGCCCACCGTGAGCAAGGAGATGCAGGGCGCGATCGATCGCCTCACCGACGACGACGCCAACACCCGCGAAGCCGCGCAGGATCAGCTCGTGCAGATGGGGCCGATCGCGATCGACCCGCTGAAGCAGCTCATCGCCGCGACGACCGATATCGAGCAGCGCACCGGCGCTCAGGCCGCCATCATGCGCATCGAAGAGATGGCGATGACCGGCCCGACGATCATCACGATGAAGATGGAAAACGTGACGGCCGAGCAGATCGTCGCGGAATTCACCCGGCAGGCGAAAGTGATGGGCAAAAGCTCCGACGGCGAGGCCGACGACGTGAGCGGCGGCAAGAAATACTCCATCAACATCGACCACCAGCTTTACTGGACCGCCGCGAGGCAGATCTGCAAAGCCACGGGCCTGAAAATCAACCTGCACGGCGGGAACAGCCCGATCGGCTTCAGCCGCGGCGGGATGGATCTTCCGGGGCCGTACTTTATCGACGGGCCGTTCATGATCGTCGCGACCACTCTCAGCACCAACACCGATATCGAGCTCGCCCACCCGGGAAACATCAATCGCAACCAGAACATTCAGTTCGTCTGCTTTGCTGAACCGAAGCTGCAGATCGGGCAGCGCCCCAACTCCGTCAAGCTCGTCGAGGCCACCGATGATACCGGCAAATCACTCGTCGCAGCAGACACCGAGGGAATGTACTCCGGCTTCACCGACGGGAACCAGGGATACTGGGACGCCAACGCCATGCTGAACACGCCCGAACCCGCGGCGAAGAAAATCGTCCGCCTGCGCGGCCAGCTCCAGGTCGTTGCAACGACCAAGACTGAAACGCTCGAAATCCCCGACCTGCTCAAGGCCAAGAACGTCACGCGCACCGCCGGCGGACAGTCGATTACAGTCAACAGCGTCAACGTTCGCGGCGATGAAGTGACCGTCAATCTTTCCATCCTCGCTTCGAACATGAACGACGGCGGGTACCAGATGATGCAGAGCGTGCGACTCGTCGATGCCGAGGGCCACTACCTTCAGAACAACGGCGTCGGCGGCGGGGGCGGGATGAACGGGCGGCTTCAGTTCCGGCTCAACTTCAACCGGCGGAGTTCGGTCGATGGAAAGGACGTCGTGCTCCAGGCCGACAAGCTCGTCCTGCCAGTGCCGACTGAAACCAAGGTGATGGACTGCAATTTCGAAATGAAAGACCTGCCGCTGAAGTGAGCCCGCGATCGATACATGCCAAAAACAGAACGGGCCGGAACGAATCATCGTTCCGGCCCGTCTTACTGATTGATTAAGCCTGATCGTCTATCGGCCGTAGTAGTATCGCGCGGAGGCCTGGTAATGCACCGGGGCCGAGTAGCAGCTGCCGTAGTACGCCGGGGCCGGCGAGCAGTAGCTCGGCGACGAATAAACCTGCGACTGGTAAACCACGACCGGAGCGGATTCGTACACGACCGGTGCCGGCGCGTACACGACCGGCGGCGAGTAATATCGAACCGGCGGGCAGTACGTTACCGGCGGCGCGTAATACCTGACCGGCGGGGCACAATAAGTGACCGGCGGAGCGTAATATCCGCCCCCGCCGTAACCGTACCCGCGTCCGCCGCCGTATCCGTATCCGCCGTATCCATAGCCGCCGCCGCCCGTGGAGATTCCCACGCCGAACGAAAAACTCACGCGGCTGCGGGCTTCGGAGACGGCCGGGATCATCCCCAACGCGAGAATCGGAACCCATAAGAATTTGAACGTCATGGCAAACCTCCTGAATGTCTTCAACCAAATAATAGACAACGGCCGAAGGGTGAGGTTTGGAAAATCACCCGAAATCGCAGGGAAAATAACCGCGGATGAAGGCCAAAAGATCGACCGGATAAATATCGATAACTCTCATTCCAACAACAAGTTATCGCGATGTACCACTTCGTCGTAAGCGGCCTCATGAAGGAGCGTTCTTACTTCGGACGTCTTTTTCCCCTTCACGAGCAGCAGGTCGGCCGAGGAATAATTGCTCAGCCCGCGGGCGATCGGTTCGTTCTTGCCGTTCACGATCGCCACCACGTCGCCGCGAACGAAATCCCCCTCGACGCGGACCACGCCGGCCGGCAGGAGGCTCTTGTTGTTCTTCCCCACCGCGACGGCCGCCCCGTCGTCTACGACGATCGACCCCGCCGGCCGGGCGCTGCCGATCCACCGCACGCGCGACGGCCGCTTCTTCCCGCCGGGCAGGAAGAGCGAGCCGATCTCCTCGCCGTCGATCAGCCGCGGGAGGAGATTTTCCGTCCGCCCGTTGGCGACGATCATCGCCTCGCCGGATTCGGTCACGATCCTCGCCGCTTCGAGCTTGCTGTTCATGCCGCCTTTGCCGAGCGCGGATTTTTCCGCGCGAACGAGCAGGCGAACCGCGTCGAGCGATTCGACGGTGCGCACGGTCTGCCCGCTTTCATCCAGCACGCCATCGACAATGCTCAGCAGCACGAGCAGGTCGGCCCGCAGCGCCTGCGTGACCATTGCCGCGAGAATGTCGTTGTCGCCGAAGGTGATCTTGATGATTTCGTCGGTGCTGACGGTGTCGTTTTCATTGATGATCGGCACGGCCCCGAGCTCGTGAACCGCGTGAATCGTGTTGCGCAGATTGAGGAACCGCGAGCGGGCGTCGATGTCATCGCGCGTGAGAAGAATCTGCGCCACCGGCAGCTTGTGCGGCGCGAACGCGTCGGCCCATTCGTCCATCAACCGCCGCTGCCCCACCGCGGCAACGGCCTGCAGCTTGGCGAGATCGGTCGGGCGCTTGGGGAGATTCAGCTCGCGCAGCCCCGCTCCGATCGCGCCCGACGAGACGACCGTCACCCGCACGCCGCGCCCCCGCAGCGCCGCCACCTGCTGCGCCATCGTGCCGAGGAACGCCGTATCCAGCCGCCCGTCGCCGGCGCTCAGCAACTGCGTGCCGAGTTTCACCACGACATTCCGCACGGCCGCGAGAGTTGTTTTGCGAAGTTCATTCATACCAGCATGATTCCCACTACAAGCGGCGATATTGTGGCGGTTGCGAGAACGGTTTCAACTCCGCTCCCGCCGGTAGAGCATTTCAACTACAGATATATCGTCATCCTGAAGTACGCCGAAGGATCTAGCCGACCTGCCGTGGACGCAAGATCCTTCGGAGTACCTCAGGTTGACGACTACTAAAGTTGGGCGATGCAGGTGAAGGTGAAACGCTAAGAGTTCGACAGGCCCAGCCGAGCCGCAGTTTCGCAGCAACCAACCGAACGAACCCGCCACCGCTCGACAGCCGCCGAAAGAACCCTATAATTCGCCGATTCATCGCCCAGGTGGCGAAATTGGCAGACGCACTACCTTGAGGTGGTAGCGCCGCAAGGCATGCAGGTTCAAGTCCTGTCCTGGGCACATGAAGATAGCTGAGGAACCGCGTTACCCGCATTTTTATGCGGAAAACGCGGTTCTTTGGTTTCTACTTGCGCTAACTGCGCGTACTCGTGGGATGAAAGTGCAGCGCTTTTTG
>JBBQNK010000052.1:0-34695 GCA_038329865.1 Tepidisphaerales bacterium | reverse complement strand
AATCACGCGAATGCTCACGAATCAGAAATCCATTCGTAAGGATTCGTTTGATTCGTGGACCGATTCCACGGCGAGGCAGAACCCTCACCCTGCCCTCTCCCGGAATACCGGGAGAGGAACGGAGTAGCGGGAGACGCTCTGAAAGCGAATTAAAATCCTCGCATTTCACCCCTCCTCCGCCCCTCCGCGTTCATTCCCTCCGCGCTTTCTTGACCCCCCGCCGTACCGCCCTTACTCTGCGGATCGAACATCGAAAGGCTCCATGGAATCGTTCGTCGAAGGAAATTGTTGTGTCGTCGGTCTGCAGTGGGGCGACGAAGGCAAAGGCAAAATCGTCGATTTTCTCGCCGAGCAGGCGGAAGTCGTCGTGCGGTACTGCGGCGGCGCCAACGCCGGGCATACCGTGCGCATCGGCAAGGAAAAATACGCCACGCACCTGCTGCCGGTCGGGATTTTTCGGCCCGGCGTGGTCAACTGCATCGGCAATGGAGTGGTGATCGACCCGAAGGTGCTGCTGAGCGAGATCGACGAATTCACCGGCCGCGGCATCGTCATCACGCCGCAGAATCTGAAGATCAGCTACAAGGCGCACCTGGTGATGCCGTACCACATGGCGCAGGACGCCGCGAGCGAATCGGCGGCCGAGGGCGGCGCGATCGGCACCACCCGCCGCGGCATCGGGCCGGCGTATGCGGACAAAATGCACCGCACGAGCGCAATCCGCGTGGCCGACCTTTCGCACGAAGACCGGCTGAAGCAGAAAATCGCCACGATCGTCACCGACCGCAACAAACTTCTCGCCGCCCTTTACGGCGCGGCGCCGCTGAACTGGCAGGAGATCTTTGAAACGTACCGCGATTACGGTCGGCGCATCGCGCCGTTCGTGGACGACGTCGGCCTGATCATTCTGCAGGCCAACCGCGACGGCAAGCGGATCGTCTACGAAGGCGCACACGCCGTGCTACTCGATATCGATCACGGCACGTACCCGTACGTCACCAGCAGCAACTGCAGTGCGCTCGGCTTGTTCACCGGCAGCGGCGCGCCGCCGCAGAGCGTGAAGAATTTCGTCGGCATTATGAAGGCGTACAGCACCCGCGTCGGCGGCGGGCCGTTCCCGACGGAGCAGGACAACGAGACGGGCAATTACATCCGCGAGCGCGGCAATGAGTACGGCACAACCACGCGCCGCCCCCGCCGCATCGGCTGGTTCGATTCAATGGCCCTCCGCTACTCCGTCGACCTGTGCGGCATCACCGCCATCTGCCTCACGCTGCTCGACGTGCTGAGCGGCATCGATCAACTGCAGATCTGCACCGGCTACACCATCCGCGGCAAGAAGCTCGAATACTTCCGGGCCGACATGGACACGCTGGCGGAGGTCGAGCCGGTGTACGAATCGATGCCGGGCTGGAAGGAGGACATCAGCGGCATCCGCAAGTTCGAAGAACTCCCCGCCAACTGCCAGGCTTATGTGAAACGGCTGGAGTCGCTCGTCGGCGCGCCGATCAAGATGGTGAGCGTCGGCGCGGAACGGTCGGCGACGCTGATGCGGTGATCGGCATCGCCATCGTCTCTCTTCACGTAGCATGGGCTACCAGCCCATGTCCAACCAAGGCGGAGCGGTCGATCACGGTTCTACTTAGCAAAATCACGCCATGAGCGGGAAGGTATTTCCGCGGATTTGGACGCGACAAAGGCCTTTTCGCTCGCGAAGTGGTTTTGCAAATTCTTAGACCTGTCCTTCCGCCCAACGTGTGTTGGACACGGGCTGGTAGCCCGTGCTACGGGGTGGCTCGTGATGCGGGTTGGCCCGCGATGCGGGGTGGCTACCCCACCACTTTCGACTCCACAGGCTTCACCCCCGGCTGCGAGAAATTATCCTGCACGGCCGGCGTTGCACCCTTACGCGTCGCAAAGAAGACGGCGATCGTCCACGTCGGGGCCAGGTCGACAAACGGGATCATCTCCGCCACGATCGACGGCAGGAACGCCCAGTTGAATCCGAGCAGCCAGAACATCGCAACCGCGACCAGGACATCCAGCACATCGTTGACCGGCGAGGCCGCGCCTTCGGCGAAGAACGGCAGCAAGGCGATCTGAATCGCGTCGGCAGTCATCGCGATGGCGCGGGCGGCGAAAATACGCAAACGCGTGTGTTTCGGCGAATGAAAATTCGGTACGTTTATCATGTCCATATGTTAGCCGCGTCCGCGAACGTTGACGGTTATAAAAATCTCGCGATCCTTTCATTGTGACTCAAGACACCACGATCCTGACCGCGGCCTGGGTGGCGACGATGGATTCGCCGCCCATCCGCGACGGCGCGGTGGCGTTCGCAAAAGGGAAAATCCTCGCCGTCGGTCCGGCGGTGGAGATTCGGCGGGCGCATCCGGGCGCGGTCGCGAACGATCTCGGCGCATCGGTTCTATTGCCCGGTCTCGTCAACGCACACGTGCATCTTGAGTTGAGCGACCTGAATCAAGGCGGCAAGCCCGACAGCTTTGTCGGCTGGATCATGGACCTGATGGGCCAAACCGCCCGCGCCGGCACGGGATTGCCGGGACTTGTGCAGGATGCGGTGCGCGCCGGCGTTTCGCAGTGCGTGAAGTTCGGCGTGACGGCCGTCGGTGATATCAGCAAGCAATGCACCGTCACCCGGCCGGTGCTGCGCGAAGGGCCGCTGCGCGTCGTCAGCTACGGCGAGATCCAGGCGATGGCGAAGCGGCGAACACTGCTCGACGAGCGTTTCGCCGCGGCGGCCGACGTGTCGCAGGAGTCGGCATTTTTGCGCGTCGGCATCACCCCGCACGCGCCGTACACCGTGGAGCCCGACGGCTACGCCCGCTGCCTCGCGTTCGCGCGGCAGAACCATCGCCCGCTCGCCACGCATTTGGCAGAAACGCCCGACGAGCAGATCTTCCTCGCCGACCAGACCGGCCCGTTCCGCCGGCTGTGGGAGGAAGGCGTGAATGCGTGGGACGATCGCGTGCCGAAATTCACGGGCGGCCCGATCCGTTTCGCCAAGGCGTGCGACCTGCTCGACTACCCCACGCTACTCGCCCACGTGAATTACTGCGACGATGAGGAGCTGAAGATCCTCGCCGGCGGGAAGGCGAGCGTCGTCTACTGCCCGCGCACGCACGCCTACTTCGGCCACCCGCCGCACCGCTGGCGCGAGATGTTGGCGGCCGGCATTAACGTGGCGATCGGGACTGACAGCTGCGCGAGCTCGCCGGATCTAAATCTGGTGGACGACCTGCGACTACTTCGAAAACTCGCCCCCGAAATCTCCACCGCCGAGTTGTGGGCGATGGCGACGACCCGGGCCGCGACGGCGATCAACTGCGGCGACACGCTCGGCTCGATTTCGCCGGGGAAAATGGCCGATTTTGTGGTGTTTGATTCGCCTCGCGGACACGCGCCGCTGGATGCATTGCTCGACGAATCGATATTGCCGACGGGCGTTTGGTTTGGCGGGACGCGGATCGAAGCAAATCAGAAATGAACACAGAGACACTAAGGCACAGAGAAAAAAGAAGAAGAGAAACAATCTTTTCTACGCTTTCTCTGTGCCTCTGTGTCTCTGTGTTCATCCCTTCTTGTATTTAAATCAGCGGCCGAGGCCGCAGCGCCTTGTCGAGGAACGGCGTCAGCAAGCTCCCCACCAACAGCGCCACGAATGGCCCCACCGAGACCGATACGTACCGCTGCCCCACCGCCGCCAGCACGCCGATCGTCAGGGCGTAGACCACGCGCGATTTTTTTGACATCGGCCGGACCGACGGATCGGTCGCCAGGAAAATCGCCATGAATAGCGCCGGCGAGGCGAGCAATTCGTAGTTCACGAACGTGACGGCCGTCGCCCATGCGACCCGCGGGTCTCGAATCGCGAACCAACTCCAGTCGGCATGGTCGGCGATCACGATCGGTACAGGCAAGATGTAAAGCGCGACGACCATGCCCACCACGATCAGCAGCGGAATGCGAAAATCGATCAGCCCGCGGTAGAGCAGGAATAAACCGCCGGTGACGATCGCCACGGTGCTGGCCATGCCGATCGGCGCGGGCTGGCCGGCGAGGATTAAATCCTGGATCGGCGGCATGCGGTCGCGCACCATCGCGTCCATCGACACCCACGATTCTTCATTCCCGCGCGTGAACGCATGCAGCTGCTCACTGGCACTGGGCAATCGCAGCGCGGCCTGGCCGGGAATGATCGGACGGGAGATCCACGGGTCCTTACTCGCCGCGACGGGCCGGCCGGCGCCGGTGTCGAGCACGTTGCCGGTAAACAGCGCGCTGCGTTGCAGCACAGTAGTCGACACAAGCAGCGGCCCGAAGAGCGCGACGATCAGCAGGTACGTCGCCAGCACCGGGTGCACGCGCCCGACGCCCAACCCGCCGAGCAGCCAGTTGAGGATGACGAGCGTAATCCCCGCCGCCGGCAGGATCGGCCAGACTTGCATCGGCGGCAGGCGGTCGGGCATTGATCGCAAGTGCACTGCCAGATGCGCCGGCAGCATGAGGGCGAGAACGATCGAGAGCCACATCATGTGGGCGACGCGAATCTGCCCGCCGCGCAGGCCGATGCGCCGCCAGACGAACGCCGTCGCCATCGCCGAAGCAACGACCACACCCACCGCCGCCGCCGCTCGCCAGCCGAACACTGCAAGGCCCGCCGTCAGCGGGAAGATTGCGCCGCTGGCGTAGGTGAGGAACACCGTGGTGACACTCATGCCGCTGTGGAGGAGCACAGTCTCCGGCGCTTCAATCGGCGGCGGCTCGGCGGAAGATGGGAGGGCGATGTCCATGCTGCCTTACGCTTTTCCGCCGAAAGGAGAAGAGGGAATGAACGCGGAGACGCGAAGACGCGGAGGACGAGCAGAGGAGAATACAAATTCTGAAAAAGAAATAGCCAGAAATAACTTCAATTTGAATTCTCTGCTACTTCTCTGCGTCTCCGCGTCTCCGCGTTCATTCCCTCTCCTTGAAATGAGTAATGCGCTCGCGAAATAATCTGCGATATCGACTTTCACGATTCACTCCCCTTCGCCCGCATCGCGCGAATACCCATCAAAATCGGCAGCCGGCTCGGGCAGACGTAGTCGCACAGGCCGCACTCGACGCAGGCGCTCAGGCCGAAATATTCGCCGAGTTCGGGATCGCGGCGCTGCGCCGCCTCGAGCAGACCGGCCGGGTGGATGCGCGACGGGCACGCGTCGACGCACCAGCCGCAGCGGATGCACGGGTCGGGGTTCATGGGCGTCGGGCCGGGGCTGGCGTGCAACGCGATCTCGCTCCCGCCGATGACGGCTTCGCGCGGCACGCGGCGGTCACGCAGCACGTCGCCGCCGCGGAAGAGGAATCCGCCGGTCGCCACCTGCCGGGCGTCGAGCAGGTCATCGAGCGAGGAGCCGACGAGCATGCGCGCCAGGTGCGTGGTGCTGCGCGAATGATTGAACATCGCCACCGGCACATCCAGCATCGGCCGGCGGTCGATCACGACTCGCCCCACCGCCACCGCCGCCACGGCGTCGAGCAGCACGACGCCCAAATCGCTCGGCAATCGGCCGGGACGGAGCTTGCGCTTGAGGACTGTCGAAAGCAGAATCGACGGATCCGCCTGCGGGTAATCGTTGATGATTTCCATCACCGTAATGCCGCCGGCTTTTTTGATCGCGGCCGCCACGTCGGGCAGAAGGCGCTGCTGCATCACAACGATCGCCTTGCTCGCGCCGGTGATCTTTGCGATGCGGCGAACGCCGGCGATAAGCTGCTCGATCTCCTGCGACGCCACGGCGGCGCCGATAGGCAGATTCGGATCCCCGTCGAGCACGCTGCAGACGACGGTATCGATCGGCCGGCGCAGCGAATCGTGCAGTTGCGCGAGCAGATTCGGACTGGTCCACCGGTCGGCCCAGAGTCCGGCGTCGCGGAGGTGATCGATCCAGCCGCCGCGATCGGATTCGGGGGGCAGGGCGGGAAGCGGGTCTCGGGTTTCGGGTTTCGGGTCTCCGGTGGAAGAATCTGCCAGCTCTTCCCCGGAACCCGGAACCCGAGACCCGGAACCCGCATCTTCCCGCGTTTCCAAAGCGGTTGCTTCTTCGGTCGTTGCAGTATTCAGATCAGATGCGATTTCATCGACTCGCGTGACGACTTCTACCGCCGCGACCGACCGGCCGTTGGTCAGCGTGATTTTGCAGACGCTGCGAATCGTCCCTGCGACCGGTGCGAGCGGCCAAGGGTCGAACTGTGAGACCGATTCCGCCAACCGTTCTCCCGCCGCCACCGGCGTGCCGATCGGCCGAATCGGCGGCGATTCGACACCCGCCCGCAACGTCAACGGCACGCGCAGAACGGCCGGCGTTGGAATCGGATCGAAAGTGGGATGGCGGGAAGGACGCACTGCACCTCATCATAACGGATTATTCTTACCACGGAGGCACCGAGGCACGGAGGCGCACGCGACGGAAAGCACCGCTAAAAATGAACTCAAAAATCAGATTTTGCCAGGCGGCGTCCCAAGTCGAACACGCCTCCGTGCCTCAGTGCTTCCGTAGTGAATATTCTCAACCACCCGCCAACGGAACGCCCGCCTTCTTACACACAGCCTTCAGCGCATCTGCCGCTGTCTTGAACAGCTCCGGCCCGGTCTCTCCATGACTGTGTCCCGCGACTTTCAAGTGCGGCTCGAGGCTCAAAAACCCGCGATAGCCGGACTTGTACGCGTCGATCAGGATCGGATCGATCTGCCCGTCGCCCTGCCCGGCCGGCACAACTTTGCCGGTGCCCATCACCGCATCTTTGATGTGAATGTGCACCGTGAACGGCTTGAGTCCCGGCCAATTGTCGAGCGGCTTTTCCTTCGCCTGCACGAAATTGGCGAAGTCGAACGCGGTGCGGAATTTCGGCGAGTCGATCGACTTCATCAAATCCACGCACCGCCGGCCGATGTCGCCGTAGATGCCTTTTTCATTCTCGTGCACCATCACCACGTTGCGGCTCTTGATGTACTCGACCTTCTTGCGAAACCGGTCAAGAATTTCGTCGCGGTGCGGTTCGATCGCGCCCTTGCCTTCGCCGCCGGCCGGGTAATAGCTGAAGACGCGCACCAGCGGCGAGCCAAAGAACTCGGCCATATCGACGGCGATTTTGAACCGGTCGAAGTGCTCGCTGAACGGCTTGTCGATCGCCACTTTCCCGATCGGCGATCCGATGCTCTGCACGCCCATGCCGTTGGCGGCCAGCTTGGATTTGATTTCTTTTTTGAGCGAGTCATCAAAGTCGAGCACGTTCTTGCCGGCCACGCCGCGCAGTTCGAAATGCGTCACTTTGTTTTCCTTACAGACGCGAATCTGCTCATCAATATTCGGCGAAATCTCATCAGCAAACGCGGCGAGTTTAAGCATGATCGCTCCGGGTGGAATTGGAATCGTTTTGTCCATCGAAGTGATAGCGGGGAATCCGAATCCGTGCAAACCGAACGATCAAACGTCCCGCAGATACAGCACCGCGTCTGTACCAAACGGCGAGATGAAAATCCGCCGTCGGCCCGGAGAATCGATCGTTCCGAGTTCAATCGTGCGGCCGGTCTTCGGGTCGAACCATTCCGCCGCCAGCTTGGCCGGAACGGGGTCGAAGTTGATCCAGACCTGGGCGTCGTCCGGAACGTAAACCAGGTATTCCCGGCCCGGATCCGCCAGGCAAAATCGCGAGCTCACCAGGTCCTCGCGCGGGATCATCTTCGCCAGGTTGATTCGGTCGGCGTAGCGGCGCGTGTGGCCGAGGTTCTCGCGGACGAGCGTCCAGTCGGGGAAGTCGCGGTCGTTCTTAAACTGCATGGAATGAACGTGCCGGTAATCCGACCGACCGGGCAGCGGTTCCCACGGGTCCATGAAAATCGGATTCAGCCCGCGCGTCATCGATTTCCACACCCAGCGGTAGTTCCCGCCCGTGCCCCAGATGTGATCGGTATCCGCGATCACCACTTTCTTTCCCGTGGCGGCCGGCGGGTCCTGCATGTAGTGCGAGTTGGGGCCGTAACCGGGCGAGATCCAATCCGCGCTACTGGCAAAAAGCAGCGCGTTGTCCTGCGGCCCGCCCTCGGCCGTCATGCCGACAGGGTGCTGCTTCGGCAGCGATTTTTCGTATCCGCGGACGAAGTCGACCATGTGGTAATTCCACAGCAGCGCCGGATAGTCGTCGAAAATTTCGTTCACGATCTCGTAAAGAACGTTGTCCAGATCGTTGAGCGTGTCCATCACCTTGCGCATGAACGCCTGCTGCGTCTGCACGATCGCCGGCTGTTCAAGGCTGAAGACATTGGGCTTGCTGTCACCGTCGGAATCGCCGTTGATTCCGTTGATGTTGTTCTCGGCGTGGTACGGGTGATACGGCCAAGCCGTGCACTCGGGGATCGGCCAGCGAAGGTGCCAGCTTTCAAAGAACATCAGCGCCACGTAAATGCCGCGCTCCCCCGCCTGCTCGATGCGCTGCCGGAGGCGGTCGGAGTAAGCTTCGTTCCATTTCGTCAGATCGAATTTGGGCTTTCCATCGACCGCCGTGCCCGGGCCGGTGCGCTGGTACGGCAGTGGGTCGACGACGAATCGATCGAGCGTCCAGGGCGCGCGCTCTGCCTGCATCCACTGCCACATGCGCATGTAGTTGTGCCCGCAGCGGCTCATCATTTCGAGGTAGGCCGAGTAGTCGAAAGGCTTGCCGTCGCTCACCCGCAGATCCTGGAAGTTCGCCCACGTATGCGAGCCGGCCAGGTAGATGGGCCTTCCCGATTCGTCGGTAAAATAGCGGCGATTCTGCGAACAGACCCGCAATGGGCCGTGAAATTGATTGCTGTTCATTGGAGGGATGTTGAGGGTCCGTCCGAAGCGGACGACGGCCAAGACTTGAATCGCCAGGGGTGAAACGGCTCGACGGGTGAGACTGAACACCGATCGATCCCCATGCGGGCATTATATTTGGATATCGGACATCAACAACCTTGCGGCGTCGCGGGCCGTTGCGACGGGCGGTTCGCCGTCTACAATCCGGGGGCTTGCCCAAACGCATCGCCATCCTTGGTTCCACCGGCTCGATCGGCACGAGCACGCTTGATGTCATCCGCCATCTTGGATCGCCGTATTGTGCGACCGTACTTGCCGCCCATCGCAAGCTCGATCTGCTCGCGAAGCAAGTTTCGGAATTTAAGCCCGCCGCGGTTGTGGTGACGGATGAATCGCTCGATGAAACGACGATCCGCAAGGCGATCGGCTCCGGCCCGACAATTTATCGCGGGCAGGCGGGGCTGGTGGAAGCAGTGCATCGCGATGATGTCGACACCGTCGTCGCGGCGATCGTCGGCGCCGCCGGGCTGCCGGCGGTCATTGCCGCGGTCGAGGCGCGTAAGACGATCGCGCTGGCGAACAAGGAATCGCTCGTCATGGCCGGCTCGATCGTCATGCCTCTCGCGCGAAAGCTCGGCGTGACCATCCTGCCGATCGATTCCGAACACTCGGCGATCTTCCAGGCGATGCAATGCGGTAAGATCGAGCAAGTCCGCCGGGTCATCCTCACCGCCAGCGGCGGGCCGTTCCGTAAGACGCCGATTGATCAAATGCGCCGCGCCACGCTGGCCGACGCGCTCAATCACCCCACCTGGCGGATGGGCAGCAAGGTTTCGATCGACTCGGCCACCATGTTCAACAAGGGTTTGGAATTAATCGAGGCGTGCTGGCTGTTTGATCTGCCGGCGGAGCGTGTCGAGGTGGTGATTCATCCTGAATCGGTCGTTCATTCGATGGTGGAGTACGTGGACGGCAGCGTGATCGCGCAACTTTCACCGCCGGACATGAAAACGCCGATCCAATACGCTCTGACGTATCCGAATCGGCAGGCGGGCTGCTCAAAAACGCTCGATTTGAGCAAGGCTTTTGCGCTGCACTTCGAGCCTCCTGATCCGGAGCGGTTTCCGGCGCTTCAGCTTGCTTACTCGGTTGCGAAAAACGGTTGTGACGGTGGTGCGGCAATGAACGCAGCCAACGAATCCGCCGTAGAAGCCTTTATAGATGGTCAGGTGGCCTTCGGCGAGATTTCCGAGGTGGTCCGTCGTACAATGGTTGGCCACCGGCTTCAGCCGTCGCCCGGGCTGGACGATCTGATGGAAGCCGACCGATCGGCCCGTATGGCGGCGCGGTCGATCATCGCGGAAATGGAAACGACTCAAGCGTCTAAGGATGGACACTAAATTGATTGGCGGCACGCGGGCTTCAACCCGCGCGTCTGGATGGACTCCATGCCGGCTAAGCTGGCACGCCTGCAAGCCCACAAAGGATTGACTCACCTATGCATTTGATGGCACTGCTCTCGCAAGCCGGCGGCTTTCTGCTGCTGGCACTGGGTTTCGGTTTCGTGATCTTCTGGCACGAGCTCGGCCACTTCGCCGCGGCTAAGGCGGTCGGCATTAAGGTCGACCAGTTCGCCATCGGCTTCGGCCAGGCGATAATTTCGTGGCGGAAGGGGCTGGGGATTCGACGCGGCAGTTCCAAAAAGGATTTGGACGAGCGCGTAAACGACTGGGTTCAGGAACAGCGCAAAGCCACGCTCAACATGCAGGAGAAGACCGGCATTTCAGCTGAGGAAGAACGGGCTGCGATGAAGGCCCTCTCGCTTGGCGAGACCGAATACCGTCTCAATTGGATCCCGCTCGGCGGCTACGTAAAAATGCTCGGGCAGGATGACATGGACCCGAACGCCGCTTCGGAAGACCCGCGCGCGTTCAATCGCAAATCCATCGGCGCACGCATGGTCGTGGTGTCGGCCGGTGTGATCATGAACATCATCCTCGCGATGATCGGCTTTGCGTGCGTGTTCGGCAAAGGGTTCGACGCGCCGCCGGCCGTGGTCGGCGCCGCCATGCCGGGCTCGCCGGCGCAGAAGGCCGGGCTCGAACCGGGCGATGTCATTCGCTATCTAGACGGCGGGTATCAGCACGATTTTACGATGCTCGCGCCCAACGTGGCGCTGGCCGGTGATGACGCGAAGCTCGAGCTGGTCGTCGAAAAGCCGAACGGCCGATTTGAAAAGCTCTACGCGACGCCGGAACATCCGCCGGGCGAAGGAAAGGGATTTTTGGCGCTCGGTATCGAGCAGCCGGTGGATCTGATCGGCGTGCCCGACGTGGAATCGAACCGCCAAGTGTTTGATCAGAAAAATCTCGTCAACGCCGACGCCTTGGCGCTCAAGCCCGGCGAGAAAATCGTTGCGATCAACGGCAAACCGATCCAACACCCGCCGAAAAAAGAAGATATTCTCGCGGCAGATGAAGAAGCGCGGCGGAAATTCTTCACTCTCAAGCGCCAGAACCTGCTGGCACTGGATGAGGCGGTTCAGCAATCGCACGGCGAGCCGGTCAACCTCACCGTGCTCGGGACCGATGGCAAGGAGCACCCGCTGGCCGCGAATCCGCGCTTCACCGCCCCGTTCGATGGCGACTCCTACCGAATCGCCGGCATGAGCCCGCGATGTGCCGTCATGACGATCGCCGAAAAGTCCCCCGCCATCGGCAACCTGCTCCCGGGCGACGTATTTGAAGAAGTGACGATCGCCAACGCCGCTTTGCCGACCGTGATCGACCCCACCATCAGTCACCTGAAAGATACGCTTACCCTGGCCGGTGCCAAGGGCGATAAGGTGAATCTGAAGATGGCCCGCAATGGAAAAATCATCCCGGTCGACGGAGTTTCGCTGGTAAAAATCACCAAATCGCGGTACGGCCTGAACGTCGGACTGGAGCAGGACGTGCGGTCGAACGTGATCGGCGAAGTCGCCCCGAACAGCCCGGCGGCGGTGGCGGGAATCCCGCGCGGCGCTGTCATTACAAAAATCAACGACACGCCGATCAAGAACTGGTTCCAGATCAAGGAAACACTCGGCGCCCTGCCGCCGGGGCAGAGGGCACAGATCACCGTAGAAGGTACCGCAAAGCCGTACACGCTGCCGGGCCTTTCGGAAGCGGAGTTGGCATCGATCAACTCAATCCAGTACGACTTGGCGCTGCAGTTCCAGACCATGTCCATGCCGCGGCAGACGAGCAATCCGATCACCGCGATGGCATGGGGCGTCGGCGCGACGCGCGACCTGGTCATTCAAACCTACATCTCCCTGCGGCGGTTAGTGGACGGATCCGTCCCCGCCAGCGGCATGATGGGCCCGCTGGGCATTCTCACGGCCGGCACGGGCTTCGCCGAAAAGGGCAACGTCTGGCTGATCTGGTTCCTCTCGATGATCAGCGCCAACCTGGCGGTGGTGAATTTCCTGCCGATCCCAATCGTCGACGGCGGGCTGTTCACATTCCTGATTCTGGAAAAACTCCGCGGCAAACCGCTGTCGGCCAAAGCGCAGACGATTGCGCAAATCGTTGGCCTGGCTGTTTTGGGTTTCGTCTTCCTCTTCGCGACGTGGCAGGATATTTCGCGGATGCTGTAAGAGAATCTTCATCGGTCAGGCCCGCTTTAGCGGGCCCAGAGCAAATCAACTACAGAGTTTTGTCATCCTGCGGTACTCCAAAGGATCTAGCCGACTTGCCGTGGACGCTAGATCCTTCGGAGTACCTCAGGATGACGATTTTTCGTAACCCATTCATTTTCTAGAAAATAAATCACGCTGTCGATCCGTCCACACTCGCGGAAGGGTACGATCCATTCCATCGCACCCGAACCGCGCCGCGATCGCACAGCGCAACGCGTCAACGCCCGTCCCCGTCGTCGCAACGGTTTCGATCGCCTTCACGCCCGCGATCGATCCCCGATCCGATTTATTCACCACCACGATCGCCCCGGGAAACCGCGCCAGCAGCGGCGACTGATCAGGCTCCATCGCCTGTGTCGGATCAAGCAAGAGCACAACAGCGTCGGCCTGCTCGACAACGGGCCGGCTGAGCGCTATCGCCTCGCGCTCGAGCGGATCGTCGGTGGTCCGAACGCCGGGCGTATCGACGAGCAGCACGGCCAAGCCGTTCACGTCGGCGATCTCGCCGACCCAGTCGCGCGTCGTGCCGGGAAGGTCGGCGGTGATCACTCGCTGCCGGGCGAAGAGCTGGTTCGCTAGCGTGGATTTGCCGACATTGGCAGCGCCCACGATCGCCACTCGCGGCGGGTGGAGCAGCCAGTGGAGCGATCGATCGGCGAGCATGCGAACGTCGTCTGCAGAAGCCCGCGACGCCCACGCCGCGGGTTGGGCAAGCAGGACGCGCAACGCGAGTTCGGTTCGCGCCATCGGCAGATGCGCCGCCACTTCGCGGTCGATTTCGGTTTCGCCGTCAACCGCGGCGGCCGCCAGCGGCAGGCGCGGGCTGAACACTTCAAATCCGTTTGACCTCGCCAGTTCAAGAAACGCGTGAATCACCCACGCCCCGCCGTGCAGGCAGACGTCGGCGGAGTCTTCGGAGAGTTTGGCGATCACCGGGTCGTCGAACACACGATCACCGTCGCGGATTTGCCCGTGCACGGGCCGGCCGATGACTGCCGGGCGGGAAAAATGGGATTGCAGAAAATCGTCCACGCCCGGCCCGCGAAGTCGCACGACGGCGATCGCCGCTGCGCCTGGGGCAGTGAGTTGGATAGCCTGATTACTCACGGAGAACAGCTTAGCATTTTACGCAAAGAAAGGAGTTTGATCTTCATCGGCGTGGCTCGATTTAGCGGGCCTTGAAAGTCGCATTTCATCTTGGCGTCCCGCTGAAGCGGGACACGCCGGTGACGACAAATCGCATTCCGTCGCGAATAACGTTCTACGCTTCGCCCGCCAGATGATTCGTGTACGCCAGCGCGATCCCGTACAGCGTAAGATCCGGCGAGACCGCGTGCGTGAGTTCCCACCCGCCGAACAGCGCCGCCGCATCGCCGCCGGTGGCGATCATGTCCGGCCAATACCCGAGCACCGTGGCGTAGTTTTCGAGCAGCTCTTTGACCATGCCGCGAATGCCGTAGTACACGCCGGTGAGGATCGCCTGCTGCGTGTTCTTGCCGATCGGTTCCGTCGGCACTTCAAACGGCAGCCGCGGGAGCTTGGCGGTTTTTTCGTGGAGCGCGTCGAGCATGGTCGAAACGCCCGGCGCGATCGCCCCGCCGAGGAACTCGCCGGCGTCGTTGCAGACGTCAACGGTGATGGCCGTGCCTGCATCCACGACCACACACGCCTTTTCCATCTGCTCGTACGCCGCGGCGACGTTGAGGATTCGATCGGTGCCAGTTTGCGAAGGCTCATCGGTCAGCACCTTGATCGGGAAGGGAATTTCCTCTCCCACCCACTGCACCACACGATTGGTCAGGCGCAGCACGAGTTCTTCGAGCGGATCGTCGATATCCGGATTGACCGAAGTCCCCGCCACCGCCGGCTGGCCGGATTCGGGGAGCATGCGCCAGGCCTTGGTGATTTCTTTCGACCACTGGTCGCTGTCACGGATCAGAACGCGAGCGGAGTATTTCAACTCGCCGGCTTCGAACACGCCGATGGCAATTCGCGTGTTGCCAACGGACAGAACCATTAGATTAATATCCATAGTAGATAAATTGCCGATTTACGATTGCCCATTGCCGATTTCAATTCAATCGACAATCGACAATCGACAATCGCAAATCGGCAATTAGTAAAGTGGCCTCTATCGGAGTCGAACCGATACGCCCGTGAGGGCAAGGGATTTTGAGTCCATCGCGTCTGCCAATTCCGCCAAGAGGCCGCACTTCGACGAGCTATGTCGAGTCGCGAGGCGGAGAATACGCCAGATTGACGCGCGGTTCAATCAGAACCGCCTTGCGGGCTCACACAACGCTAACATTTTGGTGTAAACTTAATGGGCTCAAGGCTTTGTTTAGCCGGCGAGTTGGCTCGCCGATGATGGTTGAACGGCGAGCAATCTCGTCGACTACGCGCAATATGATCGACGGAATCACCTCAATCTCGCCCCCCGAACCGCCCCATGCCGAGGCTCAGAAGCCGGAGGTGCCTGCGGAGTTTTTGAATCGCGATTTGAGTTGGCTGGAATTCAACCGGCGCGTCCTTCACGAAGCGCTCGACGACCGCACGCCCCTGCTCGAGCGCGTGCGGTTCCTCGGCATCTTCACGAGCAATCTCGACGAATTTTTCATGAAGCGGATCGGAGCGCTCAAGCGACAAGTCGCCAGCGGCGTGGTGGCGCGATCGGCCGACGGAAAAACGCCGGGCGAGGTGCTCACCGCGATCCACCAGGTGCTTCTGCCGATGCTCGCTCAGCAGGCGGAGTGTTTTTCAAAAATCATCCGCCCCCAGCTCGCTCAGCAAGGCGTGCAGCTCGTGGAGTGGGAAGAGCTCACGCAGGTGGAACGAGAATCGGCGCATAAATTCTTCGACGCCAGCGTCTTCCCAGTCCTCACGCCCCTCGCGGTCGATCCCGGCAGCCCGTTTCCTTTCATCTCCAATCTCTCGACCAGCATCGGCGTAGTCCTCCACCACCCCGACGGCGAAGAACTCTTCGCCCGCGTGAAGGTGCCCGAGGTGCTGCCGAAGTGGATCAACCTCGCCCCGCCGGGCGACACGTTCCGATTCGTCTCGCTGCACGAGGTGATCCGGCACAACCTGCAGGACCTTTTCCCCGACATGACGATCATCGACGTGATGCTTTTCCGCGTCACGCGAAACGCCGACATCGAACGCGACGAGGAAGACGCCGAAGACCTTCGACAGCTGATGGAAGACGAGCTCCGCCAGCGCAAATTCGCCAACGCCATTCGTATGGAGCACGGGCCCAACCCGAATCCGTGGATTCGGCAGTTCCTGATGGAAGAACTCGGCCTCAGCGACCAGGACGTGTACGAGGTGCAGTCCGAAATCGATTTTGACGACCTTCGGATCATCACCGACTTGAATCTTTCGAAGTTGAGATTCGAACCGTGGACACCGGTCGTCCCGCTGGCGCTGGCGGACGACGAGAGCGACATCTTCGCCGTCATCCGCTCCAACGATCTGATGGTGCACCACCCGTACGAAAGTTTCGCCGCCAGCGTCGAGCGATTCCTGAAGGCGGCGGCGGCGGATCCGAAGGTGCTGGCGATCAAGATGACGCTCTACCGCACCGGCGATGCCAGCCCGTTCATCAGCACGCTCGTGCGCGCGGCCGAGTCAGGTAAGCAGGTGGTTTGCCTCGTCGAGCTCAAGGCGCGGTTCGATGAAGAGCGGAACATCCTGCTCGCCAACACGCTCGAAAAGGCCGGCGTGCACGTGGTGTACGGCGTGGTCGGGCTCAAGACGCACACCAAAACCACGCTCGTCGTTCGCGAAGACCCGGACGGAATTCGCTGCTACGCCCATATCGGCACCGGCAACTACAACGCCGTCACGTCACGGCTTTACGTCGATCTTGGTTTGTTCACTTGCGACCCCGACATCACGCGCGACCTGGTGGAACTTTTCCACTACCTCACCGGCCGATCGCTCAAGCGTACGTACCGCAAGCTGCTGGTGGCGCCCGCAAATATGCGCGACCGGTTCCTGGAATTGATCGCCCGCGAAGCGCAGAACGCCCGCGAAGGTAAGCCGGCCCGCATCATCGCCAAGATGAACAGCCTGGAGGAACGAAAAATCTGCCAGGCGCTCTACGACGCCAGCCACGACGGGGTGGAGATTGACCTGATCATCCGAGGCTTCTGCGCGCTGCGGCCCGGCGTGCCGGGGCTTAGCGAACGCATTCGCGTGATCTCCGTCATCGGGCGATTTTTAGAACACTCCCGAATCTTCTACTTCCGCAACGCCGCCGAATCGCAATTGAACGGTGAATTCTACATCGGCTCAGCCGACTGGATGTACCGCAATCTGCTGGCGCGCGTGGAGGCCGTCGTACCGATCTTCCGCCAGCCGCTGCGCGAGCGGCTTTGGGACATCATGCAGATCATGCTCCGCGACCACCGCCAGGCGTGGGACATGCAGCCCGACGGCACGTACATCCAGCGCCGCCCGGAAATTACCGACACCTTCCCCGGCACGCACGCATGGCTGATGTCGCAAGCCAAAACAACGGCGCTGAGCCGCGAAGAGCTGCGGACGTTGCAGCAGTAGTCAGTCGATGCCTTTAGTAGTGCGAAGTCATTTCTGTCATCGTCAATCGAATACCGGCTCTCGTTATCCTGAAGTACTCCGAAGGATCTGCGTCCATGGGAGGTCAGCCAGATCCTTCGGAGTACCTCAGGATGACGAGTCTGTATAAAACCCTTCACGATTTCAAAGTCTCACTTCGTTCGCTGCAGCGTAATCGTCGTCGTGCCGGGCCCGTTCTGCTGTTGCATTTGAATGCCGCTGATCTGGCCCGACCGCTGGTCGTACGCGACCGACGTCGTTTCCACCTGGCTGCGCTCGACAAACACCACCGATCCGTTCTGCACGCCGGCCACGGAGAGTTTCATTTTCGTGATCGGGTCTTCATCGATCACTTGCCCCTGCTGCAATTTGCCGAGGATTCGCGGATCGACCCAAACGCAGGTAAGGCTCCCCGCCCGGTCAGAAGTTTGCGGCTGAGGCGGTTGGCCGTTGCGGTAGTCGATCGCGAACGTCTGCTTCATCTGCACGGAGAATTCGTCCAGCTTGCCGATGTCCCAGTGCGACGTATACGGCCAGGTGATCGTCCCCGCCATCTGCACGGCCGTGCTGTATGAGCCGGCGAAATCCAACTGCTTGAGCTGCGCCAGATCGGGCGTGGCGCGCTGGCCGGTCCACGGGAGTTCGGTCTGCCGCATGCCGACGAAGAAGCACTGGACCATGTGGGTATTGCCGTCGCCCATTCCGCCCGCGCCGTTGGGGCCGGGCGTCATCTGCGCCGCGCCAGTGGTGCATGAACCGAGCGAGAGGACGATTCCGCTGTCGGTGTCGTAGGTGGTTTGCGTGTACCCGCCGTCAACTTTGGTGGTGATGCGAACGACGTCGTACGTTTTATCGCCGAGCTTGTAAGGCCCGCGGAAGACGCGCACCGGCCCGTTGGTGCCGGCGCGCATCTGCTTCAGTTGCTGCGGATCGCCCCAGTAATCGCCGCCGTTATTGACCGGCAGAATGTACCCGCCGGCACCGATGCTCGTGCACGCCTGCGTTTGCGGATTGAGCAGGAAGTTTCGGGCGTCGACGATCGCCGTGCCGTTGACGACGTTTGCGACCGTCAACTGCTGATACCCCATTCCGCCGCCGCCGGGGTTGTCGGCGGGTTTGAACGAGCGGCCGTCGGGGGTTTTCCAGTCGCCGTTATCGTCGGGAACGAGAACGGTGTTGACGCCCGGGATGAGCGCCGATCCGCCCCAGAAAGTGAGCCTCACGCCGGGCTTCATCCAGGCCGGCCCGGCGACATTGTTGGGTTGATTCCCCGGTCCAAACGGTCCGATCGGACCGGGCCCAGGACCGGGCCCGGGTTGCGGCGCGTTTCCGCCGGATAGATCGCCACGCGTCACCAGAAAATCGTGCGAGTCGGTCTCCGTATCGATCGTGAGCTTGACCTTCGACCCGATCGGCCCGCTGAGAAGGTCGCGGACTTTTTCCGGCGGAAGATTTTCGGTGGATTTTCCATCGATCTCAACGAGGTAGGTGCCGGCCTTGATGCCCGCCTTCTCCGCCGGCCCTCCGGGCATCACGCCGACGATGACAAGATCGCCGTCCTGGTTCGGCTGGAACTTCATGCCGACTCCGCCGTTGCCGGCCGGCGCCAGCGCGGGCCGATTTCCACCGCCAGCCGGAAATCCACCGCCGCCACCGGCGAGAGGATTCGGCGCCGCCCCGCCGCCACCCGCGAGCGGGTTCCCGCCGTCCGCCGGCGCGGCCTGCCGCTTCAACGGATAATTCTGCCCGTCGCTGGAGAGTGTAATTCCGTTGCCATCAATGCCGACCGAAAACGGGTACGGTTTTCCGTCCGCCACGAACTTGCCGACGAGCTGCGAGTTGTCGACGATCCCGCCGCACGCGTATTTCTTGCCTTGGAACGTCAGCCAACCGGTGTAGGCTTGCTGGGCGTTGTCGTAGTTGAGATCGAGCGCGATTTTGTCGCCGGTGAACACGCCCGCGAACGGATGCTGCTCCACCGCCTCCGGCCTTCCGAGCGGATTTTGTGCGAGACTGATCGATGAACAAAACGCCAGCACGAGTGCCATCGCCATCGCCATCCAAACGGCCGGCCGAGTCGAAATCCGCATCGCGTCTCCAATCAGTAATGTTTTTCGGGATTTGAAGAGCACACTATAAAACTCGGGCCATCGAGCGTCAAAAGATGCGGCTCCGCGTGCCAATTGTGCGAACACAATGCAGTGTTTGTCTGAACTGAATTTCCACGCCGGTGTCTGTTGTACGCCGAAGTCCCGGATCCGATTGCGCGAAAGAATCCGGGTCTTCGGCGTACCTCAGACACCGGCGTGGAAAGGCGTTTTATGATCGCTCATCCAAGAAACCTCGTGAAAAGCTTGACATTCACCCCCTTTTTGGATTGAATGCATTCTCAATGCAGCGAATCGCTCTCCTACTTCCGCAGCTTACGCTGGCCCTTCGAGGCCTGGCGAAATCTTGCGTGTGATCGTAGAGCGGCTGCCTGGATGAACTTTGAAGACCCCTACGATCCGGATCGTAGGGGTTTTTTGTTTTTTCTCTCGTATGGAGCTGGCCATGGAACAGATTCGAATTTTCGACACCACGTTGCGCGACGGCGAACAATCTCCCGGGGCGACTCTCGCGCTTCCCGAGAAACTGGAAATCGCCCACATGCTCGACGAAATGGGCGTCGACATCATCGAGGCTGGCTTTCCGATCAGCTCCGACGGCGACTTTGAAAGCGTGAAACAGATCGCGACAGAGCTGAGCCGCTCGGTCATCTGCGGCCTGGCGCGCTGCGTGCCGATCGATATCGATCGTGCCGGCGAAGCGGTTGCTCCGGCAAAGAGCCGCGGACGGATTCACACGTTCGTCAGCTCGAGCGAAATTCATCTGAAATACCAGATCCGCAAGACGCAGGCCGAGGTGTTGAAGCTGGCCGAGTCGTGCGTGAAGCAGGCCGTCGGATACACGAAAGACGTTGAATTTTCCGCGATGGACGCGACGCGGACGGACCCAATCTTCCTGGCGGAACTTGTGCACGCCGCTGTGGCCGCCGGGGCGACGACGGTCAACCTGCCGGACACGGTCGGCTACGCCACGCCGGAAACGTACGCGAAAATGTTCGCCGACATTCTCAAACGGCTGCCGATTTTGACGGAGAAGAAAATCATCCTCTCCACGCACTGTCACAACGATCTGGGCTTGGCGGTTGCCAATTCGCTCGCGGGCATACAGGCCGGCGCCCGGCAGATCGAGTGCACGATCAACGGCATCGGCGAGCGCGCCGGCAACGCGGCGCTGGAGGAAGTCGTCATGGCGCTGCGCACCCGCAGCGATTACTTCCAGCTCGGCACGAAGATCGACACGACGAAAATCTACCCCGCCAGCCGAATGGTCAGCAGCCTGACCGGCCTGACAGTGCAGCGCAATAAGGCGATCGTCGGCGAGAACGCATTTGCGCACGAGTCCGGCATTCACCAGGACGGCGTGCTGAAACACCGCGAAACGTACGAAATCATGGACCCGACGATCGTCGGCATTCCCACGACCGCGCTGGTGCTCGGCAAACACAGCGGCCGGGCGGCGTTTCGCGATCGTGTCACCACGCTCGGCTACCGCCTGACCGACGAGCAGATCGAGGCGTCGTTCGTCCGCTTCAAAACGCTGGCCGATAAGAAGAAGGAAGTCTTCGACGAAGACATCGAAGCGCTGATCGACGATCAGCTGGAAATCGCCCACGGCATGTGGGAACTCACCGGCCTGCAAGTGACGGCCGGCAGCAACACCACACCCACCGCCACCGTCACACTAAAAGACAGCGGCGGCGAAACCCAGCAAGACGCCAGCATCGGCGACGGCCCGGTCGATGCAATCTACTCCGCGATCCAGCGGCTGACCGGCGTGAAAACGTCGCTCGTCAACTACCGCATCCGCGCCATCACCAAGGGCAAGGAAGCAATGGGCGAAGTGCAGATCGAGATCGAACACAACGGGCATAAGATTCGCGGTCGCGGGATCAGCACGGATATCTTGGAAGCGAGTGCGCTGGCGTATGTCGCAGCGATCAACCGGTTGCGCAGTCACAGCAACCGAGAACGATTGGTGACGCAGCATTCAGGCGTGTGAGAGTGAGAGAAAGTAGAAATTCGAAAATCTACCCTCGTCATTCTGAGGTACTCCGAAGGATCTGGCTGACCTCCCATTGAAGCTAGATCCTTCGGAGTACCTCAGGATGACGATTTTGTTTCTGGAGGATCCGTTACAGGGCAATTAATCGTTCGACCACTTCCGCGTAATACGAAATGATCAGATCCGCACCCGCGCGCTTGATTGCGATCAGCGATTCCATCACCGCGCGGTCTCGGTCGATCCATCCGTTCCGCCCCGCTGCTTCGAGCATGGCGTATTCGCCGCTGACCTGGTACGCAACGACCGGTACGTTCACGCGCGCGCGGACTGCGCTGATCACGTCGAGGTAAGCCCCGGCGGGTTTGACCATCACCATGTCGGCCCCCTGCTGGATGTCGAGATCGACCTCATGCAGCGCTTCGGCGAGTCCGCGGGCGGGGTCCATCTGGTATCCGCGGCGGTCGCCGTGGGTGGGGGCGGAGTCGGCGGCGTCGCGGAATGGGCCGTAGAAGGCGCTGGCGTATTTCACGCTGTAGGCGAGGATCGCGGTGTCGACAAAGCCGGCGGCGTCCAGGCCCTTTCGCAGCTCGCCGACGGTGCCGTCCATCATGCCGCTGGGCGCGATCACGGCGGCGCCGGCCTTGGCGTGGTTGATCGCCTGCTGCACGAGGCGGGCGACGGTTTCGTCGTTTTGGACGGTCGATCCGTCCGCCGTCATCGGGCCGCAATGGCCGTGGCTGGTGTATTCGCAGAAACAGAGATCGGTGATACCGACCATGTCGATTTTCGATTTGGCGACAGAGCGCAAAAGCTCGCAAACGACATTATTGGCATCCAGCGCAGCCGATCCGAGCGGATCCTTCTTGGCCCGATCGATCACGCCAAAAATCAAATAAGCGGCGAACCCCGCCTGCGCGCGTTCGTATAAGTACTGCGTGGCGATGTCGACCGACATCTGGAACACGCCGGGCATGGAGGCGACTTCTTTCTTAACATTCGCCCCCTCCGTCACAAAAACCGGCACGATCAGATCGCTGCGACGAATCTGCACGCGTTGAAGTGCGTTTCTGAGCGGGCCATGCAGCCTCAAGCGGCGTGGTCGCGTAAAAATATTCAAAGACTCGCCCATTTCGGCCGATTATACGAATATTGGACGGTTATATCCAAAGGTGCGGTTGCCCTCGCTGTACAGATAGTTAGTGTGTCACTACAATGGGATATTCAAACTTTTTGACCTCCCTCGATCGTCCGGTTGGTTCCAAGACTGCCGTAGAATTGCGAAAAGTTGATGTTGTTCGAAAGGAAGCACCGAGTGAATTCCCCGTCTGCTGAAAATCCATCCTCCCCATCGACGTATGCTGCCCCCGTTCGGTTTGCCAAGGGCGACGCGTTTTACAAAGAACTCAAACGCCGCGTAGACGCCTACTTCACCGAAACCGGCAAGAACCCGCGCGACGCATGGCAGATGTACCTCAAGACGTTCATCCTTCTCGCCTGGGCTGCCGCTTCCTACACGTTTTTGGTTTTCTTCTCGCACCACTGGTGGACGGGCATTTTAGGATCGATCTCGCTGGGGATTTCCGCCGCGTCGATCGGTTTCAACGTTCAGCATGACGGCGGGCATCGTGCTTACTCGCGGTTTAACTGGATCAACAAAGTGATGGCGATGACCATCGACATGCTCGGCGGCAGCTCTTACGTCTGGAACGTCAAGCACAACGCGATCCACCACACCTACTCCAATATCTCCGGCCATGATGACGACATCGACGTCGGCCCGCTCGCCCGGCTTTCGCCGCACCAGAAGCGATTCTGGTTTCATCGCGTGCAGCACTTTTACATGTGGCTGCTCTACGGGTTCATCGCGATCAAATGGCAGATTTTTGATGACTTCTTCAACGTCGCCATCGGCAAGATCGGCAGCCACAAACTGCCGCGGCCGAAAGGCTGGGATCTGGTGATCTTCATCGCCGGCAAAGTCGTCTTCTTCACGCTGGCGCTGGGCATCCCGCTCTACTTCCGCGCGTGGTTGCCTGTGCTGGCGTTTTACCTGCTGACTTGCCTGATCAATGGCGTGCTGCTCAGCGTCGTCTTCCAACTCGCGCATTGCGTCGGCGAAGCAGATTTTCCGCTGCCCGACGAAGCGACCAATACCATGGAAACCCACTGGGCCGTCCACCAGGTTGAAACGACCGTCGATTTCGCCCGCCGCAGCCGCGTGCTGACCTGGCTGCTGGGCGGCTTGAACTACCAGGTGGAGCATCACCTGTTTCACAAGATCTGCCACGTGCACTACCCGGCGTTGTCCAAGGTCGTCGAAGACACCTGCAAGGAATTCGAAATCAAGTACAACGAACACACCACGTTCATGGCCGGTGTGATTTCGCACTTCCGCTGGCTCCGCCAGATGGGTCGGCAGCCGGCTTAACGACAGGACTGAGAGAAAAGGACTTGGGACTTATTGTTGCGCGATCTGCGCTGTCACTAAGTCCTAAGTCCTTTTTTACTAAGTCCTACTATTTGATCTCGTGCTTCGTCCCCGTCACGTCGTCAATCTTCCGCAGAAGCGAAAAATCATTCTTATAGTTCGCCGGCAGGAAAGTCGTCCGCGTGCTGGAGGCCAGGTCTTTCTCCAGCGAGGTTCCCTTCCAGTCGAACGTCAACAGAGCCTCGCGAATCTTGTCGGCCAACTCGGGCTTGAGATTGTACGCATAGCCTATCGCCGCAGTCGGGAAGCTTTCGCTTTCGTAAAGCACGCGGTAGTCGTTCTTGGTGATTTCGCCCGCGGAAATCGCCCGCTGGAGCATGTCGCTCGCCACCGCCGCTACGGCGTACTGCTTCTTGGCAATGCCGACGATCGACTGCTCATGCCCCTGCGAATAAACGATGTGATAATTCTTCTCCGGCCGAAGATCGGCTTTTTCAAGCAGGGTAAGAATCGGCGCTTTGAAACCTGAGTTGCTGGCTGGGTACGTGTAAGCGATTTCGTGGTCGCGAATGTCGCCCAGAACCTTCATCGAGCTGTCCGCCGGCACGATGAACGATGAAGAGGTGATGCCCACGCCCGCTGAATTCGGCACGAGGCAGACCGGCACGAACCCGGCCGCATCCACCGCGGTCGGCACGGCGCCGCTGTTGAAGCCGGTCACGTGCAGCTTCCCGTCGCGAACGGCCTTGAGCTGATCGATCGGATCTTCAGCCAGTATGTATTCCACGGGCTTGCCGGTGACTTTGCTGAGGTAATCGGTGAAGGGCTTCCATGCGTCGCGGGTTTTTTCGGGGTCTTCCTGGGCGATGTAGCTGAAGACGATGGTCGGCGGATCGATCTGCTTGGCAGGGTCGGTCGGCGTGTCGGCCACCATGTCGCCGTTGGCGTCGGAGAATGCGGCGCTCAGCCGGTTCCCGCCGACGCTCGGCGTGGAGAGCCCGAGCATTTTATCCATCGTTGCCGCGGTGGCGTCGGCATTTTCGCGCGCGGGTCGATACACCTCCCACGCGTACGCCAGCCCAACCACTACCAGCACCGGCACGATCAGGATCAAAAGCAGCATCGCGAGAGAACGTGCTTTTACTTTTTTGACGGCGGGATTTTCACTCATTTCAACACCTGATTTAAGCGACGACGAATGGATTGCGGACATGCCCCATGTGCCGGATTGTCCGGTTTTTCGCGGCGAATTCCAAGAATAATCGTAAGTAATTCAACCACATCGCCGGCGGCCGATGCGATCGAAGATTCGGACGCGCTATTCTCCGACGGCCGGGTGCCCGACCGCCACGCCGTAAATGATTTCCCACGACGTGCGAGCGATGCCTAAAAAGGTGCGAACTTCATCGTCGTAATAGGACGAAACGCCCGCGCACGGCAGCCCGATCGACTGCCCCGCCACCGCCATCCGCTGGCCGACGATCCCCGCCTCGAGGTGGGCGATTCTGTAGGCGTCGGGCCCGGCTTCGCTCATCACGCCTGAGACATTCGACATGATCCAGCAGACCGCCGCGCAATTGCCGCAGAGATTCTGGTCCATCGCCATGTGCCGTGCCTCGCCGCGCCAGTGGCCGATCCGCAGTAGCGACCAGCCGTCGGTCGGCGGGTGGTAGTACCAGACGCCGGGGTCGAGGCCGATCACGTCGTGCACGAGCCAGAACGCCCGGACGAGCCCGAGGTGCGGGCCGTCCGGAAATACCGGGAAATAGCTTCCCCCGCGGAAGCTGACCCGCGTGAGCGTCGTGATCGCGTCGCGCGTGATCGACCGCCGAACGTAATCCCTGGGCGTGCGGCGGGAGAGCAGGGTTTTGCGCAGCGGCAAGCTCTCCTGCGACTCGGCCTGTTCAAACACTTCCACGTGGATTGTCGGCGGGAGAGGTGTGAGTTCAGTCAACGGCGGGCGGATTTCGCGGATCGCCACGCCGGGTGCGGTACAGTCCATGTGCACCGCCGCGATCGATCCGTACGGTAGCGGATCCGGCGAAAGCGGCGCGCGATCGATCGGCGGCAGTGTGGGGAGCGCACCGCCGAGCTTGGGCAGTTCCAGCGGATGATCCGCCTGGTCGGCCCACACCACCATCGACTGCACCGGCTCGAGCGTGCCGAAGTCAGGCTCGGGCGGAATGCCGATCAACTCGCGCATGGTGCTGTCGTTCATCCACAGCCGCACCATCGTTTGAATGCCCAGCCCGCGCGCGGCGATGCAGAGATTCTCCGTCTGGTGGCCGGCGTCGAGCACCGCTTCGCGATACGCGCGGCGGTTGAACATCCACGCGCTCCGCCAGAAATTCGTAGACACCAGCAGCGCCGCCGGCACTGTTTTGAGAAGCTCCAGATCCGGCCGGCCGCGCTTGAGCTGCCAAAGTGTTTCGGGCCCTTCGCGGAGCTTGCGGAGCGCGAATTCCTTCACCGAAAAGTGATAGAGCCCCGGCTCAAGTCCCTCGATCCCGAACGCGGCCACGTAAATTTCGCAAGGGTACATCGCCCCGCTGCTGGGCGCGCTGCGCCGCTGCACGCGATGGGAATCGACAATGAATTCCTTGGTGATCCCGGCCGCGTAAAACAACCAGCTCGCGAGCGTTTTCAAATTCTGCGGCGGGCGGACGTAACTGTCGGGCAGCGCTTCCAGCCCCATGTTCGACAGCTCCAGCGTTCCCGCGGAGCAATCCATCAGATTTGTTGGCAGGGGAACCTTAGGTGCGGTCTGGAAGATGCGATAGACGGCGGGCTGATTGGCCAGGTCCGGCGCCGGCTCGCGAGAGACTGCCTCTCTCGTATGCTTCGACGCCCGGTGGTATTCGAGCACGTGATGGACTCGATCTTGAATCTCGTTCGAGAGCGACATCGATTTGCTGCCAATAGAGTTGTCCGGGACGAGCCGCCGTTCGGCACGGCGACCGCCACAAATCAACTATATTCGATGTCCAGCCTAGAACAGCTGATCGAGGATCTTTTCAACAGGGAGCTGCACGCACGTGAAAATAGGCGTATCCCTCTGGGTGAATTTGCTGCTTTCGGTCTCCCGCAGCTCCATTACCAGGTCCAGGAAATCCTTGGGTTCTTCACTTTCGAACGCGACGACAAAGTCCTGGTCATCGAGCCCGAAGCTGTAAGCGGTATTGAGTTTCACGCTCGGGTACTTATTGCCCACGCGGATGTGCACGTCCATGATCGCCTGCCGTTTTTCCAGCGGCAGCAGGTACCAGTCGCGGGTTTTCACGAACGGGTAGATAAACAGGTACTTCTTCTTGCCGGGAATGATGTGCGTGCGGCTCTCGGCCGTGTGGAACGGGTCGAGTTTGTCGATGTACATGCTGCGCTTGGTCATCGAGAGCATCGAGTGCGGCTGCGTGAGGTAAGCGCCAATCTTGGTCTTGTTGATCGCGCCGGACTGGGCCTGGAACTCATCCGTGCTTTGGCCGATGCGCCAGAGGAGAATATCGGAGTCCGCCTTCAGGCCGATCGTGCTGTACGTGAGGCACATCAGCCCCGGCGTGCGCTGATTGAGAAGCGCGGCGAATTCCTCTCGGGCGGCGGCCTTTTCAGCGCTCGGCAGGCGGCGGAAGGCGGCGTCGAGCTTATAGAACGCGAAGTTCACGAACTGCCGGTGCACCACCGGAGCGGACGAATCCGCAGCAGGCGTGGTTTCGGTCGTCGGGGCGGTGGTCGTTGTCGGCTGACTCATTGCGGCACTCCTTGGGTTCAAACATCCGAAGGGATTGTATCGACATTATCGGCTTAGGGCAGCAACCGGTTAAGCCAATCGGCAAACCGCGATCATTCGCGGCGAATCGGACGTTAGCGGACTGCCGTCGTAATCGCCGAATAATCTCTCGATTTTCAGCCCGTTCCGCTCGATCAACAACTGCAATTCACGCGGGAAGATGAACGTCATATCAAATTCGTTCCGCTCCCGATGCTCGCGGCCGGCGGAATCAAACCATTTGTAGCGGAATGTAACCGTTTGCTGCTGGGCCGCCGGATTGCGGCGGATATCGGTCGACTGCATGACGGCCCGATCCAGCGCGTCCACGTAAAAATAGTGTGCATCCACGCCAATGCTCACCGGCGCCGCCAGCAGCGGCAGGTTCGGCTGGAAGATATCGAGCCAGAACCGCCCGCCGGGCTTGAGGTGCTTGCGAACGCCGGTGAGCACAACGTCCTGCTGCTCGAGCGTGGTGAAAACGAGAAACGTGTTGAAGAACAAGCAGATCGAATCGAATTTCTCGCCGAGCTTGAGCTTGAGGCAATCGCCGTGAACGAGGCGGAGTTGCCGATCCGTCAGGCCGACCGCGTCGCGCTTGCGGCGGGCGATGGCGAGCATGTCCTCGGCGAAATCGATGCCCACCACGCGGTGCCCCGCCTGCGCGATGTGGATCGCCGCCCGGCCGGTGCCGCAGGCAAGTTCGAGAACGCTCCGCCGCTTCTTCCCCAAGTGACCGAGGTAGAACGGCACGTCGACCTGCAGCATCTCCTTGTCGGCGTACTCGGCGTCGTAATACTCGGCGTTGGCGCGATAGCGTTTCATCAAATTTCCTTATTCACTTCAAACCCGCCAACCACTCGGCGAGGATTCGCGAAAGATTTTCCGCCATCACCGCGTTGCCGAGCTGGCCCGGATGCACCAGATCAGCGCCGTGGCCGTCGTAACGATCGAGCACTTGGCCGCCTTCAATGACGCGAAGCTTTGGATGTTTCAAATCCGCCACGATCTGCCGGCAGGAGTTGTCGAACGCATGCTCGATCTCGCCCGGCCGGCCCGGGTTGGCGGCGAACGTCACGTCCGTCGGATAGTGCGTGATGACGGCGATCGGCTTGTCGGGATTTTTTTCGACCATCGTGTGGATCAGATATTTAGCGCGTTCGTGGAATTGCTCCGGCGTGTACGCCACACGCATGTTGATGCCCAGCTCCATCGTCGCGAAATCCCAATCCTTGCGATTGGCGAGGAAGTCGGCCATCGCCTTGTCGCAGTGGCACGAGCCGCTCAAGCCGCAGTTGAGCAGATCAACACCCATCCGCCGGGCGGCGTGGTGCGGGTAGCCGTCGTATGCGTTGGAATGCGTGATGCTCGACCCGTACGCGAGCCACCGACGCTGCGGCAGCTCGTCTTTCGTCGGCGGGCGGATCGGATGGCCGAACGATTCAACGCCGTAGAAAACCCCGATGTGCCGATTGAAGATGATCCGCCACACCTCCGGCGAGAACGCGAACTTCTTCATCACGTCCGGCCGAACGCCGGCGAGACGCACTGGAGTTTCCAGGTGCATCGTGCGGATGGTGTTGGCCGGCACGCGGTGCTCGGAATGCAAAAACGGCCCGCGATACACCAGCACGAGCGACTCGTTCGTCAGCGCACCCACCGTGACGCAACAAATCTGCGCCGGCGTGATGAACCGCACCTCGCAGCCGATCGATTCAAGCCCCACTCGCCGCCCGCCTTCATTCAACTGGTGCAGCACGCTTTCCGGAATCCGCAGCAACTGCTTGCCGCCGTCGGGGCGTTGTTTTACTTCGGTGACCGAATGAAATTCGAATTGATCGACCATCATGATTAGCCCGCCTGAAAGACTGAGGTGAAAATTTACGCCGACGCCGTCACACGCAATCCGTCGTACGCCAGATGAATCCCCGCCGGCAAAATCTTGCTGTCCCGTTCGTGCGAGACGGCGTGCGCGATGTGCGTGAAGTACGTCGCTTTCGCGCCGATGCGCTGCGCCGCTTCGATCGCCTGCTCGATCGAAAAGTGCGTGCTGTGCGGCTTGTGCTGCAGCGCGTCGAGCACCAGCACGTCGAGGTGGCTCAGCAGGTCGAAGGAGTCCTCGGGAATCCGGCTCACATCAGTACAGTACGCGAGTTTACCCACGCGGAACCCCAGGATTGGCTGCTCGCCGTGAAACAGCGGCACCGGCGTGAATTTCATCGGCCCGATCGTGAACGGCCCGCCGATCGTCTTGGCGATCAGGTGCGGCCGAAAGACTTTCGCGTCCGGCGACGGCGCTTTAAACGCATAGCCGAAGCATTTCTGCAGCGAAGCGTGCGTGTGATCGTCGGCCCACACGTCCAGTGGACCTTTCTTGAGCGCGTTGAACCGCCGTACGTCGTCCAGGCCCATGATGTGATCGGCATGCGCATGCGTGTAGACGACCGCGTCGATCATGTCCAGACCGTTGGCCACGCACTGCAGGCGAAGTTCCGGCGTCGTATCGACCAGCACGCGATGCTCGCCGTGCGAGATCACTACGCTCGGGCGGGTACGCTTGTCGCGCGGATCGGTGCTGCTGCACACTTCGCAGTGGCAGCCGATCATCGGAATACCGGCGCTGGTGCCCGTGCCGAGGAATAACAGTTCGATCGAGTCCATTCAACCGCCGTTATATCGCCGCGCGAGTAAACCTGTAAGACGTCGGCCTCTTCAAGCGGCCGGCGGAAGTTTCGTGCGCACGTGCATGAACGGGAATTCGAGCCATCGAAACGCGATCGCTGAGACGACGACGGTCAACACCGCAAGGCCGGTGATGAAGCCCCAATAGCTCAAGTCTGAAAATCGGCTGACGGCGTGAAAAGTGTCGATTGAATGCAGCACGACGTAGTATAACAACATGTGCACGAGATAAATGCTGTAGCTGACCGCGCCGAGCATCTGGGCCGCGGGCAGATTGAGCAGCCCGAAGAAATCGCAGCCCGAAACAACGCAGTGGAAGATGATCGCCATCCCCACGACTGAACTAAGATCGTAAACGTCCGGCAAAGTCGTGAACAATAAGACGATCAGCACGATCGGCAGAACCGCCGAAATCTTTCGGCGAAATACTTTCTCCATCGGCCACAATCGCACAACGTGCGCCGACGCCATGCCCGCTACAAATCCGAGCCAGAAATATCGGTCGTGTGGCAGCCACGAATGGAACGCCGCAACGACATACGCCACCGCGATGATCCCGAACAATCCCACCGCCCGCCACGAGACAGCGAGAAACCCCAGCACCGGCAGCGCCAGGCAGAACAGGCACTCGAACCACAGCGACCACGTAGGCGTGAGCAAGTACCCGAATTGAAACGGCCCCACGCTAAACCACGAAATCAACCCCGGCACGAACAGCGAGAGTAATTCCCATTTCGAATGAGCGTAATTCGCCGGCGGATGAAGGTTGATCACGACCAGGCCAATCGCGAGACTCACCAACACCACCACTGCATAAAGCGGATAGAGTCGCCAGAATCGATTGCGATAAAGCGCGATCGCCGGAATCCGCCCGCCGCTGCGGATGGCCTTCGACCAGAACAGAAACCCGGTGATCATGAAGAAGAACAAAACCGAAACCTGCCCGATCATGCTGTAAAAATGCGAAGCCGGCACTTCCCACCGGTAGACTTCAAAATATCGGCGATACCCGACCGCGTGACAGAAGAAGACGCCGAACGCGAGAAATCCGCGGAATCCATCCACGGCCTTGAGATGACTTTTTGCGGATTCATCGATGACGCGCCGAAAAAACGGCGAGATTTTCAAAACCATTGCCCCCGCGCCGACGGCGATCGCCATCACCACGAAGCAGGGAAAAATGCTGTCGAATTTCACTGCGGGGTTTCCGGTGGGATTGGGTTGCTCTCGTCCATTCGCAATCCGTTATATCGCCGCGCGGGCGAACCTGTAAGGCTTCAGCCACGCCTGCCAAAGCTCCCAATGCTGAGCCAGAGCAAGCCACGCTTCTTCCGGCATCGCAAGATTCAATTTGCGTGAGTGGAGAAATCTACGGGATTGGGTGAGGACATGCGACTACGTAGGAAGACGCAGTATCTGCGAAATGAAGGCTTGCCGCCCTTGCTTACTCTTCGTGATCGTACCCGACGGCCTTCTCGTCCTTCTTTTCTTTGCCGTCGCTGTCCACGCCGAGTTCTTCGAGCAGTTTCGCCGGGACTTCGCCGGTGTTTTTGCACTTGGGGTAGCCGCTGCAGCCGAGAAAGGGGCCGCGCTTGCCGGAGCGGATGACCATCGGCTTGCCGCAGTCGTCGCAGTCGATGTCGGTGGTGATCGGAAACTTCGGGCCGGTGCTGGTGGACGCAGCGGCGGGATTGTCGCTCACGATTTTGGCGATCAGCGCGGCGCTGGCTTCGGCACCTTCGGCCAAGAGTGGCGCGAGCGCGTCGATCTGTTTTTTATCTTCCGGCGAGAGCTTGGCAATCGCCCCGCGGCCGCGGCACTTGGGGTACTTGCTGCAGCCGAGCCACGGGCCGCGCTTGCCGCCGCGCAGGTAGAGCGGGCTGCCGCACGTGGGGCACGGGATGGTCGTCGTGATCGGCTTGGGCTTGGGCGGAAGCGGCTTGCCGTCTTTATCGAGGTTGATGATGCAGCTGCAACTCGGCTCGCCTTTTTCGTTCTTGATCGAGTAGCCGGTGCAACCCAGGAACTCGCCGAAGCGGCCCTTGCGCTTGATCATCTCGCGGCCACAGAGCGGGCACTTGATGTCGCTCTTCTCGCGGAGCGTCGGCTTGCCCTGCCCGTCGACCGGCTGCAGCGTTCCGCACTCGCGATCGGAACAGGCGAGGAAGAAGCCATTCTTGCTGATGCGGTAAAGCATGGGCTTCCCGCATTTGGGGCACATATATGGGCTGACCGTGCCGCCGGCGTGTTCGATTTTTTCCAGAGCGCCGTCCACCACTTTGTGGAACGGGCCGTAGAAATCTTTGAGCAGCTTGATCCAGTCGAGGTGTTCGCCTTCAACGGCATCGAGCTTGAGCTCCATGCCGGCGGTGAAGCCGGTGTCCATCAGTTCCGGAAACGCCTGGATGAGTTTTTCCGTCACGATGCTGCCGAGAAGCGTGGCGTAGAAGCGCCTGTCGATCTGCTCGACGTACTGCCGGTCCTGGATCGTTTGAATAATGCTCGCGTACGTGCTCGGCCGGCCGATGCCGAGGCGCTCTAGCTCTTTGACGAGCGAAGCTTCGGTGAATCGCGGCGGCGGCTGCGTGAAGTGCTGCGTGGGCGAGAGCTCCACCGGGCCGACGATTTGCTGCGGCTTGAGATCGGGCAGGAGCTGATCGTCGCTGGAAACGCCGGCGACTTTCATGAATCCGTCGAACACCAACTTGCGGCCGGTGGTGCGGAAGATCGCGCCGATCTTCGTGTCCTTCGTACCGATGGTGACCGACGTTTGATCGAACTCCGCCGGCGTCATCTGGCAGGCGAGGAAGCGCTTCCAGATCACCGCGTACACCTTCGCCTCATCCGAGCCGAGCTTGGCGTGGGCGGCTTCGGGCGTAAACGATGCGTCGGTCGGCCGGATCGCTTCGTGAGCTTCCTGGGCGGCCTTGTTCGAGCTGGAGTAGTAGTTCGGCTTCTCGGGAATGTACTTCGCGCCGTAAGTTTTGGTGACGAACGAGCGTGCCATGCTCAGCGCCTCGGCCGACAGATTCGTCGAGTCGGTACGCATGTAAGTAATGTGCCCGGCTTCGTAGAGCGTTTGCGCGATTCGCATCGCACGCTGTGCGCCCATGCCGAGGCGGCTGGATGCGCCCTGCTGCAACGTGCTGGTGATAAACGGGGCGGGCGGCTTGCTGGTGGTGCGCTTTTTCTCGACGTTGAGAACCACGAACTCCGGCGCCTTCGCCAGATGGCCGGTGTAGGTCGTGAGATTTTTCGCCGGGCCTTTGGCTTCGGAATCGGTGGTGTCGTCTGCTTTATCGACGACGAACCCGAGCAGCTCGGCGGCCTTGCGGGCGGCGGCCTTGTCGCTCGCTTCGAATTTCTTCCCGCCGATTTCAACCAGCTCCGCCACGAACGAGTCGTGATCTTTCAGCCACGCTTCGCGTTCGACTTTCGTCCGCTCGCCGTTGCCGGTGTTGGTGAGGAAGTCGTTCCACTTGGCCGCGAGCTTTTCACATTCCGGGCCGACGCAGGTGGAGAAGATCGCGCCGATGCGCCAATTCTCCTGCGGGATGAACGCTTCAATTTCCTTCTCGCGCTCCACCACGATGCGGACCGACACGCTCTGCACCCGCCCGGCCGACAAACCCTTGGCGACTTTGCGCCAGAGCAGCGGCGAAATCTCGTAGCCCACGATGCGGTCGAGGATTCGCCGGGCCTGCTGGGCGTTCACACGGTCGATGTCGATCGCGTGCGGCGTTTTAAATGCCTTCTGGATCTCAGCCTTGGTGATGGCGTTGAAGATGACGCGTTTGACGCGTTCATCCGGAATGCCGAGCGCCTGCTGGAGGTGCCAGGCGATGGCTTCGCCTTCACGGTCCAAGTCGGTTGCGAGATAGATGTCCGGGGCATCCTTGGCGAGCTTCTTCAACTCGCTGATCAGTTTGCCCTTGCCGCGCTCTTCTATATTGACGTATTCGGGGACGAATGTTTTGAGATCGACGCCCATGCCTTTGCTGGGCAGATCGCGGACGTGCCCCATCGACGCTTTAACGATGTAGTCGTCGCCGAGGTACTTGTTGATGGTCTTTGCCTTGGCGGGCGATTCGACGATCACGAGGTTTTTGCCGGTCTTCTTCTTTGCCATTGCAGCCACTTATTTCGACGTAAGTCCTTTAGCCGATGGTTTTAACTATCGGCCTTGGCGTCGCTTTCCATGATCTATAACCAACCAGACGGCTAACTTGTTCCATATCCCGCTATCCAGATGGAGATCACGGAGCCGGGCAGTTTGAACGGTTTTGCGGAAGATTGTCAAGCGATGATGGATTGGGGATTGGATGAGATTGGTCAATTTTGCGTGGGAAATCCGATTCGATTGGTCGAAATAAGTTACGTAGCCGCGAACGCAAATTTGCGGGCTGGTTCGACGAAAAAACCGCGAACTTGTGTTCGCGGCTACGTAACACATGATCAACGCACGAATGGGGTTCTTCCGCACATTGGATGAAACGGCGCGCTGCACATTTGCGCTGATTCCGCGAGCTTGATAGACTCCGCGCGTCGTCGAACGGAGTCGATATTGCGGATCGAGTCACTGTTGCCAGCATCGGATCAGCTTGTCGTT
>JBBQNK010000051.1:0-35555 GCA_038329865.1 Tepidisphaerales bacterium | reverse complement strand
AACTTCAACCGTAGCGGGCGTCGGATGTTTTGTCTCCGTCATCCCGAGGTACGCCGAGGGATCTCGGGAGCACGAGAACCGTTTGAAATCCGAGATCCCTCGGCGTACCTCGGGATGACGCTACACCTGAAGTTGACTCGCCCTCGATCCCGTTTAGCCGCCGCACACGTGCGGCGGCTAAACGACGAGGTCATCGATCGCCCGCAGCAATCTTCCCGTCAATCCCATACAATCCGGCTGACATGTTTTTCTCAACGCTCGTCTCGCCGCAGTCCGGGCGATCCGGAAGAATGCTCGCCGCCTTTATCGCCCTGGGCGGTCTCGCGCTCGCGCTGATCGCTTTGAAATTCCGCGTCTTCACCCCGCAGACGATCGATCCCGCGACCACGCAACCCGCCCAGTACGGCGAGCCGCTTCCATAAACGCTCGACAATAGAATTGTTAAGGGCATTTCACGCCGGGTCTGAGGTACGCCGAACCCCGGATCTCCGCGAGCGATTTCACTTCCCCCGACTCTCGATCGCATTCATCACCTGCTCCAGTAACATCGCCTCATCGCTCCACCAGAACCGGATGTGCACATCCAGCCGCCAGATCGCCGGCCCGTCGATCGGGCGCGGTAGCGATTTGAGTTTCACCCAATCCTTTTCCGTGGTGACCAGATACTTCGCGCCCACCGCCTCGGCCCGTTCGTACAGCCGCTCGAGATCGTACGCCGTGTACGCGTGGTGATCCTTGAACCACTCCGCCGCGAGGATTCGCGCGCCCATCGACATGAGTTGTTCCTTGAAGACGCGCGGCTCGCCCAGGCCGCTGAAGGCGAGGATCGGCTCGTCGCGCAGCGCGTCGTCGTACGCGTCGACGGGCATGGCGGCAGTCGTCTTGGGCGTGCGGAAACCGGTCGGCACGTGATCGGCATGGTAGATCGGCCCGACAGGATAATACTTTCGCAGTTGCGTTTCGATCGCGTCCAACTGCTCCCCGCTGACTCGCCGTGCGTGGGTGATGACGACCGCGTTCGCGCGACGCAATCCTTCGAGCGGCTCGCGCATAAGCCCGCGCGGAAAGACATGGCCGTAACCGAACGGCTCGATCGCGCTGATGAGGACGATGTCCAGGTCGCGCTTCACCCGTCGGTGCTGGAAGCCGTCATCGAGAATGAACGCGCCGACGTCCGGCGCTGCCGCCCGCCCCGCGATCGCGCCGGCCACGCGATCGGGATTCGCCTCGATCACCGCGCCGCCGCCGCTCGCGCCGCCGCCGAGGAATTGCTGGAGCATCATCTGCTCGTCGCTGCCGCTCTCTTTGGTCGATCGGTACCCTCGCATCAGCACGGCCGGCCGGATTCCCGCGTTGATCAATTGCTGCCCGAGCCACCGCACCATCGGCGTTTTCCCCGTCCCGCCGGTGGTGATGTTGCCGATGCTGATCGTCGGTCGGCCGAGCGATTGGCTCACCTTCTTGCCGCTGTCGTACGCGGCGTTGCGTGAAGACATGATCTTCGCGTAGACCGGCTCGGCGCAGCGGAGCAGGCCGCGCAACGTTGCCCCGATCGGCCCACCGACTTGGCCGCTGATGACGCGCTTGCCGAATTGTTCGAGTTTGTCGGGCATTTTGTCGAACGCGTTTAATTGACGAAATCTGTCATCCTGAGGTACTCCGAAGGATCTAGCCAATTTCCCGAGCAAGCTAGGACCGTCGGAGTACCTCAGGATGACGGAGCGCGACGAGGAATGCTATTGTTTTCGGGCGACGATCCCGCGAAAGAATCGATCGTCCGCCGCCGTAAATACAACCGCCTTTCGCGGCACGCGGCCGATCTCAAATCGCGCCTGTAATTCCTCGACCGAAACGTCATCCCCGCAATCCAAGCCGATCGACTTCGCCAACCACGCCCGCAGCCGTCCCGCCGGCACGCCGGCGGCGCGGTACGTTGCCAGCCTCGTATCGCCGTGACGCTTGGCGAGTCGCCGGCCGTCTTCGCCGATCACCAGCGGCAAGTGATAGTGCCGGGGAATGGCCGGCTCAAGCCCGAGCGCGCGATAAAGCAGAATTTGCCGCGGCGTAGAGTCGATCAGATCGTCGCCGCGAACCACGTGCGTCACGCCCATCGCCGCGTCGTCAACCACGACCGCCAGCTGGTACGCCGGCGTACCGTCGGCCTTGGCGATGACGAAATCGCCGAGCTGCGAGGCGACGTCGTACGATTTCAGTCCCGCGAAGTCGTCGACGAACGAAATGATCTCGCCGGCCGGCACCGCGAACCGAATCGCCGGCGGCTTGCGAACTTCGACGGGCTCAGTCAAGCGGACTCCGACGCGCTCAGTCGAGCGAGTTTCGATGCGCTCAGCCGATCGACTTTCGACCAGCTCAGTCGAGCCGAACGCCGTCGCGTCGGCGATCGACTTGAACCGCCCGCGACAAGTCCCGGGGTAAACGGCCGCCCCGTCTTCCGCGTGCGGGGCCGACGCCGCCTGCTCGATCTCCTTCCGCGAGCAAACGCACGGGTACGCCTTGCCCGCGGTGATCAATTTCTTGATGGCCTCGTGATAAAGTTCCAGCCGCGCGGACTGATACACCGGCCCGTCGTCCCAATCCATCCCGAGCCACCGCAAATCGTCGATCGCCGCCTGATCCGTCCCCGCCTTGATCCGCGGCCCGTCGATGTCCTCGATCCGCAACACAACCCGCCAACCAGCCTGCCGGGCCATCAGCCAGTTGATGAAGAACGTGCGCGCATTCCCAAGGTGCAGGGCACCGGTAGGAGATGGGGCGAGGCGGGTGAGCATGTCGAAGACCGAAGATCATTTGACCGGATCAATCCTCGCCGAACAATGTTTGAGGTCAGGCAAATATCGCTTTGCGACTGAAAAGGTCGTAAACTCCCCGGCACACGAGGTCCGACGGATCGGCCTTCGCACTTCGGGAGTCATGGATTGATTCTCCCTCTGATCTTCATCATTCTGGCCACGCTCGCGTCGGCGGTTACGGCGTACGGGACCGATCCGTCGTGGGCGCAATACTCCCGCGGGCTCGATCTGATTCTCTGGTCGCGCCGGTTGGAATGGCCGCTGGTTTCATTCTCAATTCTCATGTGCCTGGTGCTGCTGGTCCTGGTGATTACCGGCAAGCGGCGGGCGTGGTGGCTGATCGGGCTGGCGCCGATCCTGGCGCTGATGGCGCACCAGTTTCATCTCAAGCCCGGCAGCGGGATGACGATCATCGAATACCCGGCCGACATGCCGGTCGCGTCGTGGCAGATCGCGAACAACGCCAGCGTCGTCGGCGTGACGTTCGGCGATCAGGCGTATGCGTTTCCTTACTCGGTGCTGTTTAATTCGCCAGGCGTGATCGTGCAGGATCAGGAAAAGAAGTTCATGCTGATCTGGTCGGCCTACGCGAACCGAGCGATCGCCGTGCAGGTCGATCTCGACGTGCGCGCACGCGATCTGGAGGTGGTTTCATCGCCGGCCAACTCACTGTTGATCTACAACTCGCGGCTGGGACAGTTCATCATCGGCGTGACGGGCAAAACCGAGAAGGGCGAAACGCCGGGCGGGTTTCATCAGCCGTTGCAGGTGACCAAGACGACGTGGGCGAAATGGCTCGCAGCCAATCCCAAGACGATGCTCATGACGCCGCCGCTCAGCAAGTCGGCTATAGCGCAGGGACCGACGGGCGCGATCCTCCCGCACTTCCCGATGCCGGACGTGTTCAACGGAGTCGATCCGCAGACGCGAATTGCCGTCGTGCAATCCACGCCGCCTGCGGCAATCGTCGCCGACACGCTCGGCGATGACCCGGCCAATCTCACCTTCGGCGATTCTCCAATCCTGCTCCTGCGCGACGGCCCCGGCGGGACGATCCGCGCGTACGATCGGCGGATCGACACAGACCTGTTCGTCCGACTCAAGCCGTACCACAGCACCAAGAAGCCGCTCGCGGCTTACATTGATGACAGCAGCAACTCATTCTGGTCGCACAACATCGTCGCGCTCGAAGGCGGGCCGGAAGTGAAGGGGAAGAAGCTGACGAAAATTCCGGTCGAGGAAGATCTGTATTGGGGCGTGATGAAATACTGGTACCGGGATCTGCAGTTGTATCAGCCAAAGTGATGGATCGGATCAAAACTTCGTCTTAAATCCCATCGCCCGCATCGCGCACCAGCCCGCCCAGCCTTCAAAAATCATGAATCCGCCGGCGATGAGAAGCGCCACGGTGACGGTCCAGGCGGCGAGGGATTCGGTGCGAATCGCCCATGCGAAGAGCAGGACGATACCGATCGCCGTGGTCACCAGTCCGTTAATGAGCCGGAATTTTTTGCCGCGGGAGTCGATGTTGCAGGTTAAAGCCATATCCACATTGTAGGCCGCCTTGCTTGGCCTTTGATAGTGGTATCCCGTAAACTACCGCGCTTTGACAGTAGGCAGGGAAGGAAAGAATCATCATGGACCAAATCAGTCTGTACTGGAAAAACGCCACCGCCGGCGCAGTGGGCGATAAGAACGGCGTGACCGATAAAGAACTCAAGGCCATCGCCCCGCGCATCAAGGATCTCACCCGCCACTTCAACGACGAGCGCAAGGCTGGTAAGAAAAAGTACCGCGACCTGCCGTACGACGACGACATGATCGACGCCGTGCAGAAGGAAGTGGAACACTTCCGCGATAAATGCGAAGTGCTGATCGTCCTGGGTATCGGCGGGAGCGCACTGGGCAACATCGCGCTGCAGAACGCGCTCAACCCGTACACGTACAACCTGATGAGCGACCGCATGCGGAATGGGCCGCAGGTGTTCGTGCTGGATAACGTCGATCCCGATCAGATCAAGTCCGTGATCGACGTCATCACGCCGAAGATCAAGAAGACGATCGTGAACGTCATTTCCAAGAGCGGCGAGACCGCGGAGACGGCCAGCCAGTTCATCTTGTTCCGTGATCTGCTCCAATCCAAGCTCGGCAAGAAGTACAAGGACAACATTCTCGCCACGACCGACGGCAAAGGCGGCACGCTGCGGGAAATCTGCACGGCTGAGGGATACCGCACGCTGGAAGTGCCGGACGGTGTTGGCGGGCGGTTCAGCGTTCTCTCTGCCGTTGGCCTGTTCAGCGCGGCGATGTGCGGGATCGATATCGACGCCCTCATGGAAGGCGCCCGCGCGATGGACAAGCGCGTGAAAGACCCTGACGTGCTGAAGAACCCGGCCGCCCTCATCGCCGCCATCAGCTACATCCTGAACGAAAAGGGCAAGGTCATGAGCGTCATGATGCCCTACAGCACGAGCCTTTATTACCTCGGCGACTGGTTCCGGCAGTTGTGGGCCGAGTCGCTCGGCAAGCAGAACGGGCTGAAGAAGAAAAACGTCTTCGCCGGTCAAACGCCGATCAAGGCGCTCGGCACGACCGATCAGCACAGCCAGGTGCAGCTCTACCGCGAAGGGCCGAACGATAAACTGATCACCTTTCTCGAAGTCGAGCGATTTCACAACAAACTGGCGATCCCGGAGAGCATGAAAAGCGTAGAAACTCTAGCGTACCTCGCGGGCCGCAATTTTCAGACGCTGATCAACGCCGAAAAGCTCGGTACCGAGTACGCGCTGCTGGAAAGCAAGCGGCCGACGATGACCGTGCTCTTCCCGCAGATCACGCCGTCGGCGGTCGGGCAGTTTATCTATATGTATGAGACGGCCGTCAGCTATGTCGGCGCGCTCATGGAGATCGACACGTACGATCAGCCGGCCGTGCAGCTGGGCAAAGATGCGACCTACGCGCTGATGGGCAAGAAAGGGTTCGACGAGCTGGCGAAGCAAATCCAGCCGTTCGCGAAGCGAGATCCGAAATTCCAGATTTAGGAGAGGGGCAAGTATCAAGGGGCAAGGGGCAAGTAAAGAGTTCGTATCTACTTGCCCCTTGCCCCTGAGCACTTGCCCCTGATTTACATGCAATACGGCGTAATCATGGCAGGCGGAGCGGGGACTCGTTTATGGCCGTTGTCGCGCGGCGACACACCCAAGCAGCTTCTCCCGATCATTCGCGGAAAAAGTCTGCTGCAATTAAGCTACGAGCGACTCCGCGGCGTGCTGCCGGCGGATCGGATTTACGTGTGTACGCTCGGCCGGCATGCGGAATCGATCCTGGAAAATCTGCCCGAGCTGCCGAAGGAAAATCTCCTCGGTGAGCCGCAGGGCCGCGACACCGCCAACGCCATCGGTTTTTCCGCCGCCGTGCTGCACCAGCGCGATAAAGACGCGGTGATGGCGGTGGTGACGGCCGACCACGTCATCGAGCCGATCGCGCAATTTCAAAAGTCACTCAAGACCGCGTTCGAGCTGACGACCGAGTACCCCAAGGCGCTCGTGACGTTCGGCATCATCGCCACCTACGGCCACACAGGTCTCGGCTACATCCACCGCGGTGAAACTCTGCACGACGGCGCGTACAAAGTCCTCGGCTTCAAGGAAAAGCCCGACAAGGCGACGGCCGACCGCTACGTGGAGTCCGGCCGATATTACTGGAACAGCGGCATGTTCGTGTGGCGCGCCGACACGGTGCTGGCCGAGCTTCAGCAGCATCTGCCCGAGTCGCACAAGGGCTTGATGCAGATCGCGACCGCCTGGAACACGCCTCAGCGCGACGAGGTGCTTTCGCAGATTTACCCGAAGCTACCGAAGATCAGCATCGACTACGCTGTGATGGAGCCCGCCAGCCAGAGCCGCGGCAGCGCGCATGTGACGGTCGTCGAGATGCCCGTTCAGTGGCTCGACGTAGGCTCCTGGCCGCAACTGGCCGAGACGCTCGAGACGGATGAGCACAACAACGCCACCACCAGCGGCCGCGGGGTGTTCATCGACTCCGACGACAACATCGTCGTCTGCGACGACCCGAACCACCTGACGACGCTGATCGGCATCAGCGACATGATCGTCGTCCACACCCGCGACGCCACGCTCGTCTGCCCGAAGAGCGAATCGCAACGCGTGAAGGATTTAGTCGCGAAGGTGAAGGAAAAGTACGGGGACGAATTTTTGTGAGAAATGCAGATCGCAGAATGCAGAGTGCAGAATGAAGTCAATTCTGCATTCTGCAGTCTGCATTCTGCAATTACATCAATGAGGACTCTCGCCATCGACTTCGGCACGCGCCGCATCGGCCTCGCGCAGAGCGACCAGGGCGGGCGGTTCGCTTCGCCGCTGGATGTCATCGCCGTTTCATCGCCGGAGCTGGCGATTGATCCCATTGTCAAAGTAATCGAGATAGAAGGCATCGAACGCATCGTCGTCGGCCTGCCGCTGAATATGGACGATTCCATCGGGCCTTCCGCCCGCGCCGCGATCGACTGGGCGGCGGAACTCACCCGGCGTGCGGGCCGGGCGGTGATTTTTGTCGACGAGCGGCTCAGCTCTTTTATCGCCGAGCAACGCCTGATCGACCGCAAGCGGGCCGGCGGGAAAATGACGCGCGGCCAAAAGAAAAGCCGCCTCGACGCCCACGCCGCCGCCGATTTCCTCCAAGCCTTCCTCGACGGCAAGCTGCCGGCGATTGATGTGAAACCATAGTGTGCGACTCCCTGTCTTCGGTACGACAGATATTCCTGTCTATCGCAACCTCCGGTCTGCGGCATGGGTGGCACAGACATTCGTGTCTGTGACGAAGCGAGGTACTCCTCGATTCGTACGCGGATGCGCGATGGACAGACATCAGGGCACGGACGGATGAGTACACCCGCCCGTCACAGACAAGAATGTCTGTGCCACCGAAGAAAACCCCACAGACAGGGATGTCTGTCCTACCCCAATGCCGCGGCGAGTTTTTTCTAGCCCGCGGGCCCGCACCGTGCTACGCTCCCGCCACCGCGCGCAGAGCAGCTATGACCCATCGCCATCGACTCCCATTGTTTGCCGCCGGTTCGTTTTTCTTTCTTACGCAGAGTGTATTCGCCGCCGCTCCGGTCGTCCCGTCCAGCACGATCGCGCAGCGGTCGCAGTCCCTGTTCGGGCTGGCGGTGTTTACGCTGATCGCGTACGTCATCGGGCGACTGCGCGGGGCAAAAAAGTTTCCCTGGCGCATCGTGATCTGGGGCACGATCCTGGAATTCGTCTTCGGCGCGATCGTGCTTTTTTGGCCGGGCCTTCTCCTCGCTGTGCAGGATGTGATCCAGAAGCTGCTCGATTTCTCGGACGAAGGCGCGAAACTCGTGTTCGGGTCGCTCGCCAGTCATTCCGCCGACGTGACGAGCAACGGCCAATCGATCGGCACGGCGCAACTCGGCTTCATCTTCGCCATCACCGTCGTTTCCACGATCATTTTCATCAGCATGCTGACGGCCATCCTCTATCACATGGGAATCATGACGTGGGTGGTGAACGGCCTGGCGTGGATCATGCAGAAAACCATGGGCACGAGCGGCGCCGAGACGCTCAGCACAGCGGCCAACATTTTCGTCGGGCAGACCGAAGCGCCGCTGTTCGTCAAACCTTTCCTCGCCGCGGCCACCAACAGCGAGCTGATGGCGATCATGGTCGGCGGGTTCGCCAACATCGCCAGCGGCGTGCTGGTCGTCTACACGAACCTGCTGCAGGACTACATACAGAATGTCGGCGGGCACCTTGCGGCAGCGTGCTTTATCTCGGCGCCGGCGACGCTGGTCGTTGCCAAGTTGATCATGCCCGAAACCACGCCGCCCGTTACGGCGCACGGCTTGAGCTTCAAAACCATGCGGATCGATTCCAACGTGATCGACGCCGCCACCCGCGGCACGAGCGAGGGTATGGTCCTCGCGATCAACGTCATCGCGATGCTCATCGCCTTCACGGCGCTGGTGACGATGATCAACGCCGGCGTCGGTTGGGCCGGCGGGCACTTCGGGCACCCTGGTTTGACGATGCAGTCCATTCTCGGCCGCGGAATGGCGCCGCTGGCGTGGCTCAGCGGCATTCAATGGAGCGACTGCAAGGCCGTCGGCTCATTGCTCGGGCTCAAAACCGTGCTGAATGAGTTCGTGGCGTATCTGCAAATGAGCAAGTCGTTTGCGGAGAATCCTAATTTCCTGTCGCCACGCGATGCGCTGATCGCGACGTATGCGTTGTGCGGCTTCGCCAACTTCGCGAGTGTCGGCATTCAGATCGGCGGGATCAGCACGATGGCGCCCGACCGCCGGCACGATCTTTCGCGAATCGGCTTGCTGGCGATGGTCGGCGGGGCGATCGCGTCGTTTATGGGGGCGTGCATCGTGGGCGTTCTGGTGTGAGCGCGGCAACTGTTTAGCCGCCCCGCGTGCGGGGCGCTTTTTCGGCGCGCTCCGCACGCGGGCCTGCTAAACAAGAATCGACTTAATCCCTCTCCCGAAATGCAGACGGGTACTTTCCCCGACCCCGCACTCCGTTCGAAGTGCGTAAAATCCTCAGGATCGAGTCGCACAAAAGATGCATAGATTTAAAAGGAGTCGCCCATGAACAAGCTGATTAAATACGGAGTTTTCCTCGCCGCCGGCGTTGGGATTTTTGAAGTGCTGCGTCGCACGGGAGCGCTGCAGCAGACCGGCGACTGGCTCAGCGAACAAGTGCCCGACGACGTGAAGTCGCGCGTCCGCAAGGCCGGCAAGCAGGTGCGCGAAGGGATGTACGATCTGCACGATCACATCCACGACGCCGTTGCTGCCGCGGTCGATAAAGCAACCAACATGGCCGGTAAAGCCGCTGAAACCGCCCAGGACGGCGCCGACAAGGCTTCGAACGTCGTCACCGAACTCGCCAACGGCGTGCAGAAGATGACGGAAGATTCCGACGGCGCATCGCTCACGCACCGCGTGGGCCGCGGGATCGTTCACTAGCGTGAATTGCCGATGAATTTGGGTTGTAGCGAAGGACGAGACGGCAACGTCTCGTCCTTTGCATTGCAGCGCCGGGCTACTTTTTCGTTTTCGAAATTAATCGAACGTCGCCGATCACCATGGTTTTGTCGATCGCCTTGCACATGTCGTAGATCGTCAGTCCAGCGATGCTGACGGCGGTGAGCGCTTCCATCTCCACACCGGTTTTCGCAGTGATTCGCGCGACGGCCTTGATATACAGCTTGACCGGCTCGCTGCCATCGGGCTGCAACTCGGGGAGATCGAAATCGACTTCTACGCTCTCGATCGGCAGGGGGTGGCAGAGCGGGATCAATTCGCCGCACTTTTTCGCGGCCATGATGCCGGCGATGCGGGCGGTGTTGAGCACTTCGCCCTTGGGGACTTTTTCTTCAGCGATCGCCCGCAGCGTGGCGGGTTGAAGCGTAATGTAACCTTCGGCGATCGCTTCGCGCCGGCTGACGGGCTTTTCGCCGACATCGACCATTTTGGCCCGGCCTTTTTCGTCGAGATGGGTGAGTTTCTTTGGCATTCGGCACTCAAAAAGAAGAATAATGAACACAGAGACACAGAGGCACAGAGAAGACCAGAAAAGGCAATCTAAATTCTTTCTTCTCTGTGCCTCTGTGTCTCTGTGTTCATAACTTCTTCCCCTAAACCTTCCATTGATTTCGTAAATCAAAAATCTGCTTCGCCGCCGTCAGCAGCGGCTCCACTTCGTTTAGCCCAAGCATCGTCGCCGCATCTGATTTTGCGTTCCGCGGATCGGGATGGCACTCCAGGAACAATCCATCCACTCCCGCCGCCACTGCGGTGCGGGCCAGCATAGGGGAGAACTGCGGATTCCCGCCGCTGCTGCTGCCAAGTCCGGCGGGTTGTTGCGTGCTGTGCGTGACGTCGAAGACCACCGGCACGCCGAAGCTTTTCATGATCGGGATGCTCGTAAAATCGTTCACCAGGCGGTTGTAGCCGAAGAACGTGCCGCGCTCGGTGAGCAGCACGTGCTTGCCGCCGGTGCTGCGGATTTTTTCGATCGCGTTGCCCATCTCCTGCGGGCTCATGAACTGGCCCTTCTTCACGTTCACCGTACATCCGGTTTTGCCGACAGCCTGCAGTAGATCCGTTTGCCGCGCGAGGAACGCGGGCACTTGCAGAATGTCCACGACTTTCGCCGCGACGATCGCCTGCTCCGGCTCGTGCACGTCGGTCAGCACCGGCAGGCCGAGCTCGTGCTTCACGCGATCGAGCACCACGAGCCCGTCGGTCAACCCCGGCCCGCGAAAACTGCTGCCGGCCGACCGGTTGGCCTTATCAAAGCTCGCCTTGAACACGTACGTGATGCCCAGCCGATCGCACACGCCTTTGACGTGCCGGCCGATCTGCAGGCACTGCTCGAGCGATTCAATCACGCACGGCCCGGCGATGAGGAAGAGCTTGTCGGGAGGGAGGGAAGTCATGGGAATTCTTTCTCCCTCGCCCGGTACTCCGGGAGAGGGCGGGGTGAGGGTTCTGGTTCCCGGCGAATCGGTCAGCGAACTAGCAGAACTCTCAACCTGCCCTCTCCCGGAATACCGGGCGAGGGACTAGCGAACAATAAACGGCACCTTGATCGGAAGCAATTCAATCTCCACCGGCGTCTCGCCGGCCGAGTCGCCGTCGAGTTGAACGGGCACGGCCTTGTCGGCGGTCACGCTAACGCGGGTGCCCTTGAGATATTTGGCGCCTTCAAGCATCGGGTGATCGCCGGCCACGGTGTGCAGCGCGAGACGCAGCAAATCCTCGTGCGACGCACACGGCAGCACGCAGATATCGAGCAGGCCGTCGTCGGATTTCGCGTCCGGCAGCACGGGGAAACCCGTGCCGTATTCTTTGACGTTGCCGACGAACACCATTCCCGCCGCGGGGCCGAAGACGGGCTTGCCGTCGACCGTCACGCTCAGCGGCAGGAAGCTGCTTTCCCACAGGGTCTTGAGGGCGGGCATCGCGTAGCTCCAAAGGGTGATCGGGCCCGAGCGCACGCGATCGAGCGCGGCGACGATGGCGGCGTCAAATCCGATGCCCGCGATGAGCAGGAACAACTCACCGTTGGCGGTGGCCGCATCCAGGTATTGCAGCTTCCGCTGGCGGATGGCGCGGAGCACCTGGCGTTCCAGTTGTGTTTGATCCCATTGCAATTTTAAGTGCCGATCCATCAGATTGGCCGTGCCGCCGGGGATGACGATCAGCGGCGGCACCTGCTTGTACGACTTGAGCAGTCGGCCGGCGGCGTAGCGCAGCGTGCCGTCGCCGCCGATGGTGATGACCGCTTCGGGCATGGGCCGGCGCGGATCGATCTCGCGGCGAACATCAAACCCACCCGCGCGCAGCGCCGCGGCCAGTCGCGTCGCCGTCTGCAACGATCGGCCGCGACCAGCTTTCGGGTTGGAAAGGATTAAGACGTCCGCCACGGTGCGTAATGCTAGCTGTTCGAAGTTCGCGGGGCTACCGGGGAAACTATGGAGTTTGAAGTTGATGTCTGTTAGTTCACGAGGTTCGGAAATTTCGCTTGCGGTTTCGGCGCATTCCCGCTCGGTGCCGATGCGAAACCGCAAGCGGCGATCGTGATTTGTGACGCACGATCAAATCGTGTTACGACCTGCGCTCTTACGCTATCATTCGGACGAATTAAAAGGAGACGGAATGAGCGAAGTACAAACAAAAATGCAGGCGATGCTCGACAAGCTGATCGAGGACGGCCGCGAGCGGGGCGTGCAACTGGCGGTGTATCACAAAGGCAAGCTGGTGATCGATGCCTTCGCGGGGAAGACCGACGCGACGGGGAAGACCGCCGTCGCCGGCGATACGCTTTTTCCGATCTTTTCGGTCACGAAGGGCATACTCTCCACGCTCGCGCATCTGGTCGTGGAACGGAAGCTGGTATCGTACGACACGCCGGTCGCCGAGGTTTGGCCGGAGTTTGCCAAAAAGGGCAACACGCACGGCAAGGAGAAAATCCTCTTCCGCCACGTGCTCAATCACACGGCTGGCATGCAATTCATTCCGCAAAATCTGAAGCCGCTGGATTTGAATAACTGGCAGACGATGATCGCGGCGCTGGCCGATGCCACGCCCGCTTCGCCGCCGGGGTCGGAGATTGTTTACCACGCCGTCACGTTCGGTTGGCTGGTGGGCGAGGTCGTTCGCCGCGTAGACGGGCGGTCGATCGAGCAGATGATCGCCGAAGAAATCTGCAAGCCGCTGGGCATGACGGACATGTACAGCGGCATGCCGAAGCAGTTCGACGATCGCGTGGCGGAACTGGACGAGATTTTTCCGCCTGATCACAAATTCCCCGACCCGGCCGACACCTCGCCGAAGGAAATCGCCAACTACATGTGGCCGCTGCACAAGTGGATGAACCAGCCGGCGGCGCGCCGCGGGTGCATCCCGGCGTCGAACGGAATCATGACCGCGCGAACCATCGCGCGCCACTACGCGTCGCTCCTGCCCGGCGGCGTGGACGGCGTGGAACTGCTCCCGCCGTCGCGCATCAAGAGCGCGATGCAACTCACCGTGCCGACGAAAGACCCCGCACAAGGTGAGGTCAAAGCCATCGGCCTGGGCTACTTCCTGATCGGCGACCCGACCGTCCCCGGCAGCCTCCGCACCGCCTTCGGCCACGGCGGCTACGGCGGGTCGATCGGCTTCGCCGACCTGGAACGGCAACTGGCGGTAGGGTTCACGAAGAATCTGTTCTCGAAAGCCGGCGCGACGGGCGACGTGCTGGCGGAAGTGCGGAATGTGCTGGGCGTGCCGCAGTGAGATGGATACATGACTGGACTTAAGAAATATCGACTGCGTTGGATTTGCGCGGCAATCGGTACCTTGATTGCGGCGGTTTGGCTTGTTGGCTTAGTAAAGCGATTCAGTGTTGTTGTCCGACATGGTTCCGACCGAACTTCGTTCCTCACTTCCGACATGGGCCGGCTGATGTTGTTGATACAATCTGTGGAACCGATTCCACCGAAATCAGCGGATTTGGTTGTCGATACCAAAACATTTCACGAAATCTATTTATCTGATCAGGGATTCAGTCTTGCTTTGACCTATTCAACGGGCGATAGCTTTTCGGGCTTTCCGGTATATGGCACCTACCGCAGAAGCAAGGCCTTTGGAGCGGTTACGTATTCCGTTGGATATCGATACTACGCGTTGCCTTATCCAATCCTCATCATTTGCCTTTGGCTTCCCCTCATCAATGGGTGGCTAAAATTCCGAAAGCGCAGCATGAGGCTGAGCATGGGCCTTTGTGCGGAATGCGGCTATGACATGCGCGTCACTCCGGAACAGTGCCCGGAGTGTGGAGCAAAAGTTGTTTCTTAAGTTCGCCAAGCGGGATGCTCGGTCCCCGGTTGACAGTCCTGCACCCCTCAGGCACAATCCCCGGTTGCGAATAATGCCCCGGCGGACGGTGTCCGCCGTTTCTTTTCTGATGAACGAGATAATGCTTATGAACGAGATGACTGTCCATTCGATCAATGAAAAAGCCGCCGAGGAATATTTCCGCCGTGCGGGTGAAGCTGAGTTAGCCGGCAATCACGAGAAGGCCGTTGAGTTTTTCGAGCGGGCTTTGAATGAAAATCCCGATCACGAGGCGGCCTGCTTCGCGCTGGCGGTGCAGTACGACCGCCGGGCGGAAGACGCCAAGGCCATCGAGCTGTACGAGCGCATTTGCACGTCGGAGCCCGTTCACGTGAACGCGCTGCTGAACCTGGCGATCCTGTACGAAGACAACAACCACTACGAAGAAGCCCACCGCTGCCTCGATGCGGTGCTGCGGTCGGCCCCGAACCACACCCGCGCGCGTCTGTACATGAAGGACGTGGAATCCGCTCGCTCGATGTACTTCGACGAAGACAACGACCGTCGCGGCGATCGCAAGAACGCGGTGCTCGATATCCCGATCAGCGATTTCGAGCTGTCGGTCCGCAGCCGCAACTGCCTGAAGAAGATGAACCTTCGCAGCGTCGGCGATCTGCTCCGCACGACCGAGCAGGAACTGCTCAGCTACAAGAATTTCGGCGAGACGAGCCTGAACGAGATCAAGGCCATGCTCGCGCAGAAGGGCCTGCGCCTCGGCCAGGCGGCGGAAGAAGGCAAGAGCGGCATTCGTCGCCTTCTGCCCGGCGAAGAACTCCCGCCTGAAGAGCCGGCCCTGGGCGCCGTACCGCCGGAGCTTTCGAGCAAGGGCGTAGGCGACATGGAGCTTTCCGTCCGCAGCCGCAAGGCGCTGCAGCGCCTGAACATCAACACCATCGGCGAATTGATCAGCCGCACCGAAGACGAGCTCCTCGGCTGCAAGAACTTCGGCCAAACCAGCCTTACAGAAATCAAGCAACAGCTGACGACGTTCGGGCTGAATCTGCGGAAGCTGGAAGACTAGGGATTGAATGCAGAATTCGGAATGCAGAATGCAGAATGAAGACGGATTAGTCTTTCTCTTCATTCTGCATTCTGCATTCTGACTTCTGCGTTTCTGATTGGCACGGATGCCATGCGAAGACTGATTGCCATTACGCTTCTCATTGGATTGCTGTACCCGTTCGGGTGCGCGAGTGAACCTGTGAACAATCCAACGCCGGCCGGTGCGCCGGTGGTGCGCGTGCGGCTGATCGATTCGGCGGCGACGGTATCGGTATCGGTTGCTGCCGATCGGCCGATCGTGCGAATCGGGTCGATGCCGCTGAATGTGTCGTTCCCGCCCGGTCCGGCGCTGCAGGTGGGGCTGGGGCATAACGGCTGGATCGTCGGCAACCAGCAATTGCCCGCGGGCGACCTGGTCATCCAACCGACGAAGGTCGGCAGCGTGCGCGTGAACGGCATGGCGTACCGCGGCGAGCTGAGGTTCGTCGCCGCCAGCGGCGGGAAGTTTGACGTCATCAACTACGTCGAGATCGACGACTACCTCAAGGGCGTGGTCGCGAAGGAAATGCTCCCCGATTGGGCCGAGGAGGCGTACAAGGCGCAGGCGATCGTCGCTCGAACCTACGCCATGTACGCGGTGGCGTACCACGCCGATGCCGAGCCGGGCGTGCGGTCGTGGGATTTATTCCCCGATCAGCGCAGCCAGATGTACGGCGGGTTAGCCGGGGAAACCGACAAGTCCCGCCGCGCGGTGGATGCGACGGCCGGCATGGTCGTCGCGTACGGGCCGGTGGGCGATGAGCGAATCTTCAAAGCTTACTTCAGCAGCTGCTGCGGCGGGATCAGCGTGAACCCGACCGACGGCCTCGGCGAGCCGTTCCTGCCCGCGATGGTCGAGCAGAACGTCGGCCAACTGTGCAGCGCGTCGCCGCGGTTCAACTGGGGGCCGATCGTCATCAGCAAATCAGAACTGACGCGGCGATTCAAGCTGTTCGGCAAAGCCAAGGGCCGGGCGGAAGCGAACCTCACGCAGGTGGCGCGGATCGATAGATCCGCCGTCAATCGCTACGGCCGGCCGGTGCGGTTCACGATCACCGATGCCGGCGGCAAGCAGTACAGCCTGAGCGGCGAAGAACTCCGCTGGGCGGTGAACATCGACGCGCCCAGGGATTCCACTGTCTTCAGCAGCTTCATCGAAAGCGCCGACGCCGGCGCGAACATCAAATTCACCGGCCACGGCTATGGCCACGGCGTGGGCATGTGCCAGTGGTGCGCCCAGACGCGTGCCCTGCAAGGCATGTCGCACGACGACATCGTCCGCCAGGCGTTCCTGGGGGCGGTGGTGAAGAGGGCGTATTGAGTGGTTGAATGACCAATGACCAAGTCTCAATGACCAATCAATGATTAGAGCGTTTCACCTTCACTTGAATTACAAGATTTTCGTTGACGTCATCCTGAGGTACTCCGAAGGATCTAGCCGACTGCGCGGGAAGGCTAGATCCTTCGGGGTACCTCAGGATGACGATATAAGTAAAGGTGAACCGCTCTAATTCCGAATGACGAAATCCCATTGTGACGTGATATTCGGCGTTCGTTTTCGATGTTCGATCCTGGCTGGTCATTGAGGCTTAGTCATTGGTCATTTTCCTGCAATTCTCTATCCTTCCGCCATCGTGACCACGCTTCCCGATGAAATCCGGCTGCTGATTTTCGTCGCGGTTCAGGCGCTGGTTATGTTTGCGAGTTGGCGGTTCGTTTCGCGATTCGTCGCGAGTCGATTGCAACAGGCGATCGATGCGTTTTTGCTGACTTATCTCATTCAATACATTGCGGTGGGGCTGCCGGGGATGGTCGGCGTGCTTTCGCAGACGGCGATGCTGGCGGTGGCGGGGCTGGTCGCGTTGATCCTGCTGGTGCTCACTCCCTCAACCGGTACGCCGGGAGAGGGCGGGGGTGAGGGCGAGCCCGCGGAGCGAAAGTTCTTGCCTCCGGCGGGGCGCCCTCACCCCCGCCCTCTCCCGGCGTACCGGGCGAGGGGACCAGAAATATACATCCTTCTCGCCGAAGCGCTCTTCGTCGTCGGTTACGTTACCGCCTACATCGGGTGGCAGCAGACCATTCCGCCGATGGCGACGGATGCGCTGACGTACCATTTTCCCGCGGCCGTGCAGTGGCTGCAGCACGGGCGGATCGATCTGTTTCAGACTTGGTTTTTCAATCCAGCCAACACCTACTCGCCGCTGGCGGGGTCGGTGTTTGAGGCGTGGCTGCTCGGGCCGATCGGGAGTGATGCGCTCGCATGCTTCACACCGGCGCCGATGGTGCTGCTGATTTTCCTCGCGGTGGTTGCGATCGCGCGATCGCTGATGGAGCGCGAAAATGCATGGAGCGGTCGGCCCGCTTCAGCGGGTCGCGATATTGCAATCTCACGCGCGGAGGGAATGAACACAGAGGCACAGAGGCACAGAGAAGAAAAAACAAAGAGTTCGCGAAGCACCATGGACGCCAGTGAATCGAACCGACAGGTTGTCACACGTGTTTTGTTCCCCGTCCTGATTGGCCTGGTGATCGCGCTCTCCCGCCCGATCGTCAGCCAGATCGACAAGGGAAAGGACGACCTCTTCCTCGCCGCGTTCTTCGCGGTGGCGGCGGGGGCGCTGTCGACCAAGCGACTGCGCGATCCGCTCGGGCCGTGGCGGGTGGGCGTGGCGGTCGGGCTTTGCCTGGCGGTGAAGTACACAGCCCTCCTGGCGATGCCGATGTTGCTCTTTGCGATCGACGCGCCGTTCCGTGCGCGATGGCGGTGGGCGAGTTATCTCAAAGCGGCTGTCTGCGTCGTCGCGATCGCGGGACCTTGGTATGTGCGAAACCTTGTGCTCACGGGAAACCCGCTGTTTCCGGCGGATTTTCTCTGGCTTCATGGACTGCTCAGCACCGCGCGCAGTTTCGAGTTGCGGAGCGTCGACGGCATACTCGGCGTGCTGCTCCACGGCCCATTCGCGGTTCCGGGGTTGCTCGCGGCGATGCTGCTGATCACGTGGCTCGGCGCGGCGGCGATCGGCGCTCGGCGGGCGATTCGAGAGCCGATGGTGCGGCTAGTGCTCATCGGGCCGATGGTCGGCATTGCGATTTTTCTGTTCACGTCGCCGTATCCGGAGATTCGGTTCGTCGTGCCGGCGCTCCTGCTGATGATTTCAGCGGCGGCGGACTTTGCGACCATGCAGCGACGTGAAATCGCGATCGAAAACGCATCGCAAAAGCGACGCAGTTGCGTTGCCCTCGCGTGGGTCGTGGCGCTGATGCTCATCGCGATTTGCACCGGCTTGAGTTGGAGTCTCTGGCAGATTCTTACGCTCTTCTGCGGAACGGGAATCGCTTTCGCCGCGATAGGCGTTGGAATCTTGTTCGTGCAGACGCGTTGGCTGCATCTCCGGCGCGATGTTTTGCTGCTGATCGGCGGGGCCGCCGCGCTCTTGTTCGCGGGTTATGCCTACGTCAACTGGACGGCGTTCATTCATCTCCGGCAGGTGACCGCCGACGCGGCGTGGGCTCGGCCGAACACCGGGGGTGATCCGCGCCAGCCGATATGGGATTACGTGCGCAATCAAATCCCCGCCGATGAGCCGCTTGCGTACACGGGCACGTTCACGGTTTATCCGCTGATGGGTTTCCGTCTCGATCGGCCGGTGGTGTATGTGCCGGTTCGTCCGGGCGTGAAGACGATTGCCGACCTGCCACGGCTGGGCGATCGGTTGACGGGCGAGCAGATCCAATCGGCCGCGATGGCAGCGACGATCGGCGGGGCAGATAGCGGCGTGTGGTTGAGCAATCTTCAGCAAAGCGGCGCAAAGCACCTGGTCATTTTCACGCACGATTTGGCTCCATCAAGCCCGTCGAGATCCGCCACGCCCCCGCCGATCGAATGGGAATGGGCCAGATCTTTGCCTCCAAAGTTTCGGTTGGAATTCGAGAACGAAGCGGGCGCGGTGTATAGAGTGATGGAGCCGTGATCGTCAACGAGGGCAATTCACTTTCAATTATATCGTCATACTGAAATATTCCGAAGGATCCTGCCTCCCTGAGTAGTCGGCAAGATCCTTCGGAGTACCTCAGGATGACATCGACGAAAATTTTTGATAGAAGTGAAGTTGAAACTCGCTAATTGACCGTATCCACTTTCGGTGCTTCGAGCTTTTCGACTTTCGCCTTGATGTCGGCTGGATTCAAATCCTTCAGCGCCTGCGGCACGCGCACCCAGATTTTGTGGAAGTTGAAGTTGTTCAACTCTTCATTGGCCTCGTCGAAGTTCCATCCCTGCTCGACGATGCGATAGGAAGCGACCACGTATCCCGTGCGGTCGGCTCCGTGCTGGCAGTGGACGAAGACCGGCTGGTTCGCGGGGTCGGCCAGGATTTTCAGGAACTGCACCAGGTCTTCTTCTTCGGGATGCCACGCGTTGGCTTCGATGCGGAAGTACTGCAGGCCGGTGCCTTTGAGCATGTCGCGGTCACTGTGGAAGGTGCGGAGACTGACGACGGTCTTGACGCCGAGTTTTTTCAGTTCAGCGAAACCCTCGGCGGTCGGCTGTTCGCCGCGATAAAGGACGGGCGAAATGCGAGCGAAGTTTTCCACGCCGGGGATTTTGTCGGGCTTGGCCGACACGTGGGCCGGCTGCGTCGCGGGTGCCGACATCGGGGGGACCGACGGCGCGGTCGTGACGATCTGCGCGTCGCCGAATGACACGGCGATCGCAGCGATCAGCAGGCTCCCGGAAATAACAGTGGCGTTCATGATGGGAATGTTACTTTTGAAGTCGTTACGAGGCGATTACGGAAAGCGCTATGGATTCTAAAGCGTTGCGCACGGAGGAATCCTTTACGTAGCCGCGAACGCCAGTTCGCGGGATCTTGGAGATCGATCAAGATCGCGAACTGGCGTTCACGGCTATGTAAGGAACGGGATGAATCGACGGGAGGTCTTTAGTCGATCGTGGTTCCGACCGGTTGTTGCTTGCCGATCGGGTTGCCGGTGCCCTTGATCGCCAGCATGCGTTCCAAGGCAACGATGGCCCATTTTCGGGTGTGTTCGTCGACTTTGATCTCGTTGACGACGATGCCCTGCACGAGATTTTCCAGGGCCCAGCACAGGTGCGGCAGGTCGATGCGGAACATCGTTGTGCAGAGGCACTGGCAGTCGGAAAGCACGATGATCTTTTGCTCGGGGTACTCGTGAGCCAGGCGGTTGACGAGGTGCGTCTCCGTGCCGATCGCCCAAATCGTGCCGGGCGGGGCTTTGCGGACTTGGTCGACGATGTAGGCGGTGCTGCCGGCGATGTCGGCCTTTTGGACGACTTCGAACCGGCACTCGGGGTGAACCATCACTTTAATGCCCGGGTATTGTGCGCGAGCCTGGTCGACGTGTTCCGGCCGAAAGAGCTGGTGCACGGAGCAGTGGCCCTTCCAGAGAACGAAATCAGCATCGCGGAGTTGCTCGACGGTGTTGCCGCCTAAATCTTTCGTCGGATCCCACAGGACCATTTTTTCCAGCGGATAACCCATCGCGAACGCCGTGTTGCGGCCGAGGTGCTGGTCGGGGAAGAAGAGAATCTTGGGAGAGGACTTAGGACTCAGGACTAAGGACTTAGTGTCTTCATTCTTTAACTCAGTCCTAAGTCCTAAGTCCTCAGTCCTTCCCATCGCCCATTCCAGCACGTTCCGGCAGTTCGAGCTGGTGCAGACGGCCCCGCCGTGCTCGCCTACGAAGGCTTTGATGGCGGCGGAGCTGTTCATGTAGGTGATGGGGACGATCAGCTGGCCGGGGCAGGCTTCTTCGAGCTGGGCCCAGCAGTCTTCGGTCTGTTCGAGGTTCGCCATGTCCGCCATGGAGCAACCGGCGCCCAGGTCAGGCAGAATCACGCGTACATTTGGCGCGGTGAGAATATCGGCGGATTCGGCCATGAAATGCACGCCGCAGAAGACGACGAATTCCACGCCCTTTTGATCTGCCGCTCGCCGGGAGAGTTCAAAGCTGTCGCCGGTGAAATCGGCGAATTCGATGACGGCATCCTGCTGATAGTGATGTCCCAGTATCGCCAGGCGGGTACCGAGTTGATCCTTGGCCGCCTGGATGCGGACCCTCAGTTCCACGTCCGACAATTCGCGGTAGATCGGTGGAAGCGGGGTTTGCCACACGCGTGCCATAATGTTCCGTAAAACAATAAATTACAAATAGTTACGATCAGATGATCCCAATTTCAACGGCCGGACGACTTCTAAAACCGCCTGAACAACTATAGTGCGACCAGCCGACCAAAGCGACTTTTAGCGTCCGGTCGAATCAAGTCCGAAAAAATTCCAGTCGTTGATAAAAGCCTCAGTATTTGACAGCCATCGCGGTATGTCCGATCATTTTGAGCGTTCTGACATTGTACTGGGTGGCGGCCCGTTACGATCGCTTCAACTTTTGCGAACCGTATAGCCGAAGATTGCTTAACGTGCCCATGGCTCTTTCTCGTTTATGAGGGTCACGTTAAGAAATACTGATCGTTCGATTAAAACGGTTAGTCGTTCTTAATGGATTATTAGGCCGGTTTGTTGTGGCACACCGGTTGGATGCATAGAAGTTTCTTAAAATCCCCTTGTGGGAAGGAGTAAGGTATGTCGAATCGGAAAGCACTGGCCTCCATAGTCGGAGCCGCATTGTTGGCGACGTGTGGAATCGCCAAAGCGGAGACCAAGTCGGATGGCCTGCAGTTGAACCGGCCCCTCATGCTCGATGACGCGGCGCCGGCCATGCCGCTCACCGCGCTGATTAACAAGACCGGCGCCGGATCATGGATGTCGGACAACGCCCTGAGCGTTGGCGGATACGTGGAAGCGTCCTGGACCGTTTCGGACAGCGCCCCGCCTGCCAACACCATTACGGGTCGATACTTCGACTTCGAAAATCAGGACCTGACCCTCAACCAGATCGACGTCTACCTCAATCGCGCGGTCGACACCTCGAAGAACAAGTTCGATGTCGGCGGTCGCATTGAGATGATCTACGGCGGCGATTCCCGCTTGATTCACTCGCTGGGTCTGTTTGATTACCAGGGCATTTACAATGTCCCGGCCGGTAATAGCCGTGGTCCGGATGAGCAGTTCGACCTGAACCAGGCGTACGTCGATGTCTACGTTCCGTTCAACAACACGGGCGTGAAGATCCGCGCTGGTAAGTTCAATACCCTGCTCGGCTACGAAACCATCAACCCGGTTTGGAACAACTCGCTGGGCGTCGGCTCGCTTTACTCGCACAGCTTCCTGTTCGGGTTCGCGATTCCGCTGACCAACACCGGCGTCATCGGCACGTACGTCATCAACCCGGAGTGGACGGTCACGGCCGGCCTGACCCGCGGTTGGGATACCTCGACCGAAGACGACAACGACACGATCGATGCCATCGGCCAGGTCGCCTGGTCGATCAACAGTAAGTCGGCCCTCACGGTCAACTTTGAAATCGGTCCGGATCAGCCCGGCGATAACAGCAACTACCGTGACGTGCTCGACGTGATCTACGTGCAGAAGCTGGCTGACCAGCTGGCGTTCGCGATCAACGCGGACTACGGCTACCAGTTCAACTCCAGCACGTCGGGTTCCGACTGCCAGTGGTTCGGCGCGGCCGGTTACCTGACCTACACGGTCAGCAACATGGTTGCCGCCACCGCCCGTGCGGAATACTTCAATGACGACGACGGGTACCGTGGAATCGGCTCGAGCGTGTACGAAGTGACGCTCGGCGTGGCCATCACCCCGATGCCGAATGACAGCATCGGCAAGAACCTCGTCATCCGCCCGGAAGTTCGCTACGACTACGCGAACGACAAGGTGTATGACGGCGGCACCGGCCGCAGCCAGGGCACCTTCGGCGTAGACGCGATCTTCGCGTTCTAATCAGCCGGACCTAGTGAAGCTTTTAACCCCGGGCGTCGCGCGAGCAATCACGCGACGCCCGGTCTTTTTTGGGAGAGGACTTAGTCCTCAGTCCTCCTCATACCCGTCAATCCGGATTAACGGATGAAATAACATTGGCATTTCAGCTTTTCTGAGGTACATTCCAACCATGCGGATCGACCAGATACTTGGCCAGGGCAAGCCAGCGGTTTCGTTCGAGTTCTTTCCGCCTAAGAACGAGGGCGGGTGGGCGTCGCTTTACCAGGCGATCGGCGAACTGCACGCAATCAAGCCCAGCTACGTCTCCGTCACCTACGGCGCCGGCGGCAGCACGCGGGCCAAGACCGTCGAACTCGTCGCACGCATTCAGAACGAACTGGCCATCCGCTCGATGGCGCACCTCACCTGCGTCGGCCATACCGCTGAAGAAATCGGCGGCATTCTTGACGATCTCTGGAATCACGGCATCCGCAACGTTCTCGCGCTCCGCGGCGATCCGCCGGCCGGGCAGAGCCAGTTCGTCGCCACGCAAGGCGGGTTCGCCTACGCGAGCGATCTCGTTTCATTCGTCAAAGCCCGCCACGATTTCGCGATCGGCGTGGCCGGCTATCCGGAAGGGCACCCGCAGTGCCTCAACCGCACGCGCGATCTGGAAATGCTCAAGCTGAAAGTCGACAACGGCGGCAACTTCATCGTCACGCAGCTATTTTTCGACAACGCCGACTTCTACCGCTTCCGCGACGCCGCCCGCAAGATGGGAATTAAAGTCCCGATCGTGGCCGGCATTATGCCGATCAGCAACGTGGCGCAGATCAAGCGATTCATCGGCATGTGCGGCGCGAAGATCCCCCAGCCGCTGCTGCTGAAGCTCGAAGCCATTGAAGGCGACGCCGAGGCCGTCCACGCCGCCGGCATCGACTACGCCGCCGCCCAGTGCCGCGACCTGATCGCCAACGGCGTAGACGGGCTGCACTTCTACACGCTCAACAAGAGCAAATCGACCGTGCAAATCTGCAAGTCGCTCGCCACGCCGCACGTGTCGTAGCTGATCACTGCCCGAAATTTCTATGACATCGGGCGCGGCAGAAAGTATGATCTCGCCGGTCGTCCAACTCCTCTTTCGGTAGGAACATGTCCAACTTCAACGATCCACAAGCCGTTGCGGCAACCGCTCCGCCGCCGCAAATGCTCGGTTACCTTTCGCTCGCCGGCGAGGAAGTGCCCGCGCCGACTCGCGAAAACGCCTACCTTCTCCAGCAGGCCGCCGACTTTCGCGTCGGCCAGCGAACGCTGCGCAAATCCGGGATATGGGACATTGTCTGGGGCGTGATCATCGTCGCATCCGGCGCGTCGGCGACGCGATTTTCCGTATTCACCGTCGCGATCCTAATCATCGGCCTGATGCTTATCGCGGTGGGCGTGTGGATCGCTTTGGCACCGGCGCCGCTGGGCCTGATCTTCGACGGGATCGCTTTGATTATCGTCGGCCTGTGGAACGGCGGGATTTTCTGGCTCAACCTAACCTACGCGCCGAAGGGCCATTCGCCCAATGGATACCTTCCGATCATTGCGATCGCGCAGTTCGCCTGGGGCATTCAGCGATTGGTGAAGTACCGGCGCTTCGCCGAGGCGGCGGCACTGCGTCCTTCGCCGCAGTTGACCAAGTGGCTCGATGACACGATCAAGAGCATTTCCAAATCCAAGCCCGCTGACAATCCGCAGGCGATTGAATTCCATTTCAAACCGTTCAGCGGCTTGCAGGTCTGGAAAGCGCTGCTCCTGCCCGATCTGGCGATCCTCGTCCGCGACAAAATCCTGGATTTTCGCCTCCTGCCGCGCGAGAGCATCCAGATCCGGCAGATCGGCAAGGTGATGATGCAGAAGCGGCTTAAGGCGGAAATCGTGCTGGGCAAGCAGAAGGGTAAGGGGACAATCTCGCCGCTGTCGATGGAGCGCTACGAGCAGTGGGCCGGCGCTGTTCCGTCCGCCGCCGCCGTACCGCCGCCGGTGCCGACCGGCGCGGTTCCTGTGATTGCGTCGGTTCCGAGTTCGGGCGTATAACAGGGACATGCAATTTTCGAAGCGCGTCGGACTGGCGGTAATGCTCGTGCTCGGCTTGGCCGCGTGCGCCCGCGCCGGCACGACGATCAAGCTCGCCGCGGCGATCAGCATGAAAGAGGCGCTGATCGACGTGAATGCCGCGTTCGTCAAGGCGACCGGGAATGACGTGGAGTTCGCGTTCGGCGCCAGCGGGCTGCTCCTCACGCAGATCCAGAACGGCGCGCCGATGGACGCGTTCATCTCCGCCGCCGTCGACCAGGTCGATGCCGCCGAAAAGGCCGGGCTGGTCGTGAAAGGCTCGCGGCAGATCATCGCCCGCAATGAACTGGTGCTGATCGTTCCCACGAATTCCGCGCTTAAATTGGGCTCGATCGCCGACCTCGCCAAGGCCGACGTGAAGAAAATCGCCGTCGGCCAGCCCAAGGCCGTGCCGGCGGGGCAGTACGCGATGCAGGCGATCGCCTCGCTCAAGCTCGACAAGGACCTGGCCGGCAAAATCATCAACGGCGCGAACGTCCGCCAGGTGCTCGACTACGTCATCCGCGGCGAGGTCGATGCCGGCTTCGTCTACGCCACCGACGCCCAGCAGGCCGGCGCGAAAGTGAAGGTCATCGCCACCGCGCCCGCGGATTCGCATGACCCGATCGTCTACCCCGGCGTGCTGTTGACGGCGGGCAAGAACCCGGCGGTCACGAAGAAATTCTTCGACTTCCTGGCTTCGCCGGCGGGGAAGAAAATCCTCGAGGCCCACGGCTTCAATACCGAGGAGGCCCAGCCCGACAGCAAGCCGAAACACGTCAACGTAAACAATCCCGCAGGTATTGGTAGTTTTCATGTCGATGTCCCCGCGACCCAGCCCACCACCCGACCGGCCGACCGGTGACGCATGAATGACCTGCTGCAATCGCTCGGCCTGTCGATGAAAGTCTCCCTCGTGGCTACGTGCATCACGGCGGCTTTGGCGATCCCGCTGGCGTTTGTCCTCGCCCGCAATAAGTTCGCCGGGAAGAGCCTGCTCGAAGCGATCCTCACGCTGCCGCTCGTGCTGCCGCCTACGTGCGTGGGTTACGCGCTGGTCGTGTTGCTCGGCGTGCACGGGTGGGTCGGGCGATGGCTCGAGGCGTGGTTCGGCCTGCGGCTGGTCTTCGATTGGCGCGGCGCGGTGGTGGCGGCCACCGTGGTTTCCTTCCCGCTCCTGTTCCTGCCCGCCAAGGCGGCGTTCGCTTCGATCGGCCGCGAGATGGAAGACATCGCAACGCTCATGGGCGCCAACCCGCTGCAGATCTTCTGGCACGTCGCGCTCCCGATGGCCCGGCGGGGAATCGTCAGCGGAATACTGCTGGCGTTCGCGCGGGCGCTGGGCGAGTTCGGCGCGACGGTCATGGTCTTCGGCGACGTGACCGGCCATCAGACGCTGCCCATCTCCATCTATTCCGATTATACGTCCGGGCTTTCTTTGGAATCGCCAGCGCCCACCTGGTTCGCGGTGACGGCGTTGAGCTTTATCTCGCTGCTGATCATCCTGCTCTACAACCGCTCCTCCGCGCTCCGGCAACAGTAAAACAGGATGATCAAGCGCTAGCGATCTCACGCGCGGGGTTCGAGCGTTAGACGCTCCTTGGGGATTTCCCGAAGCACATTCCGGCTCAGCAATTCTCTGCTGCGCGATCGGGGAAAATCTTACATTGCCATCAAACTTCACAAAGTTTCTATCGTCTTATAAGTAGGACTAGAGTTGTAGCGAATGTGGTTTAGCAGATAGGAGTGAAGCATGTTCAAGATCAAGCATTTCCTGGATGCCGTGGAAGCCGATGACGGCGACCGTATCTGGATCGAACCGATCGGCCTCACGCGCGACCTGCGGGAGATGTGCAGCATCACCAATATCCTTTCGCACTTGGGCCCGCCTAAGAGCGCTTGGGAATGGTTCGCCAAGCACCCGGACGGGTATGACTACTTCCGCGCCCAGTACCACGAATGGCTCGCAAGCAGCCCGCTTAAAGAATCGCTCAGCGAGCTGGTTTTCCTCGCGCTGCGGAGCAATATCACGCTCATCCACCAGGGCGATGACCCGGCCCACAACTCGGCCACCGCGCTGTACGAGTTCTTGAGCGAACTGGAAGCTTACATTCAGCCGGAATAGCGCCTTTCGGATCGAATATTGATCGTTCGACGCCCGTTCCGATATACTCAACGCCGGCCAAAGCATTCAACTTTGGCCGGCGTTTTTTTCGCTTCGGGGAGCGCTATGTTTTTTCCAATCTTCACTTTGATGCGACTGGCGGAAGTGGCGGAGAAAAGCCGCTACGGCAAAGGGCCGGTTAAATTCCATTACCCGAGCTCGCGCGTGTTCACCGCCAAACGGGCAGGCAGGTGGAAGAAGTCCGGCTCGCCGATTGAAAAAGTGAGCTTGGTTCTCCCGACCGATTGGACGCACGAAATCGGCGAAGACGGCAAGACGTGTGCTTTGAACAGCCCACCCGATGAATCCGGCGCGGCGGCGATGATCAGCGTGGCGATCCTGGACGGGCCCGATGACGCCAGGCTCGCCTACGATCGCCTCCTCCAGCAGCAACAGGCACAGGACAATTTCCAGCTCATCGACGGCGGCGTGGTAACGCGCGACCGCGGCCTGCAGGCGGCGCACCTGAAGTATTCGCTCAAATCCGAGGGATGGACCGTCGAAGTCCGCGAGCTCGTCTTCAGCATCGGCTTTCGGACGCTCGCGTTCATTCAGTCCCAGTGTGTGACGCAGTGCCTTCCGAAACACGCCGCCGCGATCGATTCATTTTTTGAAACGGTGAAGCCGGCCCGCCGACTCGACGTCCCTGGCACGATCAAGGCCGGCCTCTAAAGAACTGCTACAGCCGGCGCCTGTCCCGAACATAGACGTGCCCTCGCTCGACTTGTAAATTAAGTCGATGCCTCCCTTTAAATACGAACCCACGATCCAACTCGGAAAAGAAGACACCGCCTACCGCCTGCTCACGGCTGAAGGCGTTAGCACCGTCGATTTCAACGGCCGAAGCTATCTGAAGGTTGAAGCCGCCGCCCTGCGCACGGCGGCGAAGCAGGCGTTTATCGACATCAATTTTTACTTCCGCACAGCCCACCTCACCAAGCTAGGGCAGGAAGTGATGGACCCCGAAGCCAGCGACAACGACCGCTTCGTCATCTATACGCATCTGCAGAACGCCGTGGTGTGCGCCGCCGGCCAACTGCCGAGTTGCCAGGACACCGGCACGGCCATCGTGATGGGCAAGAAGGGCCAGTTCGTGCTGACCGATTTCGACGAGGCGGCCGCGCTGTCGGAAGGTATTTACCAAACCTACCAGGAGAAAAATCTCCGCTACTCACAGCTCGCGCCGCTGGAGATGTTCAAAGAGAAGAACACCGCCAGCAATCTGCCCGCGCAAATCGACATCCTGGCGACCGAAGGCGACGAATATTCTCTCCTCTTCATGGCCAAAGGCGGCGGCAGTGCGAACAAGATGTACCTCTACCAAGCCACGCCAGCGGTGCTGAATGACAAGGACATGGAGGCGTTCGTGCGCGGCAAGCTGAAGGAGATCGGCACGAGCGCCTGCCCGCCGTACCATTTCGCGGTGGTGATTGGGGGCACGAGCGCCGAGACGACGATGAAGACCCTCAAGCTCGCCAGCGCCGGCTATCTAGATCATCTGCCGACCACCGGCAGCGAGGGCGGCAGGGCGTTTCGCGATACGGCGTGGGAGGAAAAGATCCTCAAGATCACCCGCGAAAGTAGAATCGGCGCCCAGTTCGGCGGGAAGTATTTCGCGCACGACGTCCGCGTCATCCGCATGCCGCGCCACGCCGCGAGTATGCCGATCGGCATCGGCGTTTCGTGTTCCGCGGATCGCCAGATCAAAGCGAAGATCACCAGGCAGGGCGTCTTCATCGAGCAGCTCGAAACCAACCCCGGCCGATTCCTGCCGAAGGAACAACCCAAGCTCGCGCCGCCGGTGAAGATCGATCTTTCCATCGGCATGGATAAAGTCCGCGCCATCCTCAGCCAGTTCCCGGTGAAGACACGGCTCGAACTCACCGGCACGCTGATCGTCGCCCGCGACGCCGCCCACGCCAAACTGCGAAGCCTGCTCGAGCAAGGCAAGCCGCTCCCCGACTACTTCAAGAACTACCCCATCTACTACGCCGGCCCCGCCAAAACCCCCGAAGGCATGCCCAGTGGCAGCTTCGGCCCGACCACGGCGGGTCGGATGGATGCGTTCGTCGACCTCTTCCAATCCCACGGCGGCAGCCTCGTCATGATCGCCAAAGGCAACCGCAGCAAAGCCGTCACCGAAGCCTGCAAAAACCACGGCGGATTCTACCTGGGCAGCATCGGCGGGCCTGCCGCGATTTTGGCGCAGACGAATATCAAGAAAGTGGAACTTGTCGACTTCGAAGAAATGGGAATGGAAGCGATTAGGAAAATCGAGGTCGTGGATTTCCCGGCTTTCATCGTGGTGGATGATAAGGGGAATGATTTTTTTGAGGAACTATGACGCTACGTGAAGCTCGCCAGCGGATTGATGCATGGCAGCGTGAGTGTACCGGTGCCGTCTTGAAAATGCGTGCGCAAGTCTCAGCGACGATTGTGAAAACTGAATGGTCTTTCGGCGATTTGTATCAACAAACGCCGTTACAGCGAGAACGAAATTCAGAACTATTAATCCTTCGACCAAAAGCGCAGCTGATTCCAATTCCAATTCCTCTTCCGAAACTCTTGGAGTCAGCGCCTAAGCGGCGCGCAGGGAGTTTTCAATACGGCTTCGACGAGAGGGAACGGCTTCGCTATGCGATTGAGTACATGCCGATCGTCCGAGAATACAAACAACAAGCGCGCGAACGATTTGTGCTATATCGAAAGGGGATTTGTTTGGAAGTCGTTTACAACGCTCACCCCGTCAAAAACATACTGACAGCTGCACTCAAATGCTTGGATAGTCGGCAACGTGTCGTCGAATTTTATTGCATCGGCGAAATGTTTGAAGTTGAAAAGTATCGATACGTCGGTGACCACGGCTCTCAGATTGACTGGTCCCTGTATTCCCGTCGAGGTCTGCGTCGCTGTGCGGCCAAGCGTTGGAAAGTTGATGCAAATGCTCAACTCAAACTAGTTTCGGTAGTGTACTGAGGACGCTGACGCTGCAACCAGACGGCCGAATTGATATTTCGTCGTACATCGTACAATCCGGCGATGGACCTCAAAAATCCTAAACTCATCTACCTCAAGGCCATCCTCTTCGTCCTGATCGGTCTCCTCGCCAGCGTTTTGTTGCTGATCGATAGCCCCACAGGGCGGACGGCCGTCCTTCTCGCGCTGGCGGTGTGGGGATTTGCTCGGGCGCATTACTTCGCATTTTACGTGATTCAGCATTACATCGATCCGGGGTTCAAGTTCGCGGGGATTTTGTCGTTTGTGTGGTATGTTTTTCGGAGGAAGAACAAGGATTTGTAGAATGCGAAAACCGTCGCGAAGCCGCGACGGCTAAATGCGCGGATTTTTGCGACCGTGTTACGCCTTCCAGAAACGTCGCTCGTTTAGCGGTGGCGGCCACGCCGCCTTTGATTTGCTACAATCCCCTCGTGCCATCCCCCGCCCACGACAACTTCCGCAAAAGCATGAACCTCGATTTCGATGCCTTGCGAGAAGGCACCGGCTACGACATGGTCGCTTTCGACGGCATGACGGCCGACGAGAAATCCGCGGTCGTGAAGGAAATTCTTGCTCGCGGCGATGAGCCGCTCGATTGGCGGGACATGGAAGTGCTCTCGCATGAGAACAGTCGCGAGGCGTTCGATCGGCTGCGCGATGAATTGGTCGGGCGATCGTGCGATCAGCAATCCAAAGCGCTGCGATATGTTTTCCAGGCCGAGCGCCGGATGGGCGAGGCTGTGTTCGACAACATGCTCGCGAGAATCCTGGACGCCGTTACGTCTGAAGATGGAGTGGTACAGTCGCTGATTTGCGTCGACATGTACTGCGGGCCCAGGACAAAAGCCGCGCTCGACCGCGGCATGCGCGAGCGGCCCGACGTGGCGATCCACTTCGCGTGTAAGCTGCTCAACCTGGCCGAGGTGGAGGACGATTGGGTCGACTTCGACCCGCGGTATCGGCCGACGTTGATCAAACTGCTTCCGGGTTCCACCTCCGCCGAGCGCACGGAGGCGCTGGCGAAAGTGGACCAGTGGCTGGCCGCCGCTGGGAAGTAGGGCGGGGGCGGAGATCGATCACCGTTGGCTGATGCGGCGTGGAAGCAGGTTCCCGTTTCGCCGCGTCGCCGGGCTCATCGGACCCTACAATTCTCGCAGGAGCTTTCATGAACAACAGTCGAATCGAACGTGACTCAATGGGAGAGATGCAAGTGCCGGCTGGCGCGCACTACGGCGCGTCTACCGCGCGTGCGGTGGAGAATTTTCCGATTTCGCATCTGCGGTTCAACCGCCGATTCATCGCGGCGATGGGGATGATCAAATCTGCCTGCGCCACGGTTAACTACGACCTGGGCTTGCTCGATCTTCACCGGCGCGGCCTGCTTCAGCGGGCCGCCCAGGAAGTCATCGACGGCAAGCTCGATCACCAATTCGTCGTCGATATTTTCCAGACCGGCTCGGGGACGAGCACGAACATGAACGCCAACGAGGTGATCGCCAGCCGGGCGAACGAAATCGCCACCGGCCAGCGCGGCGGGAAGGATCCGATTCATCCGAATGATCACGTCAACATGCAGCAGAGCAGCAACGACGTGATCCCCACCGCCATGCACGTTTCCGCGGCCGCGGCGATGAAGGAATCGCTCGCGCCGGCGCTAGAGCATTTGGCTGCATTGCTGGCGGCGCGTGCGGAAAAGTTTGACGACGTCATCAAGATCGGCAGAACGCACCTGCAGGACGCCACGCCCATTCGCCTCGGCCAGGAGCTCAGCGGCTACGCCGCGCAGGCGTCGCTCGGCGCGATGCGCGTTCACAAGGCGATCAACGCGCTGCGAGAACTCCCGCTCGGCGGCACGGCCGTCGGCACGGGGATCAACTCGCATCCGGATTTCGCCAAGCGCGCGATCGCAATTATCGCCAAGCAGACCGGCATCGATTTCGTCGAGGCGAAAAATCATTTCGAAGCGCAGGCCAGCAAAGACGGCATCGTCGAAGCCTCCGGCCAGCTGCGAACCGTCGCGATTAGCCTGACGAAAATCGCCAACGACATCCGCTGGCTCGCGAGCGGCCCGCGGTGCGGCATCGGTGAAATCTCAATCCCCGCAACGCAGCCGGGCAGCAGCATTATGCCCGGTAAGATCAACCCCGTGATGAGCGAAATGCTCATGCAGGTGGCGTCGAAAGTCGTCGGCAATGATGCGACGATCGCGATGGCCGCCAGCGGGCTTGGTAGCACGTTCGAGCTGAACGTGATGATGCCGGTGATGGCGTACTGCCTGCTGGAGTCGATCGACCTGCTCAGCAACGGCGTGCGCGTCTTCGCCGACCGCTGTGTCGCGGGGATTGAAGCGAACCGCGAGCGGTGCGAGTCGCTGGTCGAGCAGAGCCTGTCGATGGTGACGAGCCTCGCGCCGCTGATCGGTTATGACAAAGCCGCGGCGCTCGCGAAGGAAAGCGTGACCACCGGCCGCACGGTGCGAGAGTTGGCGATCGAGCAGAAGATTCTGCCCGAGGCCGAGCTGAAACATGCGCTCGACCCGCGCCGGATGACGCAGCCGCAGGCGGATTTCATCGGCAGCGGGGGAGGGTAAGATGGAGGAACCGATCCACAATCCGGCCGAGCCGGGTCGACCGGTGCAAATCGACTACTTCAACGCCATGACGCCAATGCACCGCGATCTGCGGCGCGGCTGTCACTTTCGAGCGATGTGTTCGTTGGCAGCCGTTGCCGTGTTCATGTTGATCGGAATTCAACTCGGCAATTTCGATCGTGGGATCATGATCATCCCAATTTGGCTATGCGGCATCTGGTACGTCGCCGAGCGCACGGCAGCCGGCCATGAAGCACTTCCGATTCGCACGGCAATGACGGTCTGCTCCATGATCGCGGTGGCGTTCTCGCCATTTGCAATGTCGTCCGGCGCGTTCAAGCAGATATGGTGGCGCGGCTGGAAGACTGACTACATATCTCTCGCGGAACGAGTCGCGCTAATCGGCGTGGCAATTGCCGTGATCGCGTTCTTTTCACTTCAGATATCGGACGTAATCCGCCGCCGGAAGACAGGGCGTGTCGAGCGAGCCCCCGCCGCGCAATCTCTGCGCTCCGATTCCTAAAACCCCGTCTCACCCCGCAAAAACTAATATTATCAGCCGTCAAACTACCCGCGGAAATTGCGTGCTGTACGTTCAAGTTTGCGCGGTCATCTGCCCGACGATAGAGGCGAATACCGGTGGCGGATCGATGCTTCGTGGCGTCGCATCGATCGGCCGCCGTCAGTGGGCGAACGGATTCGCCCGCGAAATGACTGCCCTCGAACAAGGAGGTTCACTCCCACGCACCGCGTCCGCCGGGCGGCAAGCCGGCTCGATTCGATTCGCATCCGCGAGTTTGAATTCCCTTTTGAACAATCCGAAGACGGAACCCGTTGGTTCCACCAAGTCGTAACCTCGGCGTGTGCCGGGGACCGAGTTTGAATCGTAAAAACCCTACGCCGGATACGGACATCCGGCGATTTCCAAACGTATCACGGAGGATACACTCATGAGCAAGATCAATACGAACATCGCCTCCCTTCAGGCGATTACCACCTTGAACAAGAACCAGGCCGACCTGCAGCTGCACTTGCAGCGATTGTCGACCGGTTTGCAAATCAACAGCGGCAAAGACGCACCGGCCGGCCTGATCGCGAGCGAAACCCTTCGCAGCGAAATCGCGGGCATCAACCAGGGCATCGCTAACAGCCAGCGCGCCAGCAACGTGGTGAACACGGCTGAAGGCTCGCTGAGCGAAGTTTCTTCGCTCCTGCTGCAGGTGCAGAGCCTGACGAACGAGGCCGCCAACACCGGCGCGCTTTCTACGGAAGAAATTTCCGCCAACCAACTCCAGGTCGATTCGATCCTGAACTCGATCAACCGCATCAGCAACACCACGCAGTTCAACGGCGTGAAATTGCTCAACGGCGGATTAGATTATTCCACCAGCAACGTCGCCAGCACGGCGATCGATTCGCTGAACATCAACGCCGCCAAGCTGCCGCAGAACGGCTCGATCACCATCACGGTGAACGTCACCGCCAGTGCCCAGCTCGGCACGCTGGGCGTCGCGGCCTCGGGCGTCGGCGTCTCGGCCGTCACGATCGAGATTTCAGGCGTGGACGGCACGGAGCAGCTCAGCTTCGCCGGCAGCACTCACAACAGCGCGATCGTGGTCGCGATCAATCAGATCAAGTCTGAAACCGGCGTGAGCGCGGTGCTCAGCGGCGCAGCTCTTAAACTGACGAGCAACGCCTTCGGTGCCACCCAGTTCGTGAGTGTCAAGACGATTTCCGGTTCGTTCCTGACCGGTAAAGCCAATGGCGCCAACGCGGCTGTCAGCGTCAACGGAACGTCGGCGGAAGTCGACGGCACGACGGCGTCCATCCGCACGGCGGACCTGGACCTGTCGTTCCAGCTCGATTCAACCTTCGCCCAGCAAACCGCGGCGGGAACGAGCTTCCAGATCACCGGCGGCGGGGCGCGATTCCAGATCGGCTCGGTCGTCAACAGCCAGGGCCAGATCCAGGTCGGCATCGGCTCGGTCAACACGACCAAGCTGGGAAACAGCGTCGACGGATTCCTCTCGAGCATCGGCTCGGGCGGCGGCAACTCGCTGGTGTCTGGTAATACCATCCAGGCGCAGAAGATTCTGACGCAGTCGATCCGGCAGGTCGCCACGTTGCGTGGCCGACTCGGCGCGCTGCAGAAGAACGTACTCGACACCAACGTCAACAGCCTCTCGGTCGCGTTGGAAAACGTCACGGCCAGCGAAAGCGATATCCGTGATGCAAACTTCGCCGCCGAAACAGCGGCGCTGACCCGGGCCCAGATCCTGGTCTCGGCCAACACGTCGATCATCGCACAGGCGAACTCGGCTCCTCAGAGCGTGCTGAAACTGCTGCAATAGGACCCACGGCAGCAGAGTAAAACCGAAAGAGCGGCCCGGAAACGGGTCGCTCTTTTTTAGGACTTAGGACTTAGGACTTAGGACTTAGGACTTAGGACTTAGGACTTAGGACTTAGGACTTAGGACTTAGGACTTAGGACTTAGGACTTAGGACTTAGGACTTAGGACTTAGGACTTAGGACTTAGGACTTAGG
>JBBQNK010000050.1:0-36004 GCA_038329865.1 Tepidisphaerales bacterium | reverse complement strand
CGCCTGAGCGTTCACAAAAATATGGATGCCACTTGGGGCAGTGCGCGGGAAGCGGTCAAGGGAGCAGAAGACACCAAAATTCTGCACTGTCATAATGTGCAGTTCTATTCGGCGGCGTTTACGCGCCTGATTTCCGATCCGCGCTTGGCTGACGTTGCGGCGCAAATTATCGGCAGCGAAAACGTGCAATTACATCACACCAAAATGTTTATCAAGCCGCCGGAAAAAGGCTCGCCGTTTCCGATGCATCAGGACCATCCGTACTTCCCCCACCAGAACCACAGCATGACGGCCGCCGTCATTCACTTCGATGACGCGCCGATCGAAAAAGGTTGCTTAAGAGTCGTCCCCGGCAGCCACAAGCTCGGCCCGCTCGAGCCGGACAACAAGGGCGACTTCTCCCTCTCCCCGGAAAAATACCCGATCGAGTCCGCCACGCCGTGCGAAGCCAAGGCCAGCGACGTGCTCTTCTTCAACTACCTCACCATCCACGGCTCCGGCGTGAACGTCAGCCCCGAGGCTCGCACCACCGTGCTCCTGCAAATGCGCGACCCGACGGATCCGCCGCTCTGGCGCAGCCACGAGTCGCGAGGACAAGGCATGATGCTCGCGGGAATCGATCCGTCGTGCTGCACGACGAAGGCCCTGGCGGAACGAAAGCCGGCGCCGGCGAAGGTGTGAGATGCCGAACCGGTTCGATTGGACTCGTGGCGTGTGGCGAACATTCTTCAATGTCTTGGCCGCTCTATCGCTGGCAGCTTGCTTCGCAATCACTGGTCTCTGGGTCCGCAGTTATTCATATACTGACGTCATCTCTGATGTTCATGGTTCGCAGGTGCGATATCTAATTTCCATGGGCGGTTGCGTCGTTGTTGGACTTGGCGTGAAGAAGTATCCGATAGAGGAGCAAAATCACGATGCGTTGTGGACGACTGATCCCCTCAAGGTAAAAGTAGATTGGGATCCGATCTGGCGCCACAGTATTCCCGAGCGCGTGTTCGGCTACGGTAGCGAAACCGCCACAAGATACGTCGGGTCCCCCTCCGGCGAGTCTTACCTTCCTGTGACGTATCGAAAATGGGGGCTGGCCTACCGAACACTCTTCCTGATAACCGCAGCCTTCCCCTCAACACTGGCGACGATTAGGTTGCGAAAGCGCTTGGTAAAAGTGCGGAGAAGTCGAATGGGATTATGTCCGCGCTGCGGCTACGACCTCCGCGCTTCGCCCGATCGCTGCCCTGAATGCGGAGCAGCCTGCCTTCAGTAGGACAGACATTCCTGTCTGTCGCGAAGTGAGGTATTTGCATTGGGTGGCACAGACATTCCTGTCTGTGACGGGCGGAGGTACTCCTTCGTCCGTGTCTTCCGGCGTTCCATCGCGCATCCCCGGCACGAATCGAGGAATACCTCGCTTCGTCACAGACAGGAATGTCTGTGCCACCGAAGAAATGCATGACAGACAGAAATGTCTGTCCTACCAAAGGCGGGGACTATTGCAAATCACACCGCGAACCAATCCCGCACCGCCGCGTTCAGCCGTTCGTTCTGGGCCGCTTCGCCGTCGAAGGGAAAGTGGCCGGTCTCTCTAACAAATAGTTTTTTCTCGGCCTGGATCGCGTTGTAGATCGCGAACTGGCCCGGCGGCGCTACGGCGGGATCGAACTTGGCGGCGGCGACGAGCGTGGGTTTCCTGATCGATCGCGCGGCGGTCGCGGCGTCGAAGTATTGCATGACCGGCATGACGTCGCCGCGGCGCTGGTGGTAGAGGCGCAGCGCTTCGCCGCTGCCGTTGCAGGGGAGAGTTAGCCGCAGCGGGATATTGCCGAAGCTGGGGATGTCGAGCACGGCTCGCTTGTAGCGGCGATCCCACGGCAGCATCATCGTACCCAGGCCGCCGCCGAAGCTGCTGCCGAAGTAGACGAGATTTTCCGCTGCCGTCGGGAACAGCTCGATCAGCACGCTGCCGGCGCTCCAGAGTTCGGCGACGTTGAAGCGGTGGATGTATGTTTCGCGCGACTCGATACCGTGCAGCACGTGGAACGCGGCGGTGGCCGGCACGTCGGGCGTGGCGGAGCGGTGGAAACCGCGGGCGCAGGGGCAGAGCATCGCGGTGGGCTGCGCGTGGTCGAACTGGCCCGAAGCTTCGCGGCCGCCGTAGCCGTGGCCCATGACCATGAGCTGCTTCGGCTTCACATCGCGCGGCAGCGAGAGCCAGCCGCCGACGCGGCCGGCGAGGGAGTCGTACTCGATCTCGAATAAATCGTACCCCGGCCAGGCGGGCGCGATCGGCCGGCGGGCGATGTTCGTCGGCACGGCGAGCGTTTGTGTGTACGTGTCCTGCCAAAAGGCGGCGAAGTCGGGGGGCCCTGGCGGCGCGGGGACTTTCAGGAGCGTTTCGAGCGTGTAGCCGTAGGTGGGGTCGAAGGGGAAGTCGTGCTTGAACGTCATCGATACAATCCTCGGTGCGGATTTTTTACCACGAAGCGACGAAGCAACGAAGAAGAGAGCAGAAGAAAATCTGTCTTCTTCGTTGCTTCGTTGCTTCGTGGTTAATTTGATCTCATTGGTAAAGCCCGTGCTGCGCGATGTACTCCGCGACGGCGGGCGGCGTCAGGCTGCTGATTAGCTCGCCGAGTTTCACGCGCCGGCGGATGGCGGTGGCGCTGATGTCCATCAGCGGCGCTTCGATCACCTTCGACTGCAGCACCTGGTACGCGCGCGGCAGCTGCGACCACTCCAGCTTCCAGCCCGGGCGGGCAACGATGACGAATTTTACTTCGTCGAGCAGGGCGTCGGCCTCGTGCCAGGTGGGTAGCGATAGGAGCATGTCGGCCCCGATCAGCCAGGAGACGGATTTCCAGCCGCGGAGCTTGAGCTCGCGGACGGTGTCGATCGTGTAGCTCGGCCCAGAGCGGAGGAGCTCGATGTCATCAACAGTAAACCGATCATCCCCCGCGACGGCGGCCTGGCACATGGCCAGGCGATCGGCGGCGGGCGCGAGATCAGCCTTCCCCGGCTTGTGCGGCGGCTGGGCGCTGGGGATGAGGACGATCCGATCGAAGTGCAGCGCGCGCATGGCGGTCAAAGCACACGCCAAATGGGCGTTGTGGATGGGATTAAAGCTGCCGCCGACGCAAAGTTCGTTCATGGAAGTGCGGTGAATATATCCAGCACCGGGCCGCCGCAAAGTGCGAAATTATTACTGTCCACTTTGGAAGGCTTATGCCGCCTTTGCTTCCTACGCCTAAGTGCATAAATTAAAGACACTTAAATGAATCGGGGAATCCCTGATCAAAGAACAGGGAATACCGGAACGGCTTCGAACGTAAAATCTGTTATCAATGTTGTCGACGTATTAAAGGACGTACCAATATTGACTCGTACTTGATGAAGGAGGTGGCCAATGGCTACCGCAACGATGTCAGTCACACCAAGAACTGTACGGCTGGTCAAGCCGGTTAGGCAACAGCCGATCCCTAAAGTTTTACGCCAGCAGGCCGAGCAGGTGCTTGCAGGGGCGTACCCATTCATGGACAGCGAGTTCTTCCATAAGAAGAACGCCGAAGCCCAGCTTTTCGCTGAAGGCTCAGAGCCCCAGCTGCCGCTGACCACGTGGTATCAGCCGACGCGTGAGGAGATGCTGGATAGCGGCATCACCGGCGCGCCCAAGCTGATGAGCACGGCCGAGGAACGCCTGATGTTCCTGCGGTTTAACTTTTCCAAGCTGCGTCTCGGCCAGGTTCAGGCGAATGTGAAAAAGACTGGCCTGACGAAAGAACTGGCGACCGACGCGGTCGAATGGCATCGTAAATTTGAACACTTCCGCGAATACCTCGTCCGCACGAACTTGGCACTGGTTCTGGCGATGGCCAAGCGCACTCGCCTGGGCGACGTGGATTTTGCCGAAGTCGTCTCCGAAGGAAATATGGCCTTGCTGCGGGCGGTGGAGAAATTCAGCATCGACCGCGGGTTTAAGTTCAGCACTTACGCCTGCCGCGCGATTCTGAAAGCCTTCAGCCGAGCCGCACTCAAGGCCAACAAGCATCGCACGCGATTCCCGGTCGACTTCGATCCGGAGCTCGAGAAATCCGACTGGGCCGATCGTCGCCGCGACGCGGTGGAAGATGATTGCATTGACGAGCTCAAGGCGATCGTCGACCGCAACCTGGCCGACCTGACCAACGTCGAGCAGACCGTCATCCGCCAGCGCTTCAACTGGGAGCAAGCCCAGGACAGCCCGCTGACGCTTGAAGAAGTCGGCCGAATCATCGGCGTGACGAAAGAACGCGTCCGCCAGATCCAGAACAAGGCCCTGCTGAAAATCCGCCACGTGATGGAGGACGGCGTTCTACGCGTCCACCAGAAGCCGGCCGAAGTTGAAGCAGAGCCCCAGGCTTAAGCAGTTCAGTCACTCTCCAAAGAAGACGCCGCGAGTCGAATGACTCGCGGCGTTTTTTTTCTATAGGTTAATTGCAAAATAGGCACGGCTTCGACGAGTTGCCTCTTCCCGTATCACGGCGACTCCCGCCCGTGGCCACGGTACGCCGTGACGATCGGTCGTACTCGACCGATAAGGCAAGAGCGAAGCGATCTTCTCCGATTCGCACACCCAGGTCGCGTACGCGATTGCCTCATGAGTCGAGTACGACTCATCGTGCGTGGGTACACGCACCACGGGCCAGAGGCACCGTGATACGTGAAGAGCCGAATGGGAGTAATTTCAATCGCGGATACTACGCCGCGCGGAGTTGGAACTCGTGCAGTTCCTGCGGGAAGATCGTCAGGCCGCGGCGCATCGCTTTTTCGACGGCGTATTGCATCGAAAGATCCAGCCGCCGTTGCGTGCGGGCGTCGGGCTCTACGCCTAACGCGCGCATCGTGCGGATCGCCCATCGCCACGCGTGATATTCTTCTTCGCAGCTGAGCGTGTAACGATCAAAGCCGATCACGTGATGGCCCACCTCATGCAGAAAGATCGCCAGGCTGATCGGCGATTTAATGCGCGGGCATTCCACCCAGTTGATCGTTCGGCCGTCGCTGTAGCGCACGCGCCACGCGCAGCCGGTCATGTTGCTGCGCCAGCGGCGGATGCGGATGTCGTAGCGGGCTTTGATGTTCGCGAAGATGGATTCGTAGTCGTGCATCGGCCGGTAAGCATCGGGAAAAACTTGAGAACCGTGCAATCGCGGAAATTCGCGATTGATTCGCGTCGCACGGCGGTTGCTCAAGAATTGATACGTCGCCTATTACGGGACGTTCGCGCGGCTGGTGATTTGTGGACGTGAATCGAATCGCAAACTGGCGAGCTTCTGCAGGACGCCTCCCGTTTAGCCGCCCCGCGTGCGGGGCGTTCGCGCGGCGCGTGGACGTTGGCCCCGCGTGTGAGCGTTCGCGCCGCACACGTGCGGTGGCTAAACAAGACGAAATTCGTCGGGCGGGATTTTCCTTTCGTCGACTGCGTTAATCATGATTTGTGCACTCTGTCGCTCCGTGTCACAATTCCGCTATGCATCGCGGCGAAGGATTTTCGTGGATCACGTTCTTCATCATGTCCGTGATTTTTCTCGGCTCGGTGGCGATGTTTTTCGTGCTCATCCGCCGCTGGACGCTGCATAGCCGATGGACGGCCATGAGCGAGTGGGCGCGCGAACGCGGGTTTCGGCATTTGCTTGACGGCCGTGCGTTGCCCGGGCCGCTGGAAGAGCTGGAATTGCTGCCGCAGTTGGCGGTGTCTTCGGGTCAGATCACGATCGTCGATTTTTCCCCGGTGATGAGCGAAGACCAGGCGGCCATTCACGTGCTGCATCGCTCGCTCGATTGGCCGCTCGCTGCGGGCGGGCTTCGACAGCTGACACCGCTCAGCTTGATCGACCGCTTTAAGCTCACGCCGTTTCCGCTGATCACCGGCAACGAGCGATTCACCGCCGTCGGCGCTGACAGCGCCGCCGCCCGGCAGATCGCCGACGCGATGCGCGCTTACCTGCCGGCCGATCTCGGCCTGCTGGTGATCGGCCGCTCCATGCTCATCGAGTTCTCTTCCCGCCGCTTCGATACGATCGAATTCGATCGGCTCATTGCGCTCAGTGATCAGTTGATGACAAAAATTCCCCAGCCGAGCAGCCAAACCCAGGCGCAGGTCTAGTCGGGGAATGCGGTAAATTCTAAATCGCGAAACAATTGAAAGCTCATGATTTCGGTCGACTTGCACATCCAATCGATCCATGGACCCGTACCTCCTTGTGACAGCCCGATTGGGCAGATCAGCAACTAACAACGCCGGTAAAACCCGGCAACAAAGGAGACGTCATGTTTAAGAAGTCACACAAGATTCTCGCAGGCGCACTATTCGCGGCGATGGGAATCGGTTTTGGTTCCATGCAATTCAATCGCAGTGCAACCGCCGGCGATATTCCGCCGAAGCAGATGGAAGAGATGAAGAAGATGGACATCATCGACACCGCCACCGGCCCGGGGATGCAGGAAGTGACGACCGTCGTCGCCGCCATCAAGGCAGCCGGGTTGGTCGATACGCTGAAAGGTCCCGGCCCGTTCACGGTCTTCGCGCCGACGAACGCGGCATTCGACAAGCTCCCCAAGGGCACGGTCGAAGAGCTGCTCAAGCCGGAGAACAAGGACAAGCTCACCAAGATCCTGCTCTACCACGTGCACTCCGGCGACGCGATCATGGCCAAGGACGTCAAGACCATGGCGCTGACCACCGCCGAAGGCAAAGACCTGGCCGTGAAGGTTGACGGCGACACCGTCATGATCAACAACGCCAAGGTGGTTAAGACCGACGTGATCTGCACCAACGGCGTGATCCACTGGGTCGATACCGTGCTGATGCCGTAATCGGCTTCCGTAGAAAAGTCGTAGAGCAATGGACGACAGCGCCGGAGGGCCTGTCGTCCGTTGTTCGTTTTGCGTCGTGAGGATTATTTGATAATCATTTTCCTGTCGCGCTCGGCGAGACTACTATAAGGAGCTGTTCACAGGAGAAATGGTTTTGGCGGACTTCCCATCGCCGGCAACGGCAAAAGACGACTCGGGCTTGATGCAGGCGATGGCCGCCGGCGACGCGACGGCGTTGTCGGTGTTCTACGATCGCCACAGCCCACTCGTTTACGCCACCTGCGTCCGCATGCTCGGCGACCGCACCACCGCCGACGAACTGCTCATCGATATCTTCCACGAACTCTGGCAGCGCGCGAGCCAATACGACGCGACGCGATCGAACCCGGTCACGTTCCTGCTCACGCTCACGCGCAGCCGCGCGATCGATCGCCGGCGCGGGATGAACAAGCGCTCGGAACTGAAGCTCGCGACCGAAGCCCAGACCGAAAATCAGCCCGACCCGCAAACCGACACCCTCGACGGTGTGATCGCCGATGAGAACGTCCGGATAATCCGTAAAGCGCTGGCCGGCCTTGAGCCCGATCAGCGGCGGGCGATCGAATGCGCGTATTACGACGGATTGAGCCACAGCGAAATTGCCGAACGCCTGAATAAGCCGCTCGGCACGATTAAGACGTACATTCGCCAGGGGCTCATCCGTTTGCGAGGTTGTTTGCGTAATGATGATGAAGGCCGCCGAAGCGACTAGTAATTTAGGAGTGATAGTGACCGACCAGGAACGCCTGGAAATCATGCTCGAGTACGTTGCGGGAACGCTGGATGCGCCGCAGACGGAATCGGTGCGCCAGGCGCTCTTCCGCGGCGATCCGGCGTGGGCCGCCGCGCTCGCAGAGGCGGAGGCTACGCTCGCCTCGTTCGCCGCCGCGATCGCGCCGCTGGGCGCACCGCCGGCCGCGAAATCGGCGTTGATGAAGCGCGTCGCTCAGGGCCAAACCACCGGGCGAGGTGGAATCGCATCGCCCGACGAATTCCGATCGGTCCGGCGGTTCGCGCAAGCCTTTGCCGCGGTGGCGGCGATCATTCTGATCGCCGTTCTGGCCAATGTCTGGATGAACAAGCGGATAGACACGATCCAGGTCGCGCTGGCGAAGGAAGTGCACGATCGCGACGCGCAGATCTTCATGCTCAAGACGATCATGGGCAACATGGAGAAACACTCCACCGATCAGGAGACTCGGCTCGTCGCGCTGCAGAAAGATCTGGATCGCGACTCGCGCGTACTGGCGGCCCTGCACAGCAGCAACCTCAAGCTCGTCACGCTCGGCAGCGACAAGACCAAGGCCGTCGGCCATATCCTCATCGACGACGAAAAGGCCACATGGCATCTCTTCGCCAGCGCCCTCGCTCCCCTGCCGGCGGATAAGACGTACGAGTTGTGGTTCATCACGCCGGATCAGAAGAAAATCCCCGGCGGCACGTTCAACGTCGACGCCGGCGGCAACGCGACGTTCATCGTCACCCTGCCGAAAGACATCGGCCCGGTCGCGCTAGCGGCAGTCACTGACGAAGTCGCCGGCGGCGTACAAGTGCCGGCCGGGAGTATTCAGTTGGTTGGAAAGGTCCAATAGACCGCTCTAAAGTGGGGTGTTTGACTGCGCGGGCCTAATTTGCAGTATCTCGCTGCTTTAACTGGGGGCAGCGTGTCACTGAAGGTTTTCTGCGCGACGTGTCAGATGTCATTCCTCGTCAACGACTCATTGGCCGGCAAGCGAGTTCGCTGCAAGGCCTGCCAAGGCGTATTGACCGTTCCCGCCGCCGCCCAATCGCCCGCCGTGACGAGCGATTCGCCCAAGACCGCGCCAGCTGCCCGATCGGCACCCGCCAAGCCCGCCGCCGCCGTTCCTGGCAAATCGCCGGCCGTCTCGCGTACTGGCAATCTGCCGCCGAAGACGGCGCCTCAGTCGCCGGCTGTCTCGCAATCCAGCCGCCCGCCGGTGAAGTCGGCCCCCAAGTCGCCGGCGCCGCGCACGAGCAAGCCGGCAGTCCCGCCGAAACCAAAGCGTGCCGAACCTTCGGACATGCCGTCGCTGGATGATCTGGCCGCCCTCGGTGAGGGAGAAATCGCGCTCGATGACCCGCCGCCCCTGCCGCCGAAGCGAATGGCGTTCTCGCCTGCAGCGAAAGCGCCCTCGAAGACCGGCGGATGGTTCGGATCCAAGCCCAAGTCGGCGGCCAAGTCGGCGTCGATGTCGACCGGCTATTACGGCAGCAGCGGCGCGCGGGTCAATCGGGCGCCGGCCGAGTCGGGGTTCAAGGTCGGCGTGAAGAAGATCGTGGGAGGAATCGCCACGCTGCTGGTGGTGTTAGGCATCGTGGCAAGAATTACGCGGTTCGCGCTGATCGCCACCGGCAATGGCTCGGTGCTCAACAAGCCGCTCAACGGACCCTCTGCTCCCGCTGCGCTGCCGACGTGGACGCCGACGAGCGTCGCCGCCACGATTCCGCTGCGGCCGACGATGAAGACCGTGGGCCTGTACAGCGTGGGGCAAACCACGCTGACCAACCGCATCGGGCTCTCGACGAGCGTGAAAGTTTATCTCCCGCTGACGGCCAAGGGCGCCAAGTCGGTTCCCTGCGTGATGGTCGCGCCGGCCGGCTCGATCCAGATCGTGGGCATGGGGCTGGCCGACGGGGACGATACCGAGCAGATTCCCTACGCCCGGGCCGGCTATGCCGTCATCGGCTACTCGCTCAGCGGGCCGATCGGAAGCGACTTGCAGAAAGTCACCGATGGTGAACTCAAGCGATCGGCCGAGCAGTTTCACGCAGCCGACGGAGGCGTTGCCGACGCGACTGCGGCGCTCGACTTCGCGCTGGCGCGTTTTCCGGAGATCGACCCCGCGCGGATCGGCTGCGCCGGCCACTCTTCGGCTGCCACCCATGCACTGCTGCTTTCGCATAAGGAATCTCGGATCAAATGCTGCGCCGCCTATGCTCCGAACATCGATCTGAATAAGTCGATGGGTAAGGCCGCCGGCGAGATGGCTCCGCTGCTGCCGGAGATCGAGTCATGGATGCGGGGGTATTCGCCGGGCAACCAGGGTGCGCCGCGGTGTTCCACATTCATCTTCAATGCCCGCGACGACACAACTGTTCCGTACGAGGGATCTACGGAGTACGCCGCGTCGTATCCTGCGCAGATCAAACTCGTGACCGTCGCCAGTGGCGGGCACTACGAGTCGATGATCGAACAAGGCATTCCTGCCGGAATTAAATTTTTTAATGAGAAGCTGAAGTAGGTCGGCTCATCCGCCACCAACGGAATCCTGTCCATCCCGCGATCAGCAGGATCACGACATGAAACAGCAACGGCCGGTAGAAGAGCTGGCCGTGGAAAATCACGCCGAGCAATGAGCCGGCGCTGAAGAGGTACATTCCGACGGCTGCCAGAGCGACGAGAAGCTCGATAGTGAGCTTGCCGCGACTCAGAACGATCAACCCTTCAAAGAGCATGCCTGCCGCGCCGACGTAGGTGACCCATCCGCACAATAAAGCCTGCAGCAGGCCGACCCAGCGGTCGCTTTCGGTCCCGCCAAGTGACGGGCCGAGGTATTGCAGGACGATCACCGGCAGCCCGAAGACCGCCGACTGGGCGAAGCGATACTGATACTCGCGGATGCGCTGTTCGGTCGGCCGATTGAGGAGCGATTGGACGGAATGGGCGGGGTCGTCGGGATTCAAAAGAGTTTTCAACTGAAGTTCAACCGGCTGGCATCAGCAACGGGAACGATTCAAACCGGCCGGGCACGTTGGCTGGAACCCGTTGCGCGGTAGCCGGCCTGGTTGACCGACTCCATCATCTCCGCCACCGTGACCGACCCTTCGTTATAGAGCACCGAAGCCTGACCGCTGGCGAAATCGACTTCCACTTCGTGGACGCCTTCATGGGCAAGCAGAGCCTTTTGAATCGCTCGCTCGCACCGGTTGCTGTGCATGCCCTCAATGCGAATGAGTGCAAGCTGATCGCGACCGACGTCGTGCGACATGACAGACCTCCCGACGCATCATACCTTAGGCAGGATTATTCAATCCAGCAAACTTTATCCGCCAAACAGCACGGCGTTGAAGGACCGGCCGAAATAGTACAGCGTCGATTCGCCAAACCCCATCGAAAGAAACACCTTGCGGGTCATGGTAAACAGGTGGTCCATCAGAAATGGCGATTGGATCAGCAGCACGAACAACACCACGGTCGCGCCCATGATCACCTGCGGCGAAAAGAACTTGGCACGCGTCGGCGGGTCCATAAACGCTGAGATCGCCTGAAACCCGTCCAGCGGCGGGATGGGAATCAGGTTCAGGAAGACCGAGATGAGCTGCAGCAACGCCAGCGTTCCGAGCACAGCTGGCGCGCCTTCGATCGGGTCGTACGGGTTCGGGTGAATCCACCCCAGTTTCGGATGCATCGGCAAGGCGCAGGCGAGAAAGAGCAGGAAATTCATCGCCGGCCCCGCCAGCGAGCAGGCGGCATCCCAGCCGTGGCTCCGCAGCAGGTCGCGGCGGATGTAAGTCGCCCCGCCGGGCAGCGGCACGCCGCCCATCGCCAGGAAAATCAGCGGCAGGAGCAGACTATAGACCGGATGAATGTACTGCAGCGGGTTAAGCGTCAGCCCGCCGCGCTCGCGGATGGTGTAGTCCCCGCCCCAATACGCCACGATGCCGTGTGCAAACTCGTGCAACACGACGCTGAGAATCCACCCGATCAGGACGGACCAGAAGAGGGGCGATTGGAAACGTTCGGGCATGGGAGGATCATAAGGGGGAAATGCAGAATTCAGAATGCAGATTGCAGATTGAAAGACAGAGGTATCTCAAATCAGCGGTCTTCATTCTGCATTCTGCATTCCGCATTCTGAATTTCCGGATTCCCCTGTATCATCCCACGCCATGATCGTCCTGATCGATAATTACGACAGCTTCACCTACAACCTGGTGCAAAAGTTCGGCGAGGTTGCGCCGACGATGAAGATCGAGGTCTTCCGCAATGACAAAGTCACCGTCGATCAGGTCGAAGAACTGAAGCCCACGCACATCGTCATCAGCCCCGGCCCGTGCACGCCAAAAGAAGGCGGCGTGAGCAACGACCTGATCCGCCACTTCGGCCCCAAGCTGCCGCTGCTCGGCGTGTGCCTCGGGCATCAATGCATCGGCTTCGTCGCCGGCGCGATCGTCGAACGGGCCGAGCGCCTCATGCACGGCAAGACCGACCAGATCCGCCACGACGGCCGCACGCTCTACACCGGCATGCCAAACCCGTTCACCGCCACGCGCTACCACAGCCTGATCATCCGCCAGGGCACGCTGCCGCCGGAGTATGAAATCAGCAGCTGGACCGACCATGATGAGATCATGGGCGTGCGCCACAGAACCTGGCCGCTGGAGGGCGTGCAGTATCATCCGGAGAGTTTCCTCACCGAACAGGGCGAGAAATTGCTCGCGAATTTTTTGAAGAAGTGAGCGATCTTGCAAGAATTTGATCAACCGATCGCGTTGAATTACGCAAGCAAGAACGCGAACTCGCGAAAATCGGGCCGGGGAAAACGCGGGCTCGCCGTCGCAGCCTTACTGACAACCGTGAGCGCGATCTTGATGAGCTATATTGCTCCCGGTCGCGGCGAGACATTTGGTTTACTCTGTTTGATTCCATGGTTTGTGTCCCTCTTATTGATTGTGTTGACGCTCTTTGGAATGTGAGACAAACAAAATGAAAACCCGCACAGGTAATTTCCCCATCGGCTTTCGACTCGGCTGGACCGAGTGGTTCAAAAATCTCCCCGGCCTCACCGTCTGGGCGAAGGAGAACGGCTTCGAAGCGATCGACCTCAACACCTACTCCCCGGCGGCCAGCAATGCGCTGCAGGCGGCGGGGTTGAAGGTCGGGTCGGTCGATCTGCTCGATTTCAGCAAAATCTGCTCGCTCGATGACGGCCTTCGAAAAGAAGTGATCGCGAAGAACGTCGAGTACATCAAGACCACCGCCGCCGCGGGGCCGAAGGTGTTTTTCACGATCGTTCCCGGCGAAGCGGGCAAGCCGCGGGCGGAGAATTACGCGCGGGCGGTCGAATCCTTCCAGCCGCTCGCCGAGGCGGCGGAAAAGGCGGGCGGGACGATCGTCATCGAAGGCTACCCCGGCGGGCCGCCTCATTACGCGCTGCTCGGCTGCACGCCGGAGAGCGTGCGGGCGCTGCTCCGCGACATCGGCCCGGGCATGGGGCTCAACTACGATCCTTCGCACCTCATTCGCCTGGGCGTCGATCCGATCCGCTTCCTCAACGAGTTCCTGCCGCACGTGCATCACGTGCACGCGAAAGACACAGAGCTGTTCCCCGAGGCGCAGTACGAACTAGGCATCTACCAGGATTCGGCCTTCACCAAGCCGCACGGCTTCGGGCAGTACATCTGGCGCTACACCATCCCCGGCCACGGGCGCATGAGTTGGACGACGGCGTTCAAAATTCTTCACGAGTCGGGATACGAAGGCGTCGTGAGCATCGAACTCGAAGACGAAAATTTCAACGGGACTGAAGAAGGGGAAAAATCGGGGCTCTTGAACGGTCTGGCGTTTTTGAAGGGTGCTTAAGATTCAACGCGTCGTCATCCTGAGGTACTCCGAAGGATCTAGCCTCCCGCACGATCGGGCTAGATCCTTCGGAGTACCCCAGGATGACGACGCTGCATCTCTCTTGCCAATTTTTATTTCGACATCGCCAGGAACATAAACGTCGCGATCGGAAACAATATCCCGAACGCCAGCACCAGCGCGCCCGGCCAGCGAATCTTCGATAGCTTCCACCAGAGATAAATCCCCGTCAGTGAAAACAGGATCAGCGAGAGCGCCGACGCGTCGTACATCAGGCTCCAGAGCTTGTATCCCCAGCCGCCGGAAAATCCGCGCAGGCGGTGGAAGCCGTTCGACGTGCCGGCGGGGCCGAAATCGTACTCCGTGATGGTGACGTTCGGCTTGATCACCGCGGGCATCGTCGTCGGCATCGTTGTGGGTTGTGTCGTCGACTGAATGGATGGCGCGGTGGTGGCTTTCGGGTTTGGGGCGACCGCCACATTGTACGAGACGCCCGGATGGCCGATCGTAAACCGCCACGTCCACCCTTTTTTGGCGGGCGGTTTCTGCTGTGGATTCACCTGGCCGGTCAGGCCCAACTTCTGCTTGACGAATTCCCCGGCCGCGATCGGATCGTCGTAAGGCAGATCGGCATCGGTGTACTGCAGCGTGGCCGGGCGCGTGGTGGTTGAAATCGGCTTGCGCGGGAACCAGTCGTCGTGGATCAGCCCGAATCCGGTCACAAAATACATCGCTACAAACGCCATCAGGAAGACGCTGGTGAAGAGATGGATTCGTCGGACAATCGTGAACATGGTTACCCGTGAAAATGCATATACGCCATCGCCGCCAGCGACACGCCGGTGGTGACCAGGAGAATCAGCAATCCCGCCTTGCGGTCGCGGCGCGTGGAGGTGAACAGATAAATGCCCGAGACGATCGCGATCATCCCGAATGCCGTCGTCACCTCGGTGTAAACGCCCCAGATCGACATCCACGTTGAACCGGGGCTTCCCTTCGATCCGTGCATGGCCTGCAGCAGAAACCAGGTCGCGCGGGTTTCCTTCACATCAATATGACCCGTCGGCGTAGCGGAGACATCGTACGTACGCCCGGGCCGATAAATCGTAAACGTGAGCAGGCCGGCGCTCGAGGTCTTGATCGACTGCTTGCCGACACTGCCGAACAGGCCCAGCTGATCGCGGATCGATTCCGGCTGCAGCGACTCACCGGCCACGGTCGGCGCGGCAACATCGGCGCTCCAACTCACCGGCGGCGACGGTTCGGGCAGAAAATGGTGATTGAAATTCAGAGAACTCACGCCGAGCACGATCAAGTACCCGCTGACGAGCAATCCGCCGTACATGTGAATGTTGAGCAGGAGGCGACGAAGCACGGGAGTGATGGTACTCGTTACAAGGGAGTTTCTACAACAGTTCGCAACTGCGGCGTGGACCGATCGCTTAAGCGACTGGTAAGTTGAAAGGCATTCCTCAAATGATGCACGCGCCGTGCGTCGTTAAGGTCTGGCGGAGCTTTTGCGGATTCACTTCCGCGCCGGTCACGTTGCCGTTGAGCGCCAACCACGCCGCCGTGCCGGCGGCCTCGCCCATTTGGGAGGTGTTGACCATCACCCGCACCGCGCCGAAGGCGCCTTCGTCGGCGTCAACACACCGCCCCGCCACCAGCACGTTTTTTGCGCCGCGCGGGACCATGCTGCGGTACGGCATCTGGTAGAACGACGGCTCTTCGCCCGGCCCGATCCACGGGCCGCGCCAGGTGCGTTCGAATCGCTTCAGATCCTTATCGTGGCCGACCTCCTTGCCGTTGAGGTAGCGGAAGGTGATGCCGCCTTGAGCGCCGGAGTGAATATCGACGCAGTAACTGCCGTTGACGACGGCGTCGTCGAACCGTTCGCCGAGCAGCACTTCTTTTTCCGTCAGTTGATGCAGGCAGCGCGCCCGTCGCGATTCGCGAATGCCGATTCGCCCCGGCAGCGCCACCGTCGTCAGTCCGCCGCCGTGGTATTTGCGGACGATGTCGCCCATTGCGCGCACCTGCCGGCGGCCTTCCATTTCTGCATACGTGATCTGATCGGCGTCGGCGCAGTCCACATCATGCACTCGCGTGCCGGCGACCATCGAAAGGCCCGGCACGCCGGGAATCGGCGCCGCCCACAAAAACCCCGGCCGCAGCGCTTCGGGGCGCGTCTGATCGAACACCGCCTTCTGCAGCGAGAACGTCGGATCGCGCTGCATCAACTCCGGCAGCCCCGCGAGGATGGCGCACGTTGTCGGCGGCTGCGGGTGCGGGTTGCGGTACGTTTCCAGCCCCATGCGGTGCACGAGATCGCCGTCGCCGGAGGCGTCGATGAAGAACTTCGCCTTGATCGCCCGCCGGCCGGATTTGTCCTCGATCATGACGGCCGTCACGCGCGACGGATCGTGCGAGTCCATCACCGGCGCACAAAACCTCGCGTGCAGGAACGGCCGAATGCGCGGCTGCTCGCGGCACATCTCGTCCAGCTCCAGCATCAACTCCGCCGGCGAAAACGCCCACTGCCAGTACGATTGCCGAAGCTTTTCGACCACGGCGTTTCGCCGCTGCAGCCGCTCCATCGCCTGCACCGGCAGGCCGGCGATGATCTGGCGGTCGAACGTGGTATTGAACTTCGAATGCCACACGTTCACCAGGCTGGCCGTCGCGTTGCCGCCGAAGCAGCCGAGCGCTTCGATCAGCGCGACACGCGCCCCCAGCCGCGCCGCCGCGATCGCCGCGAACAATCCCGTGCAGCTGCCGCCGATGACGCAGACGTCGCACTCGTGGGCGACGGGAATATCGCGGGCCGGCTCGTGAACTGTTGCTGCCATCGTCGCCATGTTTCTCCCTCACGAAAGTTTGCGATTGACCATGCCCTTGCCGAATTTGGCGTTGATGCGGTCGACCACGCCGTCGAGCTTTTGCTTTTCCTGCTTCGCCGGGTCGGGGAACAAATCGAGCTGTTCCTGCCCGTAAGAGAGCTGCCCCGCCTGCACGCCGATCAGTCGCACCGGACGAAAGCTCACCGCCGCCCAGGTGTCGAACAATTGTTTGGCGGCGTGCCACAAGTCGATCGTGGCGTTGGTGCCGCGATCTAGAGTACAGCGGCGGGTGATGGTTTCGAAATCGCCGTAGCGGATTTTTACCGTGACGGATTTGGCCGTGATCTCCTGCCGGCACAGCTTAGCGGAGACGTCTTCGCACTCCTCCATCAGCACGGCCCGCACGGCGTCGGGGTCGGTGAGGTTTTCGCCGAAGGTCTGCTCCTGGCCGATGCTCTTGGCTTCGCGCTCGACGTGCACTTCGCGATGGTCTTCGCCACGCGAGAGCCGTTGCCAGCGGTCGGCCTCTTCGCCGACTTTTTTGCGCAGCAGCTCGATCGGCATGCGGCTGATGTCGCCGAACGTCTTCACGCCGATGCTCCGCAGCCGCTCGGCGGTTTTCGGGCCGACGCCCCACATCTTCTCGATCGCCAACGGCGGGAGAATCTGCCCGATGTTCTCCGGCGTGAGCACGGTGAGCCCGTCGGGCTTGTTCATGTCGCTGGCCAATTTGGCGAGAAATTTATTCGGCGCCACGCCGACGGAACCCGTCAAGCCCGTTTCGCGGCGGATATCGGCGCGAATCTTCTTCGCAATCTCCTCCGCCGGGCCGAAGAGCGGAATGCTCAGCGTGACGTCGAGAAACGCCTCATCGATGCTGAGCGGCTCGACCAGCGGCGTGTAACGGTCAAAGATTTTCATCACCTGCCGTGAGACTTCCTTATAGCGGCCGTAATTCCCGCGCGCGATGATCGCCTGCGGGCAAAGCCGCCGTGCGACCGCCATCGGCTGGGCGGATCGACACCCAAATTTCCGCGCTTCGTACGAGGCAGCCGAGACCACGCCGCGCCGGCCGCTCCCACCGACGAGCAAGGGTTTGCCGCGCCACTCGGGGTGATCGAGCTGCTCGATGGAGGCGAAGAACGCGTCCATATCGACGTGGAGGATGTGACGCTCGACCGACATTCGAACATTGTAACGCGCGATTTCCGGGCGTCTTGGCAGGACAGGCATTCCTGTCTGTCACGGGCGGAGGTTTGGTATTTGGTGGCACAGACATTCTTGTCTGTGACGAAGCGAGGTACTCCTCGATTCGTACTCTCTGCTCGTAACCGTTCGCACGGACGGATGAGTACATCCGCCCGTCACAGGCAGGAATGTCTGTGCCACCGAATTTCTCATCAGACAGGAATTTCTGTCCTAACGACATGCGCAAAGCGATGCTCACCCGCCCGAAACCGCCTGCACGATGTTGAGCTGATCCCCCTCTTTTAGCGCCGTTTGATCGGCCGGCACCCATGCCAAGCTTTGGTCGTTCAAGAAAATCATGATGTGCTTGCGGAGCAGCATTTGCTCATCCCACACCAACGGCGTGAGGAGCGGGAACTGCTTCTGCACGGCTTCGATCAACCCCGGCAACGTGTCGGCCTCGACCCAAACGTGGCGCGGGCCGCCGGTGGCATGTTGGAGCATGGAAGGGACGGTGACTTGGATTCGCATTTTTCTCTTCATTGAAGAAGATATGAACGCGGAGACGCGGAGACGCAGAGAAGAAGTAGGACAATCCAAATTGAATTCTCTGCTCTTCCTCTGCGTCTCCGCGTTCATATCTGTTTTCTACACCGCATACGCCCGCACGCAGTTGATCCGCGGCAGCGTGCCCGGAAGGCGAAGCCACGATTCGCCAGCGTCCGGCGAGGCGAAGACTTCGCCGGAGGTCGTGCCCAGGTAAACGCCCGGAACCGCAAGCGAATCCACCGCCATCGAGTCTCGCAGCACGCCGGCGTAGCTCGGGTCTTTCGGGAAGCCGTTCCGCAGCGGCTGCCACGATTGGCCGCGGTTTTTGCTGCGGTAGACGGTCATTGTTTCATCGGCAAAGTAGCGGGTCTCCTGCGTCTTCAGCGGCGCGGCGAACAGCTCGCCGCGGTGGTTGATGACCATCGGGAAGCCGAAGTTGCCGGGCAGGCCGGTCTCGATCGGGCTCCAGGTTTCGCCGGAGTCGGTGCTGGCCAGCACGCCGCCGTGGAATTGCATGTAGAGGCGCGTCGGGTCGAGTGGATCGAGCACGATTTTGTGTACGCAGCAGCCGGATTCGTGGTCGTCGCTGCCAGTGGGCACGCCGGGGAGCGTCTGGTTGAAGTTGGTCCATGATTGGCCGGCGTCGCGCGTGCGGAACAGGCCGACGGCGGAAATCGCGATCCACATTTCCTGCGGATTTTTCGGATTGATCAGGATCGAGTGCAGGCAAAGCCCGCCGTTGCCGGGGAACCACTTGGCGCGGGTGGAGCGGCTGGTGAGGGAGTCGAGTTCCGTCCAACTCCCGCCGCGGTCGCGCGAGACGAACAGGCCGGCTTCTTCCACACCGGCGAAGAGCGTGTCGGGCTCTTTCGGATGACCGACGATCTGCCAGATACGTTTGAGAGGCCAGCCGCTGTCGGCCGGGTAAGCCGGGCGGGCTTCGAACTGCTGCCAGTTAGCGCCGTTGTCGTCGGTAACTCGAAACGTTGCGCCGTACACGTAGTGACTCGTGCCAGCATAAATCCGGCCGTAGCCGTCGCGGTGGATGGAGTAAACGTCCCAGCCGGCGAGGTGCGGCCCGGTCATCGACCAGGATTTTCTCGCCTCATCGGCGGTGTAGATGAAGATTCCCTTGTTGGTTCCGACGATCGCTTGAACGGATGGCATGTTGGTCCTCCCTTGGACGCATAAGAATTTGTTGCGACATGATAACCGCAGAGTGCGCGGAATTTGAATGCAAAATTATCGCCTGCGGTTTCGCATCGGTCTCGAATCGACCCTGCCCGGTAACGCTGCGAAACCGCAAGCGGCGGGACGATGATTTTGTCGGGTTGAATCTACTTCTTTAGCGGCCAATCGTACAGATAGATCGACCCGCCGAGCACTTCGCGCGGCGTTGTTTGTCGAAGCGATTCGTAGAAAGGCTTCAATCGGTCGGCCACGTATTGGCCCTGCAGGTGCGTGGCGCTCACGGCGATCACGCCGGGCGATTCCGGCATCACCGGCGGCAATCCGAACGCATAGCCGGCGCCGGCGTTGGTGTAGTCGACTCCGTACGAGCCGGGGTCGGCGGTGCCGAAATAGCTGAGGTAGAGTTTTTCTCGCGGATGCTCCGCCTGCCAGTCCGCCAATCGTTTAAGGCCCTGGCCCCAGTCGAGATTGGAGTCGGAGAGCAGCCGAATTCCGCCGCGCGAACCGCCGGCGGCGAGGTTGAAGTACGCCAGTTCATCCGGAAACGCGACGGCCGACTCGATCGCGAGCAGCACGAGCAGCACGGTGGCCGCTCGGCGGTATTTTGCGACGACCACCGCCATCGCAACAAACGCCAGTGGATAAATCGGCAGAACGTGCCGCAGGCCGATGTTCAGGTTGGACCGCATCGCCATCGCGAGATAAATCGCCGCGGGGAGCACAAGGCAAATCGCGGCCCACTGGCGCTGATGAAAGCGGCAATGTTTTTCGATCGCATCGCGATCGAGCGCATCGGCTTCGGTGCGGATCAGCTTCTTGAGTGATGCTTCCGTCTGATCTTCACGAATCAACGCCTCGAGTCCTGCTTCTTTTTGTCCTTCACGCCGGTCGCTGTGCGACCGGATTCCGGAATCCGGTCGCACAGCAACCGGCGTGGAAGGCAACTTTCCCCATCGACGTTTTGCGGATTCATTTTCACTCGCGCTAGGGTCGCTGCGCCATGCACTGGGCGCGAACATTCGTCGCGCGTGGAGAATTTTCTTCACGAGGATCGCCAACGCGAACCCAAACAGCCCGATCGTCGCCAGCGGCGTCTTCACCGCCATCGCGAACGGGAAGTAATACCACCAGCCGGTATCGCTCGTGCGGCCGAGCAGGAATCCGTTGCGGTGAACGGCACTGCTCAGCGTGTACGCGAGACCGAACGTGTACGACTGCGGCAGCAGATGCAGCCGATCGATCGTCCGCAGCGGCGACGACTCGGGCGACTGCGATGCGACATCGAGCGTGTATGTTGGATCGGGTGACGGCGCGTAGCGGAAGCCATAACTCGCCCAGATCGCGACGAATGAAAATGCTCCGACGAGAGCGGTGATCGACACTGCGAGAAGGACGCGCCTCCCTCTCCCCAGCGGGGAGAGGGCCGGGGTGAGAGGAGAGACGGTCGTAGTCTTGTCAGGTTGAGCTGTCGAGGTGCGTTGACCGTGCTTCTTTGAATTGGAGTTGCTTTCGGCTGACGAAACTTTTTCGCCGGTTAGCGTCTCGCCCCTCACCCCCGCCCTCTCCCCTCCGGGGCGAGGGAGTAAGCTCACCGGCCAGTGAGCACGCATCAGCGCGCGAACCACCAGCACCGCTGGCACCACTGCCGCCAGCAGGACGCCGGAGAATTTGAACGTCACCGTCGCCGCCACTGCGATCGCCAGTGCAACCAAGCGCATCCACGTCACGCCGCGACCGACGTGCCAGAGCGCGAACGCCGTCGCGGCGAACCCGAGCGCGGCGGCAACGTCATTTTTCGCCAGCGGCGCGTGCGCGATGAAATTCGGATCGAGCGAGAACACCGCCGCCGCGATGATTCCCGCCGCCGGTCCGCCGAGCTGCCACGCCCACGTTGCGATCAGCGCGCCCAGTGCCACGCCGAGCAACAACATCGACAGCCGGGCGCGATCGATCTCCGCCATCGCCATTTCGGGCGGCTGATTGAAGACCGTCAACGTCGACCACGCCCACTGCGACGGCGCCTCGTGCCCGATCGAATCCCAGAACGGCCCCTTTGTCGAAATCGGCCGATCGGGCTGGAGAAGGACGAGCCACTGCTTGAACATCGCCGGGTCTTCCGAATCCACGCGAAAATCGCCGAGTTGCTTGACCGCCAGCGACGACGCGATGTGCAGCGGCTCGTCGTACACCGCGCTCTCCCGCGCCGCCGCGAGCCACGAAAGCAGCGCGAACAACAGCAGCAATCCGCCGATCGCAAGTTGTGATTTGTTGATCCTCACCGGCGGAAAAGATTAACCGCGAAGACGCGAAGACGCGAAGAGGAATGAATACAGAGTCACAGAGACACAGAGAAAGAGCAAAGGATTTGATTTGCCTTGTCTGCTCTTCCTCCGTGTCTCTGTGACTCTGTGTTCATTCTTCTTTTTGAATGGTCGCTGCAACAGGCAGGAATGTCTGTCCGACTGAAATTTCAATCCACTTCGCGTCTTCGCGGCTTCGCGGTTAATATCTTTTGCGCAAGCCATGTTTCACGTCCTCCTGCAAACTCCGCCGAACCCCAACACATGGCTGATCTACGGGGCAGCCGGGCTGGGAGGGATTTACATTCTCGTTCGCTTCATGACGAAGAAGAAAAAACGCGACCCGCTCTCCGACAGCCCGGTGCGGTTCGGGCTCAGCCAGCACAAAGCCGTCGAGCGGGACATGCAGAATCTGCTCGTGGAGCTGAGCGAGATGTCGCAGCAGATCACCGCGCAGATCGACACTCGCGCGGCCAAGCTCGATCTGCTAATCCGCGAGGCGGACGAGAAAATCGCCGAGCTGCGGGCCGCGACCGACGGCGCTGCCGGCGTTTCTGCCGCGCGCGAAATCGACAGCTACCGCCTGCCGACAACGTCGACGGCACCTACAACAAGCAGCCACGACGATCCGCGCCACGCCGACGTGTACAATCTCGCCGACCAGGGGAAATCGTCCCCGCAAATCGCCTCCGAACTCGGCCGCCCGAGCGGCGAGATCGAGTTGATTCTTGCGTTGCGAGGGAAGAAGCAGGGATGAGAGAAAATGCAGAAGTCAGAATGCAGAATGAAGAAATTTAATTCATTCTGCATTCTGCATTCTGACTTTCCGATCAATTCATACTCGGATCATCCGGAATTCGATCGATCGGCATGTACTTGCCCAGCGTGGCGGCCTGGCTCAGGTGCGTCCACTGCTGGTCGGTTGATTCGAACACTCGGCCGGCCGTCGCGGGGAGGGTGAACCACGAGCCTTCTTCAAGCTCTTCCTCGAGCTGGCCGGCGGTCCATCCGGAGTAGTTGACGAAAAATCTTGCGGTCGCGACCGGTTCGTTCATCAGGCATTCAAGGCGGTCGCGCTCGGAGGTGAAATGCACGCCGTCGATCAACGCCGTCTGCCCTGCCGGCTCGAACGTGTGCACCGCCATCAGCGGGCCCGGGCATGGCCCGCCCTGGTGCAGCACGCCGTCGATCAGGCAATCCCGCTCCAGCGCCTCGCGGCAGACGTCTTTCACGCTGACACTCAGCGGCCGATTCAGCACCAGGCCCAGGCTTCCGTTCTCATCGTGTTGCACGATCAGCACCACGGTGTGGAAGAAATTAGGGTCCATCAGCCGTGACGAGGCGATGAGAAAATGGCCGGCGAGGGAAGGCATCACCCATAACCATAGCCTTCGGGAGTCCGAGTGGCAAAGTGGTGGAAAATCGAATGACGAAATTCGAAATTCGGCGTGCGGGCTTCAGCCCGCATGGTTTTTTGAAGACATGCGGGCTGAAGCCCGCACGCCAATTTCGTCATTCGAATTTGCCACCTCGCTTTGACGAATCCCCCCGCCGCTCTTACCCTTACCGGCCTATGGACGAGTCGATTCGCAAACAGTTGCTCCCCGAGGCGCGGGTGAAGGTGACCCAGCAGATCGCCGCGCGCGATCATACCTGGACGACGGCCACCACCGGCATGGTCGTTTCGTACGAGCAGAAGCCGACCGGCAGCTGGTACGCACATTCCAAGAACGACAAGCTCTGGCTTGACCGCCTGAAACTCCGCAAGCCCGACGGCGAGATCATCACGCTGAACCTGGACGACTACAGCGTGGTTGAAATTGAAGCCGTCGCCCCGGCCGCGGCGGCAGCGGCTGAATAGCGAATTTTCTCGTTCCCTCTTTTTCCCAGGCGCAAACGAAGCTCATGCCCGACTCCGCGACGAACATCAAAGCACCCGTAACGCTGGTCGCGATCGCCGGGTGGCTCATTCCCGGGGCCGGGTATTGGCTCATCGGCCAGCGCCACCGGGCGATGGCCACCGGCTTCGCGGTGATCGCGATTTACCTGGCGGGCTTGCTGATCGGCGGCGTTCGCGTGATCGAAGTGCCCGGCTACAACGAGAGCGGCGAGATGGTGACCGTCCGCGTCAATCGCGTAAACAACCCTGACGCGTGGGTCATGCAGGTTTCGCCGCTGCAGGAAATCAAAGGCAAGCCATGGTCGATCGCGCAGATCCTGGCCGGCCCGATGGGCATCGCCAGCGGCGCGGCCTCGGTCTGGGCGGCGCAGCCTGATATGTCCAACGCCACCGAAAACGCCCCGCTCCTGCCGCACGCCAAGATCACCCACACGCCCGTCAACGAAGCCGGCACGCTCTACACCGCCGTCGCGGGAATGCTCAATCTGCTGGTGATCATCGACGCCTCCCACCGCGCCAGCCACCGGGAGGACGAATGAATCTCCTGGCCTTCCGCCCTTTCCTGGACCCGCTACCCATCTGGCGCCTGCCGCCGTGGCTGTGGATGCCCTGCCTGCTCGTGCCGCTGATCATCGGCGTGGCGATCGTCTACAAGTCGATCAAGTGCCGAAAGATGAGCATGGTCCCGAAGGAATCGGCTGAGCTGACAGGGTGGATTCTGCTGTTCATGTTCGTTGCCGCGGTGGTGCTGACGCTGGTGGTGCGGGGGATTGAGCACTGGACGACGTAAGATCGACTACGACCGCTGCGGGTCACCGCTTGCCGGCGCATTTTTCCACATCAATTCCCGCCTGACGAAGCCGACCGGCTCGTAAATGCCATGCGCATCGCGCGTCGCCAGAACCATCCGCACATGGCCCTGTAAATCCGGATGCTGCGCGACCGCCTTGGCCAGCAACTTGCCGATGCCGCGACCGCGTGCGGTCGGATCGACCATCACATTCGCCAGCCAGGCGAAAGTGAGCCGATCGGTCACAACGCGTGCAAATCCAACTGGCTTACGGTCGAGGATGGCCGTAAACGGAATCGCCGCCGGCGACCGCCAAGCCGCGATGGTGATTTCGCGAGGCCGATCTGCGGCCCAGTAGCTCGTCGCCAGCAGCCGGCCGACGAACTCGAGATCGACCACGGCGGGTTCGTCAGTGATGAGGATCGGGGGTTGATGGAGTTCGAACGGCATGCCTCAATTATAAGACGTAATAAGCCACACGGTGTACATCAATGGGTTCGACTGGTCGATCAAGAACGAACCTTGCACATCAGAGTTCTGCCATGTCCCACCGTATGACTTGGCTGGTAGCCCGGGTTTCCACCATGAGTCTCCCAGTGTTTGGTTGAATATCTCACCCGCCGGACGCGTCGTTCCGCTCGGGCTGCCAAAGTTCGTCGAACCGACGAAAGAATTCATGGATGCCGCAGGCATATCGAACTTGGCCGCAAGAACGTAGCCGTGTGACGAACTCAGGTGCGACTTCAGGTTTGTAGTGCCCGGCGGCAGTGTGAATCCACCTACCTCTTGCAGTCGTGTTGGTGACAAGTTGTATTCATCGTTGCCGAAATTCAGGAACAGCACGATCGCAATTAGCGCAATGATGATGAGCATCGCCGCGATCGCGCGGTTCCGCCGGGCGGCGGCCCGGGGTGTTGCCGGCAACTCTGAGTAATTCAATGGCGAGGGATCCATGCTCGTTCGTTATGCATTTCAGGCGTGATCGGCACACTTGCGCAATGATCCTACACCAATTTCTCGGCGATCTGCACGGCATTGGTCGCCGCACCTTTTCTAATCTGATCGCCGCTGACAAACAGCTCAATCCCGCGGCCATCCTCTCGGCTGATGTCCTGGCGGATTCGGCCTACGAGTACGTCGTCCTGGCCGCTGGCGTGGAGCGGCATGGGGAAGGTGTTGGCCTGCACGTCGTCGACGATTTTTACGCCGGGGGCTTTGGAGAGGATCGCTCGCACTTCGGCCGGGGTGATCGGGCGCTCGAATTCGAGGTTGATCGACTCGCTATGCGCCCGCGGGATCGGCACGCGGATGCAGGTGGCGGTGATCATGATCTTGCTGTCGCCGAATATCTTTCGCGTCTCCTTCACCATCTTCATCTCTTCTTCGTTGTATCCTTCAGTACCGATCGTGGTGTTGTGGCTGAAGACGTTGTTAAAGATCTGGTGTGGGAATTTTTCCTTCTTGATCTCCCCGCCGGCGGCGAAGGCGCGCTGCTGCTGTTCGAGTTCGTACAGGCCCCACGCGCCGGCGCCGCTCACTGCTTGATACGTCGAAACGATGATCCGCTTCACGCGATTGACCTTGTGCAGCGGCCAGACTGGCACGTTCATGATGATCGTGCTGCAATTGGGGTTGGCGATCAGCCCGTTGTGCTTGTGAATCGCCTCCGGGTTCACTTCCGGCACGACGAGCGGCACGCCGTCCTTCATGCGGAAGGCGGACGAGTTATCGACCACCACCGCGCCGGCCGCCACGGCAATCGGGCCGAACTCCTTGCTGATGCTGCCGCCGGCGCTGAACAGCGCGATGTCGACGCCTTTGAAGCTGTCCTTGGTGAGCTCTTCGACCGTGTACGTATTGCCCGCGAATTCGATCTGCTTGCCGGCGCTTTTGGCGCTGGCGAGCAGGCGCAGGTTCTTGATCGGGAACTTCCGCTCGGCCAGCACGTTCAAAAATTCCTGGCCGACGGCTCCGGTGACACCGACGACTGCAACATTGGCTGACATGACTCTCTCCGTTTACTCGTAAAACACTGCGAGCCACGACAACCCGGATCACTGCCTGACACGACTTACGAAACCGACCGAACCAAGACCCGGGCAACGCGCTGTGAGTGCGTTACTTGGTCTTTTTCGTCGTTTTCGTCGTGCTGGGCATTGTTTTGGGCCTTCGTGGCTCGTGCAAATTCGAGCGGGAATGATCGGCGGTGCGCCTTGGATTGTCAAGATTGCGGGGGAAACTGCTGGGCGATCGCTGCAGAGGTCGGTAAATTTATCCGGCATGAGCGAACCACAGTTCGAGCCGGTCAAAATCCCTCGTCCCGGGCCGCCTGACTTGGGAATTTCGTTCCTCAAACCGCAGGGATGGCAAACGGTGCAAGTGCCCGACGAGCCGCCGCGATTTGAGGAGCCGGGATTCTTTCTGCCGCTGGCGATCGTGATGGCGCCGTTCGGCGCGGTGCTTTTCACCGCCGCCGCCCGGCCGGCGTTTGAGGACGGATCGGTCCGCCAGTGGACGCAATTCCTCTGCGCTGAAAACAAAGTCGAAATCGAAAGCGGCACGGATACTACGCTCTGCGGATTTTCCGGTTGCCTCATCAATGGCAGCCAGCCGAGCGACATGGGCGTGATGAAGATGCGCATTTTCTTTTTCGAAGACGGCAAGCGGCTGTTCCAACTGGGCATGATCGCGCCGGCGGAAATCTGGCCGAGCGTGTTGCCGTCGCTGGAGTTTACGCAGCGGTCGTTCCGTCTAGAGCAGAAAATGGGCCAGACCGCGCCAATCGCCCCGCCACCTGCGGAACCGGAGCCCGCGCCGGATGCCGTTGCTGAATCACCGGCGCAGGCCGAGCCGTTGCCTCCCGAAGGCGAGCCGACCATCGCCGCGAGCGTGGCGCTCTCGAACGACGTGGAATCGCTCAAGGAAACGCACCCTACCAACGCGCGCCTGCGTGACAACGGTGTCGGCCTCGTGCCGCGGGTGGTGGAGATCAACGACCGCGAAAAGTTCGCCGTTCTCGCCGCCGCCGCGATCAGCGCAGCGTTCGTCGTGCCGCTCGGGTGGCACGTGATCGACGACGGCAAGCGGACGCTCATCTTCGACGCCCCCGGCAAGATGCAGATCAACCTCAGCCGCCGCCCGCTGGAGGGGCGCACGCACGAGCAGTGCATCGATGAAATCGTGCAGCAGTACACGGCCGATCAGCCGGAGGTGCAGCACTTGAAGGTGCAATGCGGCGGTATGCAGTGCGTGGCGTTCCGCAACTTTAAAGTTGAAAATGAAATCCTCGAGCAGGTGTTCTTCTTCAAAGCCTCGGCCGTTTATCCAGATACAGTGATCGTCTGCCGCGTAACGGCCGACAGTGAGCACATCACTTTCGCCACCAACACCGCCGAGGTGGTGCTCCGTGATTTCGATGAGACCGGCAAGCGCGGCAACTCGCTTTCATGGAAGGAGCAGCTGGAAGTGCTCGAAAAACTCGGCAAGCTCGAAGAGGCGGAGGCACTGATCCTCAAGTCCATCGATCACTTGGGCGTGTATTCCTCCGCGGCGTATCTGTGGGAACAGGAAGCGGGGAGGAGATCGCAAGCCGGCGACGCCGCCGGGGCGAAGGAGGCGGCCGAGCGGGCGGAAAAATGGTTGTATGCATACGCCGGCAGCGCCACCAGCGGCGGCGAGGGCGAGGCGCTTTCGCTTGAACGCGATCAGCGGCTTGCGGTACTCAAACCATTGCCGGGGAAATAAAAATGGCGGCGCGAGAATGCTCGCCTTGCTCTATCGCCGGCGCTTGTGGCGGCGATTGATCGGGATCTTGCTGCCGAGCGTTCGCACTGGCGCGGGGAGCGTGATCGGGTTGGTCGTGGTCGCACTCTCCGGCGACGAACTCGTCGGGGCCGAGGCGCTGTAGGTGCGCTGCATGCGGTTGACCATCGGCTTGGCGTCGCCGGACAAACCCGGGATCGGCGGCGAGTCGAGCCAGTCGGCGGGCGTCGGGCGCGGCTCCCAGCCTTCGAGCTTGGCCACCGGGATCACCATGTTGATCAGGTTCTCCACCTTCGTCAGCTCATCGCCTTGATCGCGGCCAACGAACGTGAAGGCTTTGCCCTTCTTGTTCATGCGTGCCGTTCGGCCGATGCGGTGGACGTACACTTCCGGGTCTTCCGGAATGTCGTAGTTGATGATGTGGGTGATGTCCGCCACGTCGATGCCGCGGCTGGCGAGGTCGGTCGCGACGAGCACGTCGAACTTGCCCTTGCGGAAACCCTGCATGACGTGATCGCGTTTGTTCTGCGCCAGGTTGCCGTGAATCTCACGGCACTCGATGCCGTCGGCGTGCAGCCGCTTGGCGATCTTTTCCGCGCCGCGCTTGGTCCGGCAGAAGACGATCGCGATTTCCGGATTTTCCTGCGTCAGCAGCGCCCGCAGCAGGCGGTACTTATCCCACGGATCGACCGACAGGTAATACTGCTCGACGTTCTCGACCGTCGGCTTGTCATCCGCGCCCGGCGCGATCAGCTTGGCCACCGGCTCGCGCATGTAGCGGCGGGCGAGCTTGTCGATTTCATCGGAGATGGTGGCCGAGACGAACATCGTCTGGTGCAAGGAAGGCGTCGCGCCTTCCTGGCCGCGGGTGTCTTCGTTCTGGCGTTCGGTCACGCCCTTCACGCGGGAGAGAATATTGCGGATGTCGTCGCGGAAGCCGATGTCGAGCATGCGATCGACTTCGTCGAGCACGATGAAGCGAATGTTCTGCAGCGAGATGATCCGCCGATCGAGCAGATCGATCACCCGGCCCGGCGTGCCGACGAGGATTTCCGGATCGCGGTCGAGGAATTTTAATTGAGCGGTGATCTTCTGCCCGCCGTACACCGCGAGCGAGCGGATGGGCGTGAATTGGCCGAGCCGCTTGAGCTCTTCATCCACCTGCACGGCGAGCTCGCGCGTGGGCACGAGGATCAGCGCTTGCGTCGGCAGACCTTTTTCGACTTTCTGCAGAACAGGAATACCGAACGCGGCCGTCTTGCCGGTTCCGGTGCGCGCCTGGCCGAGAATATCGCCGCCTTGCAGCGCCTGCGGGATCAGCAGCGCCTGGATTTCAGAAGGCGTGGTGAACTTCGCCTCGGCGAGTCCGCGAAGGATGGAAGGTCGAACGCCGAGTGCTGCGAAAGCTTCGGGAACAGGCGGGTGATCGGTCTTGTCGCTCATGGAAGGTGGATTTTCCTGCAAAATTTGAGGTTTTTATCATAGCCGGGCACGCTGGGTGGCACAAGCCGCAAGCAGCGAGCGCGACGCTAGTTACGCGAGACTAAATCCGGCCACGCAATAAACGATTTCTTCTGGCGTTTGTATGAATGTAAGCCCCGATGACCGGGGAAACGAGAAATACCACCCTTTTGGAGGAATCCGATGTTTCGCAGCACTAAGTTGTTCGTCGCCGGCCTTTCGCTGGCCACGCTTGTTCTGGCCGCCCCGTCTTTCGTCCGCGCTGATGACGCCCCGCCGGCCCCGAGCGAAAAGCCCGCTCAGAAACCCGCTGCCCGCGGCGATCGCGCCAAGATGCTGCAGGATCAGCTCGATAAGCTCAACCTGACCGACGATCAGAAGAAGCAGATCGACCCGATCATCACCACGCTCAAAGACTCCATGAAGACCCTCATGGAAGACAAGACCGCGACCAAGGAAGACAAGATGGCCAAGGGCAAAGAAGCCATGGCCACCGCGATGAAGGACATCAACGCCGTCCTCACGCCGGAACAACAGGCCGAATTCAAGAAGATGCACGAAGGCGCCCCCAAGCGCGGCGGCGGCGACGCCGGCAACACCCGCAAGCCGGGCGGCGATCGCGCCCCGAAAAAGGCCCCGGAAGGCCCGCTCCCCCCGGTTCCCGCGAACTAATTCGCACCGCGTAACCTAACCGCACACGGGAAAGTCTCACGACTTTCCCGTGTGCTTTTTTATGCGCGGTCACACCGCAGGCTTAATCTTCTTCGGTAGGACAGACATTCCTGCCTGTCACAAGACGAGGTACGCCTCGGCTCGTACCCTCAAACTCAAAACCGAAGATTGAACGCGAAGGCGCATAGGATGAGCGGAGAAGACCATTCAATTTTGTTTCTGGCAGCGGCGCAGTTTGATTTTTCGTGGCACGGGCGGCCCGCCCGTGTTTTTGCTTTTAATCCAAAACCATGAGCGAGCCGCCCATGCCACTTCAAATGGGGCCATCTTCAATTTCTTCACTGCTCTTCCTCTGCTTCTCTACGTCTCTGCGTTCATTCCAAATCGTACGGACAGCGGCGTACCGCCGTCCGTGACAGTCAGGAATGTCTGTCCTACTGAGGGAGAGGCGCTCATGCCGCCGGTGGGAGTTGGCGTTCATAGAGCTGGTAATACGTCTCGCAGGTTCGCAGGAGTTCGTCGTGTTTGCCGGTGCCTACGATTTGGCCGCGGTCCATCACTACGATCTGGTCGGCGCTTAAAATCGTGCTGAAGCGGTGGGCGATGACGAACGTGGTGCGCTCGTGCATGAGCGACTCGATGGCCTGCTGAATCAGATGCTCGCTCTCGGCATCGACCTGGCTGGTGGCTTCGTCGAGGATCAGGATCGGGCTCTGTCGCAGGATCGCGCGGGCGATGTTCAGCCGTTGTCGTTGCCCGCCGGAAAGTTGGCCGCCGGCGCCGTCGAGCACCGTGTCGTAGCCGTTGGCCTTTTCCGTGATGAACTCGTGCGCGAAGGCTCGTTTTGCGGCAGTTTCGATCGCTTCGCGGGTCGTCATCGGCAGGCCGTACGCGATGTTGCTCGCGATCGTGCCGGGGAAGATCACGCTCTCCTGCGTGACGATGCTGATCTGGCTGCGCAGCGATTTGAGCGTCGCCTGCCGCACGTCAATGCCGTCGATCGTGACCCGGCCGCTGTCGGGATCGTAAAAGCGCGGCAGCAGGCCGAGCAGCGTGGTTTTGCCCGAGCCGTTGCGCCCGACGATCGCGACGCTGCGGCCCTTGGGCACGCGAAGATCGACATTCACCAGCGACGGCCCGTTCGCCCGCGGGTACGTGAACGTCACGTCCTCAAACGCCACTTCGGATTGAATCACCGGCAGCTTAATCCGCGGCCGAACGCTGGCGGCGTGCAGTTTCCGCAATCGCTCGGCAGGCAGGTCCATCGTTTCGAAGATTCGCGAGGCGGCGGCGTTGGATTTCTCCAGCACGTTGTTCACCTTGCTTACGCGCCGCAGCGAATCGCCGATGCTGCCGAGCGCGATCATCACGATCACGAAATTCTCGATCTTCAGCGAGTGGCTGATGAGCATCATGTAGGCGGCCGTCAGCACGATCACGCCGATGATGATCATCTGTAGCGTTTCCATCGTCGGCGCGCTGAACGCATCGATGCGGCTCATCTTCAGTTGCTCGTGGACGAGCTCGCCCATGATGCCGGTGTAGCGCCTTCGCTCGAAGCGCTCGGCGTTGGCGCCTTTCACCACGCGAATGCCGACGAGCGTCGCCTCGATCTGCCCGAGCATGCTGCTGCTGCTCTGCAGCGCCTTGCGGGCGGCCCGGCGCATTTTCTTGCCGAACTTCTTGATGATCGCGAACATCGCCGGCGCGAAGAGCACCATGAACAGCGTCAGCCGCCAGCTGAAAAACATCATCAGGCCGAACGCCATGGCGATTTTGATCGGCTCCTGGATCGATTGGCCGAGGATGGTTTTCAAACCTTCCTGCAATCCCTGTGAATCCTGCACCAACCGGCTGGTGACGTCGCTGGTACCTTCGCTGCCGAACTTGCTGATCGGGATGTGTAGCACGTGATCGTACAGCCGCCGGCGGACGTCATTCACAGCCAGGATCGCGGCCTTGTCAGACAGATATTCCTGGAAGAACCGCAACACATTGCCGAACAGCATGATCACGAACAGCAACGCGAAGACACTCGAGATCGCGCCCACCGGGTTTAGCGGAGCATGCCGCGCGATATTGTGCAGTATCGCGTATTGAAGCTTGACCGGCGGAAGGCTGAGCGGAATAGCGCGGCCCTGCTGGTTGATGACAGTCACGCGGGCTGCGTCTGAGTCCGCCAGCTCCGCCAGCACCTCCGCCGCCGAACCGCCGGGGTGGCCTGCGATGGAAATGGTGTCGCCCGGCTTCAGTCCAGCCCGGCCGATGACGTTGTCCTGACTGTCCAGATCGCCGTCGACTTTCACGAGCACGAGCTGCGAGTGGTCGTCGCTGAAAGCAACGTTCAGCCGATGGCTGACGACCTGTCGATCCGCCCACCCCGCCAGCGTATCGCCGTTGATCAGCACGCGGATGATCGGCAGCATGGTGCTGATCCCGCCGGCCGTCGCGATGCCTACGAAGAACGCGCAGACGATCGAGATCACCACCATCTGCCGGTACGGATACAGGTACCCGCAGGCCCGCCAAAAGGCAGACAGGCTCTTGTCCCGTTTGGGTTTAGCTTCTCGGTCGGTTGAACTCATGCCAGCGGGCCTTGGTAGACGATAAATGGATTATCGGACGAGCCGAACGAATCAGTATAGTCGGATCGGCATAAATGAAGAAATGAACCACGGAGGCACGGAGACACAGAGGCGCGCTCGACGGTTTGATGCCTTTCACTCTTCTCAACTCTGTGGTTTGAAAGCTCATACAAACAAGATGCGAGAAAGTTCCGAGCGCGCCTCCGTGTCTCCGTGCCTCCGTGGTTAAAACGACTTTTCAAGAGAGCCGCCCATGCCCATTCCCCTTTCCATGCCCGACATCACGCAGAAGGAAATCGACGCCGTCGTCGACGTGCTGCACACGCCGACGTTGTCGATCGGGCCGAAGGTGGTGGAGTTTGAAAAGCTGTGCGCGAAAGTCGCGGGCCGGCGGCACGGGATTGCCGTTTCTTCAGGCACGAGCGGGCTGCACGCGATGATGGTCGCCGCCGGCATCGGGCCGGGGGATGAAGTCATTACCACGCCGTTCTCGTTCGTGGCCAGTACGAACTGCATTCTTATGGTCGGCGCGACGCCGAAGTTCGTGGATATTGATCCGAAGACGCTAAATCTCGACGTCGCCAAAGTCGCCGCCGCGATTACGCCGCGCACCCGCGCGATCGTCGCCGTTGAAGTGTTCGGCCACCCGGGCGGAATGATCGAAATCGAGCAGCTCGCGCAGAAGCACGACCTGATCCTGATCGAAGACTGCTGCGAAGGCTTCGGCGGGAAAGCCGGCGATCGGCCGATCGGATCGTTCGGCAAGGCCGGGTGCTTCGCGTTCTACCCCAACAAGCAAATCACCACCGGCGAAGGCGGCATGATCATCACCGATGACGACCGCTACGCCGACGTCTGCCGCGCCCTCCGCAACCAGGGCCGCGAGGGAATGAGCTGGCTGGCGCATCAGCGCCTCGGCTTCAACTACCGCATGAGCGAGATGAACGCCGCGCTCGGCGTAGCGCAGGTGCAGCGGCTGGAAGAAATTTTAGAAAACCGCCGCCGCGTTGCATCGCTGTACATGAACCGCCTGATGACCAACCGCTTCCTCATCCTGCCGACGCTGAGCGACGACGACCACATGAGCTGGTTCGTCTTCGTCGTGAAACTCAACGACCTGTTCGAAGCCGGCGACCGCGACGACATCATGCTCGCGCTGCGGAAAGACGGCATCGGCTGCAACAATTACTTCCCGCCGATTCACTTGCAGCCGTACATGGTCGAGCAGTTCGGCTACAAGACCGGCGATTTCCCGGTCACCGAGTACGTGAGCGCCCGAACGCTCGCCCTGCCGTTCTTCGGCCAGATGACCGCGAAGCAGGTAGATATGGTGTGCAAAACGCTGGATAAACTGCTTGAAAAGACGCTGACGGGGCGGAAGGGAAGATTCTGATTATCGTTTAGCCGCCCCGCGCGCGGGGCGCGACTTTCAATCGTCCGATGCGCCCCGAGTGCTGAGCGCGATTCCAACTCGCCCCGCACGCGGGACGGCTAAACGATTTTATTTACAACTCTGAATCGATCGCCCCCGCATCGAGCAACGAGAGCGCCACCGCCGCGATCCAGAATACTAATCGACTCAGCATTCAATCCTCCTGTTGCGGAGAATTTACGATTAGCTTTCGACGGATGTCATCGGGGAATCCACGAAACGCGTGCGCTTTAGGTCCCACTTCATAAAAATCGACCATTACCAGGGCACGGCTTGGATAACTTCACAAACGCACGTTCTGTTCCCTGTTCCTCGAAAACCCACTGCTAAGCATTGGGCTTTTGGAACGCTTTCGAAATGAACGTCGCTCGAGGACGCGCCATGGACGCATCGTGGACGTACCGTCGAATTAACTTCGGCACGCTATCGACACACCATCGAAGCAATATCGACGAACCGTAGACACATCCCGTCATTCACTGCACAGTACGCACGTGATCATCCCGCACGACCAACTTCAGCCGAGCACGCTCACCGCGTTGATCGAAGAATTCATCACCCGCGACGGCTCGATCCAGGGACACTCGGAAAAAACGATGGAAGACAAAATCGCGCTCGTCATGCGCCAACTCCAGTCCGGCGAGGTGGCGATCGTCTTCGACCCGGACGACGAAACCTGCAGCATCGCGCCGAAGAATTCGCTGGGCCGCGAACACCGGAACCGGTGAGCAATCCACGTCCTTATTGCGACAGCTCCCGCACCGCCGTCGTCCAATCGTCCCACTTGCCGGGGTGTGTCCAGTATTTTTTGTAGTCGCACGGCTCGCCGGACGGGCGGGTGAGGAAATCGTACTTCGGGGCGCGGCGGTAGATGAGGCCGCGGTCGAGGAGTTTTTTCGGTTGGCCGAACACGCTCAGGGCCCACAGGGCGAGTCGCTGGGTGCGGTAGATTTTGGCGGCCTGCTTCATGACGGCGCGGGTTTCGGCGCCGAGCGGGAGCGTGATGACCGGGCCGGCGCCGGTAATCGGCAGGAACCGGCTGATCCGCCGGCGGCGCTGCTGGCGGTTGTAGAGCGGGTACTCGTAATGCACCGGCGAGGCGGCGGAAGCTTCAGTGTCGCTCGCACGATTCGATTCTGCGGCAGCCGCGGAAGAGGCGGTCGTCATCACAGCGGGCGCGGAGGATGCAGCCTTCATCACGGCGGGCGTTTCGGCGTTCGCCGTCGGCGGACGCGGCACCATTCGCTCAGTTAGCCGGGCGGCGATCAACGCGGCGACGTCGTGGTCCATGTTGCCGCCTTCGAACGCGGGGGAGACGATTTCCGCCGGCGGGTCGATCGCGGCGATGGCGGCGCACTGTTCGTCGATCGCCTTCAGGTGCTGCACGGATTTCGTGTCGGGAAAATGCAGAAAGTGCAGCCGATCATTTGGCAGACCAGCGCGGCGCATGACTTCGCGCGACTCGGCCTCGCGTTTCGCCGGGTCGCCGCCCTTGCCGCCGTCGGTGATCCAGACCGCCCGCACCGCCGCCCCGCCGCGCACGTCGGCAAGCAGCTTGGCGAGGATGAGAATCTCGTCGTCCTGGTGGGCAAAGAGGTAGAGGATCGATGGCATGACGAACAATCGTAGGAGCGAGGGAACCCCGGAATCCGAATCCAGTTGCGATGCAAGAGGGCAACCCGCCGAGGTCGGACCTGATTTTCGTGGCACGGGCGGCCCCAACTTTATTCATCTAAGTTTTAATCCCTTCGATTTCGCGTTGTCGGATCATGGTTTGGATCAGTTTGCCGGCGGCCCAGGTCGCGACTCGGTGCGGGCGACGCACCCACGGCGGCGGCG
>JBBQNK010000049.1:0-36063 GCA_038329865.1 Tepidisphaerales bacterium | reverse complement strand
GCCGGCCAAGGCCTGTTCGCGCCGCCGCCGTGGGTGCGTCGCCCGCACCGAGTCGCGACCTGGGCCGCCGGCAAACTGATCCAAACCATGATCCGACAACGCGAAATCGAAGGGATTAAAACTTAGATGAATAAAGTTGGGCTCGCCCGTGTCTTTGTTTCCACCGAAGACCATGGGCGAGCCGCCCATGCCACTTCAAGTTGCTCCACTACCCATCGATCGGATCCTCTCGGATGACGCGCCCTACTCCTTCGGCGCCGGCGGTTCCATCGGCGGCTCGGTGGCTTGCGGCGGCTCGTCGGCGGGCGGCGTCCCTTCTGCCGCCGGGTCGCTCGGCTGAGCTTCGACTTTGTCGACCTTCGCCATCGCCACGAGCGAATCGCCTTCATCGAGCTTGATCAGCCTTACGCCCGCGGCGTTGCGGCCGGTCTCGCGGATCTCGCTCACGCCGGTGCGGATGAGGATTCCTTGTTCTGTGATGAGCATGAGCTCATCGTCGTCGCTGACGAGCTTCATGCCGACGACTTCGCCGTTGCGGTCGGTGGCGTCGATGTTGATCACGCCGCGCGTGCCGCGGCCCTTCACCGGGTAGTCTTCCAGCGGCGTGCGTTTGCCGTAGCCGTTGAGGCAGGCGGTGAGGACTTTGGAACTGGTATTTTCCCCTTCAGGTACGATCAGCATAGAGACGACCGCGTCACCTTCGCGTTTGAACTTAGCGCCGATCACGCCGCCCGCGGGCCGGCCCATGGCGCGAACTTCTCCCTCTTCGAACCGGATCGCCAGGCCGCTCTTCGTGCCGAGCATGACGTGGTCCTTGCCGCTGGTGACGGCCACGTCGATCAGGCTGTCGCCCTCTTCCAGGCCGATGGCGATCAAGCCGCTGTTACGGATGTTCGCGTAGGCCGACAACGCCGTCTTCTTCACCGTGCCCTTGGCGGTGGCGAACATGAGGTACTGCTCGCCCTTCTCGAAATCCTTGATCGCCAGCACGCTGGCGATTTTTTCATCGGTCTGAAAGTTCAGCAAATTCGCGACGGCGCGCCCCTGGCTGGTGCGGCTCATCTCCGGGATATCAAACACGCGCCGCTCGTACACGCGGCCCTGGTTGGTGAAGAACAGCAGGTAATCGTGCGTGTTGGCGACGAAGAGGTGCTCGACGAAATCGCCTTCCCGCGATTCAGTGCCTTTGATCCCGCGCCCGCCGCGGCCTTGGCTCCGGTAGGTGTCGGTCGGCAGGCGCTTCACGTAGCCGGCGTGGCTGACGGTGACGACTACGTCTTCCTTCGCCGTGAGGTCTTCCATATTCAGCGGCGCGCCGCCGTCGGGGTCGATGAACGTTCGCCGCGCGTTGCCGTACTTTTCCTTCAGCTCGAGCGTGTCTTCGCGGATGATGTCATCGACCATGCGCGGGTCGCGAAGGATCGCTTCGTACCCTTCGATCTCCTCGGCCACTTCGCGGTATTCTTTCACCAATCGGTCGATTTCAAGCCCGACCAACTGGATGAGCTGCAGCCGGCCGATCGCCTCGGCCTGCACTTGCGTGAGTGTGATCCCGCGCTCGGCCTTGCGCATCAGCACTTCCGGAATCTGCGGGGCGGCCGGATGCGTTGGGGCGATACGGAACGCGCGCTGGCGCAACTTCTCGATCGCTTCTTCGCGCGTCTTGCTGCTGCGGATGAGCTTCACCACTTCGTCGATATCGCAGACGGCAAAGATCAATCCTTCCAGCAAGTGCCCGCGCTGCTGGGCTTTCTTCAACAGGAACCGCGTGCGGCGGGTGATGACCACCTTGCGGTGCTCGATGAAGTGCTGGATCAGTTCCTTCAGCCCCATCGTGCGCGGCTGGCGGTTGACCAGCGCGATGTTGATGATGCTCACCGTGATCTGGCACGGCGTGAACTGGTACAGCTGGTTCAGCACCACCTGCGGGTCGGCGTCGCGCTTCAGGTCGATCACAATGCGCACCGCGTGTTGCCGGCCGCTGTGGTCGTTGATGGCGCTGATGTCGTGGATGCGGTCGTTCTTCACGCACTCGGCCACGCTCTCCACGATCGATTTGCGGATCACGCCGTACGGCAGCTCAGTGATGATGATCGAGCCGCGGCTGCCCTTCTTCTCCTCCTCAATTTCGATCTTCGCACGCACCGTCATCTTGCCGCGGCCGGACTTGTAACCTTCGACGATGCCGTCGCTGCCGCGAATGATCCCGCCGGTGGGGAAATCCGGGCCGGGCACGATCTTGAGCAGTTCGGCGAGCGAAACGTCCGGCTCATCGATGACTTTTACGATCGCGTCGCAGATTTCGCTGGTGTTATGCGGCACGAGATTGCACGCCATGCCTACGGCGATGCCCGTGCTGCCGTTGACGAGCAGGTTGGGGAACTTGCCCGGCAGGACCGTCGGCTCCATCAAACGTTCGTCGTAGTTCGGCTGGAAATCGACGGTGTCGAGATCCAAGTCCGCGAGCATCTCCATCGCCACGCCGGTCATGCGGGCTTCGGTGTATCGGCTGGCGGCCGGCGGATCGCCGTCGGTGCTGCCAAAGTTACCTTGCGGATCGACGAGCGTGGCGCGCAGGTTCCAATCCTGGCCAAGACGCACGAGCGTGGGGTAGACGATCTGATCGCCGTGCGGGTGATAGTTGCCGGACGTATCGCCGCAGATTTTCGCACACTTGTAGTGCTTGCTGCGCGGCCCGAGCTTGAGATCGTTCATCGCGACGAGGATGCGGCGCTGGGACGGCTTGAGGCCGTCGCGCACGTCGGGGAGCGCGCGATCCATGATCGTGCTCATGGCGTACGTGAGGTACGAATCCTGTAACTCCGATTCGATCTGAAGGTCTTCAATCCGATCGATCGGCGGGGTCGGCGGCGTGGGTTCTGACATTTTATTTCGTGCTCAAAAAAGCGAATGACCTGGCATTTTTTCCGCAGCGGCATGACCGCAATCCAAGCAGGAAATTTTACCTGAAATCGGATGCAAACGCGAACCTTTGGTCATCGATTTGGGAAGGTATTTCGGGCGACAAAATCGACCGGGCAGCGGCGGCTATTGACCCCCGTGCCGGACGGCGAGACGATCCTCCGCATGGTGCAAAGCAACGCCAAGTCCGTGGCGGATTATCTTGCTGAGCTTGATCCTGCTCGGCGGGCAGAAGTTTCCAAAGTCCGCGACGTCATCCTCGCCAATCTGCCGGCCGGTTACAGTGAAGGAATCGGCTACGGCATGATTGCATACGTCGTGCCGCTGGCGACTTATCCCAACACTTACAACAAGCAGCCGCTGACTTACCTGGGGCTCGCGGCACAGAAGAATTACCTGGCCCTTTACCTGACGTGCGTCTATTGCGACCCGCGCCAGCTTGCGAAGCTCAAGGCCGCCTTCAAATCCGCCGGCAAGAAGCTGGACATGGGTAAGGCGTGCGTCCGCTTCAAATCCGCCGAAGAACTGCCGCTGGCGGCGATCGCAAAGTTGGTTGGCGGGGTTTCGGTGAAGGCGTTCATCAAGGCGTATGAGAACGTGAAGCCGCCGAAGAAGAAATGATGAACGCGGAGACGCGGAGACGCAGAGAAGAGCAGAAAGCGTTTTGATTTCTTCTCCGAGTCTTCGCGTCTCCGCGTTCATTCCTTCTTTATCGATGACAGAAGTCTCGCCCAGAAATCCGCCGCGCGGGCGGTGTTGTAGATCGACCACACGTCGCGCCGGCCCATGGCGCCGAACTTGGCGCGCGTTGTTATATCGCCGCACAATTCAATGATGCGAGTCGTCCATTCGTCCGGCGTCGTCGCGAGAAAGCCGGTCTCGCCGTCGCGCACGATCGCCGCATTCGCCCCCACCGGCGACGCGATCACCGGCAATCCCGCGGCCATGTACTGCACGATTTTGAAGCCACACTTGCCGAGCGTCCAGCGGTCCTCGGGCGTCGGGGCGATGCCGATGTCCGCCGCCGCGAGCGCCTCGGCTTCGCCGGCTTCGGTCCATGGCACGAAATCCACCGGCACCGGCGCGTCGACCATCGTCTGGTCGGCGATGATCGTCAGCCGCAGACCGGGCACGATCTTTATCGCCGCGGCCAGCGCCGGGCGAATGGAGTCGAGATAGCCGATCGTGGAGTGCGAGCCGATCCACACGAGGCGAACCTCCGCTGGTGGCGTGAGTCCGGCGGTGGTGTCGGCCCGTGAAGTCGCCGCAGGCGATTCGGCCCGCTCCGACGTCGCTGTGGATTCCGCGATCATGACTTCGACGGCGTCGGTGCTTTCCCGCGCGGCTATCGCCGGCGCACTCGGCTGCGCCGCGGGTTGGCCGTGTACTTTCACGCGGTAATGCAGCGGATCGACCACCGTCGGCTGCACGCTGGCGACGCATCCTTTGTCGCGAAAAATATCCGCGAGATACTCGTTCCCCGCCACCACATGATCGACTACCCGGCACGTCGCCGCGAACCGCCGATCCGTCCGCCAACGCGACCACCAGCCGACTTGGCCGGCGTGGAACATCACCGCATCATCGACGTCGAAGTAGATCTTTTTTGCATGACGGCGAAGTGCGCGGGCGTTGCCGGGGTCGAGCAATCGCCGCTGCAGGATGACTGCATCGAACTGCGCCGCGGAGCGGATCAGCGCCCGGCGCTCGACTAAATTCTTCCCCCACGCGGCGATCTGCAGCTCAATCCCGCGCTCGCGCAGCGGCGAGACCAGCTCGCCCATGCGCAGCCGCGCGGCCGCCTGCTGCATGCCGCTCGTGATGGCTAAAACGGTGGTCATGGTTCGCGCGTCGCGCGGCGTCGATTGTCATTCAATCGGCCGTCACTGTCACGCGAGCGGAAAGGGAATGAACGCGGAGACGCGGAGAGAGGGAGAAGAGCAGAGAGAATTTTTCTCTTCTCCTTATCTCCGCGTCTCCGCGTTCATCACGAATGGCGATCAACCGATCATCGCCGCCAAAATCATGCCGGCCAGGAGAAGAAGGACCATTCGAATCGGACCGAATTGCGTAAGGCTCATGCCGGTTTTTTCGGATGTTGCGTTGCAAATGCTTTCGCTTTTCGCCGTCAAAAGTTTATGCGGACGTGCCGGACTCACAGAACCCACGCGACATCGTTTGCCACGTCGATCGCCTTGCCGATCTTCGAACTTTCGCGGGCGGCGTCGAGCAGCAACATCGTCGGCAGCACCGACTCGATCGTGACCGCCGGCGCGCCCTTGCCTTCCACGGCGGCGGCGAAGCGGTCCCAGATTTGCGACTCAGTCAATCCCGGCGGAGCGGGCGGGAGCGTGACGTGCGACTGCTGCTCCTTCGCGGTGAAGCGGAGCGACGCCCAGAAGCTCGTGTCGAACTCCAGACTGTACGGGCTGAAGGCCGAGCCCGCGGTGCCGTCAATGTGCCATCGCGGGAGCGGGCGCGTCGTCGTGGTGTTGATTTCAACCAGGCCGACGGCGCCGTTGTCGAAGTCGATTAAAACGCGGGCGAAGTCGTCGCAGTCGCTGCTCCACACGTTGCCGCGCAGCTGCGCGAACACCCGCAACGGCTTGGCCGGCAACATCAATCGCCACATCTGATCAACGAAGTGCGAGCCCCAGTCGTACAACCCACCGCCGCCGAAGGAGCCTTCGTTCCGCCAGTTCGGCCTGAACTCCGGCGCCGCCGGGCCGACACAACTGCTCCATTGGCCTAGCCGGCTTTCGACGTTGAAGACTCGCCCGAACGTGCCAGCCGATATGGCCTGCTGCACGGCCAGAAAGTCCGCGTCCCACCGGCGGTTGTGGAAGACGCTTACGATTTTCCCACTCGACTTCGCGGTTTCGTGGAGCGTCTTCGCTTGCGACAGATTCAGCGTGATCGGCTTTTCGATCATGACGTGCCGATTGTTGATGAGCCCAAGGAACGCGGCGTCGAAGTGCATCGACGTAGGCATAGCGATGAGAACGGCCTCAATATGTTCGCCATAAATTCCGTTGACAGAATCGACAGCGTTCAATCCCATCGACTCCGCCACCGCGCGCCGAGCCGGCGTAGGATCGTAGACGGCCGCCACGCGCAGGTTCGACGATTGCGCGATCCACTCCGCATGCTCCGCGCCGATCCGCCCGAAACCGATGATGCCGACCTGAATCATGACTTTCCTCCCCGCACCGCCCGCGGTGATTGCCCGCGCAGGCGGCGCATCGTCTTGTTGAACAAATGCAAATCGCCCAGGCCCACCTGCCGCGCGATCACCTTGATCGGCAGGGTGCTGAATCGCAGCAGGTGCTCCGCGCGCTCAACGCGGCGTTGCCGCACGTACTGCACGATCGATTGGCCGGTCGCGGTGTGGAACAGGCGGATTAAATGGTTGTGCGACATTTGCACTTCATCCGCCAGCGCGGCGATGCGCAGCGGCTCGGAGAGTTTGAGTTCGATCAGCTGCATCGCCCGGCGCACGGCTGGGTGAATCGTAACCGCCTGGCCCGGCGCGGTCGCGGCTGAGTCGTGCAATTGCCAGAGCAAATCCCACAGGCGGATTTCCGCGCGCAGCATGCTGCCCGCCTGCCACGAGATGGCCTGGCGGAACTCGCGGTCGAAATTCGCGAACCGCGGCCCGAGTTGCTGCATCGCCGGCAGCCGCTGGGGGCTGGCCTTGCTCGCACCGGGCAGGGAGAAGTGAGCATACGCGTGTTCTGATCGGCCGCGGTAGCGGTACTCCAAATCCGCATCCGGCGGGAGAATGCTCACGCAGCCGGGATGGATTTCGTACCAGCGGCCGTTGACCTTCAAATCGGCGCTGTAGTGGTAGAGGTGGATGCACCAAAACCCCAGCATTTGGTACTTTTCGATCGATTTTGTGCCGTGTATGCTGATCGCCGCCTGCCGGATGACAGGCCGGCCATCCAAGGTTATCGGCCATTGCTGGATCGGCCCGGCGACGTCGGTCATGGTGATTTTGTACCACAAATCGTGATTGTGGGCAATTGCCTTTTGAGGTAGCGATCGTAGACTTCCCTACATCAACCGGCCAAATGGTCGGTGCCACGAACAAGGAGCCTCGAATGCCCGCGACCGAAATGCTGACCACGCCGTACGGCAGTCTCACCGCTGAACAGAAATCCAAGTACGAACGCGACGGTTACATCGTGCTCGACCGCCTGCTGAATGAAGCCGACCTCGCCGGCGTGAAGGCGGCCATGGCGGCCAAGGTCGATATGATCGCCGACAACCTGATGAAAGACGGCAAGATCACCGACCCGCTGAAAGACGCGCCGTTCAAGTACCGCCTGGCGCGCCTCTTCGCGAATCTCACCGATGCCGACTTTCTCAAGTACGGCCGAAGCTGGAGGGACCGCCTGCCGGGTTACTTCGACCTGATGCGCAATCCGAAAATCATCGACGCTGTCGAGTCGTTAATCGGCCCGGAGCTTTTTTCGAATCCGGTTTACAACGTGCGCCCGAAGGTTCCGAAAGTCGCGGCCGGCGCGGTGCCGTGGCATCAGGACAAGAGTTACTGGCCGGACGCGAATGCGAACCCGGTCATTACCGTGTGGATTCCGATGGTCGACTCCACGCACGAGAACGGCTGCCTGCACCTCATCCCCGGCACGCACCGCAAGCGCGTGATCGAATTCCACAATGAGGGCGTCACCGGCACCGGCTACCTCGAGAGCGATGCGAAGGTCGTTGAGGAAGAAGTAAAGAAGCGCGAGATCATCGCCCTTCCCGTGGCGGCCGGCAGCGCGATTCTGTTTAACGATCGCCTGCTGCACAGCAGCACGCCGAACAATTCCGATCACGTGCGCTGGAGCGTGGATTTGCGTTACCAGCCGACGGATCAGGACCCGATGCCGCAGCACGGCGCGGGATTCCTGGCGCGCAGCAAGATGTTCCCTGGCCGCGTGGCGACGTTGGAAGACTGGCTCGCCAATCGACCGGAGCACGTCGAAGCGTAAGTCGAATCGACTCTCAAGTTGATTGTCAAAGGGCGCTAAAGAAGACTTCTTTAGCGCCCTTTCTTTTTTGCCGGCCGTTCGGAGAATATCCCACATGCTGCTCTACATCGTTTTGGCCGTCGTCGTGGTGATCATCGTTGGGCTGCTGGTCTTCGTCGCAATGCAGCCGGCGGCGTTTCGGATCACTCGCAGCCTGACCATTCCGCTGCCGGCGGCGCCGCTGTTTGCGTTAGTGAATGACTTTCATCGATGGGCCGAGTGGTCACCGTTTGAGAAGCTGGATCCGGCGATGAAGAAGACCTTCACCGGCTCGCCGGCCGGCGCGGGCGCCGTGTATGCGTGGTCGGGCAACAACAAGGCCGGCGAGGGGCAGACAACGATTCTAGAAAGTAAGCCGAACGAACTGGTGCGCATGAAGCTGGTCTTCACCGGCCCGTTCAAAGCCACCAACATCGCTGATTTCACGTTCGTTCCGAATGGCGATCAGACCGTTGTCACCTGGTTGATGACCGGCAACAACAACTTTATGGGCAAGGCTTTCGCCCTGATGGTGAACATGGACAAGATGGTCGGCAAAGAGTTCGAAGAAGGGCTCAGAAACATGCAAAAGGCAGCCGCCAAGTAGCCGTTTTCATGATCGGCGCACGACGGGCCGACTGCCTGAAGCACGCCGGCCCGTACGGCAAGCGCACACCCGGGTGCCCCGGCTGAAACGTTGTGCCCGTTCATCGACGGACAAGTAGCACGATCACAACGATCAAAATAATCAGACCAAGCGTGCCGCCGCCGATCCAAATGAAGTCGGCGAGAAGGGGCGAAGTGACTGCGTTCATGATGGCTCCCGGGTGAAGTATTTCAAATTCACAGGAAGCAACTTATTCGAACGGACTGTGCCGGAGTATCGGGGACAGCCTCATCCATGCATCGGCACTTTATCTTATCGCGGAAATGTTCCGGTCGCTTAATCCTTGATCTTGTACAGGTGCACGCCGTAGTCCTTGAATTCATCCTTCCATACGCCGCCTTTAGCGGTGATTTTGCGGTCTTCGCCGATCACTTCGACGGTATTGCCGGATTTGGGCAGCGTGAAGGTGGCCTCGGTGTCGCCCGGGCGCATCGCGACGGAAAAGACGTAGGTCGCGCCGTCGTGACGGCGGGTCATGCTGCTGATCGGGATTTTTGCGTCGGCCGGCTCGATCTTGGCCGACACCTTCGCCGGTTCGGCGTTGATCACCTTCGCCAGCGACTTGATCTGCGCGTTGATTTCCTTCACGCCCTCGGCCATCTGCTTGTCGCTCAGCAGCGCGTGGTCATTTTCCGTCGGCTTGAACTCGTGACAGAAATAGATCAGCCCGCGCGAGCCGGCGATGATCGACATCCAGATTTCGCTCTTCACCTGGGCGACGGTCGGCTTTACATCCGGGTTGCCGATGTGCGTGGTTTCGATGCAGTTCCAGACAGGCTTTTCGTTTCCCGTCCATTTGACGAGCCGCTCGACGCCGAAGGGCACGGTCCACAGCTTACCGGCGACATCCGTGTCCTTCGCAGCGGCCGTGACGGGATAAATATCGAACGAGACGAGATCAGCCCCTTTGATGTACTCGGCGTAATCCTCGGGATGATTCGTCCGCACGCCGCGCCCGATCCAGCCGTCCCAGGCAACGCCTTGTCCGAGATTGAGAATCACCGGTCGGCTGGGGTCGGCCTTTTTCATCTGCTTGTATTCGGTCTCGATTTTCTCCGGCGTGATCGGCGGGCCGTACCCTTTGCCGCCGGGGATTTCCTGCGCATTGTCCGGCTCATCGCCGTGCATCCAGCCGACAATGATCTTGCGATCGATGAACTTCAGCGACGCCGGCGACTGGTCGCAGATCACCGGCATGCCCGCTTTTTCCAGCACCTTGAGCTGCTCTTCGGTCGGCCCTTCCCACAGGCCGATGTAGAGATTCACGCCGATCGCCTTGTACTTCTCGGCGTCGCGCGGCTCCTGCAGCCAGACGGCGATGGGGAAGTAATCGTCCGCAGTCGGCAGGCCATTGGGGAATTTTTTCGCCGGCGGATTTTCCGCGAACGCGGGGCCAGCCAGCACGGCGACCAGGAGGAATATCAATATCGACGCGCGGAGTTGGGTTGGTTGGTGCATAAATCTATTATGACAACCAAACTATTCGTCACGCAACCCGCGAAACTGAATCGCTGATCTTCACGTAGCATGGGCTACCGGCCCATGTCCAACCAACTTCGAGCGGACTTACACGGTCCAAAGTTTGAAAAATCACCCTCCGAGCGGCCAGGCATTTCGACGAAGGTGCAACGCGACAAGAAGACTTCCCGCTCGCGACGTGGTTTTCAAATCTTGAGCGCCCACCGCCCGCTCTACGTAGGTTGGACACGGGCTGGTAGCCCGTGCTACGTGAAGTCCGTTTAAATCATCCCGCCCGTCGTCGGGCCGATGCTCTTACCCGTCCGCTTTTCGATCCACGCCTTCAGCGGCACGTCGGCCGGTGTGGGTGTGATGTAGCCGATGGGCGATTTCACTTCGCCGAGCAACTGCCGCTCGACCACGCCGACGCGCTCAAGCAACGCCGGGTCCGGCTGCAAGTAGTCGATCGGACGCATCCACCGCCAGCAGTAGCCGATGTAAATATTCTTCCGCGCCACGTTGGAAAAGTTCGGGCCGACGGCGTGCCACAGGCGGTTCTCGAAGATCACCGCATCGCCGGGCTTCACCTTCACTTCGATCATCCCGTACGGATCGGCCGAGCCCGGCTTCCACGCGGGGTAGAGCACGCGATGGCTGCCGGGCACAACGCGCAAGGCGCCGGCGTCGGGGATTGTCACGTCGGTCAGAAAATACCCGATCTTCGTGTACTGCCACGGCCAGCGATTATTGCCCGGCGGCGTGTCCTCGTGCGGCGGGCCGTCCTTGTGCCAGCCGCTGGCCTTGAAGGTTTCCTTCGCACCGGGCGTCGGCGGGCGGACGAACACGTGCGACGTCGTCACGCAGATGTTGTGCCCCATCAAATCCGCGATCGCGGGGAAACCTCCTTCGTGCATGATGATGTCGAGCAGCTTCGGCTCGACGGCGAAGCTGTTCCGAACTTCCAATGCCTCGCCGGGCTTGCGCGATTTCCCGCCGAACGTCGTCGGCAGACGCTGATCGAGTGAATCCACGATCGCCAGGTACTTCTGCACCTCGGCCGGTGAGAGCGCATTTTCGATCACGAGAAACCCGTTCAGATCGAACTCGGCCCGCTGTGCATCGGTCAACATAATTGACGGCATGGTTGCTCCGTTAACGAAGTGATCTGGCTGCGGTCGCGCCGATCTCGGCGGCGGCGGATCGCAGGGCTTTAAGCAGCGCGGGACGCTCCGCGGCCTTGAATTCACCCGTCAGCGCGATCCCGGCCGCTTCGTTCTCAACGCCAACCGCAATGATCTGCGTCGGTTCGTCCGCGGACGGCCGCACCAGAGCGTAACCCCGATCGCGAACCGACTTAAGCTCGCGCAGGAGCGCCTCGATGCCGGAGTAATTCGGAATATCCTCGCCGCGGTACAGTTCGCGGACAGCCCGGGGTTTCATCCGCGATAGCAGGACCATGCCGATGCCCGTCCGGGTCGCAGCGAACAAGCCGATCCGCCCGACCGCTTCGCCCAGGCGCGCGTTCGGTTTGGCGGAGAACAGGTACGCCACGTGGTTGTGCCACAACACGCCCATCGCGACCGTCAGCTTGAAATCGCGCAGCGAATTCAACGGCCCGACCGATCGGCGAAGCAAACCAGAGCCGAACATCGCCTGCGCCGCAATCACGTGCATGCCCGGCCCGGGCACGTACCGCCGATTCGGCGTCTGCTGCGCGATGCCCAGGTGGGCCAGCGTTTTAAGCAGGCGATTGACGCGCGTCGATTCAAGATTGAGCTGCCGGCCCATCTCCCGCGACCCGATGGGACGTTCCGCGACCGCCAGCGCCTGCAGACACGCCAGCCCGTCGATCAGGGATTGGTTCGGTTGTGCCGGTGGCAGTGTTGCACTAACAGCATCGAAGGAAGGTCTTTCCATTATATGATCCCCGCATTGCCGGTCCGCAACCATACCATTGAAGGTACTCGCCCCGCCAGTTTTATCGCTTACGATCCCTGCCGCCAGTCGCCGAAAACGTAGCCCTTTTTTGCCGCCGCCGCGTGGCAGTTGACGCAGGATTCGATCCGGCCGCTTTCGATCTTTCCGCCGCTGGTGAAGTAGAAGTATTCCCAGTCGCCGTGGGCCGGGTCGTAACCCGGCGCCCGCTTGATCATCCCGCCGACAGCGTCGGTCGATTGATTCGGATCTTTCGACAGCCCGGCGACGGGAGCGCGGCTTTGCTTTTCCTTCACGACGACCGACCCGACCGGATAGTTCCCCGACGCGGCGCGAAACGCGCCCGCGGCCGAGTCGTTCATGAAAATGCGGACGGCCGTCTGCGCGTGCGGGCCGAACTTCTTGAGATCGGCCTCGGGGTCATACGCGGGCGCACAAAGCGCGGCGAATTGAGCCGAGACGAGCACCGGCTCGTTCGTCACCGCAGTCAGCCGCGGGTAGCTGAGCGCGATATCGTCCACCCGCACCGCCGGCGGCGCGGGCGGCGGCACGGCGGCCTCCGGGCGGTCCTTCCTGGAGCAACCAGCCAGCATGAGTAGCGTGATATTGATAAAAGTCGACAGTCGCATGGCTCCCCAATGCAATCGGCGCGTCGCGCGCCAAGGCTTGAACGTACGAATTATATAGCCGATCGGTTCGGATCAAAAACCAAGTGTCGTCCGGCTGCAAGCAGTCGGGCCGCGGGAATTATGAACGATTTAATCACCGCACAGGATACACGCTCGTCGACGCTTCCCAGTTCATCGGGAACGGCGTGAGCGGCGGCTGCGGGCCGAGGACTCGGGAGCGCACCCAGTAGTCCAGCCAATCGGTCCGGGCGTCGCCGAGGTACTTGGCGCTGGCCCGGTCCTTCCCCACGACACCGGCGGCGGCGGGGAGTTTGAGTTGGCCGAGCGCTTTTACGCACTCGAACTTCACGGTGTCGGCCTCTTCAAGGTCGCTCAGCGGGTGCGTGAGCATTTTGCTGAGCGACTTGTCATCCCGATCGCCGAGTCGGCCGATCAGGAACGCGCCGGCGGCGCGGAAGGTGCCGGAATACTTCGCCCGCGCCGGCAGGATCGTCTTGCACATCGGCAGCATCGACACATCGCCCAGCTCGGCCGACGTGACGATCGACTGCTCGATCGCTTCCATCGAGAGCGGCTCGAGCACCGGCTGATCCGCCAGGTGCGAAACCGCGGCGACGGCGGGCGCGGCTTCCTTCCGGCCGATCTGCCCGAGCGAGACGGCGGCCTGGCGGACGACCTGCCAGTCGGGGTCTTTCATCAGCGCCATGTGCGCTTCGAGGCTCGCGGCGCTTTTCAACCCGCCGAGGAGGTACGAGCCGTCTTCGCGGCGCCGCGGGTTGGAATCGGTGAGCAGTTTTTCCGCCGACGCCACCGCCGCCGGGCCGATCGCGACGATGGCTTCGCGCACGGCCGTGTGCAGGCGCGACAATTCGTTCGGCAGGTTCGCCATCAGCGCCGGCAAGGCGTCGGAGGTGGGCGATGTTTGCAGCAGCCGGGCGGCCGTCTCGCGGACGGACAAATCCTCATCGGCCAGTGCGGTAATGCATCGCTGCTGGAATTGCTGCGTGGATGGCCCCGCGTCATTGAGCGCCGGCGACGGTTTGGCCAGGAGCGACATTGCGACCAGCGCCGAGCGGCGAACGGTCGGATGCGCATCGGCCAGCAACGATTCGACCGTGCCGGAGTGCCCGGCCGCTTTCATTCGGCCGATGGATTCGACGGCGGCGGCGCGGAGCGAGACGGCGGGGTCATTGAGAAACTTCGCGACTGGATTGGAGTTTTGGGAATCGCCGATCCGGCCGAGGGCGCGGACGGCGGTGATGCGGAGCGCGGTTGCGTCGATCGCCGGAGCGCCGCCGGCCGTTGCCGATTTGCCGGCATTGCCCGGCGCGTTCGAGTCACCCGTCGCCGGCGCTGCGTTGCAGATCGCGACGAGCTTACCTGCCTGGCCCGCGCCCGCGACCGACACGGCGGCGACGACGACCGACGTATCTGCATCGGCAAGCCCGGCGTCGATGAACGACGCATCGCCGAGCGCTGCACCGGCCAGCACGGCTTCAATCCGCACGTGAGCATCCGAGTCGTGCAGGAGTTTTTTCAAATCGGCGACGAGCGAAGGCTCGCCCACCTGCCCGGCCGACCACGCGGCGGCGGCGCGGACTTGCGGCTCAGGGTCCGCCATCGCTTCACGCAGAAACTTCGCGGCGGCGGGCAGCTTGGTCAGGCCGAGCTCTGTCACCAGCTGCACGCGGCGCGGCAGGTACGGCGTTTTCATCGCCTCGCCCAGCAGTTCGACGGTGCGCGGTTGCGTCTCATTCACACGGACGATCGGCGTCATCGGCACGCCGGCCATGCCGTACGGCAGCGTGTCAGGAAGATCGGCGGCCGATGCCGGCGCTATGGCAAGCGCGATTACTAGAACTGCATTCGCGCAGATGAATCTGGGAAGGTGCGGAAGTGATGCAGTTTTAAGTGGCATGGGCGGCTCGCCCATGGCTTTCTGCGGAGACAAAGACACGGGCGGGCCGCCCGTGCCACGAAAAATCAGGCTGCGCCAGGACCGAAAGTGGTGACGCATATTGACGAAATGAACCCACACACCTCGCGGCGCCATGGCACCCGAGCGCGCGTTTTCCGTGGCTGGGCGCGGCGGCCTGTGTGGTAACGAGTAGGTCATTCCAAATCGGTTCATCTCGGGTTCACCCTCGGTGCAGAAGTACCGCCAGCCGCAATCGCGCGATCACGAGCGCCGCCACGAACAGCCCGCCGATCACCATCAGGTGTTCCGGCCAAAGGTTTAGAATCTGGCTCGACGAATCCGGCAGCAAGTTCAGGCCCATCACCAGCGGGCTGATGAACGCCAGCTTGTATCCGCCCGGCAGCACGCCCGCCTGCAGCGCCCACCAGCCGGCCGCGGGCACGACGAACAAGGTCGCGACGATGAGGTACGCCGCGACCGTTGCGCGGGCGGTGTTGGCGACGAACGCGCTGCAGACGATCCCGATCGCACAGCATAACGCCACCGCTCCCACCACCACGAGCATGAGAATTTCCAGCGGCCGCTCGTAGCCGGGGTTGATGTAGACGATCGCCATGTAGCCCGGCATGAGCGCCAGGATCGGCAGGACGGCCGGCTGAAATGCGGGGAGGAATTTGCCCCAGAAAATCTGCCCGCCGGTGAGGCGCGATAGGCGAAGCGTTTCGAACGTGCCGTTTTCGATCTCGCCGCTGATGGTGCTGCTGGTGAGGCTCGGCGCGATCAGCGCGATGATGCCGATCTGGAACGCCACCAGCACGCTGGCGACGTACTTGAGCAAGTCCGGGTGCTCGGCGTTGCCGTACAGGCTCATCACCGCCAGGCCCAGCGAGAGCAGCAGCGCCGCGTAGAAAATCCGCACCATCACCTTGCCGCTGCGGAGGTTGTTGGTGCGCTTTTCCTTCGACATCAGCGGATTGAATCGGCCGAAGGGTTTGCGCTTTTTCTTGTCGTCGATGAGGAACATGACGCGCCGGCCCATCGTTCGGCGGACGTCGGCGCCGGCGGTGGCGTCAAACCCGTCGCTGCTAACGGGCGATCGGCTGAGCTTCGCGATGAGGATCAGCACGCAAGCGACGATGATTCCGCACGCTACCGGCAGGAACACGATCCAGATCGAGAGGTTGTGATGCATGTCGCCGTTGAGGTCGGAAAGTTCCGGCCGCAGCAGCGAGAGCACCGCCGCCACCGGCGAAACCGCGCGAACGTAGTGGAGCGCCGCCGCAACGAGGCCCGACTGCCCTTCGATCATGATTGCCGCCGGCACGAGTGTCGCGCCGACGGCGGCGAGCATCACCACGTACGCGACGACCAACGCCGTCGAGCTGAGCTTGAACAGGCTGCTGATCGCCAGCGAAACCACCGCCATGAACACCGCCGCCACGACGAGCACCGCGTACGCGCGAATGAGCAGCCCCGTCGCCACTTCGCCGCGCCACCCCAGCAGCGCCACGAACGGCAGGCCGCTCAGCAGCAGCATGACCGGATAACTTACCGCCGCCACGATCTTGCCGATGACGATCTGCACCGGCGTGAGGCGAGAAGCGTAGAGCATCTCCATCGTGTTCTGCTCTTTTTCCCCGGTGATGGAGACCGCCGCAATGCCCGGCACGAGCAGCACGAGCATGACGAGCTGCCCGAAGATCAGCGCGAGCAGGAGCGAGTCCTGCCCCTGCGCGCTCAGCGAAAGCATCCCCTGCTGCGGCCAGGTGGCCATCACGATCGCCCCGAGAATGGCGACAAACACCACCTGAATCGCAGCGACGCGCTTGAGGCGGAACAGGCCGAGAAGTTCTTTGCGGACGAGGGGGTTCATAGGGTAAATGCAGAAGTCAGAATGCAAAATGCAAAATGATCTGGGTCGAGTCCTCTCTTATTTTGTCAAGCTCATAAACACGTCTTCCAGATCCGCGGGCACTTCGGCGAAGTGCGTGACCGCGATTTTGTTCTGCATCAGCAGGAGGACGGCCTTGGCGAGTTGCGGTTCGTCGGCCTGTACTTCGTAGCGGAGCGTGTTTTCGGTGATTGCGCCTTCCACCGGCGTCCACGTGCCGGGGGCGGTGGCGAGGATTTGCTTCGCCTGCTCGATCGGGCCGATCACGCGGATTTCCATCAGGCGGTTCTGGCGGACGTCGCGAAGGATTTGCTGCACCGCGCCGCACGCCACCAGCTTGCCTTGTTGCAGGATGCCGACCGTGTCGCACACGTCCGCCAGCTCCGGCAGGATGTGGCTGCTCACTAACACGGCCTTCCCGAGGTCGGCCAGTTCGCGGAGCAGTTGCCGCATCAGGATTCGCGCCCGCGGGTCGATGGTGGCGGCCGGCTCGTCGAGGATCAGCAGTTGCGGATCGTGTACGAGCGTCTTGGCGATGCCGACGCGCTGCTTCATGCCGCGGCTGAGCGCGCCCATGAACTTATCCTTGAATTCCATCGCGTTGGCGATCGTCAGGCACTTGTCGATGCGCTCGGCGCGAAGTTTTTTCGGCACGCGGTAGGCGGCACAGAAAAAGTCGAGGTATTCCCACACCCGCAGCGTCGGGTAGACGCCGAAGTTGTCCGGCAGAAAGCCGACGAGCTGCTTGATCAGATCTTTATTGCCGGTGACGTCCTTATCCGCGACGAACGCCTTGCCGCTGGTCGGGTCGAGCAGGCCGCAGAGGATGCGGAATGTTGTGGTCTTTCCTGCACCGTTCGGGCCGATATAGCCGAACACCTCGCCGCGGTGGACGGTGAGCGAGAGGTCATCGAGCGCGGTGTTGTCGCCGTACTTTTTGGTCAGCGACTCGGTGCGGAGGATTGGGGCGGATCGATCAATGGGCATGGGGGTGCACCTATGGAGTATCTTTCTTCTTCGAAGTCGATTTGGTCGTCGCAGTCTTGGGCGGCTTGGGCGTGGCCGGCTTTTTCACCGCCGAACGCTTGGCCGGCGGGGTCGGCTGAAACGGCGCGGGAGCCTCGCGCGCCGGCATGACTGCCGCCTGCGGCGGGCCGTCGATTACGCCTTCGTAGCTCACCGACAAATCCTGGAACCGCCACCGCGCTTCATTCTCCCTCGGCCCGTCGACGCTCACCCGTAGCCACAGCCAGCCGTTGACGTCCACGTCGCCGGGCGAGATGTCGAACGTCACCGACTTGGCGCCGATGAGCTTGTCCCACGCCGCGATCACCGGCCCGCCCGCTTCGCTCCGCACGTTCCCCGACTCCACCTGCCCGCGGCGAATCGTCACCGTCTGCTGCGGCGCGTTGGCCTGCAGGTCGATCGTCGCCTGCGTGGTCCGCACTTTCCCGATCGCAGTCGGAAACGCAAAACCGACCACAAAATCCACCGAGATATAGCTGTCCGTCCATTGCCGCTTGTCGGCGACGTACGGAATCGCGGTCATCTCCGTATTCAGCATCTGCGTGAACGCCTTGGAGATGTGCACCTTACTGCCGACCGGCGACGGCTCGATTTCCAGGTGCGAGCGGACCAGCGAGTTGTCGTGCGAAACCGCGGGTGGCGCATCGGCGGGCAAGCGCATTAGCGGCGGCAGCGGATCGCTCAGCCAACCGGCGAGGCTGACGGCATCATCGGCGTGCAGCACGTTGAGCATGCGGCCGATGGAAGCGGGCGTCATCGCGGCGTCGAGAATCTCCCCGCGCAGGTGTTCCAGATCGAGCTGCAGCGAGGGCAGCGCCAGCCCCGAGTCGTCGGCGCGGGCCGACGTTTCTCCCAGCGGCAGATTGGGCAGCGTGAATCGCCCGCCGCTGCCGACGAGCACCGCGCCGGTGATCGGGCCGACGCGGTTGTCGATCGTGAGGGCAACGCCGCGCTCGTCGAATCGCCCGCGCGCCAGGAGCGAGACCGTCGCCGGCACGGCAGCCCGGGATTGCCAGACGTAATCGAGCCGCGACGGCGAAACGCCCGTCTTGTCCGCCAGCAGCGGCGCGATTTGAATGTCGGACGACTTCGATCCGACCGTCGTCACCGGCCGCAGGCTCGCGCCCGGCACGGCGCTGAGCGATAGTGATTCATTTACCGGCCCGAGCAGCGATGCCGTCTCGGTCCGCAGGCCGCCGTGGTCGAGATCGATCACGTCGATCCGCGCGATGCTCAGCGCGACCGATTTATCGCGGAACATCGCAAACAACCCGAGCCCGCCGGCGATCAGCAGCGAGGCCGCGACGGTGACGGCGAATCCGGTCGGCCGGCGGCCCTGCCGGGCGGCGAGCTGGATTGCCAGGACGATCAACACGTACCCCGCCGCCACCGCGGCCGCCAGTTTCCAGGGCGGCACTTTCAAGCCCACCATCGAACCGAGAAACTCCCGCTGCTCGCCCGACAGCTGGCTGTCTTCCAATCTCAATCGCGGCGATGCGGGAAAGAGGCTGGACCACAGCCGGCGGGTGGCGGCGTTTTTGGCGTCAAACGCATTGGGCGGAAAGCTGGTGACGATCAATCGCCCGAGCCCCACCGACTTGTACGCGGCGTGCACGTAGTGCGAATCGCTCGCGATGATCTGCGCACCGGCGATGGCGGGATCAGCAGTCCACTCCGTGATTTCAAGAGGCGTGACAAGCTTGTGGTTGACGGCCTTCTCGCCGATTCCGATGGTGATGTGGTCGGCAAAGTGCGAGCCGATGGCCCGCGCCGGCAGGTACGGCCCGAGCCAGGTGGCGGAGAGGTCGGTCGCGCCCAGCGGATCGGCCAGTAGTATCGTGCCGCCTTCGGCCATGTAGTCGAGCAACGCGCGCTGCTGGGCCGGGTCGAGCCGTTCAATCGCGCTGCCGTCGAGCACCACCACGCCGGTGGAGTCGTACCCGAGCAGATCGCGCGGCGCTTCGCCGACATCGCCGCCGGTGAAGATAATCTTGGTCCCCTGCGTTGATTGAAACAGCTCGACGAATACGGAATTGTCCACCGCCGATTCCGGCAGCGGCGAGGGCGCATCGAACAGGGAGGCGATCGACATGACGAACGGCCGATCGATGCGAACCCGGCCGACGGGGCCGTCGCCTTCATCTTCGACCGCCTGGCCGAGGACCGACGCATGATAGATTCGCTCCCCCGCATCGTTGACCCAGTCGGCGAAGCAGATTGGCGGTCGGGCGACGTCTTTTCGGCGCGGCGGATCAGGCGGGAGCGGAATGTACACGTACGCATTAAGCGAAGCGTGCGACCGCGCCGCCACCGTCAGCGGCAGGCGGAACGCTGCGGTCTCGTTCTGCCCGACGAACGTAAACACGATTTTGCCCGAGACGGCCGACTGAGATCGGTTGATCGCCTGCACGCGCACCGGCACCCAGCGGTTGGGCGGGAAGTAAGGGCCGTCCGACAACGTGGTCGACAGCCCGAAATCGCCATCGTCCGCCCGCGCGGCGCGCGGCCAGAGCACGCCCGCGAATGTGATGACGGCGATCAGCAGGCATTGCATGGAGTGACGAATATTCACGTGGACTTACCGTTTCCCAACAAGATTTGCCATTCCGCCAACGACGCCGCGCTGCGGCGTTTATTCGTAACGGTTCGCGAGAGATACGTCCAGTTTATGCACGAAAATCGTCGGGAGCGACAAATTACTTCGTCGCCATCGCTTCGGTGATTTCTCGATAGAGCTCGATAAACGCCGCCCGCAGTCGCTCTTCCAGGTCGGTCGCGGCGGCGGATTTATCCAGATCCGACCGCGGTTCGAGCGGCAAACCATAAATCACGCCGTACCGGACTCGCCGCAACGGTATCCAGTTGATCCATCGCGAGTAAAGGCCCGATTGCACCACCACTGCCGGCAGGATGGGTACGTTCGCGAGCATCGCCAGCCGGCCGATGCCGGGGCGCATCCGTCCTCCGGTGACGACCGATCGATCCAGCTCGCGAACGCCCCCTTCCGGGAACATCGCCACCACCCGGCCGCGCGCCAGGCGGTCGAGGATGATGCGGACTGTCGGGCTGTCGGGCTTGGACCGATCGTGCGGGAAGGCGTTCATCGAGCCATAGAACCAGCCGAGGAACGGCTTGCGAAATACTTCGACGATGCTGACAAATTCGAGAAGGCAACGGGTGTGCCGAATAAGCAGCGGCACGTCGAACGGGCTGAGATGGTTTGATGCGAGAATGAACGGGCCGGCCCGCCGCGTCCGCTCGACGTGAAGTATCACGCTGTTTGCCGTCAACCAGAACGCGTGCCGGCCTAAAACGCGAACCAGTTTGTAGAAGACGTCGCTCATGAATTTTCTGCGTCAGACCGTGAGAATAATTGTCCCCGTTTAGCTGCCCCGCGTGCGGGGCGCGTTTTCGATCGCAAACCAACGCGCCTCGCACGCGAGGCGGCTAAACGGGCCGCGCCGATGTATTCGACGCCGGCGGCACGTGGTGTTCTGCGATTTCGTACGTTCGCCGCAATTCCTCGTACGCCGACATGAAACCCAGCCTCAGCCGCTCGCCCAACTCAATCCGCCTCGCGCGGCGCGGCGTGCCCGGCGCCGGCGGCGCGATCGGCGGGCCGAAGATCACCCACAGTTTCGCCCGGCGCGGCACCGGAAGCCACGGCCGCACGTGCGTCAGCTGCCGCGTTCCCAGCACCACCACCGGCATGATCGGCACTTGCGCGTGCTGCGCGATCGTACACGCGCCGAGCTTGAACGGCCCGCCGTTGATGATCGCGTCGGCCCCGAGCACCACGCCGCCTTCCGGGAAAATGCCGACCACCCGCCCCGCCCGTGCCCGCTCGATGCCGGTGCGGATCGCCTTCACAGGCACGCCTTGGCGGTTGACGGGGAACGCATCCACTGCTTCCAGCAGCTTCGCACCGATGCGGTACTTGTAGAACTCGATGCGGGCCATCCAGTCGATGTTTCTGCGCAAGAGACCGCTAACGATCACCGGCTCCAGGTGACTTAAATGAGTGCAGGCCAGCACGAATCCGCCCGCCTGCTGCTCGAATCGGTCGCGGTGGAGAACCCTGAACTTCAGCGTATGCCCGCCGACGAATCGGACGACGAGGCGGCCCAGAGAATAGTTCAACCGGTTCATCCGGCACGGTTGTATCACGGCCAATCGGTTTCTCCAGCGGCGGCGGCTTGCCAAAGAACTGCGAATCCTCAAAATCGCCACCGGAGAGCAAACGCAAACACAATGGCAAATGATATTGACCCCGACATTCTGGCGAATCTGAAGACGATCCTCCGCCGCGATCTCAAGCTCGGCCCCGACGCGGTGATCGCCGACGACATGGCGTTCTTCGGCGGGTCGGTCGATCTCGACTCGCTCGACATGCTTTTGCTCGTCACGAGCCTGGAGAAAAAGTTCGGCATTAAAGTGCCCAATGAAGCCGTCGGCCGCGAGGTGTTTCAGAGTGTTTCGTCGCTGGCGAAATACGTGCAGCAGCAGCAAGGCGCCGGCCCGGCCGCACCGATTGAGGCGGCCGCGCCGACCGACTGGCTAGCAAAGCTGCCCCACGGGGAAGGGTTTCGATTCATCACCGCCGTGACCGAAGTGCGCGTCGGCCAGAGCGCGACGGGTTACTGGAACCTCACCGGCCAGGAGAGTTTTTTCGCCGGTCACTTCCCCGACCGGCCGATCGTGCCGGGCGTGTTGATCGCCGAGGCGCTCGCGCAGCTTTCGGGACTCACCGCTCCGGCCAGCGCACCGGAGGCGGGGAAACTCGCCCACGTTGACGTGCGATTCGAGCAGCCCGTCGCCCCGCCGGTGCGGATCGAGCTGCAATCGACGCTCACCCGCATGATGGGCCAGTTGCAGCTCTGCGACGTGACGGCCCGGGTCGGCGAATCGGTCGTGGCGCGCGGAACGATCACGCTGCACCGCACACCTGCGTAGAGCGTACCGACTTCAGGTGTATCGTCATCCCGAGGTACTCCGAGGGATCTCGGGATTTCGAGCGATTTTCATGGAATCGAGATCCCTCGGAGTACCTCGGGATGACGCAGTTGGAAACTTTGCAGACACCCTCTCAGGATGACGAGTATCTCGGCAGGACTCGCTACAATTGAAGTTGCAACGCCCCAGATGACAGAAGGAATGCGACGAACCTCGAGCCCGACAAAGAACAGAAGCCACGCCGCATGAGTTCAGCGAAGATTCTCATCGCCCATCCGCCGGCCGAGCGCCCCGCCGCGCCCGCCAAGCCGCCCGCCAAGCTCGGGCCGGTCGCGCATTGGTGGCTGCGGCGCCTGTTCTCGTTCTCGCGGCGCGTCCCGTGGCTGGCCATGATGCTCAAGCGCCTGGCGGGACGGATGGCCATCCGCTATTCGCCCAAGGCACTGGAAGCCGCGACCGCTAACGCCCGGCGGTTGATTTCGCCGACGCTTTCCGAGCCCGACTGCCGCGCCTACGGCCGGGCCGTCGTGCGGCGGTTTATCGACTTCGTCATCGACATCGGCCGCAGCCAGAACCAAACGCCCGAGCAGCTCCGCGCCCGCGTCGATGCGGTCATCGGTTTCGACGCCTACCACGCGGCGCGCAAGAGCGGCGGCGGCGCGATCGTCCTCACCGCGCACATGGGCTCGTTCGAGCTCGGGCTGGCCGGGCTGACGGCGATCGAAAAAAACGTTCACGTCGTCTTCAAGCGCGACGCCGAGGACAGCTTCGAAACGCTCCGCCGCGCCTTGCGGCAAAAGCTCGGCGTATTCGAGACGCCGATCGACGAAGGATGGACGGTGTGGCTCAAGCTGCGCGACGCGCTGCGGGCCGACCACGTGGTGGTGCTGCAAGGCGACCGTGCCATGCCCGGGCAGAAATCGCAGCCCGTGCCGATCGCCGGCGGGCACGTGGCGCTGCCGCTCGGGCCGCTCATGCTTGCGATCGCCAGCGGCAGCCCGATCGTGCCGGTCTTCACGCTCGCCACCGCTCCGGGCCGGTGCAAGGTATTCGTCGAGCCGGCCATTCACGTCAACCCCGACGCTGAGCCCATCAACGGAATTCACCCGGCCATGCTCGCGATCGCCAAGTCGATCGAAAAATACATCGTGGCCAACCCTGACCAGTGGCTAATTCTCGATCGCGCGTTCGTGGAAGACCAGGTGCCGGCATGAGGATGAAAGATTTTCTCATGATTGCCGCCTCGGGATTTAGAAGGCGCGAAACTTTTCGAATTGCCCTAGAATGTCGTGGCTTGCAAACGCATCGCAACTCGTTGAAGCATTCAAACCCGGCATGAATGTGAATCGATCTCCCATCCTCATCACCGGCTCGGCGTTGTCGGGCAGTCTCGGCATTGACCGCGAAACGACCTGGCAGGCGGTGCTCGCCGGCCGCTGCGGGTTCGGGCCGATGACGGCAATGGAATCGCCCCTGCCGGCGGGGAAAGACGGCGCGCAGGCGATGGACCTGCCCGCCGATTACGCCGCCGATCTGCCGCGTGAAGCGCGGTACCTGCGCTGGACAATTTCCGCCGCCGTGCGCGACGCGTTCGCTGGAACCGTGCCGTACGCGCCCGGCCGATGCGCCGTCCTGCTCGGCACTACACTGCACGGCATGCGGGCCGGCGGGCAGTTCCTCCGCACCGCCGACTACACCTGCCTCAAAAATTTCCCCGCCGGCGGCACGCTGCAATCGGCGATGGCGGGCCTGCCGTTCGCCGGCGCGGGACTGACGATCTGCAGCGCCTGCTCCTCCTCGCTCGGCAGCATCGCTATGGGCGTCACGCTCCTGCGCAGCGGCCTGGCGGACTGCGTGATCGCCGGCGGGTATGACACAATCAGCGAGTACGTCTACGGCGGATTCAACAGCCTGCGACTGGTGGCCGACGGACCGCTGCGGCCGTTCTCGAAAAATCGCGCGGGGATGAAACTGGCCGAGGGGTACGGCATCGTCGTGCTCGAACGCGCGGACGATTTTGCTCGCCGAGTCACGGCTGAAGATCGTTCCGACAACGCTTCGGCTGAGCGTTCGCGCAGCACAGCCGCCGGCGGGTCCCGCACGATCGCGCAAATCCTCGGCTGGGGCGAGTCGGCCGACGCGCACCACCTCACCCAGCCGCACCCGCAAGGCGACGGCGCCGCCCGCGCGATGTCCGCCGCGCTCGGCCGGGCGAATATCCCCGCGACCGGCATCGATCTCGTCGCCGCCCACGCCACCGGCACGCCGGACAACGACGCCGGCGAGTTCGCCGCGCTCTCCCGCGTCTTCGGCAGCGATTTATCGCGCGTGCCGGTCGTCGGCTTCAAGAGCCACCTCGGCCACACGCTCGGCGGCGCGGGGGCGGTGGAGCTGATCCTCTCGATGCTGGCGCTGCGCGACCAGATCGTGCCCGCCTGCGCCGGCATCACCGCAGATGACCTGGAATTCCCCGGCTTGAACATCTCCATCGGCTCCGCGAAACCCGCGACGATCCGCGCGACGCTCAACACATCGCTCGGGTTCGGCGGCGCGAATACGTGCGTGGTGCTTTCGCGTGCTCCTGAATTTTCTCTCTCTCTGGGTGCCCCGGGAGAGGGCCGGGGTGAGGGCCTGCCCGCGGAGCGAAACACGACGGCAGCCAAATTGCCGCCGGCGGCAAGCCCTCACCCTAACCCTCTCCCGGAATACCGGGAGAGGGAACCGAGCCAACCTTTGCAACCGGCGCAACTCGCCGACCGCGCTCACCTAACCTCTCCCGAAGATAAAGGGACCGGAGCGTTCGTCCGCGAAGTTTTCATCACCGGCCTTGGCGTGATCGCCCCCGGCGTCTTCGGGCGCGAAGGGCTGCTCGCCCGGCTCGCCAACCCGCAGCCGCAGTCGGCGCTCACTGCGAAGATCGAAGAAAGCACACTCGACGGCCTGCTCAACGCCCGGCGCATCCGCCGCATGAGCGAGTACGTGAAGCTCCAACTCGCCGCCGCGACGATGGCGTGCCGCGACGCGGGGTTTGCCGAGCTCGGCGAGCTGGCGGGCGAGTTCAGTGCGATCCTCGGCTCGGCCCACGGGTCGGCTAACTACAGCTACACCTACTACGAGCAGATCGTCCGCGAAGGCGTGCTCGGCGCGAACCCGATGCTCTTTGCCGAAGGCGTGCCCAACGCCGGCGCGGCCCATATCAGTTTGATGCTCGGGCTGAAAGGCGCGTGCCAGTCGGTCATCGGCACGCGCACGGCCGGGCTGGATGCGCTTGCACTCGCGGCGGCCCGCATCGCCTCGGGCGATTGGGAGCGCGCGATCGTCGGCGCGAGCGAGGAAGATTCCGACGTCGTCAGCCGCGCTTACCAGCATTGCGGCCTGGCGACGGCGAGCGAATCGTGCGGCGCGTTCGCGGGCGCGAGCGGCTTCGTCTGCGCCGGCGGCGCGGCGGCGTTTGTGCTGGAATCGCGGGCGGCGATGGAAGCGCGCGGCGGTCGGCCGATTGGATCGATCGATGCGGTCGCTTTCGGCCGCGGCGACAAAGCCGCGATGGCGTGCATCGCGGCCGACGTGCTCAGGCAGATCGGCTCGCCGGCGAACGTGCTGAGTTCCGCCTCGGGCACGTGGCTGGATGACATCGAAGCAGCCGCGATGAAGGAAGCCGGCGCGGTAACCGTCAGCTCGATATACGGCCACGTCGCCGAGACGTTCAGCGCCGCTTCACTGATCGGCATTGCGGCCGTTCTCGCCGGGCGAAGCCTGCCGGCGATGATCGGTGGAGCCTCGCAACTTCGCGGCGTGACGGCCGCCACCGGCGGGCAGGCGATCACGCAATTCGGTGCGATCTGCACCGATCTGACCGGGCTCGTCAGCGGGGTTCGTATTAACATCTTGTGAAGGCGTTGAAGTGCCGTAATAATCGAGCCGTAAGCTCTTTCGCACGCATGCGACCGATCGCCACCACCATCTTCGCCGTCGACGACCTGGCCGCCCCGGCGTGGGCGAGCGAGCTCCTGTCGGCCGCGCCGGCGCAAGCCGATCAGCGCGACGGCGTAGAGCTCGCCGTTCAATCGACGGCCGGCGCGTCGCTAATTACCGCGCGGATTCGCAAAGCGGTCGATCTCAACGCCGCCGACTTCGAGCAGAAGACGGTGCAGGCGTACTCGCTTATCCGGCAGGCGCTCGCGCAACTTCCCGCCGCGGAACCGGTGCGGTTTTGGAATCACCTGCCGATCATTCACCAGCCGATGGACACCGGTCGCGACCGGTACATGGTGTTTAATGCCGGGCGGTTCCGGGCATTCACAGACTGGTTCGGCGGGCCCGACGAATGGGCGGCCCACGTGGCGACGGCGTCGGGCGTCGGGCATCGCGGGGCGGATTTCGTGATCCACTGCCTGGCGGCCACGCAGCGCGGGCACGCGGTGGAAAACCCGCGGCAGATTCCTTCGTTCCGTTACTCCAAGCGATACGGCCCGCTGCCGCCGTGCTTCGCGCGGGCAACGATCGTTGAAAATCTCCTCCCTGCCGGGCCGGTCGTGCTCGTCGGCGGGACGGCGAGCATCTGCGGCGAGCGCACGGTTCATGAAGACGAGCTCGACGCGCAGTTTGGCGAGACGCTGGCGAATCTCTCGAGCCTCGTGACCGCCGCCGGCGTGTCGGCCGACCCGCTGAAAGCATTCAGCACCGTTCGCATCTACTATCCTCGCGCCGATGACGCAGCGGCGATTGAGGCCGCCGCCATCGCCGCATTCACCGCCGCCGAGCAACTGCAGCTCATTCAGGCCGATCTCTGTCGCAGCGAATTGCGCGTGGAGATCGAAGGCATCGCCCAACTGTAAGGACCGAGCATGCAAGATAACTATGACGTAATCGTGATCGGCGCCGGTCCCGGCGGCGCGACCGCGGCCCTGGTGGCGGCGCGGGCGGGACTCAAAGTCTGCGTGCTGGAAAAATCCCAGCATCCGCGTTTCCACATCGGCGAGACGCTGTTGCCGAAGCTGATGGACATTCTCGACGAGCTGGACCTTACTGCCGAGATGCGCAAGCTCCCACACGTGCCGAAAGTCGGCGCGGAGTTCGCCATCGGCAACGATCCGCGGCTGATGAATTTCTATTTCTCGCAGGCCCTCGTGCCGACGGTGCCGGTGTTCAACATCGAGCGCTGCCACTTTGATAAAATGCTGGCCGACCAGGCGAAGCTCGCCGGGGCCGAGGTGTACGAGAACACGCCGGTGAAGCAGATCCTGAAGCTTGAAGAGGGCGCCGTGGAAGTCGCCATTGAAGGCCGCACGATCAAGGGAAAAATCCTGCTCGACGCTTCCGGCCACGGAACGATGGTGGGCCGATACCTCAAGACGCGCCGGAACTTCACCGAGCCGCATCTGCAGAAGGTGGCGTACTTCGCGCACTTTGAGAACGTGGAAACCTCCACAACCGAGCGCTATCCCACCATTTTCATGTGCGACGAAGGCTGGTTCTGGCTGATCGCGCTGAACGAAACGAAGATGAGCATCGGCTTCGTCACCCGCCCGAGCTTGGTGAAGGAGATCGACGTGCCAGCCGATCGCCTGTTGCAGTGGGCGATGGAGCGCTGCCCGCAACTCCGCGAGCGCATGAAGCGCGCGACCGGCCCGGAGACGAACATGGTACTGGCCGACTTCAGCTACACCTGCAAGCCGTTCGCCGGGCCGGGGTATTTCCTCGTCGGCGATGCCGGGTGCTTCCTCGATCCGATCTTCTCCACCGGCGTGACGCTGGCGATGTGGGGCGGCAAAGAGGCGGCCAAATACGCGGCCGGCATTCTCAAGGGTACGCAGAAGGCGGCGCCGGCGTACAAGATTTACAATAAGATGATCGTCGACAGCACCGCGCCGTTCTGGAAGATCATCAAGAACTACTACCGCAAATCGTTCCGCGAATTGTTCATGCAAGGCCAGGGCCCGATGCAGGTGCACCGCGCGATCTTCGCCGTGCTGGCGGGGCATGTGTTCCCCAAGCCGATCTGGAAACTCCGCTGGCGGCTGCAGTTTTTCTGGCTGAGCGTGAAGGCGCAGGACTACTGGGACGTGGCCCCGCGCCGCCCGATGTGCTCCATCCTCGCCGAGCCGCCGGTGAAGATGCCGTGGGTGTACGAGTCGCAACTTCAGCCGCAGATGGCGTGAGCGGAGTCGCGGAACACGCGTGCGAAACGGCAAGCCGTGGGCCGGCACGATCGACTCGGCCCGCGGCTTGCGTTTCGCACCGTCACTGATCAACTCTACGCTCCGATGGCTCAACTCGTCACACGCCTGGCCTTGCTCGACCGTGTCGCACACCACGCCGATGCCCGGCCGAGCGATCTCGCCTACCGCGAAGCCGCCGGCGGGCGGACGCTGACTTGGCGGGAGCTGGCGGATCGCGTTCGCGATGTCGCCGCGTTGTTGAAATCGCATCTTCCCTCCGCCGGCGTGGTGTTGTTGTGTGCGGCCAATCAGATCGAATACCCCATCGCATTTTTGGGAATCCTCGCCGCGGGTTGGGATGTGTTCCCCGTGTCGGCCGACATCGCCGAGCCGGAGTTGCTGCGGGCGGCGGAGCAGTCGGCGGCGGTTGCGCTGATCGGCCAAGAGCGGGCGATCGCGGCGCTCGGCGGACTGCTGGCGACTTGGAGTGTCGGCAAGCTGATTTCTCCGGTCGCGCCATTCGACGTTCGCCATCACCTAACTTCTCCCGGGGGGAGAGGGACCGGAGGCGACCCGAACGCCGAACGCATTCTCCCGAAGCCGGGCGACAACCTCCTTCTCCCGCCGGACTTCGGCGAGCTCAGTCGAGTCGAAGAAGGAGGGGATGAGGGCGATCGCCAAACAGCGTCGAACATCGACTGCTTCACTCCCTCTCCCGGTACGCCGGGAGAGGGCAGGGGTGAGGGCCGGCCCGCGGAGCGCAACGCTGCGAGTCATCGATCGCCTCCGGCGGTCCGCCCTCACCCTAACCCTCTCCCGGCGTACCGGGAGAGGGAACCAATGCCCGCGCTCCTGCTGCAAAGCTCCGGCACAACCGGCCTGCCGAAGATCGTCCGTCGCAGCGGTCGATCGCTCGACGCAGTCTCCGCCGCAATGGCGGCCGCTGTCCATTTCACCGCGGCCGATCACGTGCTCGCGACCGTGCCGCTCACGCATTCGTACGGGCTCGAGCACGGGCTGCTCGCGCCGGTGTGGGCCGGCAGCACCGTGCATCTCTGCCGCGGACTCGATGTGCCGACCGTTCTCGGCGAACTGGCCGGCAACCAGATCACGATCTTCCCCGCCGTGCCCGCGGTGTTCGAGATGCTCGCCGGCGTGTCCGACGCACCGGCCATCACGTCGCTCCGCACCGCCTACTCCGCCGGCGCGCCGCTGCCGGCGAGCGTGACCGCCCGCTTCGCCGCGCGGTTCAACGTTCGCGTTGCGCAGCTCTACGGCGCGACGGAGATCGGCAGCGTCACCTTCAACTCGCCGCACGAAGAACCGTTCGCGCCGGCGAGCGTAGGCAATCCGATGGCCGGCGTGGAGATCCGCATCCTCGACGTGACGACCGGCACGCCATTGCCCGCGAACGAGGACGGCCACGTCGCCATCCGGGCCGAGTCGATGTTCGACGGCTATCTCGCGAGCAGTCTCGATAACGCGATTCTCGTGAACGCGCCGCACGATCCGAACGTCCGCAACAGTGACTCGCACTCACATCGCGCCGCGACAACAGATTCTCGCGAAATGTCTGCGACGCCCGACGCAGAATCGTCCGCGTCGCACACAGTAGACTCCCCGGCGCCCCTAAGCGGTCCGCCCGCTTCAGCGGGTGGAAACACTCCCGCGTCGCGAACTCCCGCACTGCACGCCGATCTCCTCCGCGGCTTCTTCCCCACTGGCGATCTCGGACACCTCGACGCAACAGGTCGCCTCTTCATCACCGGTCGGCTGAAACTGCTGATCGACGTCGGCGGGATGAAAGTGAATCCGATCGAGGTGGAGAACGTGCTTCGCGAGCACGCGCAAGTCGGCGACTGCGTGGTCTTCGCGATCCGGCAGAGTGAAACCGTCAGCCGGATCAAGGCCATCATCGTGCCGCGGGAGCCTTCGTCAGTTCCCGCGATCGAGGAACTGCGTGCGTTCGCGAAATCGCGGCTCAGTGCTTACAAAGTGCCGCGCGTGTTTGAGATCCGCGACGCGCTGCCTCGATCGGCGACCGGGAAGATTCTGCGACAGGTAATCGAAGCGGAAGGATGATCTCCGTGTAGCCGGCGAGCTTGCTCGCCGTTGGTGCTCGTAGCGGCGAGCAAGCTCGCCGGCTACACGAGGACTGCGTCAGTTGGAGATTAAGGTGATCGCCACAGGTTGGTGGCGGGGACGCTTGCCGCTCAAGCGGCAAGCCCGGGGTGAACTTCTGTGCGATGTCGTGTGACTCGCCCGCGCGATCACTGCCTCGAAGTCGCCGGGGTCTCGGTCGGTCCGGGAATTGGCGATTCTTCCGTTACATCTTCTTCTTTCGCGAAGTGCAAACACGCCCGCGTGATGCCGTACGTCGCCGCGGAAAGGATCAATCCGAAGATCAAGCTCCCGATCACGAACTGCCCCAGCACCGACTGCAGCAGATGCACGTACGCGCCCCATGAATCGGTGTGATAACTCTTCAGGCTCGGCCACTCGCCGTACATCGCCAGGTGGCCGAACGCGATCGAGAGGATCACCATCGGCGCGGTAATCGGCGGCGTGGAGAGGTGCGACCCGACGACGAGCGGCACGGGATGCAGCTTCAATTTTTTAGCCGCGTACAGCGCCAGAAGCGTGTGAATGCCGTACACCGGAAAGTTGGAGATGAACACGCCCAGCGCCAGCCCGAACGCAAACCGCTGGCGGCCTTCGGGATCGTTGCGCACTTCGCGCCACGCGCGGACGGGGTTAAACCACCGCATCAGCCGCGCCCAGATCGTGCCGGTTTCCACGACCGGCGAATCCGGATCAATGCGCTTCACGAACGGCAGACACGCCCGCGCCAGCAGCGCCAGGTGCATGCAGATTCCGCGGAAGGTGTCTTTCGTCGGGTGCAGATGGCTGATCCGCCCGCCGGCGATTTCGTACGCGCACGTCACCGGCGCGTGCCTGATCGGCACGCCCGCCCAGGCGGCGCGGGTGAGGATTTCCGTCTCATAGCCGTAGCGGCCCGAGAAGCATTCGAGGTACTTCATCGCCGCCAGCGGGTAGACGCGAAAGCCGCATTGGCTGTCGGAGACTTTCGCGCCACTTTCGAGCTTCACCGCGAAGTTTGAAATCCGCCGCCCCTTGCGGCTTTTGGCGGGATAGTCCGGCGCGTTCATGTCGCGATCGCCGACGACCAGCGCCGCCGGTTCCTTCTCGGCCGCGGCGACGAGGTCTTTGATTTGATTCGGATCGAGTTGCCCGTCGGTGTCGATGGTGACGGCGTGCGTGTACCCGCGCTCGATCGCCGCCGCGAAACCCGTCCGCAGCGCGTCGGCTTTGCCGCGGTTGACCGGGTGCGTGATCACTTCGCGCCCGCTCGCGTCGCCCTGCTCGGATTTCCACCGCTCGAGAATCGCCGGCGTGTCGTCGGTGCTGCCGTCATTCACCGCCAGCACCGGCAGGCCCTGCGAGGCGATCTGCGTCAGCACGTCGTGCAGCATCCGCGCGTTGTTGTACGTGGGTGCGATCACGATCGGCTGAAACAACTTCGTTTGAAGCCTGGCGGGTTGAGGTTTCATCGGGCTCGTGTGGAAGAAATCGAAAACTTGCTCTCTCGTGTACCGTCCGCTTTTGCCGCTCATCCTCTCGCTCACCATCGCGCAAGCAGCGCGACTCGCACCGATCCGCGCGGGACCGCCGAGCAATATCCTACCGAGCGTAGTCCGCCCGATGAACCCGGTCAACGCAGCAAGCGGGCATATCCGGGTTTCCTGGATTACATTCTACTTCCTTCCTGCATCTTCAGCCATTGCGGCGCGTTCGTGCCAAGCGCGACCATTGGCGATAAACTGCTATAGAACTCCTCCAATGACCCAGCCGAAACCGATCAACCTGCCCGTCCACGAATTCGACCCGCAGCCGCTTCGCGGCCAGTCGCCGTTCCCGCCTACTTGGCTCGATACGATCCTCCCGCCGATCCTCGCTCGCGGCGCCGGCCGGGAATTTTCGAACACCGGCGTCACGCGCGAGTCGTATCTCGATTCGGCCGAGCGCCTGGTGCGGCCGTTCGTGTCGTGCCAGGACGATCGCGGCGCGCTGATCGATCCCGTCACCAAGGCCGAGTGGGGCCAGACTTCGCCGCGCTTCGTCGCCAGCATCGCCGTCCTCCTTCACTTCGGCCGATGCGAGGATTTGCGCCAGCACGCGTACCTCGGCATGGACTATTGCTGCGCTCAACTCGCCAGCGGCAAATCGCATTCGCCGGACTTTTGGCTGCGCGAGTTGATGACCGCGTGGTTCATCCTCGCGCCGATCGCGCCGGCCGAGCGCGTCGCCCGGTGGGAGGCGAACCTCCGCTCGATCGATCCGGAGTCGATCAACTGGCACATTGCCCGCGACGGCAAGACACCGGCCGACCTGCACAACTGGACGATCTACGCCGCAGCCGGCGAAGCGATGCGCCACGTCGCCGGGCTTTCGCCGACGGGCAATCCTCTGCCGGGCTCGCGCGAAACCAGCACCGCGGCTCGGACCGGCAAGTCGAACCCATCGCCGGATATTTCGCCGACAAGTCCGCCGCCGAATCTGCCGGCCGGATCGCCCGCCACTTCCGTGCGTGGCCCGTGGGGCCCGGCCTTCTACGAAAAATACATCCCGTCGCAGTTCAACCACTTCAACAACGAAGGCATGTACCGCGACCCGAACGACCCGATGACGTACGACATGACCACCCGCCTGCAGTTCGCCACGCCGCTCGCGTACGGGTTTGAAACGCCGCTGCGCCCCGCGATCGAAGAACTCCTGCGCCGCGGCGGGCTCGCTCAACTGCTCTACGTTTCGCCCGAGGGATTCGCGCCGTTCGGCGGGCGTTCGAGCCAGTTCCACGGGCAGGAGTCCATCCTCGCCGCCGTCGGCGAGCTCGAGGCGCGCCGCTATCGCACGAGCAATCCGCAGCTGGCCGGCGCGTTCAAGCGACAGGCGCGCTTGTCGGCCAAGTCCATCCGCCGCTGGCTGGAGATGTCGCCGCACCGGCATTTGAAGAACGGCTTCCCGCCGGAAAATCTGCACGGGTGCGAGAGCTACGCGCTCTATTCCGTGTACAGCCTGTTCGCCGCTTCGTGCCTCGGGCTCGCGGCGCTGTACGCCGATGAGTCGATCGCCGAAGCGCCCGTGCCCGCGGAGATCGGCGGGTACGTCGTAGAATTTTCCCCGGCCTTCCACAAAATCTTCGCGACCTGTGGCGGAACGCAAATCGAAGTCGACACCGCCGCCCACTTCCACTACGACGCGACGGGCCTGGGTCGATTCCACCGCGCCGGCGTGCCGATCGAGCTAGGCCTCGCCGGTCCGATCGCCGCCGAGCCGAAGTTCAACATCCCGGACGCCCTCAAGCCCGACCAACCCACCGCCATCGCCCCCGCTTGGCAAAACCCGGACGGGCAGTGGATTCATCTTGCCGCCCTAAGTGACGCCCTGTCGTGCGAACTGAAAACCGACCACGCCGACACGCAGGTCATCACCTTTGGCCTCACCTGGACGCACGCCGCCACGCAAACGACCGTGCAACAGCAATACACGCTCGTCGACGGCGAGCTGACGATCCGATCGGCCGTGCAAATCGCCGGCGAGCGCGTGACGAACTTGCGAATGATCGTCCCGCTGCTCGAAACCGACGGCACGTCAAAGTCCACGATCGACGTGATCGACGGCCGCGCCACGGTGAACTATCTCCGCCACCTCTACGAAGTAGAATTCCCCGCCGGCTCGCCCGCGACGCTCGGCCGCCCGATCGCCAACCGCAACGGCATCTACCGCCCGCTCACGATCGACTCCGCCACTGGCGAGATCGTGGTCACGCTGCGGCTCGAGTGAGCGACTGAAGCAACCGCCCGCCGCGAAAAAAATCCCTCCGCCCGACCCCTAAATTCCCAATCCCCGGCCGGGTCAAGACTTGGGCCGATCGCGACCCGTTCTCGGCGTGAAAAAAGCGCCCCCAAAGCGCCCCCATTGCGCCCCTGAAGCGCCCCCGTTCCGCCCCCCGTTTCACCCCTTTTTCGACCGAATCCCACCCTGATCTCACCCCGAAGCCGCGTGATTTCCGCATGAGAATTCCCGGCCCCATCGTCGGCCGTCGAGGCCAATCAAGTCTTCGCCTCACCAGCGATTCATCCACTTGTCAATGAACTTCCGGCCCCGAACGCGACTTTCGCGTCCGCGAAATCGCACCCCAATCTATACGTCGGCCGGGCGAAAAGGTCGGCCAAATTCCGCGATTTTTCGGCCGATTTCGTACATTTCTACAATCCATTGCCGTGCCGGGAGTTGGGCCGTGCAGCGCTGACCGAGACTCCTCCGCCGGTGAATTTTTTTGCATATCAGCCGGTTCGTGTTGAAATGGATAGAGTAATTCCGAAGGTAGCTGCGTCTGCTACCTTAAACACTTTTGGATCGCATATTCATGAACGACGAACTCGCCGAAAGGGCATGGAAACGAATCGAAGAATTGGGTGGTCACGGCGTCTGGGAACGTGAGATGATGGTTGTTTCCCTAGCAAAGACTCGCATTGCAGACGAAAACTTGGCCCGGTTCGGCGACTTTCCTTATGTAAACATTCTTGATCTCAGCACCACAACCGTCACAGACAATTGCTTTCGCCATCTCCAAGAACTTCCGTCTCTTAGAACATTGATTCTAATTGATACTGCGATCACCTCTCCGGCAATTGCAAAGTTCAAATCATCGCACCCAGGTGTCGAGGTGAAAACTGAACCAACACCGAAGAAAACAATCAATCCGTTCACTCGTAAGACATTTGACGCATAAGTAATAAAGGAGGATCACTGCTGAAGGAAATGAGGGGCGCGATTTCTTTACAGAACCTTGGGGAGCTATCGTGTCGACGCTACTTTTAAAGATCAGCGAAGGTTGCCAGGAAGCTTACGTGGAGTTCTACGTTGACCGCGAGAACCTTGGCGAGCGCGTGAAGGCCGCGCTTGGGGGCGACGGCTTCGATGACGTGCTGCCTTGGTTCGGCGGCGATTACACGATCGACCAAACCGTGCTCGGCGAACGGATGCGACGCGACGGGGGCGAGAGTGCAATCCTCTTCGCGTGCGGGTGCGGCTATTTCGGCTGCAGCAATGTGTCCGCGAGCGTTGTCGTTTCGGGCACGAGCCTCACACTGCGAGACCTCTTCACCTGGCGCGGCGGCCGGAAGGTCTTTGCTCCCATCGAGCCGATTACGTTTGACCGCACGCAGTTCGACGACGCTGTCGTGCAATTGGAACGCGAGATCGCAGCGTGGCATCCGCCGGAGAAGGGGAACTCAGGTTCAATAAAGTGCCAGTAGTGACCCGAACGCCATTAGCTTAGTGTTTTTCTCCTTGGTTTTCCGAGCGTTTCCACGTCGATCTGGGTTGGGTCATCAGTTTGTATTTCTTAGGTCGCCGACGGACCACTCGCGGGCTCGAACGGCCGGGACGGTGGGGATTGAG
>JBBQNK010000048.1:0-36597 GCA_038329865.1 Tepidisphaerales bacterium | reverse complement strand
GGGCCAAAGGGACGGGCGTCAATGCCGAGCTTTTCAAGCAGCGGGCGGATTTGTTCGAGCATTTCGAGCTGGTTTCCGCTGGCGGGGAGAATGGGCGGAATGAGCAGTTGCTGGGCCTCAAGCGGGCCGCGCATCACGCGGGCAAAGAGGTCTTCAAACATGATGCGCTCGTGCAGCGCGTGCTGATCGATGATCACCAGCCCGTCGGCTGATTCGACGACGAGGTAGCTGTTGTGGAGTTGGATGGCGCTGGGCTTTATTCCCTCAACCAGTGAAGAAGCAGGTTTGGCGTGGGAATCAGATCGCGGCGAATCCATTGATGTGACGTGATGATCGCCGCTTGCGCCTTCGCGGGGCGATGAATCGACACCGACAGGTGTAGTCGCTGTCGAGGAGCCCAACGCTGAAGAATTCGGAATGAATTTCACGTCATTTAAATCCTCGCTGAATCGCGCGGGCATCGGTTGCGGCGCAGGTGATCGCGCGGCGATATCCCACGCAGGCGGCGGAGTGGGCGCCGATGGCGTTTCGCCCGCCTGCATTGGCAGGAACGGCTGTGGCCCGGCCAGCGATTGCTTGAAGAACGCCGCCAGCTGCTCGCGCATTTCTTCGCGAGGCGGCTCGCTCGTCAGCGGCGATCGACCCGGCACGGCAGCAGGCGTTAAGTCGGCGGCTTGGAGTTGTTCGCGGACGGCGCTCATCACCAGCGAGTGGATTCGGCCGCTGTCTTTGAAACGCACCTCGATCTTCGTCGGGTGAACGTTCACATCGACGTCGGCGGGCGGCAGGTCGAGCATGAGCACGGCGGCGGGGTGGCGGCCGGGCTCGGTCAGGCCGCGGTAGGCTTCGCGGAGGGCGTGGATCACGTATTTGTCGCGAATAAATCGGCCGTTGAGGAAGAAGTATTGGTTTTTCTGGTGCGGCCGGGCGAGCTCCGGATGGCCGACGATTCCGCGGAGGCGCAGCTCGGCGTCTCGCACGTCGACGGCCAGCCGCTGGTCGGCGAATTCTTTCGGCCAGCCCGCGAGCCAGCGGGTGATCTCATCGCTCGCGGGGAGCTCGAGCGTGGTTTTGCCGTTGTGCGAAAGCGAAAACGCGACGGCCGGGTAGGGCAGCGCGAGGCGGAGCACCATTTCCGCGATGTAGCCGAACTCAGTGCCCGATCCCTTGATGAATTTCCGGCGGGCGGGCGTGTTGAAAAAGAGATTGCGGACTTCGATCGTCGTGCCGACGTTGCCCGCGGCCGCCTGGGCGTCGGAAATCGCGCCGCCGCGGTTGAAGATTTCGTAGGCGGCGTCGGAGTCTTTCGTGCGCGAAAGAATCCGCGCCTGCGAGACGGCCCCGATCGACGCCAGAGCCTCGCCGCGGAATCCCATCGTGGCGATGCGGAACAGATCGTCATCGCACGTGAGCTTGCTGGTGGCGTGCGATGCAAACGCCAGCGGCAGCTCATCGGCCGGAATGCCCGAGCCGTCGTCGATAATGCGGATCAACTCCCGCCCGCCGTCTTCGACTTCGACGGTGATGTGCGTCGCACGGGCGTCGATTGCGTTTTCAACGAGCTCTTTCACGACGGCCGCGGGGCGTTCGATCACCTCACCTGCCGCGATGCGGTTGACGAGTGACGGCGAAAGTTGATGGATTGATCGACGTTCCACGGATCGATTATATTAACACAAAAGGAGAAGGCATATGCCCACTCAGGAAATGGCACCGTTGATCCCCCATCTCTGCGTCGCCGACGGGGCGGCCGCCATGGAGTTTTACAAAAAAGCGTTCGACGCCGAAGAAGTCATGCGCGTCCCCGATAAAGACGGCAAGCGCCTCATGCACGGCGAGGTGCGAATCAACGGCGCTCTGGTCTACGTGCACGACGACTACCCCGAAATGTGCGGCGGCAAGAGCACCACGCCCAAATCACTCGGCGGAACGCCGGTCACCATCCATCTCAACGTTGCCAACTGCGACGAGGCGGTCAAAAAAGCAGTCGCGGCCGGTGCAACGGTGACGTACCCGCCAATGGACGCGTTTTGGGGCGCTCGGTACGGGCAAGTGGTCGATCCTTTCGGGCATGAGTGGTCGTTCTCGCATGTGCTGAAGAGGTAAGTGGCGTAGGCCGGCCAAAAGGAAGGCGAAACATGGGAGATGATAAACCGTCGCCCCTAAAACTTTCCTACGGCCAACGGCCCCGTTACCGACTCTCATGGCGAACGATCGTCACGGTCACTATTCCATTGGTGATCGCGACAGTGCTCATCATTTTTGAACCAACGGTGCATTCGACCGAATATCAAGTCGACCGAATGACGGGTTCAACAAGGGAGCGGAGTGAGTATCTTGGCCTTTTTACATCCCGGTGGAAGGTAACGACAAGTGATTATGAAAGTGAGCTGAACAAACGAGGAATCGTCAGCACGCCGGTGTGGATTTTCGAATCAGATTCTTTTACCACCGTGCTGGGCGGACGAGGCTGCGCTTGTGGAGTCAGCAGCCCCTGGCTCCACATTCCTGGAAAGTTAGATACGAAGTCCCTGACTGATTCGCAGATACTATTCATCAATAAAGCGGCCGCTGCGAACGACCAAGGCGCACTTGAATCAATCCTTAAACTGTTGTCCGATCCACAATGACAGGCGGCTACTCGATTGTCGACCCGCGCGAGTAACTAGCCGATCAAAATTCAGGCTTCACTTCCCCAACTGATCCGGATTCAACCCCGCCAACTCCGGCAACACGAACAGCCCGTCCTGCCGTATCACCTTCCCATCAAACGAAATTTCCCCGCCGCCGTAGTCGGGGCGTTGGATGCAGACCATGTCCCAGTGGATTTGGCTGCGGTTGGTGTTGTCGGCCTCCTCGTACGCCTGGCCGGGGGTGAGGTGGAAGCTGCCGGCGATTTTTTCGTCGAAGAGGATGTCTTTCATCGGCTTGAGGATGTGCGGGTTGAACGCGAGGCTCCACTCGCCGATGTATCTGGCGCCTTCGTCGCTATCTAAAATTTCGTTGAGCTTTTTGGTGTCGCTCTGGGCCGTCGCGTCGATGATCTTGCCGTTTTTGAACGTGAGTTTAATGCCGTTGAAGACCGTGCCGCGGTAGAGGGTTTCGCAGTTGAACTGGATCACGCCGTGGATGCTATCTTTCACTGGGCAGGTGAACATTTCGCCGTCGGGGATGTTCCGCTCGCCGGAACAGCCGACGGCGCCGATGCCCTTGATGCTGAAGTGCAGATCGGTCCCCGGGCCGGTGACGTGCACGCGATCGGTGTGCTTGATCAACTCGCCCAGCGGCTTCATCGCGCGGTCCATCGCGTCGTAATCGACGCCGGCACAGACGCGGAAGTAGAAATCCTCGAATGCCTCGGTGCTCATGTTGGCCGCCTGCGCCATGCTCGGCGTCGGCCAGCGGAGGACGACCCACTTGGTCTTGGGGACGCGGACTTCGCCGTGGACTTTTTTCCACCAGTGGCGTTCGTAGAAATCCATGCGGTCTTTCGGCACGTCGCTCATCTCGGCAATGTTGTGGCTGCCGCGGATGCCGGCGTAGCACTGCACGCCTTCCATTCTCGCCCGCTCGATCTGGGAGATGAACGCCATCTGCTCCTCGCTGGCGTTGCGGATCAGCTCGCGCATCACCGGCTGCTGGTACGTGCTGACGATCGGCAACCCGCCGGCCTGGGCGACGGCGCGGATCATCTCCGTCGTAAAATCGGGTGGGATATCGAACGCCTCGATCAGCACCTTGTCCTTCGGCTGAACCTGCATGGAGTGATCGACGAGCAACTCGGCCAGGCGAACGTAGCGTGGGTCTTTCATGCCCGGCATCGTAGCAAACGGAATGTGAACCACGAAGCAACGAAGCAGCCAAGAAATGCACTTGCATGCCTTCGTTGCTTCGTTGCTTCGTGGTAATATCTCGAGAAATGAAGACAGCACTCACCATCGCCGGTTCCGACAGCAGCGGCGGCGCGGGACTCCAGGCGGATCTCAAGACGTTTACCGTTCTCGGCGTGTACGGCATGAGCGCGGTGACGGCCGTCACCGTGCAGAACACGCTGGGCGTGAAGGAATCGGTGCAGACGTCGCCGGAATTCATCACGCAGCAGATCGACGCGATCGCCGCGGACATTCCCGCCGACGCGACGAAGACGGGGATGATTGGCAGCATCGAAGCGATCGACGCCGTGACGGCCGCCATCAAGCGGAACAACCTGCAGCCGTACGTGTGCGACCCGGTGATCGTCGCCAAGAGCGGCGACGTGCTTACGCCGCCCGATTCGGTCGATGTGATGAAGAAGCGGCTCTTCCCGCTGGCGGCCATCGTCACGCCGAACCTCCGCGAGGCGGCGATGCTCGTGGGCGGCAATGCGCGGTCGCTCAACAGCGTCGCGAGCTGTAAAGACGTCGCGCGGCGGATCGCGGGCATGGGCGCCAAGAGCGTGGTGGTGAAGGGAATTGAGACCGGCGGGGCGTTCGTCGATCTGTACTTTGACGGCAGAGAGTTCATCGAATTCGCCGGCCAGATTTTCCCGAAGGAAAAAACCCACGGCAGCGGCGACGCATTCAGTGCTGCGATCACGGCCGGGCTGGCGAGCGGCATGAACATGGTCGACGCGATCGACCAGGCCAAGCAACTGGTAACGATGGCGATCCAATACAGCGACGGCCAGGGCCGGGGGACATCGCCAGTGAATATCGTCGCGTTCAAGCCGAAGAAGAAGTGAGGCTGGTGATTGTTGAGTGGTGATTGACGGATGATTCTGCATTTCGTCAATCACCACTCATCAATCACCACGATTGAAGATGCAAATGACAACCGCCACGCTCAACCAGATTCAATTCGAAACGCCGCTCGGCCCGATGCGCGCGATTGCCAGCGACGCCGGCGTACTCGTCTGCGACTTTCTCGATCGGCGGAATATCGATCCGGTGCTGGCCCGAGTCGAGCAGCAACACGGCCAGGTGATCGAGGGTGAGAACGAACCTCTTGTCAAGCTCCGTTGCGAGTTGGAGGCGTATTTTGACGGGAGCGGCAAGACCTTCACTGTCCCGCTTTTACCTTCGGGGACTGAATTTGAAATCAGAATGTGGAATTATTTACGGACGATTCCCTTCGGCCAAACCCGCACCTACGGCCAGCAGGCGCGCGACACCGGCGACGCCAAGGCCGTCCGGGCGGTCGGCGGGGCGAACGGGCGTAACTTCATCGCCGTCCTCATTCCCTGCCACCGCGTCATCGGCGCGGGCGGCGATCTCACCGGCTACGGCGGGGGGATCGAACGTAAGTGCTGGCTGCTCGATCACGAGCGGTCGGGCGGGCTTTTCGACACAAAGTACACACACGCCACCAGCAAAATCTGAAGCGGCAGCCGCAGCCAAAGCACGCCAGGCGAGAACTCCGGGAATCGCTCGGTATGCACCGCCATGTTGATATTTGCGGGAAAAACGGCAATTAACAGCAAAATCAGCCCCCAGCCGGCGACTTGACGCAGTGGTTTGATCAGCAGGCCGACCCCGCCGGTGATGTCCGCCACGCCGCTGAGCGCCACGAGCAACCCGGCGGCAGGCAGCATCGGCGGGACGATCCGGCGGAAGAATTCGGCGTTATAAAAATGATCCACACCCGCGCCGATGAAGAGCGCGGCAGCGAGGAATCGCAGGACGACTTTTACGATTCGGTGAATGGAAAATCCTTCGTTGTCTTTCACCTTAGGCGCGCGCCGGCGCGATGCCCAGCCGGCGCGGTCTTGAAAATTGCCTCCCGACCTCTCGAACCGCCATCTTAAAAAATTGCAAAAACTACTTAAAAACAAGTGCATTGGCTTGCGTCATAGCTTTTAGTCGATAACATCCCCCCTCACAGTTCCTTCTGTTTAACCCTTTTTCTGGAGAGAAAGATTATGGCAAACACTGCCAAGTCCGCGACCAAGAGTGAGATCCTGACCAACATTGCTGCGGCCACCGAGTTGTCCCGCAAGCAAGTTTCATCCGTGTTCGACGCGCTCGCCGAGCAGATCAAAGGCGCCGTCGGCAAGAAAGGTCCGGGCGTGTTCGCTGTTCCCGGCCTGATGAAGATCACCGTGATCACCAAGCCGGCCACCAAGGCCCGCAAAGGCATCAACCCGTTCACCAAGATGGAACAGATGTTCAAGGCCAAGCCCGCCCGCAAAGTGATCAAGGTCCGCCCGCTCAAGGCGCTCAAGGATTTCGCCAAGTAAATCACGGCTGATTTACAAGCGTAAGCTACAAGAAAAACCCTCGACTTCGGTCGGGGGTTTTTTCGTTTCGGCGTGCGGGCTTCAGCCCGCACGCCGAATCACCTTCGTGAAACTTCGCACGAGAAAATCGGCTCGCTCACAGAATTCCTTTCGGATTGCACAAGACACTTGCGATAATGACGGCATGGGGTTGCTTCATCGCAATCTTGCCGATCGTGTCGCAGGGGGTGTACTGGTTCGCACACGCCGAGCGCTCGGGCTGATTCACACGTCATCATTCATATCCATAGCTCATCACAGCCGCGCGTGCTGGTCGCGAAGGAAGGAGCGCCGCAACTGTAACCAGTGACTGCCACGTGATTCGGAGCGGTGTTTCGCTCCGGGAACAGATGAGGTTCTTTGGCCGAATCGTCTTTTGATTTCGGCAGATCGTGGAGGCTGTGTATGAGTGATACTTACTTCCCGTCGCAACCGGTGCCGGTGCGACGATGGTCGACATGGACTCGCTTCATCGTCGATTACAATCCGTGTTTCCTTCTCTCGGCCGTCTGCATGCTGTTCGGCTGCCGGCTGCTGAACGATGCCGTCAACGCCCGCACAGGCGATGTGGCCGGCGCGCTCTGGCTGATCCTTACCATCAATGTGTACGAGTTCTGCCTGCTCGGCGTGGCGGTGCTGATCCGCCGTCTGCTCGGCATGCGGCGGGATGTCGGCATTCTGCTGATCGTGGGCGTGCTGTTCCTGTGCGACATCGCGTTCGTCGTCGGCGATTTATCCACCGCCCGCCCGGGCGTGGGGCTGATCGTCATGACGCTACTCACGATGCTCGCGTCGGCCAAGGCGTTCATCGTGCTGCGACTGCTCGGCGCGCCCAAGCAGATGCGGACGCTGGCGATCATCACCGGGCAAGTGGCGATGATTCTACTGCTGCCGATCGTGCTGAAGGGCGTTTCCGCACGGTACGGCGGCAATCTCCCGCCGCTGGCGATTTGCGCCGGGTGGTGGGTCGCGGGGCTGCTGCCGATCGTCTGGACGATCGTGCTGAACTATCGCACGCTGGAGCGATTGCCGGGCCTCGCCCGCGTCTACGTGATCGTGCCGTACCTGGCAATGCTCGGCCATCTGCTGGCGTGCACGTGGGTCTTCAAGCTGCCGTTCTTCACCGCGTGCTACGCGCCGGTGATGCTGGGGCTGGCGATCTGCGTGGGCCTGTCGCGACACCACCTCGGCCGAAACCTGGCGGCGAACATCCAGTGGGCGATGGCGGCCGTCGCGGTGATGCTGGCGGTCGGCTCGCCGCCGGAACTTTCGTTCGGCGGTGTGGTCAATCACTGGGCGATGATGTCGTCGTTCCGACTGGCACTGATCGGCGCCGCCGTCGTGAATTTGCACGGGCTGATCTACCTGCGCCACTGGTTGTTCGGCGTGACGCTGGGCCTGATGACGTGCGCCGGCCTGCTCGGGCCCGACCCGCGCGTGATGCTCGAGAATGCGCGCCTGCTCGCGGCGATGATCCGCGCAGCCATCTGGCGCGCCGTCCCCACAACCGCGAAGGAGTGGGGCGTGGTGACCGTCGGCGCGTCATTCATCCTGCTAGCGATGGGAGCGGCCGTGAGCTTGTACCGCAAGCCCCGGGAATCACAGGAGGTGCTGGCGTGAGGTGAGCGGCCACATACTTTAACTGCCGCCGAAGTCTTACTCCTTCTCCCGGTATTCCGGGAGAAGGGGGGATGAGGGTTCTGTCGCGATCCCGAGCAATTCGGGAATCGAAGCAGAACCCTCACCCTACCCTCTCCCGGAATACCGGGAGAGGAACGGAGGCAGCGCGACGCGAGGTTTCAGGCAATAAAATTGTGCCACAGAGAACACAGAGTACACGGAGGAAATATAAAGAAATTCTCCTCGGTGTACTCTGTGAGGCCTGTGGCACATTCGTTTGGAGCTATTTCGATTTGCCGCGACGGAAGCAAGCCGCCGAATGATCATTCACGAGCCCCGTCGCCTGCATCCAGGCGTAGACGATCACCGGGCCGACGAATTTGAAACCGCGCTTTTTCAAAGCCGCAGACATTGCTTCCGACAGCGGCGTTTTCGTCGGTATTTTACCCGTGGTGTTGCGGATTGGTTTCCCGCCGACGAAATTCCACGCCCACGTCGCGAAATCTTCACCGGCGGCTTGCATCGCCAGGAAAGCCTTCGCGCCGCCGATGGTGGCTTCGATCTTCGCCCTCGAGCGGACGATGCCCGCATTCTTCATCAGCCGGTTGACGTCGGCCTGGCCGAATTTCGCGACGACTTTCGGATCGAAACCTTTGAATGCATCCCGGAACGCGTCGCGCTTGTTCAGGATGATTTGCCACGACAGCCCAGCCTGAAAGCCGTCGAGCATCAGCTTCTCCCACAGCGCCCGGCTGTCGCGCTCGGGCACGCCCCATTCTTCGTCGTGATATTTCTGCATGAGCGGATCGTGCTCCGCCCATTTACATCGGGATGGCATTCGGAAACCTTTTCTCGAATGTGTCTTCCGTCGCATGGGCGGCTCGCCCATGTTCCTGGTGTTTTGACCGATGACACGGGCGAGCCGCCCGTGCGACGGAACTCGGACAGTCCAATGACGACGTTCCGCGAAGGCGCAAGCGAACGGCCGCCGATATGCGCTGCCATTCGCTTGCGCCTTCGCGGGGATTTATATCGAACTTCTCGCAGTGATCGCCGTCTTCACCGCATCCACTGCTCCCGCATCTTCGATCGTCGGCGGGACGACGTACGTTACCCCATCGGCGATGTTGCGGATGATTCTTCGCAGGATTTTCCCCGACCGCGTCTTCGGCAGGCTCTTCACCACCGTGACCGACTTGAAGCATGCGAACGCGCCGATCCGCTCGCGCACGAGCGCGATCAGTTCCTGCTCCAGCGTAGCGGCGTCGATCGCGGCACCGTCGCGCAACACGACGAGCCCCATCGGCACCTGCCCGCGCAGTTCGCACGCCACGCCGACCACCACGCACTCCGCGACGGCGGCGTGGCTGGCGACGACCTGCTCGATCTCGCCGGTGGAGAGGCGATGGCCGGCGGTGTTAATCACGTCGTCCGTCCGGCCCATGATGAAGACGTAGCCGTCGTCGTCCTTGTACCCGCCGTCGCCGCTGAGGTAGTAGCCGGGGAACGTTTCGAGATACGCCCGCACGAACGCGGCGTGATCGCCCCAGATCGTCGGCAGGCACGACGGCGGCAGCGGCAGCTTGATCGCGACGCTGCCGTGCTCGCTGGCGGGCACTTCTTCGCCGGCGGGGTCGAGAATTCGCACGTCGAACCCCGGCATCGGCAGCGTGGCGGAGCCGGGTTTGACCTTGTGCGGCTCGATGCCCATCGGGTTGCCGCAGATCGCCCAGCCGGTCTCCGTCTGCCACCAGTGATCGACCACCGGCACGCCGGTGCGGGCGGCCGTCCATTCGTACGTCGCCGGATCGAGCCGCTCGCCGGCCATGAAGATCGTCTTGAGTGTTTTGACGTCGTGCCGCTTGAGAAATTCGCCGGCCTGGTCTTCTTTGCGGATCGCGCGAAAAGCGGTGGGGGCGGCGAAGATCGCCTTGCACTTGTACTCCTCGACCAACCGCCAGAACGCGCCGGGATTCGGCGTGCGGACGGGCTTGCCTTCGTACATCACGCTCGAGCAGCCAGCCAGCAGCGGGCCGTACACGATGTACGAATGGCCGACGACCCAGCCGATGTCGGAGCCGACGAACCACGTGTCGCCGGGATTGAGGTCGTAGAGCATTTTCATGCTGTATCGCAGCGCGACGGCATGGCCGCCGTTGTCGCGGACGACGCCCTTGGGTTTGCCGGTGGTGCCGGAGGTGTAGAGGATGTAGAGCGGATCGGTCGCGGCGACGGGCACGCAGTCGGCGGGTTTCGCGCGGGCCATCACGTCCTGATAGTCGAGATCGCGGCCAGGCGTGAGTTCGCACGGCGATTGCGGCCGCTGCAGGATGATGCACCGGCTCGGCCGATGCGCCGCCTCAGCAAGGGCCTGGTCGAGCAACGGCTTGTACTTGATGACGCGATCCACCTCGAACCCGCACGAGGCCGAGACGATCACGACGGGCTTGGCGTCGTCGATCCGCGTCGCCAGTTCGCGCGGCGCGAACCCGCCGAAGACGACGGAGTGAATCGCGCCCAGCCGCGCGCAGGCGAGCATGGCGATGACGGCCTCGGGCACCATGGGCATGTAGATGACGACGCGATCGCCGCGGTGTACGCCTTCGCTGCGCAACGCCCCGGCGAACGTGGCGACCTTGTCGCGCAGCGCGCGATAGGTGAACTGCTCCTTCCGGCCAGTGACCGGCGAGTCGTAATAAATCGCAACTTGATCGGCCCGGCCGGACTCAACGTGCCGATCGAGGCACAGCCAAGCCGTGTTCAGCACGCCGTCGGGAAACCACCGCTGCGCGCCGTTCTGATCCGGCGCGAGAATGGTCGCCGGCGGCGTGATCCACTCGAGCAGCGCCGCCTGCTGACGCCAGAAATTTTCCGGGTCATTGATCGAACGGGCGTATTCCTCGCGATAACCCACGGGTGCCTCCGGGATCAAGGAAATGCAGAATGCAGAATGCGGAATGCAGAATGCAGAATGTAGGAAGAAGAGCTCAAATTTCGTCACGCCTTGCGAGTTCGGCATTTTATTCTGCATTCAGCATTCTGCATTTCTTTCTAGTTGATCGCCAGCAAATCCATAAACTCGTTCACCGGCGTTTTTTCTAGCTTCGCTTGATCGGCACACAGCTCCACGACCTTCTGACACATGCCCTCCGGAAACCGCGTGCGCAGATTCGATAAAAATTTCTGCTCCAGGAGCGGAATGCCTTCTGCGCGACGGCGGCGATGGCCGATGGGGTATTCTACGTCGATTCTCTCGGTCTTTGATCCGTCGATGAACTCCACCTGGATGCTATTGGCGATGGATCGTTTTTCCGGGTCGAGATAATCGCGCGTGTAGCTGGGCTCTTCGACGATCGTCATCGCGTCGCGCAGGCGGTCGATGCGCGGGTCGTCGCGGTGGATGGCGTCCTCGTAATGCTCGGCCGTCAGGTTGCCGTGGAGCAGGCCGATCGCGGTCATGTATTGCAGGCAGTGGTCGCGGTCGGCGGGGTTATTGAGCGGGCCGGTCTTGCAGATGATTCGGATGGCCGACTCGTGCGTCCACATGCGGATGGTTTTGATGTCGCTGAGCTTGTCGCGCACGAGCGGGTGCAATCGCACGGCCGCCTCCACCGCGGTTTGCGCGTGGAACTCGGCCGGGAATGAAATCTTGAACAGCACGTGCTCCATGACGTACGACCCGAACGGCCGCTCGAGCTCGAACGGCTGGCCCTTGAACAGCACGTCGTAAAATCCCCACTTGGGCGCGGTGAGGACGGACGGCAACCCCATCTCGCCGTGCAACGTGATAAGTGCGAGCCGCACGGCGCGGCTGGTTGCATCGCCGGCCGCCCAGCTTTTTCGCGAGCCGGTGTTGGGCGAGTGGCGGTACGTGCGCATCGATTGGCCGTCGACGAAGGCCTGCGAGAGCGCGTTGATAATCTGCTCGCGCGACCCGCCGAGCATTTTGGTGACGACGCCGGTGCTGGCGAGCTTCACGAGGATGACGTGATCGAGCCCCACGCGGTTGAAGCTGTTTTTGAGCGCCATCACGCCCTGCACTTCGTGCGCCTGAATCATGCCGGCCAGCACGTCGCGCATCAGCACCGGCTTGCCGTTGCGGCTGAGGTAGTCGGCCGTCGCGAGAATCCCGCCGAGGTTGTCGGAAGGGTGTCCCCACTCGGCCGCCAGCCAGGTGTCGTTGAAATCGAGCCAGCGGATCATGCACCCTATGTTGAACGCCGCATGCACCGGATCGAGCTGATGCGAAGTGCCCGGTACGCGCGCGCCGTTGAGCAGCGTCGCCCCCGGAACGATCGGCCCGAGGTGCTTGGTGCATTCGGGAAACCGCAAAGCGAGCAGGCCGCAGCCGATGGTGTCGATCAGGCAGTGGCGCGCGGTGGTGTACGCCTCGGCGGTAAAAGTCGTCGGGCCGGTGAGGTAATCGGCGATGGCGACTAGGACTTGATCCGGATCAGGACGGACGTTGTCGGAAATCGAAGCGGACATAAAAATGATTCCTTTACATGCAATTCAACGACGAATGTGCCACAGAGGCACAGAGAACACAGAGGAAGAGATTTTTCTCGGAGTCCTCTGTGTTCTCTGTGGCACATTCATTCTTTACGGCCGTTGATCGATCTCCACCCACACCGCCGACATCGGCCCGGTGTAGTCGGCGCTCGGCCGGATGATTCGGTTCTTCGCCCGTTGTTCCATGATGTGGGCGCACCAGCCGGTGATGCGCGAGCAGACGAAGATCGGCGTGAACAGCTCCGTGGGAATGCCCAGCGAGCGATACGCCGGCGCGTGATAAAAGTCGGCGTTGGGGAAGAGCTTTTTCTCCCGCGACATCACGGCATGCGTGCGCTCGGCGATGTCAAAGAGCTTGGTATCGCCGGCCTCGGTCGCCAGTTTCTTCGCCCAGGCCTGAATGATCGGACTGCGCGGGTCGGATTCGCGATAGACCGGATGGCCGAAGCCCATCACGATCGCTTTGGCGGCGATCATTTTCAGCAAAGCGGCCTCGGCTTCGTCGGGGGTTTTCCATTGTTCGATCATCTTCATCGCCGCCTCGTTCGCTCCGCCGTGCAGCGGCCCGCGGAGTGCGCCGATGGCGGCCGTCACGCACGAGTGCATGTCGGAAAGGGTCGACGCCACCACGCGGGCCGTGAAGGTCGATGCGTTGAATTCATGCTCGGCGTACAGAATCAGCGAAACCTGCATCACGCGCTCGTGTGTCGCGCCCGGCTTCTTGCCGTGCAGCAGATGCAGGAAGTGCCCGGCGATCGATTCATCGTCGGTCGCCGTCTCAATCCGCTGGCCGCCGTGGCTGAAGCGGTACCAGTAAAGCAAAATCGACGGCATAACGGCGAGCAGGCGGAGGATCGTCTCCTGCTGATGGCCGAAGTCCGGCTCGGGTTCGAGATTGCCCAGGAACGATACTCCGGTGCGCAGGACGTCCATCGGGTGCGTGTTCGCGGGGATCAGTTCGAGTGTTTTCTTCAGCGAATCGGGCAGCGCGCGGTGGGCCTTGATCTGCTTGGTGAAGGTCGAAAGTTCCGTGCGGTTGGGCAGCTTGCCGCGGAGGAGCAGGTAGGCGACTTCTTCAAACGTCGCCTTCTCCGCCAACTCGGCAATGCCGAAGCCGCGGTACGTCAGCCCCGCGCCGGTTTTGCCGACGGTGGCCAGCGCCGTTTCGCCGGCGGTTTGCCCGCGAAGTCCTGCGCCGCTTAATGGTTTGGTTTCTGCCATCGTCATTCGTCCTTTTTTACTTCGACTCGATTCGACTCGACTCAATCCCAATCCGCAATGGGCTCGGCGGGCCGCTTTCGGTTTCGCAATGCTTAAACCCGATCCCGGTGCGAAACCGCAAGCGGCCCGCCGGCGTTTTCGGCGCTTCAGATGTCCGTGACTTTTTTAGCGTTCAGACCGTCGATCTTGCGTTCGTATTCATGATAGTTGAGCACTTCGTACAACTGGTCGCGCGTCTGCATCTTCGGCACGATCGATTTCTGCGTTCCTTCACTGCCAACCACGCGGTAAAACTCCTCCGCGACTCTGGCCATGGCGCGCGAAGCGCCCAGCGGGTAGAGCGCGATCGCCACGCCAGCCGACGCGAGCTCGTCGCACGTGAAGTACGGCGTCTGGCCGAACTCGGTGAGGTTCGCCAGCACGGGCACGCCCACCTTGCTGCAGAATGTTCGGTAATCGTCGAGCTTCGTGAGCGCCTCGGCGAAGATCATGTCCGCGCCGGCCTCCACATATTTCAAACTCCGCTCGATCGCGCGATCAATGCTTTCATTCGCCACCGCATCAGTGCGGGCCATGACGACGAAATTTTTATCCGACCGGCCGTCGACCGCGCTCTTGATGCGATCGACCATCTCGCCGGTTGAAACGATTTCCTTATTCGGGCGATGTCCGCAGCGCTTCAGCCCGGCCTGGTCTTCCATGTGGACGGCCGCGGCGCCGGCGCGTTCCATCTGGCGGATCGTCCGGGAGATGCTTAGCGCCGCGCCCCAGCCGGTGTCGATGTCGACCAGCAGCGGCAGATCGCACGCGTCCACGATGCGGCGCGTGTCTTCGAGCACGTTATCGAGCGAGGTCATCGCCAAATCCGGCAGGCCGAACGAGTGATTCGCCACGCCCGCGCCGGAGAGGTAAATCGCGTGATGCCCCGCACGTTTGGCGAGCAGCGCGCAGTAGGCATTGATGGTGCCGACCACCTGCAGCGGCTTGTGTGCACTAACCGCCGCTCTGAATTTTCCGCCGGGGGATAACTTCTCCACAAATGTCTCCGAAATTCTCTCCGAAAATCTGATTCCCGCCCGCGGCCGGGCGCGGTTGCAACGAGGGAGCGCAACTATCGTATCTCCGAACGGAGTTTGCAACATTTTCGTCGATGAGGGAAGATGCTTAACATGAAAATCAAACGATTAATCAAGCCGGGTCCGGCCCGGTTGATCCTGCTCGCGGCGCTGCTGGGAATTTTCGGTCCGATCGCGACGGCGATGGCGTTTAAAGTGATCAAAAACGTCAACTCCGGCGAGCCGGTGGTCGACAAAATCGTCATCTTCGAAAAAGGCAAAACCGAAGGGCTCACTTTCAAAGACGACGCCAACTGCAAAATGGAAATCGTCGACGGCTCGATCGAATGCAAAATCATCGGCAATGAAGCCATCGCCCCGAAGATTTACTGGACGCCCAACGGCGATTTGAAGGCAACCTTCGACCCGCGCAAGTACAACTTCCTCATCCTCACCTGCCGGCTGGAAGGGAACACGAAGCAGACGAACCCGACCGGCAAAATTTCGGAATTGCGGCCGGACAATCTCTGGTTCGTCGCCACGTTATTCAATGAAAAGAACGAGCGGGCGGGCCTGGCGAACTTGGCCGATGTTTCGGAAAACACCCGCACGCCTGACAAGACCGAGACGCTCAAAATCCCGATGGTCCTGCTCACGCAGTCACCCAATGACGTGACGAGCATACAGGCCGTCGGGTTCATGTGGTCGGCAGCGCACGCGAATCAGTATCGCGACTTCAAACTGGTGATCGACAAGATTTCGCTGGCCGACTAAGTCACGTCATTTTTTCTGGAAACGACCATGAAATTCTTCCGCCCGTTGTGCGTTGCGTCGGCCGTCCTGTCGCTGGCTTCTTGGGGTTTTGCCGCGCCGGCCACGAAGCCCGCGGTGGATTACGCAGGCAACCTCGCCAAAGTTCCCGCCGCCGACCCGGCGCCCACCGCCGCGCCGACGATCGCGCCCGCCGTCGCCGGGCAGCACCCGCGGCTGCTCTTTACCGCGGCGGATATTGAAACGCTTAAGAAGCAGACCGAGACTGATCCGGTGCTCAAGCGCGCCGCCGGCGACCTGCTCACCTGGGCCAAGCGAATGAAACCGGTAACGGAAGTCCACCCGATGATCATTCGCGACGACACGGCTGCGCTGTCCACCAGCACCGGCAGTTGGGCCGGCCTGTCTTACGCGTACGCACTTTCAAAAGACCCGAAGATCAAGGACGCGATCGTCAGCATCCTGCAGATGATGATCGCCGAGCCGTACTGGGCCGACGGTGCGGAGCTCGATAGCAACATGGGCGCGGGCAACAACATGTTCATGGTCGGCCTGTTGTTTGACGTGGTGCACGACGATCTCGACCCCGAACTCCGCGAAAAAATCGCCGCGAACATGCTCGTGCACGTGCGGCGCATGTACTACCTCGGCCACAAGCAGGGCGCGCTGCTGGCTAACAAGTATTGGCAGCAGGATACGCAGAACAATCACCGCTGGCACCGCGATGCGGGCATGTCGGCGTGTCTGCTTTCGATATTCGATGTCAAAGGAATCGATGCCGGATTCATGATGCAGGAACACAAGAAAGAGATGGACCTGCTGATGAAGTGGTGGCCGGCCGACGGCGACTGCCACGAAGGCGCCGGCTACCAGACGTTCGGCTTCATGTATCTCGCCGCCGCCGCCAGCATGTGCGATCGCGTGATGGGCACGGACTATCTCAAGCACCCGGGCTTCAGCAATTCATGGGCGCAGCAGATTTACTACGCCGCGCCCGGCCGCAACAGTGACATGAGCTTCGGCGATGACATGAACGGCGACGGCGTCTTCGGCAATCTCGAAGGCGGATTTTTCATCGGGCCGAAAATCACCCGTGATAAAAACGTGCAGGCAGCGCTGACTCGTCGGCTGCAGACGAAGGTGAAGCGCAAGGACGGCCGGCCGGACAACTACCCGTGGTCACTGCTGGCGTTTTATGATCCCACGCTGGAAGGCGGCGACTACAAGGCGCTGCCGACGTACAAACTGTTCGAAGATTTGGGCGCCGCATCCATGCGTGACACGTGGGAAGACAATGGCGTCTGCCTCACCTTCAAGTGCGGCCCATACGGCGGGTACAAGCTCAGCGAATACCGCAAGGCCATGACGCAAGGCGACGACAAGCTGCACTACATCAACGTGGCCCACGATGATCCGGACGCAAACTCCTTCGCCCTTGGCATGGACGGCGCGTTGATGTTTCACCCCGGCCTGTATTCATTCCGCAAGATCACCGAGCAGCAGAATGCCGTGACGATCGACGGCAAGGGCCAGATCAACGAAGGCAACGATTTCATGCAGCCGGTGGAAAACGTCGACATGCGCACGCTGTCGTATCTCACCGGTTGGAAGCCCGGCGAGAAGGGGCGGGCGATCGTCGAAGGCGAAGCCTCGCCCGCGTATAAGGGCCTCAAGCATTTCCGCCGCACGGCGGTGTTCATGCCCGGCGAGTACATCTTGATGCTCGACGACATCCTCGGCGATGCCGCGCGCCAGATCGCCTGGCGCGGCACGGTCGAGAAGGGCCAGTTCGACAAACCCGAGACCGGCCACTGCCACGCGTACACCAAGTCGGGCAAGCAATTGGATTTTCAAATGTTGGCCAACAAGGATTTCGACGGCGCGATCGACTTCATGTACCTCGACGGCCGCTTCGGCGGGGCGCTGATGCAGCAGTTCCAATTCTCGCTGAACAGCGAGTCGGTGAAGTTCGCGTGCCTCATGGACCCGTGGAAGAAAAAACCCGAGATGACGCTGAAAGAAGTCGGCGACACCGTCACGCTCACCGTAAAAGCCGACGGCATCGACGACGTTTGGACTTGGAAACCCGCCAAGGACGGAGAAACCCCGTCGCAACTCACCTGCACCCGCGCCGGGGCGGAACTGATCACGCTCGAAGAAAAAGACAAAGCGACGCGCCCGGCGAATTAGCGAGCGCTGCCCGCAGGAAGATAAAACCAAGTTGCTTTTAAATCCGCCGAACCGTACATTATTCCCCCGGTTGCGAAAGCATCCGCAGGGCGATTAGCTCAGCTGGCTAGAGCGCACGGATCACACCCGTGAGGTCGGGGGTTCAAGCCCCTCATCGCCCACTCTCGTTTGTTCCCCTCGATGCCCGCCGACTCCCCTTGATGCTCGATTTTAAACTGATATCGGGGATCGGCTTCCCGATCGTTCCCTTCGCTTCCCGATGATTCACGTAAAGGGTGCGCCGCTTTTTGCGCCGCTTCTGGATTCCACTTCACGCCGAGCTTGTCGAAGACCGAATCGGGCATGTTCCGGTTGTAGTGCTTTCGGGCAACCGAAGTCGTATGACCAACAATCGCGTCGGCGGCGGCGTCACCGACGACAAGCCGCACGTCTGTGTCATACGATGCTCGCAGACTCTGGAAAAGGTCTGCCCAGCGTGCTACGCCGGCGTCAGCGATCGCCCGCTCAATCACTTCTTTATGCCAGCCGTTAAGCATTTCCGTGCGGCAGACGTTTAGTTCGCCAGACTTCCGCTCCGCGTGACGCGCTTGTAAATATGGGAGCAACTGCGCGTCGATTGGTATTTCGCGATCGCGCTTCCGCTTCTGGTCGTAGACGATCATCTTTCCTGCGGCGAAATCGAGGCGTGACCAGACCAAGCTTTTCGGCTCTGAATCGACTCGCAAGCCCGCGAATCGGCAGAGAGCAAGGCGCAATTTTAATTCAAGCTGATCAGCCGGAATTGCATGAATGACTTGCTGGATGGTTGCCCGCTCTACGTATTGCGCATCCCCACGTGGCGTCGATCCACTCGAAAGCTGAGCCATCGGTGACTCCGCGATTATCTTTTGCTTCACCGCATCGGCGAAAATACCCTTCGCGTTGCCGCAGTGGGTTTTAACCGTCGCCTCGCTTAATGACTTCAACAGCCAGGTTCGCCAAGCGTCGCCATCGCTTTCGGTGATCGATCGAATTTCCTTGCTTTCGCCGAAGAACTCGACCAGCTTGAATCGAGTTTGCTTGAGCTTCCGGCGCCCGCCGTCCGACAGCTTGGGTCGCGTTTCGATATGGTGATCGACAAACGCACCGAGGCGGGAGACGACGCGATTCGCGAGGGGAAGCACGCGGGTCAGGCGGCCGTGTAGCTTGTCACTCAGACCCGCCAGAAATCGTTGGTGATCTTGAAGTAGCCCGGAACCTGTCTCCAGTTGACCGCGAAGCTCATCAACCTTGGAGGCGAACGCCGACGCACTACGAAATTGATCGTTGCGCCGCTTGCCAGGCATCTTGCCGAGGCGAAGGCGCAGCCGCTTCCCGTTGAAGCTGAATTCGTAGGCCCAGCGGCCGCGCGTAATTTCGTAGGGTTGTGCCATTTGCTAATTCTTCTGATCGCTCTTTCCGGCGACGTATCTACGATAACTTTCCCGCACGATGAGTAAATGTCTTATGCCTGGCACGCGCTGGAGGTGACCATCCTTTACAAGTTTCGCGACCGTCTTTCGACATCTGATCTTCAATCCCTTTGCAACTTCAGGCCAGGGCATCGGGTTTTCATCGGGCGACACATGATCGACAACGTTAAGGTTCATGACAGCACCACGTCCTTTGCCTTTGGCTCGGATGAAACTCCGCCTGCTATGGCTTTCCAGAATTGTTTGAATTTTTCCGCGTACCGAATGCCGTTAATGCGACGACTGTCAGGCGTACGTAGTTTCAAGACCTCTTTGAAGGTGATACCGAGAATCGTTTCGTACTTTCGGAGCGTGCTCCAGCTGTGGATGACTTGTAGACCCTCATAGCCTATCAGTCGGCCCATCAGCAAAGCGCCGATGGCCGACTCGATAACTTCTGATTGTCCACCGTAGTTTTCCCAAGCACGACTGATCACGTCAAAGTCCTCATCCTTCATCCACTTGCGGGATTCAGTCGCGCTCGCCACATAAATCGATTTATTCTTTCCCATGGAGTCATCCTCTTTTAAGGGAACTATAAAACCATGTTATAGTGAAGTCAATAGTAACTATCTGCCTTCGATCATTGCCCAAGTCGCCCTACGCTGGGAGGGGTCGGATTCTTCCCACCCAAGGTGGGCCGTGGACCCGCCGCTCCGTGGCGCTCCAGGCACCGCCGCCGAAGTATTGAAGTGATGATGCCTCCCGGTCGGGGGATCGGCCCGCACGATCGAGCGGCAGGAGAAGGCAGCGTGAAGAACGGGAAGATCGTCGGCCGTTACCGGCAGCCGCCGCTTCCCTTCCAGGTCACGCTGGAGCTTCACAGCAACGTCTGGCAACGGGGCGTCGATGAGCAGCACGCCGATGCGGGTCTTGGTCATTTCGCCGGTGCTCAGGTCGACCGACTCAACGACGCGGACCAGGAGGGACTTCTCGCCGCACTTGCCGACCCGCTGGCGGATGGTCGATCGCTCGGGCTTGGCCTCGTCCTCGTCGGCGACCAGATCCTCGTCATCCGTGCCGGTGGGATCTTCGATTTCCGATTCGTCCTCGCTCGTTCCCCAGAACCCGCGGGAGGTCGAGTAGCGATGGACTTCCCCGGCCAAGTCATCGAGCACCCATGCGGGATAGCCGTGCTCGGGGAACTTGATGAGGTAGCCGCAGGCGTAGTTTGCCGCCTTCCGGCTCGACTCGATCTTGCCAGCGGAGAACCGCACCGACCCGAAGCCAGGGCGATCGCCTTGCACCGGGCCGGCAGCACGCGGCCGGAAGCTGTTCCAGATATCGCACACCAGGTCGAACGGGACGAAGGCGGAATCGACCAGGAGGTGAAAGTGCACCATTTCCGTTTTCTTCTGCCACTCGACGACGTAGAAGTATCGGCCCGACGACAGGTGCCCGGATTGCCTCAGCTTCCGCATGAACTCCGAGATGCAGCGATGCTCCCGGATGTACTGATAGGCCTGCAGCGGGCTTGCAAAGAGCGTGGGATCGATCGTGAGCGTCCACATGGTCAAACCGGTGAAAGTGTTCAGCACTCGCACGAGTCGCTCCCTGAGCTTGAGGCCACGGCCGCAGCAGCAGTGCGGGCAGAACCAGCTGCGACAACCGACGCAGGAGATTTCGTAATGTTCTTCTCCAGGTATTGTCCCACAATCTTTCCTGGATGATTCAAGATAAGGGACCGGGCCAGGCCGGGGTGCCCCGCCTGCGGCTGGGGCGACCCCGGCCCCGTCCGCGATCTCCCTGATGCTTGCTGAAGTTTTTTCCGCCAGCTCATCTACGAAGTCGAAGAATTTTACAGTACCATTCATGTGCTTTACCTTTCCAGCCGTGCCCGTGGACGCCGCCAAGCAATCACACGGGTACGGCTGATTTTGTTTACGCGGCGAGGACTGCCGATCGCCCCCATCGGCTTACGTGCCCTGCGGAACTTCGCCGGTGTCCAAGTCGATCGCCTGGCGAACGAGCAGCGACCAGATGCTTTCCGCAGCGGGTCCGCTGAAACTTTGAAAGCTGTTGGCCCCCAGGTGGAGGAACAGCCGAGACTGATCCCATTTCGCGTCGGTCACCGCCGCTAGGTTGACGACTTGCCGACCGACTTTGATCAACTGTGATTCCATGACTTCACTTCACTTTCCCGGTCGCTCGGACCGGGTTGGGTTTAGACGACTTGCTTTTACGATCGAGGGAAGGGGACACCGCTCTTGGTGAGAACCCATCTGCACCGCCCGCAGTTTTCTCCCCGCCGCAGGTTTCCCCTTCCCTCTGCGGCGTACCGCATTCACCCATCCGCTTCCCGGCATCCCCTCTTCCTTGGGCTCCCCCCCTGGCTGGTTGGCACTCTGGCGGGGCGGCGGTCTTTCCCGATTGCTCGGTTCGTCCTGGGCGAGCGCGTACGATGGCCAGCACGGCCCGACGATCGGACGGTGACAGATGTGACCAAGAGGTGATGATGGATTGGAGATCGCGGCGGAATTTGCGACGTAGTGCGCCGGATTGTGCGCCGCTTATTGAAACTTCGATTGATTTTGCGAGGAATTCAGTAGTCCGATGAGGGTTCAAGCCCCTCATCGCCCACTTTATTTCTCCACATCTGAACCGTTCCTGAATCGGCACCTTTCGATCCGCCGCCGATGGTTAGCCAGGCGAGGTTCAAAACTGGCGGTCGTCGAAAACTATAAATCTCTCATCCGAAGAAAATTCGTTTACGCAGCGACTTGTCGGCAATGATCACGTCTTGCCCGCCTTGGCCTTCGATGATGATCGGGCCGTTGGCGGAGAAGGTGCCTTCGGAGATGTTGTTTACCGTCACGGAGATGGTGTTCCTGCTGATCTGCTTGAAGACGAACGTATCCTTCCCGGGCGTGCCGCCGACGAACAGTCTCGTCGTCCGCGCGTGGTGCGGATCCTTCTCGACGGCTACGTCGACGACGTGGATCTGCATCGTCACAGGCGCGCTGGTCACGCCGGCCTCGGTCGTTGCGGTCACGGTGATATCGAACGTGCCGGCCGTTTTATAGACGTGCCGCACGATCGAATGAAGCGAACCGACGAACACGATCGACGTTCCATCGCCCAGCGATACCTGATAGGTAACGTGCTTGCCGGATGGCAATTTGCTCAGCAGGGTGGTGACCAGATCGATCCCAATCGACTGCCCCCGCACGGCCGGCGAGGGGTACACCTTCAACGTCACACGCGGCACGATGGGGTCGGGCGCGTTGACCGCGATGGCGGTCGAGGCGTACGCGGATTGCCCGGTCGCGTCCTTGATGGATGCGCTGAGCGTGGCCGAGCCGGCGAAATTCTTCGTCGGCGTATACGTCATTCCATTCAAGGCCTTGTTGAGATTCGCTAGCGTTCCCACCACGGTGATCGACGAGGAATTATTCGAACTCCGGATGAACTTCAGGCCTTTGGTCGATTTCAGCTTGATCTTTCCGTTGGTGACAGTGAGCGTGAGTTGGTCCTTCGTGCCGTTTGCGTCTGTATCGGCGACGGAAATGCCATCGCCAGTAGCAGCCGAGAGGACGATCGATCCGTTCTGCTTCACGATGATCAAACTCGGGGCGACGATCGTCGGCGCGCCCGTTTGCTGAGCCGGCGAGATGACGAACGTCACCGGCGAACTGTCTGCAGCGTTGTAGTTCGCGCTGCCGGCGAAGGAGGCGACGACGGTGTAGGTTCCCGCCGCGCTCGGCGCCGCGGCTGAGCCAGTGCCGGTGGCGGTGGGGCCGACATAGTACGTGAGCGTGGGGCTTACACCGTCGAGGGTTGCGGTCGGCGATCCGCTCGTGCCGACAAGCGTGACGGTTGCGGGGAACGGCGAACCATTCGCCACGCCGCCGGCGTCTGTCACGGTGATCGTCGGCGTTGTTTTTACCGGTGCCGGTGAGATAACGAACGTCACCGGCGAACTGTCTGCGGCGTTGTAGTTCTCACTGCCGGCGAAGGAGGCGACGACGGTGTACGTTCCCGCCGCGCTCGGCGCCGCGGCTGAGCCAGTGCCGGTGGCGGTGGGGCCGACATAGTACGTGAGCGTGGGGCTTACACCGTCAAGTGTTGCGGTGGGCGATCCGCTTGTGCCGGTGAGTGTGACAGTCGCGGGGAAAGGGGAACCATTCGCCACGCCGCCGGCGTCGGAAACGGTAATCGTCGGGATCGTTTTCACCTGGGCCGACGTGATGACGAACGTCACCGGGTCGCTTTGCACCGTCGCGTAATTGTCACTGCCAGGGAACGTGGCGACGACGGTGTACGTGCCCGCCAGACTCGGCGCGGTGGCGGAGCCCTGCCCGGCGACTTTGTTGCCGACGTAGTACGTCAGCGTAGCGGCGACGCCATCGAGCGTGGTGCCGGGCGGGGTGCCGTCGCCGGTAAGCGTGTAAGTGGCCGGGAATGGCGAACCGTTTTCCAGTCCGCCGGCGTCGCTCACGGTGAGCGTCGGGACGAATTTTCCGCTCTGATCGGAGATGTTGCCGGTGAAGCCGGATGTATCGCCCGTGGCGGAGAAGGTGCCGGCGTCGATCGCGATCGTGCCGCCGCCGTCGAGCGCGCCGGAGACGATGATCTTCGTGTCCGTTCCCTGCAGTTTCAGCACCGCGCCGGGTTTGATCGTGATGCCGTTGGGGAAGGTGAATTCGCCGATGATGATCAGCGTGCCGGATTCCACGGTGAGGTGGTTGTGCAGGATCGGGTCGCCGATGGAATTGACGGCCGCCAGAATGCCCTGGCTTTGCAGGTCTTCCTGGAGCGATCCGGAGCCGAGTGCGTCGTCGTTGGTGACTTCGATCGCGCCCTGGTCGTGAACGATGCTGCCGGTGAAGGTGGGATTGCTGCCGACGACGTCGAACTCTTCGCCGTCGAGGATGATCGTGCCGCTGCCGGTGAGCGGGCCGGTGACGGCGGTCGATCCGAAGAGATCGAGGATGCCGGTGCCCGTCACGTCCACGCCGCCTGAGAATTTCAGTCGCGGGCCGGTGGCGGTGACGGTGGCGGCGCCGGTGACTGAGATGACGTTGGTCAGCACCATCAAACTGCTGGCCGTGCTTTGCAGAACTCCGCCGGCAAGGACGATGGTTCCCGTGCCGAGAGTTTCGCCTTCTGCGACGGTGATGGTCGGGCCGGTGAAACCGGAGGAACGGGTTTCGAGCGTGATCGTGCCGCTGTATCCGCTGGCGTCGCCGCCTTCGAGCGCGCCGGCCTGAATGTCGATTCCCCCGGAACCAGAGAGGCCCGCCAATCGCGCTCGGCCGCCTTCGATGATGACCTGGTTCGGGTTGCCGGAGCCACCGAGAACTCCTTTCAGCACCAGTTCGCCGGTCACGCCCGTAAGCGCCGGGCCGTACGCGAGTCGCACGCCGGACGACACGGTTCCGCCGACATAGAACGTGCCGGGGCCGTCGAGCGTAACGGTCGGCGCTCCGCCGAGCGATTTGGTGAAGCCGCCGTTGAAGGTGAGGATGTCGGTTGCGAGCAAGGAGTTGATGGCCGATGTCGTGCCGATGAGGGAGACCGCCCCGGCGAAGGTGACTTCGCCGGTAATAGTCACGGTCGCGCCGTCCTGCATCTCCAGCGTGTTGCCGAGCGTGAGAGTGTTGTGAAATGCGTCGATGAGCGGAATGTTCACCATCGCGTCCTTTCGGCCGGCGACGGAAATCTTTCCTGTGCCCACGGTCGTGCCCGCGATGAGTGCGATGGTCGGCAGCGCCGCGCCTGTCACGCCGCGCTCGAGCGTGATCGTGCCGGAGTAGTCCGCCGCCGAGCCGCTCTCGAGCGTGCCGGCCTGGATGTCGATCCCGCCGACGCCGGAAATGCCCGCCAGCCGCGCGGTCCCGCCTTGCAGGAAGAGCTGCACGTAATCGGTGGAGAACTGGCCGATGAAGCCGCCGAAATTCGCGCTGATGATGATCAGCCCTGTCGATCCCGCGAGCTTGTTGCCGAAGGTCAGTTGGAGGGTTTCATTGATGGTGCCGCCAAGGTTGATCGTGCCGGGGCCGTCCAGGTTCAGGAGGGCGTTCGGCTCGGTGACGGTCGATGGGCCGTTGATGCTCAATAGGTCGTCACTGGTCACGGTGTTGAGGAACGCCTTTGCACCGGTGGCCAATGTGAACGTGCCGCCGAAGGTCACTTTGCCGGTGACATTGAGCGTCGTGCCGTTGTTGAGCAGCATCGAGTTGCCAAGCGTGATGGTGAGGCCGGCGGCATCGAGCAGCGGGGCATTTCCATCGACGACCATAGTGCCGGTAACTAATTGCCCGGTTCCGAGGCTCGTGCCGTCGGCGACGACGACGCGCACGCCCGGCAGGCCGATGGCCGTCTGCTCCAGTGTGATCGCGCCGCTGTACCCTGCCGCGTCGCCGGCGAACAACGTACCGCCGCGAACGTCGATCCCGTTCGGCCCGGAAAGGCCCGAGAGTCGGACCTTGCCGCCTAGCACGAGCACGGCATCGATCGGGTCGACCTGATCTAAAATGCCGCCCATGATCGACGAAAGCACGAGCGTGCCGTTTGTTCCCGCGAGATTCGCGCCGTACTGCACGACGACGCCCAGCGACACCGTGCCGCCGATGGTTGTCGTGCCCGGGCCGTCCAGGCCGAGCACCGATTTGAGAAGCAGCACATTAGAAATGCCGCCCGCGAAATTCAGCGTGTCGCTGCTTGTGAGCGTATCGATTTCCGCGGTCGTTCCCTCCGCTATGGTGGCCGATTGGCTGAAGGCGACGTTGCCGGTGATGTTCAGGATCGAACTGGCCGTCATGTAGAGCGTGTTAGTCAGGGTCACCAGATCCGGCGAGCCTGACGCGTCAATCAACGGGACGTTCGACGCCAAACCAGCAGGGCCGACGACTTTGATCAGCCCCGTTCCCAGTGAACCGCCGGGAAAGACCTTGACGACCGGCCCCGGCTGGCCCGAAGGGCTCTGCTCGAGCGTGATCGTTCCGGAGTAGCCGGTGGCTGCAATGCCGAAGAGCGTGCCGGATCGGACATCGATCCCGCCCGAGCCGGAGACTCCGAACATCGAGACTTTTCCGCCTAGTTGCAGGATTTGAACGCCGCCGTCGTCGAAGAGGCTGCCGAGCGTTCCTTTCAGCACGAGGATGCCGGTCGTTCCGACGAGTTTTTCGCCGTAGGCAATCGCGACGCCGGTCGCCACCGTGCCGCCGACTCTCACTTCGCCGGGGCCATCGATCGTGAGGATGGGAGAGCCGGTGATGGTGGTATCGACGCCGCCGTCGAAGACGAGGATGTCGGTGCTGGCGAGGGTGTCGATGACGGCGGTCGCGCCGGTCACGGAGACGGCCTTGGTGAAGCCGACGGTTCCGGTGATGGTCAGGGCCGCGCCGTCCTGCATGATAAGCGTGTTGTTGAGCGTGACGCCGGAGGTGGCCTTGGTGGCGTCGATCGACGGCACGCCAGTGGTCGACGTGGCCGGTCCGGTGACGGCGAGCGTGCCGGCGCCGAGCGTCTCGTTGTCCTGGATCACGACGGTCGCGCCAGTCTTGCCGGCGTCGGCCTGGTAGAGCGTGATCGCGCCGTTGAAGCTGCCGGCATCGCCGGCCTGCAGGTTGCCGCCTCTAACGTCAATCCCGCCCGAGCCCGAAAGCCCCGCGAGCTTGGCCCCTCCGCCGAGGATGGTGACTTGCCCGGCGGCGAAGGTGAATTGCGCCAGCGGCCCGCCGAGGTTGGCCTTGAGCATCAACAGGCCTGTCAATCCCGCGAGGTATTCGCCGAATTTCAGCGACACGCCGAGCGACACCGATCCCCCGACGGTGATCGTGCCGGGGCCGTCGAGGGTAATCGTGGGCGAATTGAGAACCGTATTTGTGAAGCCTCCGTTGAAGCCGAGTTTGTTGCCGCTGGCGATCGTGTAAACGCCGGCGGTCGATCCGGTTGCCAATACAGCGGCGGTGAAGTCCACATTACCGGAGACGGTCAACGTCGTGCCGTCCTGCAGTACCAGGGCGTTGTCGAGCGTGACCGTCGATGTGGCGCTCGACGCATCAATGCGTGGGAAATTTCCCGTTCCTGTCGGCGAAGTGGCAACGATGAGATTGCCGCTGCCGAAGCTCGTTCCGTCACTTAATTTGAGCGTCGCCGGCGGTTGGCCCAGGGGACTTTCATCGAGCGTGATCGTGCCGTCGTAACCGCTGACCGTGCCGGCCACGAGGGTGCCGCCTTGTAATTCGATTCCGCCATCGCCTGACACGCCGGTCATCATCACCGTGCCGCCCTGGACGAGTACCTGGCTATCGTTCTTGACCAGGCTGTTGCCGAGCGCGCCGCCAAGGTCGGTGCTGAGCACGAGCTTGCCCGTCGATCCCGCCAGCGCCGCGCCGTAATTCACCGTGACGGAGATCGAAATCGCTCCGCCGAGGACGAACGTGCCCGAGCCGTCCAAGGTGAAGATCGGCGTGTTGGTCAGCAGGCTGGAAAGGCCGCCATTAAAAGTCACTTTGCCGGACGTGTTTACCGTTGCGGCAGCGCCGGTAGCGATGGCCGCTGCGGTGAAGGTGACGTCGCCTTTGATCGTTACTGCCGAGCCGTCATCGAGGACGAACTTGTTGTCGAGTATCGCGCCCGAAGAAGCGAACGAGGCGTCGATCAACGGCGCGTTCACGGTGCCCGCTTCGGGCGTCATGATCACGAGGGAGCCGGTTCCTATGCTGACATCCGGGCCGTCTCCAATCACCAGCACCACGCTCGGCTCGCCGGACTTGGTTTGATACAGCGAAATTTGGCCTTTGTAACCGTCAACAGCGCCGGCTATGAGGGCGCCGCCTTTGACGTCGATCCCGCCGGTGCCGGACAAGGTAGCGATGCGTCCCTTGCCGCCTTCGATCGTCACCTGTGCGATGCTGACGACAGGCGTCGCGCTGGGGCCGTCGAGGAGGCAGCTCAAATCGAGTTCGCCAGTGTTGGCAGTCAGCTTCGGGCCGTAGGTGATCAAGACGAAGAACGAAATTGTCCCGCCGAGGGTAATCGTGCCCGGGCCGTCGAGGGTGACGGTCGGCTGGCTGGTCAGCGCGTTGGTGATCCCGCCGGCGAAGACCAATTTGTCCGCTACTGCCAGCGTATTCACCGCACCGCTCGACCCGCTCGCGGTCACGGCCTGACTGAAGATGACGTTGCCGGTGATGTTGACCGTCGCGCCGTCCTGCAACTCCACAGGGTTCGTCAGGGTTACCGCCGAAGTGGCCGCCGTCGCATCGATCACCGGGATATTTCCCGCGCCCGATTCCGGACTGGCGATGACGATCGTGCCTGTACCGAGCGACTGGCCGTCAGCGATCTTGAGCTTCACGCCGGGTTTGCCGGTGGCGCTCTGCTCGAGGTAGATCGTGCCGGAGTAAGTAGCGGTGCTGCCGGCATTGAGCACGCCGCCTTGAACGTCGATGCTGCCCGTGCCGTCGGTCAGCACCATATTCGCCGTCCCGCCTTGAATGACGACTTGCGTCACGCCGATGGAAATGGAGGCGGCCGTATCGTCGAGAACGCAAAAGAGATCGATGCTGCCGGTGGTGCCCGTCAGGCTCGCGCCGTAGATCAGCCTGACACCCAAACTAACGGTGCCCTGGACGATGACGCGTCCCGGGCCGTCCAGTCCGAGTCGCGCATGTGAAACGAAACCGGTGGTCGGTCCCTTCAGCAGTCGGAGCGTATCGCCTTTGGCGACGGTGTTGATCTGGGCCGCTGCGTCGGTGTCCATGGTCACTGTGCCGCTGAATGCGACAGCGCCGGTGATGTTGAGGATCGCGCCGTTCTTGAGCAGGACATCGTTGGTAACGTTGTAGCCCGGCGTTGCGCTTGACGCGTCGATCAATGGCACATTCGACGTCAGCGCCGGCGGGCCGACGACCACGATCTGCCCTGTTCCCAGGCTACTGTTTTTTTGAACGACGATGGTGGCGTTCGGCTTGCCGGTGGGGCTCTGCTCGAGCGTGATCGTGCCGTTGTAGTTAAAGGCCGTGCCCCCGTCGGGCGCGAGGAACGTGCCGGAGATCAGATCCAGCCCGCCTCCACCGGCGATGCTGAGGATCTTGACCGTGCCGCCTTTCATGACGAGCTGACTGGTTCCGCCGACCGCGCCGAGAAGCTTGCCGTCGAAATCCAGTTCGCCGGAAATCACCACGAGCTGCACCGTCGCCGCCAGGTTGCCTTTGATGAGCACCTTGCCGCCGCCTTTTACGAGCAACGTGCCGGTGCCTTTGATGTTGTCGGCGTTGAGTGTGATCTGATCGTTGTCGCTGGTGGGGGCGAGGAAATTCTGTCCGTTGACGGTGACAGTTCCGCCCAGAACGATTTCCGGATCGCTGGCGAGGGTCGCGCCGTCCTGGAAGATGATGTCGTTGTTCAACGTCGCCACGCCGCCGCTGACGCCCGCGTTGATCGTCACCGGTTTGGCGCCGGCGCCGATGGTGATCGTGCCCGTGCCGAACGCGTCGGCGAGGACATCGTCGTCGATGGTGACGCCCGCCAGCAGTGTTGTCGGGCCGGTGTAGGTGCCTTGCTGCTCGAATTTGATCGTCCCGCTCCCGCCGATCGACAACCCGCCGCCGCTGAGAACGGATTTGATCGTCAGACCGCCGGTCTGGTCGTCAATTGCCGGCGAACCGACGAGCACCGTATCAATGTTGTAGGTGTTGTTGTCGGCCTCGGAGGTGAGGCCGGTAGTGAGGGAGATCGAATTGCCGGTGAGGGTGTAGCCGGAGCCCTGGATGTCGATCGATGCGATCGAGAGGCCGGTCATGTCGTTGTTGCTGGTGAGGGGCGATCCGCCGGGGAAGATCAGTGTGTCGCCGTTCATCGGCTTGAGGTTGGCGTCCCAGTTTTTGGGGTCGCTCCAGTTCACACCGTCGCCGCCGCCTGTCCACGTCAGGCCGGCCACGTCGATGTCGAACGCGTCGGAAGTTGCCGAAGTCACCGGCGGAATGGCGTCGTCCACCACTTTGAGCGTATATGTGCCGCCGGCATCGACCTTCAGATCGTCGAACGTCGCAATGCCGTTGACGATTGCCTTGGTGAATGTGCCGGTGAGTTTGCCATTGCCGTCGATAGAGACAAGCGAGATCGTGATCGAACCGGTTGCGTCGGTATCCACGCCGCCGGTGCTTTTCTGGACGGAAACGGTGACGGGATCGAGCGGGTCGCCTTTGTTGGTGTCGCCCGGCTGCTGCGTGAAAGCGAGATGCTCGGCTTGGCCGTTGAAATCCGTGAGTTCGTAGAGGTTGCCATTGTTGTCGAGAATCCTGACCACACCGATTCCGTCAACGCTCCATTCGTCAGTGGTGGAAACATCGACGGTTTGGGTGTCGTCGGGGTTGGTAGTGGTATCCGTTTCGCTTGTATGAAACTTATAGGCGTCGTAGGTGCCCAGCGGAACCATAACGGATTCGGTAGTTTCCGAATAGAGCGATACTGAACCATCGACCGCTATTACGGTGGTATCGGTAAAAGTGCCGTCAGGCGTCGTATACACGTCGGTGTCCGTGCTCGAACTGGTATAGGCGACACCCGCGGTTAACGACATCGGAAGGAACAACGTGTAAGGCGAATAAGTCTCGTGATCGTCACCAAGCGTTGAGAACGAATCCTGCCCGTATTGAACGAGATCGCCGGCGGCATTATAGCCGATGTAATTCTTCCCGGACGCCTTGCCAATCGTGCTATCGACTTCGGTCACCGCCACGCCGTTGAACGTGGTCGGCCCTATCACGGTTCGGGTGAACGTGGCCTTATCGCCCGCGGCGGTAGTGAGTTGGTAAGTCCAACTCGTCCCCGGAGTAAAGAGAGGCCCGGCCAAGGTTGATGCGCTGACGCTGAGCAGCATCCGCTGTTCCAGCAACTCGCAGCACATCAGCGGCGGGAGGCAATCTCGCAATTTTCGGAGTTTCTTGAATTTCGCACGAGCGATGCGCGCAGACTCCACCCTGGAACCGCTTCGATTGCTAAGCATCCTCGTGTCTCCCTCGCATGATGACGTGCCGGACTGAGGCAATACATTAGCACATACCAATGGTTGTACATAGCAAATAATGGCGACTTGGAACTCGCCTGCCGATCGAAACCGGGCCCGCCGCTACAATTTCCCCAGATTGAAATTGACTTGCTGTGCATGGCAATCGTGATCGTTTCTTTATCTGCTCGTGGCTGTTCGTCAGGCGCTGCCAAGCGCTGGAAGGTCGGCCAGAAACTGGCTTTAACTCGGCGGCACGATCGCTCCGGATTTGTTGGTGCGCTATTTGACGGTTTCACTTCTCAGGCCGTATTGAACCGCGCAAGGAATGCAGTTCGATGCGGCCACCGGCAACTGGCGAGAGCATCGACGACGAGCGATGTGCCGACGTCATGCAGTCAGGCGGCGAAGTCGCAGGTCATGAAGTCGACAAGTGTGTCGGTCTCGGCGTCGCGTGGCGGCGTCCATCACACAGCCAACAGTCTTGAACTTGCCTTGGTCGAGGGCGAGAATGGTGGCATGGTCCATGCCATCCTCGTGTGGTAAGCAACGCTGCCGATCTTCACACATCAGCGGCGGAATTTCATGGGGTGACTCTGGACTCGATCGCAGCCATGATCGTCCGTGTGATTCGAACATTAGTCGTCGGCCCCGGCCAGCGAATGTTGGTCCGTTCGGCCACAGGAGCTGAAACCTTTTGTCTGTAGACCATGCGGCCAACTGTTCCAAGCTGGAGAATGCTAACCTTGAGTGTATTCTCCACGAACTCACTGCCATCCGCGCGGACATGGTCGCCGACGCGGCAAGGGCGGCGGCACGCCTCAACCAGGTTCACGCCAACTACCGGGAGAGCGCCCGGAACCTCGTCCATTACCTCGCTCTCCGGCGTCGTGACCTCCGCCCGCTGCAGCTGCGGTTGGCCGCGCTCGGGCTTTCCTCGCTCGGCCGCGCCGAGTCGCATGTATTGGCTACGGTCGATGCGGTCCTGGAAATCCTGCACCGACTGACAGGACGCTCCCGTCCGCCGGCATCGTCGGAGACTGCGGTCATCGATTTCGGTACCGGAGAGCGATTGCTGGTGGAACACACCGAAGCGCTGTTGGGTGCCGCGACACCGGGACGCGGGGTTCGGATCATGGTCACCATGCCGGGCGAGGCGGCCGACGATTACACGCTCGTTCGCGACCTGATCCGACGCGGCATGGATTGCATGCGGATCAACTGCGCCCACGACGATGTCGTGGCGTGGACCCGGATGATCGGGCACCTGAGACGGGCCGAGCAGGAGCTGGGACGGTCTTGCCGCGTGGTCATGGATCTGGGCGGGCCCAAGCTGCGCACCGGGCCGCTGGAGCCGGGCCCGGCAGTGGTGAAAATTCGTCCCCGTCGCGACGCCTTCGGCCGGGTCACCGCTCCCGCGCGGGTCTGGTTGACGCCCGGGAATTCCCCCCGCCGTTCCCCGTCGCCAGCTGACGCATACCTTCAGGTACCGGAGGCTTGGCTGGCGTGCCTCCGACCGGGAGAACGGGTGAAGTTCTCCGATGCCCGGGGCTCACAGTGAACTCTTGTTGTCGTAGATGTGACGCAAGGCGGTTGCTGGGTGGAGGCGACCCAGACGGCTTACGTCGTTCCCGGCACCGTACTGCGGCATGAGCGCGAGGGTGATGATCGCGACGGGTTGGTTGGGGATATTCCGCCCATCGAGAACGCCCTTGTTCTCAAGCAGGGTGACCAACTCATCCTGACGCGGGACCTCGAGCCGGGCCATCCGGCCACCCGCGACAGCGCGGGGCAGGTGCTTACTCCGGCCCGGATTGGCTGCGCCATTCCGGAGGTGTTTGATTCCATCCGGTCGGGAGAGTCGATCTGGTTCGACGATGGGAAGATCGGCGGCGTGGTTGAGACGGTGGAGCCCGACCGGATTCTGGTCGGGATCACTCGGATGCGCTTGTGCGGCGAGAAATTGCGAGCCGACAAGGGGATCAATCTCCCCGAGAGCAACTTCCGACTGCCGGCCCTGACCGCCGAGGACCTCGAAGACCTGATCTTTGTAGCGCAGCATGCCGATGTCGTCGAACTCTCTTTCGCCAACAGCGGGGAGGACGTGGAATCGCTCCAGAGCAACCTCGCGCGTTTAGGAGGCCGTTCGCCCGCGATCGTCCTGAAGATCGAGACTCGGCGGGGCTTTGAAAAACTTCCGGAAATGCTCCTCACTGCCATGCGGTCGCCGTGTTGTGGTGTGATGATTGCCCGTGGCGACCTGGCCGTCGAGTGTGGCTTCGAGCGGATGGCGGAAGTCCAGGAGGAAATCCTCTGGATCTGCGAGGCCGCCCATGTTCCCGTGATCTGGGCGACGCAAGTTCTGGAAACGCTCGCCAAGGACGGGATGCCTTCGCGGGCCGAGATCACGGACGCCGCGATGGCCGACCGGGCCGAGTGCGTCATGCTCAACAAAGGGCCGCATGTGCTCAGCGCCGTGGGGGTTCTCGACGACATCTTGCGACGCATGCAGGCGCACCAGGCCAAGAAGCGTGCCACTCTCAGGGAGTTACGGTTGGCACACACGCTGCCGACCGAACGAGACACTGCACCTGACCCAGCTCGCATTTAGGCTTTTCAGGACATGTAGCTACCCGAGCGGATCGGACAGGTGAACTCGGTCGTTATCCGGCTCGGCCATACGACACCGTACAACTTAAGATACGTAGGGACGTGCATAGAGTGCTCGACTCGATCACGACTTGTGATGCCAGCCACTTTTTCGGCCACTGCAACTGCACGCTAGAGGTTGAGGCAGAACTGCTCTGAAGTGTTACGCAAACGTTCCGCTGATAACACCAATAAGTCGTGATGAACGTCAGTCATAGAGTCCAACTTTCGGAAATTCCCGAAAGATCGCCTCAGTCCTTACTGGACTAGGGAGCAATTTTAGTGCGCGGAAGCATGCGAGTCCGGCGTGTGGGGCGGGGGTTACCAGATTGTGTCGCTAATGTAGCCGGAACGGGAAGGGCAACAGGTTTTCGGTTGCTCAGGGGTTGGTTTTGAAATGGGGGCGGCTCCAAACCTGGAGATTGCGGAAGGTCATGTCGGTTCGCATCATGCAGCGCAGAGCGATGCGACCGTTGAGAAGGACGGGGCCGTGATTTGCGAATGGGTCGTCAGTGGCATCGATGACGGTGAGTCCGTCGATAGCGCCGCGAAGGTGCGGGCCCTCCTGCAGGAAGTCGAGACGATACCAGCGATCAAGTTCCCAGCGCCGGTATTCCAGTTGAAAGGCCATGGGTTTGAACCAGGGGTTTTTCAGGCAGGCGTGGCAAACGAGGTGATTGGGGGTGTCGACCATGTCGCGGTAGAACTCCCAGTGGTAGTTGCGGACGTCTTCCCAGCAGACGGTAGCCATGGACCCGTTGACGCGGGGCGCGTAGTCGGTGAGGAAGTCTTCCCCCTGCATACCGGCGGCTTGGGTCATGAGGAGGCAGAGTCCGCCGGGGGCATTAAGTTTGAATTCGAAACTGACAGCGAGGTCGCCCTGGAAGGTTTTTCGGGTCCAGAGGTACATGCGGGTCATATCAACGCCGGGACGCACGGAGTGCCGGGGTGCGGTGAACTCCTGCATCGAGGGAGTGCGGATGCGGAATCCTTGATCGGTGAAGGAGACGGCGGAACCGGCCCCCTGGAGGAAAAACTCAAGGTAGTGAGCCTTTTCCTTGAGAGAGAGCGCGAGTTGGCGAGTCCAAGTTTCATCCGGCTGCCACTGGAGAGCGGGCAGGTCGCGGCCTTCGAAGGTGCGTTCCAAGCGGGATCTGATCGCGGGATTCGTCAATGACGTTCCGGGCAATTCCTGGATTTCCTGCGGCGTCAGAAGCGTGTTGAAGAAATGGACTTCGGAAACCGCCAGGGCGGGCGTCCCAATATAAAGAACCGGTCCGCAAGGGAGATGGGGCAGTTTGGGGGTCGTGGTATCGGCGCTGGCGACGCGGACACCATTGGCGAAAATTTCATAAAGGTTGTTTTCATAATCCCAGCGGACGGTGATGAGATACCATTCGAGGCGATGGAATTCGAAGTGTCCTGCGAGGGCTTCGGCTCCGCGGACGGGGCCCCAGGCGTTCTGCAGATGGCTGCCGGTGGCGAACTTGGCGTAGAAGACCGGATGCCAGTAGGAGTCAAAAACGAGGGAGAAATTCGCGGCATCGGTATCGGGGACGACTTCGCGGTCCGTGAGCAGAACGTGCTTTGAGAAATGGGGATTGGAATTGGCGTGCCCGAGGAATTGGGCCGCGGGGTAGAGATCGTCGAGCGACATAACCCACATCGAGAGTGTTCCGCGTGGTTCGCACAAGGTGTGTTCCGGGAGTGCGATGCGTCCACGGATGCTGCTGAAGTTGACGCCTCTCCGGTGGCCGGCTTCGATTACGCGGCACGGCGGTCCGGGGAGAACGCGGTGTGCGCCGCTCGGCTCGGTGAGGAGGTAGGAAAACTGCGGCTTAGGGGAGGAGGATTTGTTCATCACATTCCATTTGATGAGACAGTGTTGATACCGGCCATCTCAATCAGATGGCTGTTTCGAAGTAGCCATTGTAGCTCGACAGTAGAAGATGGGGGAGTTTCGGCCGGGAGAAAGGTCATTGGCGGTGGCAAATTTTTTGGCGGGATGTTGAACGAATGAAAACTGGCTAGAGCGTGTTGTGGACTTTTCTCTCCGGCGGCGCTGAACTATTGGGATGGCAAGGAAGCCCTACCCCAGTGATGTAACGGATGAAGAGTGGTCCTTCGTGGCCCCGTATCTGACGCTGATGCGCCAGGACGCCCCTCAACGCGAACATTCGCTCCGCGAAGTGTTCAATGGCCTGCGATACATCGTTCGCGACGGCGGGGCCTGGCGGATGATCCCCAACGATCTGCCGCCGTGGGACATCGTCTATCAGCAGGTCCGGCGATGGCGGGCGGCGGGCGTGTTCGAGACGATGGTTCACGACCTGCGTTAACTCCTGCGCCTGACGCAGGGCCGCGCCCCCGAGCCGTCGGCGGTCGTGATCGACAGCCGCACGATGCAGAGTTCCCCCGAGAGCGGCGGCCGGGCCGGGTACGACGGGGCCAAGCGACGCAAGGGTTCCAAAGTCCACATTGCCGTCGATACACCTGCTGGCGTTACGTGTCACGCCGGCCGACGAGGGAGACCGCGCGCAGGTCGGCCAGTTGGCAAAAGACGTGCAGGCGGCGATGGGCGATTCGGTCGAGGTGGCGTTCGTCGACCAGGGCTACACTGGTGAGAAGGCCGAGGCGGCGGCTGGCCGGCACGGGATCGACCTGTTGGTCGTGAAACTCCCGACCGCCAAGCGGGGCTTCGTGCTGCTGCCGCGACGATGGGTGGTGGAGCGAACCTTCGCCTGGGCCGCGAGGTTCCGGCGGCTGACGAGAGACTACGAACGCCTCCCGGAAACGCTGGCCGGCTTCCACTTCGTCGCGCTGGCGTGCCTGATGGTCCACGCTCTTATGGCGGGAATCAACTGAAGTTCACAACAC
>JBBQNK010000047.1:0-37080 GCA_038329865.1 Tepidisphaerales bacterium | reverse complement strand
TCAACCGGGAAAATGGCCTGCCCTACAAGCCCGAGCAAATCACCACCGGCACCGGCGGCAAGCACTGCTTGTACATGGCGTTCATGGCCGTGCTGAACCCCGGCGATGAGGTCATCATCCCATCCCCTTATTGGGTCAGCTACCCGGAGCAGGTGAAACTGGCCGGCGGCGTGAACAAAATCCTGCGCGGCGAAGAAGGCAACGGGTTTAAGATTACGCCGCGACAATTGGAAGCCGCGATCACGACGAAGACGAAGGTGCTGGTGCTCAACTCCCCGAGCAACCCGGCGGGCCACGCCTACTCGCCTGTCGAATTAGAGGCGCTCGCCGATGTCATCGTGAGGCATCCGAATGTGATGGTCTTCTCCGATGAAATCTACGAGAAGCTGATCTACGACGGCCTGAAATTCGTCAGCTTCTCCACGCTCCACCCATCGCTGCCGGCCCGAACGCTCACATTCAACTGCCACAGCAAGAGCTTCGCGATGACCGGCTGGCGAGTCGGTTACGTCGGCGGGCCGAAGGAGGCGATCGACGCGATCAACAAGCTCCTCAGCCAGATGACGAGCCACATCACCAGCTTCGTGCAGGTGCCCGCGACGCTCGCGCTGACCGACCCGCGCGGGGCCGAGAGCGTGGAAGCGATGCGGAAGGAATTCGAAGCACGAGGCCGGCACATGTGGGAGCGATTGAGCGCGCTGCCGAACATCAAGTGCGTTCGCCCGCAGGGCGCGTTCTACTGCTTCCCGAACGTCAGCGCCTACTTCGGCAAATCCGCAGGCGGCGTGAAGATCACCGACGGCGTGAGCTTCGCCGCGGCGTTGCTCGAGCAGGCTCACGTCGCCGTCGTCCCGGGGAATGACAGCGGGTTTGACACGCACGTCCGCCTGAGCTTCGCGACGAGCATGGCGCAGATCGACAAAGGCATCGACCGAATCGCGGAGTTTTTGAAGAAGCTTGCGTGAGCCGGCGGTTCGACAATTTGAAAACCCCTGATCGCCGCTTGCGGTTTCGCAGCGGCGATCGGATTTTGCAAACCGCGCTACACGCCGTCCACCCTCGAACGGCGCTCGCAAAAAATTTCGACTCGCCAACGACCGCACAGCCACAACTTTCGTAATCACCAAAATTTACGGCAATTCCTATGGGACGACAGGGTGCCCGAAGGTGGCCTAAAGCGCCCCCATTTCAACCCTAAAGCGCCCCCAAAGCGCCAATAAAAAAACCCCTTTATGGTCGATTTTGAACTCATTCTGTATCGTTCGGAATTCACTCGCGAGTTCTCTACTATTCACTTTCCAAAGAGCCATGTTCAACCGATCTCTCGATTCAGGCCGATCCTAACATCGGCCGTACTGAAGTCAAGTTATTTTTGGGGATCTTCGTGAAATTGCGGATTGAAGTGGGATGGGCGGCTCGCCCATGGTTTTACTGACAAAAGTTGAAGACACGGGCGGGCCGCCCGTGCCACGAAAAGCCAGATGGCCTCGATAGTCTCTACGGCAGAATAATCGCGTACGGGTACTTCGCGGCGAAGCGCTGCTTGATCTGCATCGCTTCCATGTAAGTCCGCACCGGGCCGATGCGCAGCGTCGCCAGGCCGCGCGCGTCGGTCGAGCGCACCGGCGTGAAGCCCTGCTGCTTCACCTCAGCGACCGCGGCGTCGGCGTCCTTGGAATTGTTGAACGTCGCCAGCTGCACGAAGAAGCCGTTCACGCCCTGCCGGTCGTGGGCGCGGGTGGCCTGCTCCGAGCCGGCGAAGCGCGACTGCACCTGCAAGAACGTTCGATCCGCGTCGGCGAATCGCCCCATCCGCTGCTGGCAGAGGCCCATGCGGTAGAGCGTCCACGCCTTCAGATCCGGCTCGACGAGCAGCTCGTACGCCGCCGACCATTGGCCGAGCGCGTCAGGGTACATGTCCTGGAAGTAATCGACATTCGCCAAACTCGCGCGGATGTACCCTTCGAGCTTTTTCGTCGGGCCGAGCTGCAGGGCGCGGTTGTAATCGGTGCGGGCGACGGAAAGATCGTTCTGTGCCGCGGCCGGGTCGGCCTTCACGCGTTGCTCGATCGCCCGGCCGTGCAGGTAATGCGCCGCTGCCACGTCGCCGCGCTCGGCGTCGCTGTTGATGATGGCATCGGAGACGGAAAGGGCTTTATCGAACTGGTTCTGCTCGAGGGCGAGCTTGCCGTCTTCAAGCCGTTTGCGCGTGACCTGGTCCGAAGCGCAGCCGACCACGGAAAAAACAAGGCCGGCGGCCAGCATCAGGGAAAGTACGAGTTTACGGAATTCCACGTTTCGCCTCCTTGCGAGTTTGCGTACACTAGGATGTTCTGTCCCCCAATGGAGACCACTGGAGAAACGCACATGCTGATCGAACCGTTGCTGGCCAACGCCAAGAACAAACCGACCGACGTCGCCATCGTAGACGACAAAGGCCCGACCACCTACGCCCAGCTCGCCGCGATGGCGATCGGGCTCGGCCAATACTTCGCCGCTCAAACCACTCAGCCTCGCGTGGGAATTCTTCTGCCCGCCAGCGCCGGCTTCGTGGCCAGTTTCTACGGAACGCTGCTGGCTGGCAAGACCGTCGTGCCGATCAACTTCCTGCTCGACGAAAAGCAGATCGCCCACGTCATCAAAGACAGCGGCATTGATACGGTCATCACCATTCCCCAATTGGCGGAAAAAGTGAAGGGCCATTCGCTCAAGGTGATCGACATCACCGCCCTGCCCAAGCCGCCGGAAGGCGCAATCGCGCCGAAGGTGCCGCAGCGGTCGGTGGATGACCTGGCCGTCGTCATGTACACCAGCGGCACGAGCGGCCTGCCCAAAGGGGCGATGCTCACCTTCGGCAATCTTCACTACGATACGGTCCACTCGATCGAGGCGATTCAGCTCAAAAGCTCGCACACGTTTTTAGGCGTCGTGCCGCTCTTCCATGCGCTGGGGATGATGGCATCGATGCTCGTGCCGATGGAGCTAGGCAGCAAGGCGGTCTACCTCGGGCGCTTCAGCCCGGCGGCGGCGATCAAGGCAATTCGCGAGCACGCGATCTCCTTCATCTTCGGCGTGCCGAGCATGTACGGCGCGATGGCGAACATGAAATCCGCGTCGGCCGAGGATTTTAAGAACATGTACGCCGTCATCAGCGGCGGCGAGCCGCTCTCGCCGCAGATGGCGGAGGGGTTCCTGAAGAAATTCGGCAAGCCGATTTTGCAAGGGTACGGATTGACCGAGACCAGCCCGTGCATCGCGTTCAACACGCCGCAGAGCAGCAAGGTGGGCTCGGTCGGCAAGCCGCTGCCGAGCGCGGAGTTCAAAATCGCCGGCGAGAACGGCGACGCCATGAAGCAAGGCGACGTCGGCGAGATCTGGGTCAAAGGGCCGATGGTCATGAAGGGCTACCTCAACCAGCCCGAAGCCACCGCCAAAGTGCTGACGGCCGACGGATTTTTCAAGACCGGCGATCTCGGCAAGTTCGACAGCGAAGGCTTTTTATTCATCACCGGCCGGCAGAAGGATTTGATCATCGTCGCCGGTGAAAAAGTCTTCCCGCGCGAGATCGAAGAGCTGCTCATGAAGCACCCGGGCGTTCAAGACGCGGCTGCAGTGGGCAAGAAGGACGAATCGCGCGGCGAGGCCGTGGTGGTGTTCGTCGAGCAGAAGGAAGGCCACAAAGTCACCGAGGCCGAGCTGAAAGAAATCATCAAGCAGAACAACGTTCCGAACTGGAAGATGCCGCGGGAGTATTACATCGTGGATGACCTGCCGCGCAGCCCTACGGGGAAGGTGCTGAAGCGGGAGCTGGTGGAGAAGGTGAACGCGGAGAAGCCGGAGAAGTCGCCGGCGCCGGGGGCGTGAAGGGGATTCGCTTTGCTTGTTTAGATTCGACGACGTACTTCTTGCCGTATCCATTCAATTCTCGCTGCGATTGCAGTTCTTGGTACAGCGGACTCGGAGCTAATGAGGGAATCCCATAGGTTTTCGAGAAGCGATCGAGTTCAACAACATTGATCCACAGGAATACGCTCTCGTCCGCCGGCTCGCCTTTCGTCCAGGCCTCGAAGATCGAGCGACCCTTTGATGTATCTACATCGAACACCGTGCGATACCGCAGGCGCTTCATTGGCGTATGGAAGGCGAAGGCCGTTGCGTCGCCGACGAGCACGACGGGCGTGTCATCTGCAGGCGCTTCCTTCTCATATCCGCTGGCCTGATCGAACTCCGTGTAGCCGATCGCCTGCATCAGATTGACCCCATTGCGATGTGATTGCTGGTTCAGTCGCATTACGACGAACCCCGTACCGCTGAACACCAAAAGCATCGTGCAGATCGCAAGCGGAACGACCAACCGCCGGCCCATGAAACCGGCCATCGCCATCGCCGCGATCGGAATCGCCAGCGCGTAGAACCTTCCTTGCAGGTGTGTCAGCAGCAACCAAAAGGCAGTCAGGCCTATCAGCACGATCATGAGAAATTGCGATTCCGGCCGGCGCAGGGTCACGAGCAATCCCAGAATGCCGATCGGCAGAAGCGCGTAGCCGAACCGCCTATCCGCGAAGACCTGATGGCCCAGCTCTTCGACGCGGGCGCTCATCGCCTGCTGGTTCGCCGTTGGTTTGTGAGCTTTGTAAAATCGGTCCGACTGCTCCGGACTGAAGTAACCTCGACCCAGCAGTTTCTGTTGCTCGGGGAAGACCGGATTCCCCACCCACGCGTAGTTGCGGATCAGCCACGGCGAAAAGACGAGCAATCCCATGCCGACGAAGACGAGATGCCGCGCGAACCATTTCCCCAGCGGCAGGCGGACGAAGAGGATTCCCCATAGCACTAGCGTGCCGCCCGACGCCAGTGGAATGCCGATCAGCAGCAGCGGCACTCCCGTGAGTTTGCAGCCGCACGCGAGCCCCGCCATCGCACCAGCCAGCGCGTAAAATCTGACCGGCTTCAACACGTGACCAGCCGGCAGGCAACGCATCGCCCAAGCGATCGCCAGCGTGCCGAACAGCAGCAGTCCGCCTTCGTTGTAGGCGATGCTTCCGAGCATCGGCATCCACGGCGTGCTTGCGACCAGCAGACCGGCGCAGATCGCGATGAATTTCCCCCGCTCCTCCACCGCCGCATACACGGCCGCGACCGTCAGGCCAATGAACGCCAAGTGCATCATCTGGCACAAAAACTGCGCCACCCACGGGCCGCCCATCAGGTGCATCGCGAAGAGGTAATGCATCTCCACGTTGAACGGCATGAACGAAAAAACGTTGTGTGTGAGCGGCAGCATGCGCCCGGCCTCGAACCACTCGCGCGGGACTTGCAGGTGATACTCGAGCACGTCGTAGGCGTTGGGCTCTTCCGCCCCCCACAAAAACCCGGCCGGCAGCATCGCGGCGGTGAAGGTGACGGCCGCCAGCGGAACGATCGCCAACCACGCGAAGTGAACGCCCGGCATGCGCAGCCAGAGCGCGCGAAGGCGAAACGGAACCTGCGCCCGTCGGCGAATCAACGGCCAGAGAAACGCCGCGTCGCCGAGCGCAATGAGCAAGATCGCGACGGGTTGATTCAGCCAGCCGAGCAACGCGAGCCCCATGACAAGCAAACTCATCCCGCCGAGGCCCGCCGCGACGGCCGTCACATTGATCAGCGCGGAGCGTTTTTCTTCGCGTCGCGGAAAGAGGAACGAGCCGAAGCCGTGCCCAGCCGCGAGCCACGCGAGCAGCAACAACCCGCTGGTGAGAAGCTGCAGCAACGCCTCCGCCCAGACTTCGTGAGCGATGCCAAACACGATGATGAGAAACAGACCCGTCGCGATCGGCCAGAAAAATTTCTGCAGAAATTCAAGACGGGCGGGCCACGATAAATCGGGCGAGGCGTACGAGAGAACCGGCGGTTTGCGTGACGACATTTGAGTCAACTTTGATTGACACCGTTCGGCGCGGCGAATTTTTCGGCGGCTTAGTCTGATGTAGCATGGGCTACCAGCCCATGGCCAGCACCTTGGACATGGGCTGGTAGCCCATGCTACGAAAAACAAATCGAACTGCACGACGACCAGCGCATCGCCCGTCATTCACGCAGTGTTCGGATCATCCTTCACCTCGCCCGCCGGCATCATCCGGTTCATCCGGCAATTGAAAAATCTTCTGCATCGCGTGCACGTACTGCCCGGCCGGGCCGTGGGCGGTGCCGGATTCTCGCAGGGTTTTTATCGGGTCGTGCAGCAGCTTGTTCACGATTCTCCGCGTGAGTTCTTCCAGGTGCTGCTTCTCCTCGGCGCTGACATTCGGCAGTTTGCCGATGGTGCGCTCGAGCTCTTCGCGGGCCAGCTCGTGCGATCGCTTGTAGAGCTGATCGATCACCGGGCCGAGCTCGCGGGTGCGGTGCCAGATCAGAAATTCCTCGACGCTGCGGGCGACGATGCCGCGGGCGGCGTCGATCGCGTCCTTGCGGCTCGCGAGCGTGCCGGCCACCACCTGCTGGAGGTCGTCGACGTTGTAGAGGTAGACATTTTCCAGATCGCCGACGGCGGCTTCAACGTCGCGCGGGACGGCGATGTCGATCAGCACGATAGGCCGGCCGCGGCGCTGGCGGCGGAGGGAATCGAACTGCGTCCGCGTGATGATCGGGTGGGCCGCGCCGGTGGAGGAGATGACGATGTCGGCGGCGACGAGGTGCTCGCTGAGTTTCTCAAACGGCACGGCGACGCCGCCGAAACGGCCGGCCAAGCCGGCAGCTTTCATCGGATCGCGGTTGGCGATCAGCAGTTCGCTCGGCCGCAGGGACGCGAAATTCTGCAACACCGCCGCCGCCATCTTGCCGGCGCCGATGCAGAGGACGGTTTTGTCGGTGAAGGTTTCGAAGATCTGCTTCGCATGATCGACGGCCACGCTCGCCACGCTCAGCCGACCTTCATTGAGAGTTGTGCCGCTCATCACCTGCTTGCCGACGGCGATTGCGCGTTGGAAGAGCGGGTTGAGCATCGCCCCAGCCGCGGAGAGTTTCGCGGATAAATCGTACGCCGCCCGCACTTGGCCGAGGATTTGCGTTTCGCCGAGCACCATGGAGTCCAGCGAACTGGCGACAGCGAATAAATGCTCCACCACCGCGCGGTCGGATTTTTCGTAAATGTGCGATTGAAATTCGCTGGCCGGCACCTGCTGAAACTCCGCCAGGAACGCCAGCATTTCCTCCGCCCGCGGGTGCCCGTGCGTGGCGCGGGCCGTGTAAAGCTCCACGCGATTGCACGTCGAAAGCAGCACAGCCTCGGCGTCGCCGAAGCGCACGCGGAACGCCTCAATCGCCTGTTGATGGCGATCCGCGCTCAGCGCCAATCGCTCGCGCACGGCCAGCGGCGCGGTGGTGTGATTCAGTCCCAGAAGGAGCAGCCGCTGCATCAGCGTTGCCCTCCCGCTGATTTTTTCCCTCTCCCGGTATTCCGGGAGAGGGTAGGGTGAGGGTTCTGCTGCGAACTCGCAGACGATTCGACTATCGCGACAGAACTCTCACCCCCGCCCTCTCCCGGGGTACCGGGCGAGGGAGTGAGGCGCCTGTCAGTCGGAGCCGATGCGAGGAGCAGTTCCATCATCGCTGCACTCCGTTCGGCACGTACTGCACCGCCACCAGCGTGCCGAGCACGAGCACCAGGCCGCACACGCTCAGGATCGCCGCCTTGCGGCCGCGGAAGCTGGGGTTGATCGGGGCGTGCAGCACGATCGCGTAAACCAGCCACACTGAAAACGCGAGCAGCACTTTCGGATTGCGATACCAGAACTCGCCGAGGTTCGTTTTCCCGCCCGGCCGCAGGACGAAGATCAATCCCGTCACCACGCCGATCGTCATCAGCGCAAAGCCGAGCGTCACGCTGCTGAAGGTGATGTTCTCCAGCCGCTCCAGGCTCGCGAATTTCGGCCCAGCCGACGGTTGCTTGGTGCGGAGTTGCCGCAGCTTGATCAGGTACATCGCCCCGCTCACGCCGGCGATGAAGAACGCGAGCAATCCGCCGAAGGAGGTGATCAGATGCGTGCGCTCCATCGTGCCAACGACGTAGTCGTGCGGCTTGGTTCGGCCGAACACCGCAGCCGCGATCAGCAGCAGAATCACGATCGGCATGACGAACCACTCCAGCCCGGCGAGCGGTTTGGATCGCTGCACGTACTGCACGAAAATCGCGAGGAGCAGGCCGAGCCAGATGAGGGCGTCGAAGTTGTCTTCCAGCGGAATCCAACTGCCGCGCGAGATGCTGTGCCACACCAGCACGCCCGCCAGCAGCGCGATGCCGATGTACATTGACGCCTTCCCGGCGATCCGCAGGCCGTTGCGGTCGAAACGAGTCCGCGCGACCGACGCGAGCCCGCCGACGGCGAACGCGAGCGTCGCCAGCACGAGCAGGAGGAGTTGGCCGATCGTGGGGACTTCAGGCATGGTGGATTTTCGATGGTCGATTGTCGATTGCGGATTGCCGAGGATTGATTGCCGATTGTGGATTTTCCAATGCCGATTGTGAAGGTTCGATGCCGGATTGCGGATTGCGGATCGCGGATTGTGGATCGCGGAACTCCGGTTGCGGATTTTCCGCTGCAGACCGCGGATTCTGGATTGCGGAGTGCAGACGTTCGACTGCGGACTGTTGATCGCGAATTTCCGGGTGCGACATTTCGGCCGAAGGTCGCGAATCAGGGAGCGTTGATTGCAAACGCTCTGATTGCAATGGTGCAGACGAGGACGCGGCGTCCGTCGCGAATTTTGTTTCGGCGATCCACTTCTCCAGCGCCGGCACTCCGCCGGTGTTTAGGACGGCGATCGCCTCGTCGCTGGCGAGGCGGCGGAAGCGTTCGCGGCGTTGCGGCTCGGTCAGGGTCGCGTCGTTCAGCATCGCGGGGCGGAGTTGCCGCAGCGCGTCGGCCAGCGTGAGCAGTTCGGCGTCGATTCGGCCGGCGATCTGGTCGCGGATCCGCGCCGCCAGCATCGGCGATCCGCCGGCGGAAACGGCGACGGTCACGGCGCGGTCGCGATGCACGGCGGGAGAAGCGAAATCGCCGGGGGAAGTTTCACTGCCGTCGGCGCGGTTGACGAGCAGGCCGCGGGCTTGGGCATCGCGGACGACGGCGTCGTTCACGGCCGGTGAGTTGGTGGCGGCGAAGACCAGGCCGGCGCCGTCCAGATGTTCCGGCAGGTACTCAGCGACCACTCGCTCCACCCCGTCGCGCACGGGACCGGATGACACCGACGAATCGATAGCGGCGGTAACAACTGGCTCCACGCCCGTCGGCACGCGAACGCAAGACACCGACGAATCGGTGGCGACAACGCCTCGCTCCACGCCGCCGGGCACGCGATCGGAAAACACCGGCGAGACGACCCGAATCCACGTCGCCCCCGCCGCCAGCAGGCCTTCACATTTGCGCGCCGCCACGTTCCCGCCGCCGATGATGACAATCAGGCGGCCGGCAACGTCGAGCAGGATGGGATACGCGTGCGACACAGGACCGGTGATTGTATTGCAAGGGGGCTTGCGGGTCTAAGGTTGCTCGGACAGGTGGCTTTGTCCCTCTGTCCCTCTCCCGGTACGCCGGGAGAGCGTAGGGTGAAGGTTCTGTCTCCCGAACCGAACGACACTGGAATCGAAAGGAAGTCGCATCGGATCGTTTTCGCCGATCTCAAATCTCCAGGACATCGCGGCAGAACCCTCACCCCGCCCTCTCCCGGCGTACCGGGAGAGGGAGAAATGCATGCCATCGGCGGACGGAGGATATTGGGTCAGCCTGAATTTCCCGCGCATTTGCATCTCACGCCGGTCGCTGTGCGACCGGATTCCGGAATCCGGTCGCACAGCGACCGGCGTGAAATACAGACGGATCCACTACCCGGCGCGGATTTCGTTGCCTTTTTCCCACAACCGTTTACCTTCGTCCGGCATGAGCGACGTCAAAATCGGTTTGATCGGCGGAAGCGGGCTCGGCGAGGCGTTGGGGGCGGATTCGGGGACTCGGCATGAGGTCGAAACGCCCTTCGGGCGGCCTAGCGGGGCGATCGTGGAAACCGTCTGGTCGGGGGTGCCGGTTTTCGCACTGGCGAGGCACGGCGAGGGACATCTGCTCAATCCGTCGCAAGTCCCCTATCGGGCGAACATTTTCGCCCTCAAAAAGCTCGGCTGCACGCATATTTTGGCGACGGGGGCGGTCGGGTCGCTCCGGCAGGAGCTGAAACCGCGGGATTTGGTGGTGGCCGACCAGATTATCGATAAGACCAACAGCCGGCCGAGCACCTTCTATGAGAAGGCGGCGGTTCACGTGGAATTCTCGGAACCTTTCTGCCCCATTCTGCGTCAAATACTCATTGAAGCCGGCAGGCCGGGCGGTGAAGGTGCGCCTAAGCCCGATTTCACCGTTCACTCGCGCGGCTGCTACCTGGCCATGGAAGGCCCTGCCTTTTCCACCCGCGCGGAAAGCTTGATGCACCGCCTGTGGGGCGGCGATCTGATCGGCATGACGGCGATGCCCGAGGCGAAACTCGCTAGGGAAGCGGAAATCAGCTACGCGCTGGTGGCGCTGGTGACGGATTACGACAGCTGGAAGCCGCGCGAGGTGCCGAAGGATCAAAAAGTTCAAAAGGATCAACCCGCCCCGCCGTCGGACGCGTCGGCGTTGCTGGCGGAGATCATCGGGCACTTGAAAGTCGCCAGCGGCAACGCGGTCGCGCTGATGAAAAAGGCGGTTGAACTGATCGCCGCCGATCCGGGTCGACTCGCCGCCTGTCCGGCGAAAGACGCGTTAAAGCTGGCGATCTGGTCGGATAAATCCAAAATCGACTCCGCCGAGGTGGAGCGATTGTCGCCGTTGTGGTTAAAATACTTCAGTTGAACGGTTTGAGTTTAAAGTGATCTCGGCGCGGCGTGTCAGTACCAAAAAGGCCACGCCAGGATAGCGGTGCAGTTTGAAGTGGCATGGGCGGCTCGCCCATGGTTTTTGATAAAGCAACGACACGGGCGGGCCGCCCGTGCCACGAAAGAATCAACTGCCTCTTTTCCCACGCCAAATCTCTCCCGATTCGGAGAGACATATAGACGGGAGTCGCATGAACGCTCGATTATTCCGATGGATGTTGCTCGCCGGTCTGCTCATGGCCATTTCGGCGCCGGCCCAGGTGGCCGTGCCGCAGCAGCCGCCCGCGCAGCCGGGCATCAACCCCGAGAGCATGTACGGGAAGGAATCCGCGCAAGGCGTTTACGTTCGCGACTCGGCCGTGGCGCTGGAGAAGTTCGCCAACGCTCAGCACATGGAGCGCCTGAAGGAATGGGCCAAGGCCGCCGATCTTTACCAGGAAGTGATCGAGAAATTTTCTGACCGAGTGGTACCGTCGCAGGTCGATTCCGACAACAACATTTACCAGTACACGAGCGTGATCGCCGCGGTTCAACAGAAGATGAGCCACTGGCCGGCCGACGGTCTGGAAGTTTACCGCGCGCGGTACGAGTCGGCGGCGTCGACCATCCTCGATAGCGCCGGGCCTGAAGATCGCACGGCGATGCAGAGCATCCTCAGCCGCTACTTCGCGACCGACACCGCCAAGGTCGCAGGAATCCGGCTGATGGATCTCTACTTTGAAGCCGGCGAATTCCCCGCTTCCGCCTGGCTCGGCGAACTGCTGCTGGCGCAGCACCCCAACCTGATCATCGAGCGCCCGCGCGTAATGTACCGCTGTGCACTGGCGTACCACATGGCCGGCGACGAAGAGCGCGCCAAATCAATCCTCGCCACACTGACGGCCAAGTACCCGCAGGAAACCGCGTCCATCCGCGGGACCGATCAGCGGCTCGTCGACGCGCTCACCGCCGACCTCGCGGAAGCGGCGCCGCATCAGCAGGAAATCGCCGACAGCGCCTGGCCGATGTACGGCGGGAGCGTGAACCACACGCGGCTCTCCACCGCCGGCGGTCTGCCCGGGGCCAAGATCGCGTCGATCGAACTGAGCAAACCGAATTTCAAGGGAATGAACCCCGACCAGGTCGTCCCCCTGCGGCAGCGCGACAGCCAGGACCAATCGTCCGGTGCGACCCTCGGCGTCATGCCCGTCGTCGATCAAGGCGAAATGTTTTTCCAGGACGGCATGAAAATCTACGCCGTCAACATTGAAAGCGGTTCGGCCCTCCCTGAGTGGCTCAAGACCTACCCCGGCGATCGCAAAGGCCAGTATCAGGCACCCGGCGTGCGGATTCCGCCGCGGGCGCAGCTGCAGACGGTCACGCTGACGGAAAATAAAGTCTTGGCGGTCATGGGGCAGAGCGATCGCGTCGCGACGATGTACGGCGTGGCATCGCAAACCGAAGGCAAGCTCGTCTGCCTCGACCGAACCACCGGCAAGGAAAGGTGGACCGCCAGCGGAAAAAATCTCCCGGATGATGCGGGCACGCTCCGCAATGCAGAATTCGCCGGCGCGCCACTCGTGGTGGACAACAACGTTTACGTGGTCGGCCGGAGCGCCAAGGGCGTGGAGTTTGAAGACTGCTACGTCTTCTGCTTCGACCTGGAAACCGGCAAGTACAAGTGGAACTGCTACATCGCCAGCGCAAACGCTGCCGGCAATGCCATGATGCGGATGCAGTTCGGCATTGAAGGCGGCGACTCCGACACCATGGCGCAGCTCGCCTACTCCAGCGGCCGGCTTTACGTGCTGACCAACCTTGGCGCGCTCGCTGCCGTTGATGCGTACGGCGGGCGGATCGTGTGGCTGAGCATCTACCCGCGCGACCAGGGTTCTGCGATGGACATGAACGCGATGATGCGCATCCGCATGAACGGCGGCGCAGCGCCGACTACAAATAGCGATAAACCGTGGATGTGCAGCCCTGTCTTCATCGACAACGGCAAGATCTTCGTCCTCCCGACTGACGGCAAATTCCTGGAAATCTACGACGCCGGCTCGGGCGTTGAAGTCAAGCGAATGGATCCCAAGCACCTGACGCCCTCCCCGCTGCCGAACCAGCCCGCCGATGCTGCCAATGCGCTGATCGCCGTGAACGGCTCACGCCTGCTCGTCTCCGGGCCGAAATCGGCGATGTATATCGACTGGGAAAAGTACGACATCAAATCTTTTGACAAGAAGCGTGACCCGTCGATCGTTTGGCCGCGCAATTTCGCTTCGAACATTCGCGGGCGGGCGTTTGTCGCCAATGACCGCGCGTTTTTCCCGACCGTCGAGCGGATTTACGTCATCGCCCTCAAGGGCGGCAAGGTGCAGGAGGTCTATCCCGACTTCGCCAAGTACCCCAAAGGGTGGGACAACAAGGACGGCAGCGAAGGTCCGGGCAATATCGTCGTGAGCGACGACGATGTCATCGTCGCCGCCAATCGCCGGATCGACGTGTACACGAATCTCGACGCGGCCCGTTATAAAGTCGAAGCGGAAATCGCCGCCGACCCGAACTCCCCCGCACTGCGCCTGAAATACGCCGACCGCATGTTCGCCGCCGGCGAATTCCCGACTGCGATGCAGAAGCTGGATGAAGCGATCGACCTGATCGGCGGCCGCGACAAGATGGCGCCGGGCGCCGCCCGCGACAGCATCTACTACGCCGCGATCCACCAGGCGGAGAAATTCGGCAAGGACATCAAGGATTCCAACAGTGAAAATGTGGCGCTGGTCGAGCAGCTTTATGACCGGGCGGGCGCCGCGGCGCTTTCGCCGGGCCAGCAGGTGGATTACCGCGTTCGCCGCGCCAAACTCGCCAGCACGCTGCGCGATTACCCGCTGGCGGTGAAGCTCTACCAGCAGCTCAACGCCGACGCCGACTGGCGGAAGGTGAGCGTACCCGACGGAGAGAACGGCTCGCCGGTCGCCGCGTCAATCTTTGCCCGCCATGCGATCGATGATCTGATCCACACCGCCGGTCCGATCTGCTACGCCCCCTTCGAGCAGGACGCAACGCAGCAGTTCACCGCCGCCAAGGCCAGCAACCAGATCGACGCGCTGCTCAACGTGGCGGCGGTTTATCCGAACGCGAAGGTTGCCGTTTCCGCCATGATGGCCGCCGCTGACCTGAAGGACGCCGGCGGCGATCATACCGGCGCGGTGCAACTGCTGCGGCAGGTGTACCTCACCTACCCCAACGCTCCCGACCGTCAGCGCATCCTGGAATCGCTGGCGCGCAACTACATGGGAATCCCGAATCGCTCGAGCGTCGCGATCGCGCGACTCGGCGAAGCCGTCAAGATGGGCGGCAACGTCAATCTTTCGCAGCCGATTACGCTGCCCGACGGTCGCGTGCTTTCTAACGTGACTTTGGCCCAGGCGCTGGAGGAATTGAAGAAGGCCCGCGGCCAGGAGATCGCCAAGTCGCTCCCTGAATTCAACCTGCCGATTCCCAACTACATTCGCTCGCCTGAGGGTAAGAAGAAATACCGCGAGCCGTTCGCGCCGCAAACGCCGGACTCGATCATCCCCGACGTGCAGGCGCTGATCGTGCCGACCAAGGATTATCAACGGACCGATCGGATCGCGACGTTCACGCCGGGCACGGGGCTGAATATTTTTGCTGTCGGCTCGATCAAGCCCATCGCCACGCTGCCGCTGGCGGATCCTCCCGGCCTGGCGTGGAGCCCGAACGGGCCGATCGCCTGGGTCGCCACACAGGCCACCCAACTCCGCGGAGATACCAGCACCGTCGCCTGGACTTTCGACCTGAAGAGCGCGCCGTCCGTTGAGGCCGTCGCCAGCACCGGCGATGACTCGGCCCCCGATCAGAACGGCGACCAGCAGGCGGATGTGGTCAACGGCAATGTCCGCGTGATCGTGCAGGGCAATCGGCGGTTCATCGTGCAGAACGGGCGCGTGCGAAACCTCGGCGGCCAAGGGGTCGGCCCGCAGGACGTCGTGGCAAGAGGCAATACCGAAGCCATCCTGGAAGCTCGCCCGATCGGCGACGCGGTGATGTTCACGACCAGCTTCGGTCGGATCATCGTCATCGGCGCCAATGACGGCCGCCTGCGGTGGCAGTCGCGCGTCGGCAATGATCCGCCCGATCGCGTCGTCGCCAACGAAGATTTCCTGGCCGTCCTCCAGCACGAGGAGGCGACGATCTCGCTCACCGTGTTCGACACGTTCAGCGGCCAGATGATCGGCCGGCGGACGTTCGACGACGGTTTCCACGTGCCGATGAACGTCGCGCTTTCTCCCGACGGGACGCTGGTATTCAGTGAGCCGGACCGGATCGTGATGAAGAATCTGTACGAGCCGTGGACCACCGCGGATCGTGAAATCATCGATCAGAAGGCCGCCCAAACCGGGCAGTTCCCGTACATCAACTCCGGCCGCGGCGATCAGCTGCAGATCTCCGACGGCCGCATCCTCGCGGTGGCGGATCAGGGCGTGACGCTGCGGGTCTTCTCGATGGAGACCGGCAAGCCGCTGCGCTACAAGCCGGCCGATTCGAACAAGGAAATCGACATGGTTCTGCAGACGGGCAACCGCCAGCCTACCGCGCCGGTTTCACTGCGGGTGGTGGGTTCGCAGGTTTACCTCGTGGGAAATCAGACGTTGATTTCCTACAACCTCGACAAGCCCGACCAGAGCTGGCGGCTGACTCAGGCGGACACCGTGAAGGACAAAACTGCCGACATCTTCGTCGGCCGCAAGCACCTGGTCGTGTTGACCGACTCCTCCAAGCGAGTGAACGCCGGTAAGGTCAGCAGCTTTCATCTGCGGGCACACGCGCGGTACGGCACGAGCGACGCGGATTCAGCCGAGAGCGGACTGACCGAGTACAACTACGAAGTCTCCGATCCGTCCGGCATCACCACCTGGCAGGCGGTTGACGGCGGGTTCTACTACCTCGCCGCAGACCAGAAGCTGCACTTTTTGAAAGGGCTGGGCTCGTAAAACCGCTCGAAAGAGCCGCATTTGGTGCGCCGCGAACAAAAGCCTATAATAGGTTCGACCGACCGCAATCAGCCGAGGCTACTATGGCATCAGTCGCTACGCCGGCGCCCACGCCGATGGAAAAAGTACAGGACGTGATCAACCTGATCCGCCCCGCCGTTCAGGCTGACGGCGGCGATATTGAATTGGTCGGCGTGTCTGAAGCCGGCGTCGTGCAGATCCGTTTCCACGGCGCCTGCCACGGCTGCCCGAGCAGCACCATGACGCTGCAGGACGGAATCTTTCGCACGCTCCGCGAAAAAGTGCCCGAAGTGACCAGCGTCGTGCCGGTTCCGTAATCCGCTTATCTCGAATCGACCCATCAACTTGAACGCCGACTCGACTTACCAATCCGATTGGACGATCCGCCTGCTGCAGGCCGGCCATCGCATGGGCGTGGTTTCGACGCTGCTGCTGCTCGGCACGGTCGGCCTGGCGGTCGGCGGGAAGCCGGCGGACGTGCTCGGCTGGGCCACGCTGCTGACGGCGGACGTCGCGATCGTGTTGAGCGGCCTGCTCATCCTTCGCGCCTATCGATCCGCCAAACCCGTTCGCGAGATCATCGGACTTTTGCTGTTCAGCCTTGCCGTCGCCCACATCGCCGGTTTCCTGGTGTGCACGCATTTTCATTGCCTGCTGCCGCTGCGCGAGCTGCTGATCCAGACGCGGATCATCGGCTCATGACCCGCGACCAAGCCATGCAGGCCGCCATCGCTCAAGCCGAGCAGGCTCGGCTACTCGGCGAAGTGCCGATCGGCTGCGTGATCGTGCACGACCCGACCGGCCAGATCATCGCCACCGGCCACAATCGCCGCGAAATCGATCACGACCCGACGGCGCACGCAGAGATCATCGCCCTTCGCGCGGCCGGTCTGCATCGCGGGCATTGGCGGCTGATCGACTGCACGCTGTACGTCACGCTCGAACCCTGCCCGATGTGCGCCGGCGCGATCGTCAACGCCCGCGTGCCGCGCCTCGTGTACGGCTGCGCCGATCCCAAGGCCGGCGCGGTGCGCACGTTGTTCCAACTCTGCGAAGACGCCCGGTTGAACCACCGCGTTGAAGTGACCGCCGACGTGCTGGCCGATGAGTGCGCGGCGTTGCTCACCGATTTCTTCAAGGCCCAGCGCGCGCTAGGCAAGAAGTAATCGATGCGATATTGTCAACTTCGTGCACGACAGCCCGCTCGGCAATCCTGACGAACGCCCGAACCAGCCTGACCGCATCGTGTACGCCATGCGCGCCCTGGGGAAATCCGATCTGCCGCGATCGATCACCGTCGGCGGTCGAACCTTTCAGCACGAAGTCACGGTGAAGCACGATTTTTTCGCCGCCACGGCTTTTTACCTCGGCGTGCACGGCGAGCGCGTGGTGCTGAAAGTCGGGCGGACGATTGAATTCGCGGGCTTTCCGTTGCTCTGGCTCGGCCGATGGCTCTGCCGGCGCGAGTTGCACTTCTATCGCAAGCTCGCCGACCTTCCGAACGTGCCGAAGATCGTCGGAACGGTCGGCCCGACGGGTTTTGTCCACGAATTCGTGCCCGGCCACCCACTTTCGAAAGATCGGCCGGTGCCGGACGATTTTTTCGATCGGCTGAACGAACTGATCGATATCCTCCGGCAGCGCGGGATCGCGTACGTGGATACCAACAAGCCGCAGAACATCCTGCTCGGCGACGACGGCCTGCCGCACCTGATCGACTTTCAGATCAGTTGGGATTCGGAGCGGTGGTTCAACAAGCCGCTCAGTCGGTGGATTCTGCGAAAGCTCAACGCCGAGGATCGCTACCACGTGCTCAAGCACAAAAAGCGGTTCAAGCCCGACGCGCTGACGGCCGTTGAGATCGAGGCGAGCGACCGGAAGAGCTGGCTGATCCGCACGCACCGATTTGTCACCAAGCCGTACTTCCTGATCCGCCGGCGGCTCTTCAAGCGACTACGCGCCACGGGCCGGCTGCTGCCGGAGGGAAGTAAGTGATGTTTTTTAGTATGACAATTTGGCAAGTGCCCGGCTTCAAAAGATTCGTCATCCTGAGGTACTCCGAAGGATCCAGCCGACTGCGCGGGGAGGCTGGATCCTTCGGAGTACCTCAGGATATTGAAATGCCTGAAGGTGAAATGCTCAAGACAGGAATTTCCATGATGAAATCTGTTGCCTGTGTTGCGTTCACATTGATCTCGCTGTTGGCAGGTTGTGGATCGCAGGCGATGAAGTCCGACGCGCCCGCGTCTCGGCCGTCGCTGGCGATTGACGACCAACCGACCTGGGCCGTCGCGTCGCGCGTCATCGGCAAAGAAGGGATTTACGCGCGCGACGTTTACACCATCACGATTCCGCGCGACGACCTGTTCGTCAGCAACAGCCTCGGCGACATCCCCACCGCCGCGGGCCTGGAGACGAACATCTATTTCTTCAAATGCCCGTGCGGGCGAACCAGTGTCACGGGGCGGTTTGTCGTTGCTGAGTACGAAGCCAACGACGTAATCTCCGAACTCCAGACCGACGGCATGATCAAGATCGCTTCGCTGTCGCCGATGCTCCTTCATGAGAAGCCGCGCGTGCTGGTGATTCAATTCCAAGGCGAAGGCGAAATCGATCAGCTCGCCAAACGCATCCGCGGTGCGCTTGAATACACCGGCGATTCCCGCATGCCGGCGCAGAAGTTGCTGGATCGGTAGGCGTTCATGTCAGTCTGAATGAGAGGACACTTCTCCCTCTCCCGGTAATCCGTGAGAGGGCGGGGTGAGGGTTCTGCCGCGAGGGGCAGGCGATCAGTAATTGCCGAGCGATACGGACGCGAAGGCATTTTTCTAATTTAGTGCCGCTACGCTCGGGAGACAGAACCCTCACCCTACCCTCTCCCGGATTACCGGGAGAGGGACAATTCGATCTCATTCGCCGCGCAGCGCGCTTCGCTCCCCTTTTCCTGCCCCGGCGATTCCCTATACTGCGCTCGACTTAATCCAAGGGAGAGGCCATGAACGTTTTAGTCGCAGGCGGGGCGGGATACATCGGTTCGCACACGGTGAAGCGGCTGAAAGAGGCCGGGCATTCGCCGGTGATTTATGACAATCTTTCGCGCGGGCACAAGGAAGTGGTTGATATCCTGAAAGTGCCGGCCGTCTTCGCCGACCTGAACGACAAGGCCACTCTCATCAAGACGCTCCGCGAGCACAAGATCGAAGCGCTCATGCACTTCGCGGCGTACGCGTACGTCGGCGAGAGCGTCGAAAAGCCGCTGATGTATTACCACAACAACGTCTCTACGACCGTCAGCGTGCTCGAAGCGATGCAGGAAGCGGGCGTGAACAGCTTCGTATTCTCCAGCACCTGCGCCACCTACGGTGACCCGGATCGCGTGCCGATCACGGAAAAGGAAAAGCAGGCCCCCGTCTCGCCGTACGGCCACAGCAAGCTGATGGTCGAGCGAATCCTCAAAGACATCCCGGCCTCGAATAAACAGTTCAAATTCGCCGCGCTGCGATACTTCAATGCCAGCGGCTGCGCGATCGACGGCACGCTCGGCGAAGACCACGACCCCGAAACCCACCTCATCCCCGTCATGCTGCAGGCGATCCTCGGCCTGCGCCCGGGACTCACAGTCTTCGGCACCGATTACCCCACGCCCGACGGCACGAACGTGCGCGATTACATCCACGTCGATGACCTGGCCGACGCGCACATCAAGGCGATGGAAAAACTCACCGCCGGCGATCCGATCTTTGCCAATCTCGGCACGGGCAAAGGGTTCAGTGTGAAGGAAATCATTCAGACGGCGGAAAAAGTCACCGGCAAGAAAGTCCCCGTCACCTACGGCCCGCGGCGAGCCGGCGACGCGATCGCGCTCTACGCCGATCCGTCATACGCAAAATCCCGCTTCGGCTGGGAAGCGAAGTACAAGGACCCGGAAGCGATCATCCGCTCGGCGTGGAATTGGCTCGTGAAAAATCCGCGCGGCTACGCGAAATAGGGTGTTGCGTAAGTGTGCAGTCGAACTCCTCGTGGCACGGGCGGCTCGCCCGTGTCTTTGCTTTTAATCCAAAAACATGGGCGGGCCGCCCATGCCACTTCAACCAGAACGATCCTTTGATTTTTACTTTCTTTCAGTTTCATTTCACAATTATTTCCGGACGCAAAACATTATCGCTCCGCTTGATCTGCGTCCCTCAATCAAGGCTTTATCGGAGCGTGCCAATGTTTAAAGAATTGTCTCTTACTAAGCGGATACACATGCAAGCCCTTAACAGGAGTTTTGTAAATGCTCAATCAGAAGACACACCTTCCGCCCCTGCCATGCCAGCAACGCGACGTTGATATTTGTGCGGCCCTCATGGGCAAGCCGCTGGGCGAGACGAAGGTGGAAGACATTCAGGAAGAAGCGATGGCTGCCGCCGCGGCCGCTGCGGTGCCGGTTGAACCGACTCACATCGATCTCACGCAGTTGTTCCTGCTTCCGACGAACAAAGTCGCGATGCGGGCGTGGGTGAAGCACGTGCAGTCGACCGTTGTGCAAGTGAGCGAGAATATGAAGCACCACGTAGCCGACGCGAGCGTTCATATGAAGTCGCGGATGTCGGTGGTCGGTGCGGAGATGAAAGTCCGAGTCGCCGACTCCGCCACGCAGGCCGCCAAGCGGATCCGCAAGGCGGGGTGAGCCTCCCATTCCCTTATTCTCTTCCCTGGTACGGGCGACGGGCTTTTGAGCTGTCGCCCGCGCCATTTGATGGGAAAAGAAAAACGTTCGAGCGAATCCAATTCGGGTGTATCGTCATCCCGAGGTACTCCGAGGGATCTCGGTATTTCGAGCGATTTTCGTGCCTTCGAGATCCCTCGGAGTACCTCGGGATGACGTCTTTGGAGACTTTTTGGATACCCTCTCAGGATGACCTCGAGGGAAACGCGCCGAGCCAAGTGACGTGCAAATGCTTTAATCCGCACGCGAGTACGATTCACCCGCCACCAGCCCGAACTGCTTTTCCCAATATTCTTCAGCAAGAAGTAAACGCGAGTTGTTGTATTCCTCGGCGCTGTCCGGGTCGTTGTTGTTCATTCGAGCATCGGCGGGCCGGGCGTCGATCGTTACCGGCACGGTCATCTGCCGGCCTTGCCGCAGGATCATCATGTGCAAGGTGGTTCCGGGGCGCGTCTGCTTGATCAGCATGACGAACGTTCCGGAATCGGTGAGCCAGTTGTTGGGATATTCTTCGATCGAAAGCAGCACATCGCCATCGAGCAGCGAGCGGTAGGCGCCGAAGCCCGCCATGCGGCTTTGAATGATGATCCCCTGACCGATCGTGCGCGGATCGCGATCGAGCTGGTCGAGCTGAATCATCCGCATGCCGAGGAAGCCGGACGTGAGCTTGGGGTACTGTTCGCCCGACAAATAAACGTGCATGACCACGTCGTGCAACACCTCGACCTGTGCCGGCGACAGCGGCGATGCCTTCCGCACGACCGCCTTGAGCTGCGCGAGATCATCGCGCTGAAGATCCAGCAGCGCAGCCGTCGCGGAGGCACGCGCGGCGGGAGACAGATCATTGAGCGACGCAACCCAACCGGCGAGTTGCTGCTCAGAAACGGCGGCCGGGCGTGATGCGGGTTCGGCTGCGATCGAAAGGAAGGCAAATGCCAGGATAATTGCTGCGAAACCCAGCCGGCAAATCGTCCGCTCGATCCTGTCAGGACCGCAACGGCTTCCACCGGATCGGAGCGAAGTTCGCACGATTGATCATCCTTCAGCTAACGCGATCAACTTATCCGCTGACGCTTGCAGCCACTTCACCTTGCGATGCACCATCTGCAGGAAGGCCAATCCTTCCATTCTGCCGAAGGTGCCGGTCGCGGCGATCGGGAAAACGCTCTCGGCGATGAGGGCCTCCACCATCAGCCACGGGATCGTATGGATCTCCGCCTGGCTGAGCAGCATTACTTCATCATAGCCGCGCAGGTAACGCTTGAAGCGGGCTTCGTCGGTGTATTCCGGCCATTTGCTGACGTCGTCATCGCCGCCAATGATGCTGAACTGCAACGCCCCGTTGGCGGTATCGATAATCCGCGGCAGCAGGCGGGCGGAGTCGTAATCGATCACAGCCACGACGTGATTATCGCGGAAGAGCATATTCCCCGGATGCCAGTCCGCATGCACGATCTGCTTCGGCCAACTGTCGATCCCCTGCCGCTCGACCATTTCCGCGGCGTGGTGATAGCTGTCGATTAAAAAGCTGGAAATGTGCTGAATCTCCGCCCCGCCGGGGATGACGGATGGAATCGACTTCAGCCCCGTCTCCACCGCCGCCGCGCGATGATAGCTGCCCGTGGGCGGCTGCCATTCGGATTTGAAGCCTTCGAGCAACTTGTGATACAGCGCCAGGATTCGGCCGCTGTCGAACGTGCTCTCCAGTGTCTGCGGATAGCCGGAACCGGGGATGAATTCGAACAGCTCGTAAATGCCGTTCCGCCATTGAAGCATGGAGTTGTTGTCGCGCTTGGTGCCGATGAGGTGCGGCAGCGGGAATTGCTTGCTGGCAAGGAACAACTGTAAGGCGTGGCTGAACGCGACTTTGAACGGATCGTTCCGCCCGCCGGCCCGGCGCTTAAGCAGGAATTTGCCCTGCTCGCTCACGATCAGCAGCTTGGGCGCTTTGCGCGACCCGCGCGGAAACTCTACCACCGAGTCGATCACCCCGATATCGAAGTGCGACATCACGATGGTGAGTTCTTCAGCCGTGAACGTTTCGCGTTGACCGCTTTGGCGGGAATTGCCATTGCTGGACGTGCCGCTCTGTCCTGTCGCTGATATCGGCGGTTGTGATGCCATCAAATCCGGTCCGGCAAAGTCCCCGTGCGTCTGCCCTCGATCATAATATCGGTCCGCGTAGACGCGTCAATTCGCTTACGACCGCAGAATGCGTGAAAAACCTTCCACGCCGGTCGCTGTGCGACCGGATTCTTCGCCCAGGATCGGTCCGTCGGTGTGGAAAGTCCTCGTTGTTTCTCTGTCATCCCGAGGTAATCCGAGGGATCTCGGGAGCACGAGAACCGTTCGAAGTCCGAGATCCCTCGGTGTACCTCGGGACGACGATCATTGAAAAGGCGGTGCGTTTTACGACTTCAATGCAATCGATCCCGAAACTCGCTCGGCGGCAGGCCGATCTTCTGCTTGAACCTTCGCGAGAAATGGAATTCGTCGCAGAATCCGCACCGCCGGGCGATCTCCTTGAGCGAGCGGTCGCGGTCCTTGAGCAGTTGACTCGCCAGGTCCATCAGCCGGGCGTCGCGGAATTTCGCCGGGGCGACGCCGGTGAGTTTCACGAACTTTTTGCGGAAGACTTCGTAAGAAAGCCCGAGCCGATCGGCCGTTTCTTCCGGGCGGAGCGGCGGATCGACATCGAGCGCGCTGAGCAACCGCCGCGCCTCCGCCAGCCACGCGTTGTCGTGCGCCGCGACGGCCGACTGCCGATCGTGCTCAACCATGTCCGCCAGAAACTGCTGCATCCGGCAGGCGATCGTCAGATCGCTGCCGTGCTCGACAATCGCCTGCAATCGGTGCAGCCAGTAATCGAGCGGCTCGAGATGCAGCTTCGGGCGTGCTGGATCGAGCAAGCCCTTGGCGCGCCAGACGTCGAAGAGCGGCCCTTCAAAGACGATGTAAAACTCGCTCCACGTTCCGCCGGGCTGCGGGCCGTAGGTGTGGGCGAGTTCGGGGAAGACGACGATCATGTCGCCGGGGATGACATCCATGCGCGCGCCAAGCGCGTCGGCGTACTGCCCGCCGCCGTCGAGCAGGTAGACCAGCGCGTACTTTCCGTACACGCGCATCGGATCGACCGGCAGGCCGGTGTGGCTCTTGATGAAGCCCGCGAGCGTCACCCCACCCACCGCCGGCGGGGCCGACGACTGATAAAGAAGCTCCGTAGGCCGCGCCAGCGAGGCTATCCGCTTCATCGTACCAAAATATACATGATAGTTACCAGATTAGCTATTTTCAGCAGTTCTCTATCCATCCTATGATTCCATAATCTTAAAGGAGCGTATGAGCACTGCCACTGAGATGTCCACCGAAATGCCGCCCGTCACTTTCCGCGGCGAAGCGTTTGAAGAGATCGGCCTGATGCAGGATTCTTCGCCGCTGCTCGGCGATCTGCCGGCGCTGCATCAGCGCATGGAAGAAAAGGGATATCTTTACCTCCCCGGTTTCCTCGGCCGCGAGCGCGTGCTCAAGGCGCGCAAGGTGATGGTCGATCGCCTGGCCCGCTCCGGCGCGCTCAAGCCCGGCACGGATCCGATGGACGCGATTGTGAACACCGACAAGCCCGTCGGCGGCATGGCCGGCGGACGCATCGAAGACGTGTTCGATCCCTGGCAGCCGATTCACGACGTGCTCTACGCCGGGCAGATGATGGAATTCTTCCGCGAGTTCCTCGCCGCGCCCGTGCTGCATTACGATTTTACCTGGACGCGCCAAGTCAGCCCCGGCCCCGCCACCGCGATTCACTCCGACGTCGTCTACATGGGTCGCGGCACGCACCAGCTTTACACCGCGTGGACGCCCATGGGCGACAACGATTTTAACCACGGCGGCCTGCTCGTGCTCGAAGGCTCGCACAAGCACGAAGGACTCGCCAAGGCCTACTGGAAGTTCGACGTCGACGCCGCGTGCATCAATCACAAAGACCCGCGCGACGCCTGGTCCAAAGGCAAAGGCGGCGGCCAACTCGCCGGCAACGCCAACCAGCTCGGCCGATCGCTCGGCGGCCACTGGGTAACCGGCGATTTCCGCATGGGCGACGTCGTGATCTTCAACGTCTACACCGTGCACGGCGGGACCGACAACCACTCCAACTCGTTCCGCCTCTCCACCGACACGCGCTACCAGAAAGCAAGCGACGCGGTCGACGAACGCTGGATAGGCGAAAAACCGCCGGCGCATGGGCCTAATGGGAAAATCGAGAAAATCTGCTGATTACAACCTTGGGGGAATTATCCGCGAAGGCGCAAGCGACTCCGGCGCCCCGTCGACTGCCGCCGCTCGCTTGCGCCTTCGCGGAAAAATGCTGGATTTTGTAGGGTGGGCTTCAACCCACCGTCCGCGACAAATGGTGGGTTAAAACCCACCCTACAAAACTCGCTTGCAATTACGCGGAAGAATCCGGGTCGAATCGAATCACGCCGCCGATCGCCCCGCCTGCAGGAGCGTCAGCGTTTCGGTTCGTGAGACCTGCATCGCGGGGAACAAACTGCCCATCAGGGCAATCGCCATCACCACGCCCGCGCCGCCGGCGACGATTCCCCAGGGGATGACCATGTCGGTCTTGAAGCCGACGGTGATGACCGTGAGTTCGCGGGCGTCGATGCTCATTTCCATTCCCGCCGCCACGCCCAGGCCCACGCCGATCAGACCGAGCAGCGCGGCCTCGCCGATCACGAGGCGCAGCAACTGCGAGCGTGTCACGCCGATGCTCCGCAGCACGCCGAACTGCCACTGCCGGCTTCTTACAGAAGCCATCACCGTATTCGTCACGCCCAGGCTCGAAACCGCCATCGCCGCGAACGCAACCGTGCTCACGAGCAGCAGCAGATTGCTCAGGCCGTCCTGGATGCCTTTTTTGATTTGCCGCACGTCGCCGATCTTCATGTTCATTCGTCCGAGGGTGCTCTGCACATCTTTGAGTACCTTGTCGCGCTCGACGAAGTAATCGAGATTGGCGGCGAAGAGGTAAACGTCCTGCACGTCGAAATCTTCCTTCGCATCGGCCAGTGATCCGAACAAGCTGGCGGCGGTACGCTGCTCGAACTGACGACCGAGATCGAACTTGCTGTTGATCACATCCATGCCCGGCGACCAGACGATGCCTGCAATCGTGTAATCGACGACGCCGTGGCGCGCGGTTTTGAGCGGGATTTTGTCGCCGCGCTTCAGGCCGCGGAGCTGGCGGAATTCATCGGTGACGATGACATACCGGCCCTTCTTGAGCAGCGCGATCGCCTGGGCGGCAAGAATCTTCTGCGCCGCCTCCGAAACGCGCCGGCCCTGGTCGTCGCGGTATTCAAGCTCCATCATCTTGGCGGATTTATCCGGATCAATACCGAAGAACATCGTCGCATCGGGCATCACCATCGCGCCGGCGATCGCGAATAGGTTCGACCCGAACTGCGGCGAAGCGATCGCGATCGGCATGAGCTCATCGGGCTTGATCCCGTGCACGTGCGCCAGCTTTTCCTGATCGGCCGGCGAGAGCGGCACGGGGCTGAAGATGAACACGTCGGGGAATTTGTCCGGCAAGTGCCACGCCGCCAGGGCGCTGTGGCCCTGCACCTGCATGACGATCAGCACCGCGAGCCCGACCATGAGGGCCGCGCACGTTCCCGCAGCCCGCCAGATGCCGGAGGAGAGTTGCTGCCGCAGCATGGCGGGACGCAAGCCCAGGCACACCGCCACCACCGGGCCGAGCACGCGCTCGATCACCCAGACGAACAGCGGCGCGAGCAGGAAGAAGCCGATGAACAGCGTCGGCAGGCCGATGATAAAATGCAGGTAAAATCGGATCGAGCGGTCGATCTGCGAAGCTTCGGGCGCGCCCAACCGAATCGCGAGCGATTGAACGAACCCGAGCGACGCGAGCTTATCGATAGGACCGAACAGGATCAGCGGGTCCATGCCGATCAGGATGAACCCAACAAGCGTCGCCAGCACCGGCAGTTTGCCAGGATCGGCGCTGGCGAGCGGGCGCATCGCTTCGAGCGGGTCGATCCGCGTGGCCGCGTGCGCCGGGAGCAGGCTGGCGAGAATCGCCGCCGCCATCGAGCCGCCGATCGCAAGCCACAGCCCGCCGGTGGAAAGCGTGACGTGAATGCCCGCGAACAGCGGCGCGAACTTGTGAATGTGCACGAGAATCTGCAGCCAAAGCCACCCGAGCGGCACGCCGATCGCCACGCCGAGCCCGGCGATCACCAAACCTTCGATCACCACGAGCTGCGCGATCTGCGATTTGAACGCGCCGACCGCCCGCAGCATCGCCAGCGTGCGCTGCCGCTCGCTCACGCCCATGGAAAGCGCGGTGAAGACGATGAACGTCGCCGACAGCATCGAGACCATGCCGCCGAGGTAGCTCATCACTTCCAGCCCGCGAATGTTGCGGTCGATTTCTTCGCGGTAGCTGCTGGTGAGCTTGATCTTGAGCGACGGATCGATCGCCGCGAGTTTGGGTTTCCAGCGCGCCTCGAATTGATGGCCGTCGGCGCCTTCCTTCAGGTCGATGAGGATTTTGCCGACCCGGCCGGGCGTGTCGGGCATCGAGTAATGCTGCAGGGTTTCCAGCGGCAGGTAAATCGTCTGGATCTGCGCCGCGAGAATGCCGGGCTTCTGCACAATCGCGCTCACCGTCAGCGGCAACGGCCCGCGCAGGCCGTGGAGCTGCAGCGTATCGCCGACTTTCAGCTTGAGATTTTCCGCCACCACTTGGTCGATCACGACGAAGTTTCCGTCGGAACCGTCGAACCATTTGCCCGCGTTAATTTGCAGGCGATTGATTTCGCTGTCGTCGGGCCGGCGCACTCCCACCGCCTGCGTCGGCCGACCCGGCATCGGCGCGCCAGCGGCGTTGAGCAGCGTGATATCCGTCTCCAAACGACCGACGGCGGTCTTTACATCAGGATCCTGCCGGAGCGAATCGACCAGCGACTCGCTCACCCCGGCCCGGGCATCGTTTTGACGCAGGATGGTCGCGTCGGTCGTCCCCATGATCTGCCCGAGGAATTTCTGCGCCACGAGCGTGATCGTCGTGAACCCGCTCGTGACCGAAACGACCAGGCTCACCGACAACGCAACAGCCGCCACCGTCAGACCGAGCCGGGCTTTGCGGGTGGCGAAGTTGGAGGAGATGAGTTTGAAAAGCATAAATCGAATGCAGAAGTCAGAATGCAGAATGCAGAATTAATTTTTTGATTTCATTCTGCATTCTGCATTCTGATTTCTGCATTTCCTCACCTCACGCATTCCTGATACCGCATCGCCAGCGAGTGCGAGGCGTTGTCGCCTTCGATCGGGAATCGATCGACGAGCAATCCGTCTTTCAGGACGGCCACTTCCTGCGCGTACGCGGCTACCGAGGGTTCGTGGGTGACCATAACGATGGTTTTTCCGTGGATGACGGAGAGATCGCGGAGCAGCTCGCACACGCTTTTGCTGTTGACGCTGTCGAGATTGCCCGTCGGCTCGTCGGCGAGGATGACGGCCGGGTCGGCCACGAGCGCGCGGCCTATCGCGACGCGCTGTTGCTCGCCGCCGCTCATCGCATCGGGCCGGTGCGAGCGCCGGCTGGCGAGGCCTAGATTCTGTAAGAGTTCTTCAACCTTCGCATGGCCGCTCTTGGCGATCGAGCGATCGAGCATCAGCGGCAGGCGGATATTTTCCTCGGCTGAGAGCGTCGGAATCAGATTGAACGATTGAAACACCAGCCCGATCTGCCGGCGGCGGAAAAGCGTGAGCTGGTGATCGTTCAGCTCGCTCAAATCAGTCCCGTTGACCGAGACTTTCCCGCTGTCGCAGGTTGTCAGGCCGGCCATGAGGTGCAGCAAGGTGCTCTTGCCCGAGCCGCTGGCACCCATGATCGCGAGGAACTGCCCGCGCTGCACGTCGAGCGAAATGCCGGCCAGCGCGGGAACCGCGCCATCCCCCTGCTTGAAATGCTTCACGACATTTTCGACGACGACTGGTGACAACGATCCTCCGCTCGCTCGGCCTCGACGTACTTCGGAATAACTATAGCCGCGATTGTCGGCTGGGGAGACTTGATTGTCGAATCATTTGAAATCACGTCGACAACAGGCAGCCAACAATCGACAATCCACGCATGCGCCTGCTGGTAACCGCTGACCTGCACTACAACCATCCAAAAAGCCGTGCGCTCGCGGATGAAGTGATCGACCGCATGAACGCGGCCGGCGGCGATGTGCTGCTGGTCGTCGGCGATACGGCGGCGGCGGATGGCGACGCGTTTGAGCGTTGCCTCGGGCGGTTTCAATTCGCCGGGCCGAAGCTGGTGGTCGCGGGGAATCACGAGCTGTGGACGAACGGGCCGGACAGTTACGAGTTGCTGCATTGCACGCTCCCCGCGCGGGCGGCGGCGATCGACTGGCGGTGGATTCAGGGCGAGCCGTTCGTCGCAGATGATTTGGCGATCGTCGGTTCGGTCGGCTGGTACGATTATTCGTTCGCGCAGGCGAATCTCGAAATCCCGCTGCGATTTTACGAGCACAAAGTTTCCCCCGGCGCGGCCGAGCGGTTTGAGGAGTTTGCGTTTCTCTTCGATCGGCAGGATGACTTGCCCGCCGGAGCGAAAGAGATCGTAGCGCGCTGGAACGACGGCCGGCACGTGAAGCTGCATCGGTCGGATCGCGAATTTCTCGCCGAACTGCTGCAGCAACTCGAGCGGCAGCTGCAATCGCTGGCGGACAAACGGCAGATCATCGCGGCCGCGCATCACCTGCCGTTTCGCGAGCTGCTCCCTCCGCCGCACAGTGCGCAGTGGGATTTCGCCAAAGCCTACCTCGGCAGCGAGGCGATCGGTCACCTGCTGCTGCGATTCCCGAACGTTTCGCATCTTTTCTGCGGCCATAGCCACATGCCGTGTGACCTGCACGTCGGCCATATCCACGCGATCAATATCGGCAGCGGGTATCGATCCAAAACGTTTTATTCGCTGGATGTTTGAAGAGATTTACCACAGAGAGCACGGAGTGCACGGAGAGGAGGAAGAGGAATCTTCGAGTTGGTATTGCTTTGTCTAAACGCTTTTGATTTCCCCAGAATCGTCATCCGGAGGTACTCCGAAGGATCTAGCCTGTTAGCAAGTGCCGTCTAGATCCTTCGGAGTACCTCAGGATGACGACGCTTCTTTTTGTGGTGCCATGATCATTGCGAGGATTGTAAATGGGCAAATTCCTCTCCGTGCTCTCTATGCTCTCTGTGGTAAAATTCCCCTCGACGCCTCAAACCCCTTCGGCGACACTACGCAAATGAACTTTCGATGGATCGCCGCCTTCATTTTGACGTTAGGAGCAGCCGTGCAAGCAGAACCCACCACGCAGCCGAGCAGTCCGTTCGTTGGCCAGGCGCAATCGCTCGTCGCGCCGGGAGCAAAACTGGAAAAACTCGCCGGCGGGATGAAATTCACCGAAGGTCCCGCCTGGCTCGATCGCGACGGCGGGTTTCTGGTGCTTTCCGATCAGCCGAACAACGCGCTCAACCGCTGGGATGCGAAAGGCGGATTAAAAACGTTCCGCCAGCCGTCGAATGTGTCGAACGGGAACTTCGCGTTGCCGGGCGGGTCGTTTTTGTGCTGCGAGCAGGCGATCCGGGCGGTGACGCTCACGGATGCGGCCGGAAAGACGACGACTGTTGTTGATCGCCATTCGGACGGGAAGAAATTCCACTCGCCCAATGACGTGGTGATGAAATCCGACGGCACGATTTGGTTTACCGACCCGCCGTACGGATTGCCGAAGGGGGCGACGAAGGAGTACGAGGGGCAGTGGGTGTTTTGCTACAACCCGGCGACGAAAACGGTCGTCCCCGTCGCGAAAGATTTCGACAAGCCCAACGGCCTTTGCTTCAGCCCCGACGAATCCAAACTCTACATCGCCGACAGTGGCAAGCCGCACCAAGTGCGGGTGTTTGACGTCTCGGTAATCCCGAAGTTGCACATTAACTTGGTGCCGTGGGAACTGAAGAACGGCAAAGATTTCTGCGTCATCGACAAAGGCGTCCCCGACGGCCTGCGATGCGACACTGAAGGCCGCCTCTGGAGCACCGCCGGTGACGGGATTCAGATCTTCTCGCCCGACGGCAAGCTGTTCGGCCGAATCCTCGTCCCAGAAACCCCCGCCAACTGCTGCTTCGGCGGCCCGAACGGCACGACGCTTTTCATCACCGCCCGCACGAGCCTGTATTCGATCGAGACGGTCTGCAAATCCGGTGAGAAGAAGAAATAGCCGCAGATGGGGCACGGATAGACACAGATAAGAAATGTTTTTTGCATTTCATCCGTGTTCATCTGTGCCCCATCTGTGGCGAAAATTATTTTCCGCTCAACTCCTTGGCCTTCTTCACCATCTCGATGAACTCCGCGCGGTAACCGTTCGTATCCTGGCCGACGCCTTCCTGGGCCAGTTCGATCACGCCGTTGAGATTGGCCGAGCCTTTGAATTCGCTGTCGCGGATGACCATGCCGAAGCTGGCGACGGCGGCGGCGAATTTGAAATCTTCGCTGGCCTTCTGGTAGCTCTTGCCTTCGTCCTTGACCGGGAATTCCAGCAGCTTGCTGGTGCCCTGCTCGAGCGGAGCGTCGGGGGCTTTATAGCGGATTTTGAGCGTGAGCAGGTCGTTGCTCGCAGCGCCATCAACTTTAGGTGCTTCGGGGGCGGGCTGATATTTGAGCGGATCGACCCCAGGCAGAGCCAGGGGCTTTGCGCCGATCGGAGCGACTTCATAAAGCGCCGTGATCGTATGCCCCGCGCCGATTTCTCCAGCGTCTTTCTTGTCGTTATTGAAATCTTCCTTCGCGAGCAATCGCTTTTCATACCCGATCAGGCGATAGCTCCCTACCTTGGCCGGGTTGAACTCGACCTGGATTTTCACGTCTTTCGCGATCGTCACCAGCGTGCCGCTCATCTGGTCGACGAGGACTTTCTGGGCTTCCTTCTCGTTATCGATGTACGCGTAATTGCCGTTCCCCTTGTCGGCCAGCCGTTCCATCGTGCTGTCTTTGAGATTGCCCATGCCGAAGCCGAGCACGCTGAGGAACGTGCCGCCCTTAGCCTTGTCTTCGATCAGGCGGGTGAGCGAGCCCTGGTCGGTCACGCCGACGTTCCAGTCGCCGTCGGTGGCGAGGATGACGCGGTTCACGCCGTCCTTGATGAACGCAGAGGCGGCCGTGGTGTAGGCGAGTTCGATCCCCGCCCCGCCGTTGGTGCTGCCGCCGGCTTCGAGGCGATCGATGGCGGCGAGGATTTGCTGCTTTCCGCCGATTTGTTGCTTCAATTGCGTTGCTTCTTCGACGTACATCGCCCGGGCCTTATCTTCGGAGATGGTTTCGTAATTCACCGGCCTGTCGCCTTGCGGCGCTTGGAACATCGGCACGTACTTTTTGTGCCAAAGTTCATTGGCCTCATTGTCGCCGAACCCGCCGACTTGCGTGCTGGGCAATACAAGCCCGCTATTCCCGGCGTACACCACGATCGCCACGCGATCGCGTGCGTCGAGCTTGTTCACCAGCTTCCGCAGCGACTCCTTCACCAGCGGCAGCTTGTTCGGTTCGTTCATCGAGCCGGAGACGTCGATCAAAAACACCAGGTTGCTCGCCGGCCGTTCGTTCGCGGGGATTTCTTTTCCCTTGATGCCCACGCGCACCAGCCGATGCTCCGCGTTCCACGGGCACCCGGCCACTTCCACGTTGGCCGCGAACGGCTTGTCCCCCTTGGGCGGGGTTTCGTAGCGGTACGGGAAATAATTGACCATCTCCTCAATCCGCACCGCATCCTTCGGCGGCATCTGCCCCTGCGTAAGGAACCGGCGGATATTGGAGTACGACGCCGTGTCCACGTCGATCGAGAATGTCGACAACGGATTCTGCGCGGCAGCGAGGAATTCGTTCTCGATCACCCGGTCGTAGGATTCGTTGCTAGTTTGATCGGGGACGTCCGCGGGACGGTCCAGACGCAAGACGACCTTCGGCGACGCTAATACCGCCGCGCGTTCGCGCGGAGTCAAACTACCCCAATCCGCTGAGATAGCACGTATGGCTTCCTTGGAAGGAATGGCGGCACTCAATCCAGAGTCAGTCCCATCACTGAGACTTGATTCCGCGGCAGGCGCATTGCCGCCTTCTGCGGGCCTTTTGAACTTGACCGTGGGCTCCGAGACGCCAGCACCAACTTTCGCGCCGGCGGTCACGACAATTCCGCCGGTGTAAGTTGTTTTTCCGTTAACAGTCGCGCCAATATTTGGGGTTGCACCCGTTTCAAATGTCGGCGCCGGCCCGCCCGATCCAGGTGCTCCGCCGCCGGTCGCGAGCTTGCCGCTGAGCGTCAGGGTGGCGTCCTTCTCCAATTCCGCCCGGGATTTTCCCACGAGATCGAATTTCGCATCCTGCTCGGAGTCCGATGCTGGCTTTGCCGCCCCGCCGAACAATCCTTGACCGCCACCTCCGCCACTGCCGGCCGGGCTCTTGGATGAACTGAGGCTAAAGCTCGGTGCATCGGAGAAATCCGGTGTATCGATGATCAGGTCGCGTATGTCGTAGACGCGCGTTTCGACCTTCGGCGTGGAAGGGCCGGCGCTTCTCACGCTCATGAACTGAGAAGTTGTTTCGGGCGAACCTGCCGTGTTGGTAAGAGACTTGCCCGTCACAACATCTGGACGGATTGAAGCGGAAGCTCCGACAGTCGACTTCGTTCGAGGAAACAAGCCCGGATTTTCATTGCTGTACAAAACCCTCGCATTGCCGACCTGCTGAAGTGAAGCTGCGGTCTTCGCTCGATCGTTCGACGCCACCCGGATCATCACCGTGACCGACCCGGCAACCAAAGCGACCGACGCCGCCATCGCCAGCATCGCTTCGACCCGGCGGGTGCGTTTGAGCTTGAGCGGCGCGGCGAGCAGCGTCGGCTGTGGGAGCGGGCCGGCGGCGGCGGTTTCGGCGGTGAGTTCGTCGGCCAGTTGGTCGGTCAGAACGCCGGCCGTCGTGCGGATCGATTCGACCTCGGCGGCGGCTTCGGGGTGTTCGGCTAGGTAGGCTTCGACCTGCGTCTTCATTTCGCCGGTGAGCTCGTTGAGGGCGTAGGCGGTAAGCATTTGTTCATCAATCACGAGTTTCATAATCGGCTCCTTCGTGGCACGGGCGAGTTGCGGGTGCCGGGGTGCGTTTAGTTTGTTTTTAGGCAATGGACTCGATTTTCGATCGATCCTGGTCGATTCCGAACGATCCTGATCGCCGCTTGCGGTTTCGCCGCGTTGTCCGGCCATCCACGGGGCGAAACCGCAAGCGGCGATCCGTGGGCAACGCGATGGGACGCCTCTGCTACGACGAAACGCCTTCTGCCAGCGCCATTTTTTGTCGCAGGGTTTTTAAGCCGGTGTGGATCAGGTAGCCGACGTTGCTCTCGCTCAGTCCGGTCACGCCGGCGATTTCGCGGTAGCCCAGGCCGTGCTGGAATTTCAGCCGCAGGACTTCCTGCTCTCTGGCCGGCAGGTGCGACATCAGGTCGATCGCGCGGGAGAGCGAATCGCTCCGCTCCGCCCGTTCCACCGGCCCCGGCGCGGCTGACCATGCCTCGGTAGCGCCATTGATCTCGATCGTGCTCATGCGAGACTCCTTTCGTCGAACATCAATCGCCAGCCGTCGGCAGACCGTATAAAGCCATTGGGCCAGGTGCGGCTGCACGTCCAACTGATCGGCCCGGCAGAGGCGAAGGAACACCTCCTGCACCACGTCCGCCGCCGCCTCGCGCTGCCCCACCTGCCTGAGCGCGTAGACACTCAGCGGCCGGTGGTACCGGTCCATCGCTTCCTGAACCCAATCAGTCAGACCCGGAATACGGCCTCCGTACATTCCTATTGACGCACGAGAAGGAGGAGTCTTAGGAGAAAAAGGAGAATTTTTTGGAAGCGGGTCACTCTCAATGGATTGAGCATTTCTCCCTCTCCCGGTATTCCGGAAGAGGGTAGGGTGAGGGTTCTGTCACAACGGGAATACAACTCGCCGTCGCAAAAGAACCCTCACCCTACCCTCTTCCGGCGTACCGGGAGAGGGAGAAATCAGACGAACCCACTACCAGATATTTTAAGCGTATCGCAAACCCGTCAGCCGCGGATGGTATTGAACTTCGTCAACAGCTGAAACCACCCGCCGTTGGCGGCGTCGATGTAGTGGACCTGGAAATTGGCCGGCTTTTCATAGAGAGACATGAGCAGCAGCGTCTGGTCGTCGTCGACGAGATTGTTCGTGAGCAGTGTTTGCATCTGCCGGACCATCTGGTCCTGAAAATCCGCCCACCGCGTCTTCCCGCCGACGATATGGCAGCCCTGGATGAGTACGGCGTTGTGCTTGATCACTTCCAGCAAATTCAACTGCTGCGGCAGCTGCGGGTAGAGCGAAAACAGGTGCATGCGTGACGGATCGAAATCGAATTCCCACGAAGTGCACGGAATCGTCGCGTCGGAGCGGTGATAGCCGAAATCCTTCCACGCCACGAGATCGCTGGTTGCGAATCCTGACTCGATCGCGTGCTTCACGAACGTCGACTTCAGGAAATTCACCATGATGTAATCGACGTTCCAGTATTCCGGGTTCCACGGCTGAACTATCATGCCTTGGAACGCGGGACTGGCCTGGATCTCGGCAGTTTTCTGGCGGATCTCAGGGAAGTTCAGCTTCCAATCTTCCAGGCCGACAACCGTGAGATTCTTCTTCCGCTGCTGGTGCGGCTCGAATCGTTTGACGAGGTCGTGCGACGTGTAAACGATGATGTCGTTATCCAGCTTCAGCATGCGCTCGAAGTTGGCGAAGTAGTCGTCGGTGGTTCGCTGCAGGTACGGCGGAGCGGTGTAGCCGTTGATATTGCCCGTCCACTGCGCCCGGCCGATATCGAAAAAGGCGGTGATGATGGCGATTTTGCCCATCGGTTAGCCTACTTCTTATCGCCGGCCGGGCCGGCTTGGCCGGTGAGCATCACGTCGCCGCGATCGGGGATCACGCCCACGAGTGCGAACTTGCCGCCGTCGTGGTCGATGATTTTCACCGGCACGTCTTTGCTGCCTTGGCTGGCGGAGGCCGTGGTCCATGCCGGGTCGATCCGCACCTTCACCGTCAGCGGATAGTCGTAGAGCTTGTCGTCCATCGTATCGGTGATGTTCAGCTTCACGCTTTTGTCGACGACGGCGTGCGTGAGCGTGGCCGAATCGCGCTCCTGGCCGTACTCGGCGATTTCGGTGAACGTGCCGACCCAGAAATCATTCACGTGCTCGTGCAGGTACGCGAGCATCGCGGCGGCTTCGGTTTTTTTGTCCTGACCTGCTTTGGCCTTGGGGTACTGATCATTCGCCAGCGAATGGAAATGCATGCACACCCAGGCGCGGTAGATCAATTTCTGTGCGGGGTTGAGCGTGATCGTGTTGGGCAGACCTGCCCACTTATGCCCCGCATCGAGTGAGGCCGCCCCGCCGACACTGTTGGTGTTGTTGTAATCGATCTTGTTGGCCTGGTTAAACATGCCGGCCGTCCCGCGGGCGGCGATGAAATACTTGGCAGCGGCGGCGTGGTCGTTTTTATCCGGATTCGTGCCGCCGGGGTACGCCAGCGTCTTCACTTTCAGGCCGGGCAGATTTTTTTCCAGATCGGGGATGGATTGCGAGTAATTCTCATCCGCCTCCAGGACGGCCGCCCCGTTGATGGAGCCGAAATGGTCGGCCGAGTGCGATTCAACGTCTTGGCCCGCATCGCGTAGCTTTTTGAAATCATCCCACACGCCGAAGTACGCCGAACCGGTGCCGACGCGCTTGGTGATCACGAACCAGGTGAATTTGAAATCGTACTTTTTGCTCTGCTCCAGCCACCACGCATGATCCGGCACGGTGTTGTCATCGATGGTGATGCACGCGGCGGCAGTCTTGTCGTCCTGCCAAAGGCAGATGCTGGCATCGCCGACTTTGGCGGGCCAATCCTGCGGCTTGATCTCGAAGCGCGGCTTGGTTGCCGCGGGAAGAGTGATGAGTTGCTTGGCGTCCTCGGCGCGGGCCGGGAGCGAAGTCGCGCCCAACACGAACGCTGCGAGGGCCGCCGTCGACAGGATCAAATGCTTGCAGGATGGGTTCACAACTCGCTCCAGGGATGAGAATTACGAAGAGAAACTCGCCGCCAACGCAGCGTGCGATTCTCGGAGCGGCCGTGAAGATTGTCAATGATTTTCGGCCGTGCGGGAACCACGGGTGGGCGGACATCATGCCGGAAATAGTTTGTGCTGCAGAATGTCTTTTCGTGGCACGGGCGGCCCCAACTTTATTCATCTAAGTTTTAATCCCTTCGATTTCGCGTTGTCGGATCATGGTTTGGATCAGTTTGCCGGCGGCCCAGGTCGCGACTCGGTGCGGGCGACGCACCCACGGCGGCGGCG
>JBBQNK010000046.1:0-37153 GCA_038329865.1 Tepidisphaerales bacterium | reverse complement strand
GTCATCCTGAGGTACTCCGAAGGATCTAGAGCATATCAACTTCAACCGTAGCGGGCGTCGGATGTTTTGTCTCCGTCATCCCGAGGTACGCCGAGGGACCTCGGGAGCTCGAGAACCGTTTTGAAATCCGAGATCCCTCGGCGTACCTCGGGATGACGCTACACCTGAAGTTGACTCGCTCTAGCCGACTGCTCTGGAAGGCTAGATCCTTCGGAATACCTCAGGATGACGACGGAATTGAATTGATCTGCTTTAGCGCTAAGAAAGAAGCATCACGCAAGCGAATTGAGAATCTCGCACCCGCGCTCGAGTTTTTCGTTGGTGGTGGCGTAGCTGATGCGGAAATGCGTGTCGCGATCGCTGAAGACGTTGCCGGGGATGATCAGCACGTTGTGCTCGATCGCCCGGGCGACGAACTGGCTCGCCGTCTGCCCGGCGGGGGCCTGCGGGAAAATGTAGAACGCGCCCTCGGGCTTGTTGATCGCGAACTTTTTGCCCAGCCGATCGACGACGAGATCGCGCTTCACGCGGTAGTCAGCCACGTGCTCCGCCATCGGCACGTCCAGCGCCACCAATGCGGCGTGCTGGAAGGGCGACGGCGCACAGACGAACGTGTACTGCTGCAGCTTGGCCATCTGGTTGAGGATCTCCGCCGGCCCGGCGACGTACCCCAGCCGCCAGCCGGTCATCGCGTGGCTCTTGCTGAAGCCGCGGAGGATGAGCGTTTTGTCGTAGGCGTGAGCGGGGCTGGGGAGCGCAGGACTTAGGACTAAGGACTTAGGACTTAGTGCGGATTTGTTTTCACTAAGTCCTAAGTCCTTAGGTCTAAGTCCTGCCATGTCGTACAAGAACGGCTCGTAAATTTCATCGGAGATGATCAGCAGATCATGCTTCCGCGCGATCGCCACGGCGGCGTCGACCTCGGCCTGCGTCATCACGATGCCGGTCGGGTTGCTCGGGCTGTTGAGGAACAGCAACTTCGTCCGCGGGGTGATGGCCTTCTCGACACGGTCGGCGTGGAATCGAAAATCGGGATAGCTGTCGACCGGCACGCTCTTGCCGCCGGCCATGGTGATCACGTGCTTGTACATCACGAAGTACGGGTCGAGGAAAATCGCCTCGTCACCGGGGTCGATCACCGCCAGCACCGCCAGCAATAGCGCGCCGGAGACGCCGGAGGTGATGAGCACATCGCCGACATCGCGCCCGAACTCGGCGGAGAGATCTTTGCGAAGCCGGGTGCGCAGGGGCTCGATTCCCTGCGTGGGCGTGTAGCGGTTTTGGCCGGCTTGGATGGAGTCGATCGCCGCCTGCTTGGCAATGTCGGGGACGTCGAAGTCCGGCAGGCCGATCGAGAAGTTGATCGGGTCTTTCAGCTTCGCGGCCAGGTCGAAGACCTTGCGAATGCCCGACGCATCGACGGCATTGGCGCGGCGCGAGACGAAATCTGAAAGCGGTCGCATCGTGGGAGTTGTACAAAAATGGTGATTGATGAGTGGTGATTGATGTCACGCACCACTCATCAATCACCAGAACTACTTCTTCTTCGCAGCCGGAGCGGCGGCCTTGGCGGCGGGTGCGGCACCCTTGGCGCCAGCGGCGGGGGCAGCGCCCTTGGCACCGGCGGCGGGGGCAGCGCCCTTGGCACCAGCGGCAGGAGCAGCACCCTTGGCGCCGGCGGCAGGGGTTGCACCGGCTGCGCCTTCGGCGGTTTCGACCTTCTCAGCCTTGGCCAGCGCCTGCTTACGATTGGCGACCTTGGGCAATCCAAGTACCGGCTTGCTCGGGTCCCACTTATCGACTTCCGCCAGGCGATCCAGGCGCTCGGCCCGGGTCAGCACATTGCGATGACGAACAAGGGAACTCGCGCCGCGCAAACTACGATCCATCGACATAACGCACCTTCTGGAAAATTCATCTTCAATCCCGCTGACGACCAGCAGGCCGCTGACGCGCAGCGGGGGGAGAATCATAGCGGCGCGGTCTGCCCGGCACAACTCAAACCCGTTAAATCGATGGACGCGAGGCTCAGATTGCGATAAAAATGCTGGTTCGGCGTCTTCACAGCGGAGATTGGACATGGTTCGATACTGGTTTGCGGTGTTCGTGCTCGGCCTGAGTGCATCGGCATGGTCGCAAACAACGCTCCCTGCCGCTCTGCCCGCGACACGCCCAACGACGAGCCCAGCGCCGCTCCCCACGACTGGCCCGGCCGCTTCACTGCCGGGCGACGCCAGCACGCCCAAGGGCGCCCTGCGAATGCTCTTCAACGCCACCGACGCCGGCGACGCCGACAAAGTCCGCTCGCTGCTCTACAGCGCCACGCCGGTGGAAGATCACATGGCCCAAACCATGGCGCAGATGAGCTCCGCCGTCGCCGAGTTGCACAAGGCCATCAAAGACATGTTCGGCGAAGAGCAAACGAAGGCCACCTTCGGCGATCCCGCCGTCGCCTCCAAAATGCGCGACGAGTTGCTCATGAAAGCCCCGGAAACAATCGACGGCGACTCAGCCGTCATCCAGCTGGACAGCATGGGCAAGTTCGCCCCGGTCGAATTCAAGCGTGTGAACGGGACCTGGAAGTTGCGGGTCGGCAAGTCGCTTGAAAATGTCGATGCCGCCCAGGTCGAAATGCAGTTGGCGGAGCTGGCGATTCAAATCAAGGTCCTGCGCGACATCGCCACCGACGTGCAGGCCGGCAAGCAAAAGAACGTGGCGGACGTGAAGCAGACCTTAGAAGCCCGCACCCGCCAGGCGATGATGCAGTACGTGCAGGACCAGATCAAAGCCGCATCGACCAGGCCGACGAGTGCGCCGACCACCCAGCCGAAGTGAGTGCTGAGTTCTGAGCGCTGAGTGCTGAGTGCTGAGTAAAAACGCAGAGAATTTTCGAGAATCGCGAATTAATTTTGAAAAATGATTTGCCCCGCGCGACCGCGCGAACATTCGATTCTCAGCACTCAGCACTCAGCACTCAGCACTCAGCACTCAGCACTCAGCACTCAGCACTCAGCACTCAGCACTCAGCACTCAGCACTCAGCACTCCCCGCTTCTACTTCTCGCGCTTTACGTGATAAACCCCGCGTTCGCAGCTGATCACGAACCGCTCCACCGCAGCTTTGAGGTCTTCCCACTTCTGGCGGATCACGTCGGCTTCCTTGCTGTCGATCGCGCCGTCGTCCTCGTGGCTTTCTGTCACGGCATCGAGCAGTTCCGAGAAATCGCGCACCATGCCGCGGGTTTCCAGGAAGATCGCTTCGTCGGTGCTTTTTCGCAGTTCCGGTACGGGGTTGGAGACAAAGAACCCGTCGGCCTCGTTGCAGAGGAAGCGGATCAGGCGGATGTCCTTGGTGAGCATGAACATCTCGCGCACACGGTCGAGCGGGTTCTTCGCGCCGCTCTGATCGTGATCCTCACTGTCGGCCGGCGGCTCGCACCACTTGTACACCAGCGCGGGCGACACCTTGAGCGCCGCCGCCACCGCTTTCACCCCGGGCTCGTCCACCGCCTGCCGAATGACTTCGAAGGATTTCATGGGTGGAAGTGTATCAAACCGTTACAATCGAAGAAATGAAAGTTTGGTTAACTATCATTCTGGGGCTGGGGTTGCTTTCGTTCGCACCGGCAAGGGCCGACGAAGAGCCCTCCACCCGGCCCACACCCGCCCCTTCTGCCGACGTACGGGCAATGGCGGCGGCGGGGAATGAGCTGGGGCTGAAGACGTTTCTCGCAATCAAGAACGACGAAGGCAACACCATCGTCTCCCCGGCCAGCCTGTGGAGCGCCATCACGCTGCTGCGAGCAGTAGGCGATGAGCGGATCGACAACGCGATCGATCAAGCCGTCACCTGGCCGCTGCCGGCGGAGCGGCGCTACGCAGCGCTGGCGGATTGGACGGCGGCGATTTCGCAAACCCCCGCGCCGGGGCAGGCGGATCACGACTTGAATCTCTTCGCAGACAAGGGCGACCCCAAGCCACGCGACAAAGTGCCCGACAAAGCACCCGACGCATCGCCCGACGCAAGCTTGGCCATGCATCAGGCAGTCTGGCGGGCGAAACAATCGTCCAAAGCAGGCATCGATGAACATCGGCTGCCCAATGGATTCGTCGAACTGAGTGACCTCGCCGACTTCACGCAAACGGAGCCCTTCGCCAAAATCGCAAACGCCTGGGTCGCTAAAGCCAGCTCGGGCAAGATCGATTCGATGCTCAATGCCGGCGAGGTCAAAGAAAACACCCGCGTGATGGCGGCCAACGTGCTGCATTTTCGTGCACGCTGGGCCGGCCAATTCGGCACAGAGACAGACGAGTTTTCCGCCAGCGCAACCACGCCGGAAACCTTCGCCACCAGCACCGGGCGTGCTGTCACCGTGCAGATGATGCATCACGACATGCAGATCGAGTACGACGAAGATGCATCGATCAAGTGGATCGTGCTGCCGTACTACTCGGTTGGAAATCGCCAATATTCAATGGTGCTGATCCTGCCGGCCAAGCCTGAAAATAAATTGGATGACCTGAAGCTGACACGCGAGTCGCTTAGTGCGTTGTTGAAGAGCGGCTCCTTCGTTCGGTCGTGGGAATTTGAAATCAGCGACCGAATTGCCGCCAACACCGAGCGACTCAAGAAAGATCCTGCGCTTACGCCGGAAGACGTCGAACGGAATTCCGACGAATTTTTAAAGACATTGAAACGCGATTTGCCGGGCAAAGTCGTAAGCATTAGCCTGCCGCGTTTTACGGTGCGAACCCACGACGACCTGACCGGTTCGATTCCGAATTTGTCGAAGAATTTCGCGAGTGTGATTCAATCCACGATGGTCGCCGTCGATGAAAAAGGGACTGAGGCGGTCGCCGCTACCGTTACATCGGGATTGTTCGGCGGCGGGTTCGGCGGGCCGGAGGCGTCATTCCGAGCGGATCGGCCGTTCCTCTTTTTAATCCGCGAGAACACCACCGGCTCCATTATCTTCATCGGCCGAATCAACGACCCCACGAAATAACCAACGGCCATGGCCCAATCCAAGCGAGACATTCAATCCCTCCTCGACGCTGCTCAGATGCAGCCGCGGCATCGGTTCGGGCAGAATTTCATGATCGACCAGAACCTCGTCCGCCTGATCGCGGCGGCGGGGGAGATTGTGGCGGGCGACGTGGTGATCGAAGTCGGGCCGGGGACGGGGACGCTCACCGAAGAGCTGCTGGCGACGCCGGCGGCGAAAGTGGTGGCGGTGGAGATTGATCGCGATCTTGCGGGAATGCTGCGGGAAAAATTCGCGAATGAGCCGCGGTTTGTGTTAATCGAGGGCGATGCTCTCGCGACGAAGCACGAGTTGAACGAGACACTGTTGATCGCCAGCGGACTGACTCCCTCGCCCGGTACGCCGGGAGAGGGAGGGGGTGAGGGTTCTGATTCCGCGGCGAACGGTCTGCAAATTGCCACTGACCAGAGTTCGCCAACCGAGGGCGCCGGCAAATCGCAAGTCGATCGCTCGGGCGACAGAACCCTCACCCTACCCTCTCCCGGCGTACCGGGAGAGGGACATAAGACGCCGGCCGTCAAGCTGGTCGCGAATCTGCCGTACAACATCGCTTCGCCGCTCGTCATTGAGCTGCTCATCGCCGGCGTGCAAACGCTGGCGTTCACGGTGCAGAAGGAAGTGGCCGACCGCCTGCGGGCCGGCGCGAATGATGAGATGTACGGCTCGATTTCCGTGATGGTGCAACTGCTCGGCGACGTCGAAGTGATGCGCACGCTCCCGCCGCAGGCGTTTTGGCCGGCGCCGAAGATTGATTCGGCGCTCGTGCGCATCCGCCGGCGCGACCGGCTCGGCGGCTCGGCCGTCGCATTCTCGCGGTTCCTGCACCAGCTGTTTTCGGCACGGCGGAAGACGTTGCGGAAGGCGCTCTCGCAGGCGGGCTACCCGGCGGAAGAAATCATTGCGGCGTTGTCGCTGGATCCGCAGGCCCGGCCGGAGACGCTTGATCCCCAAACACTGCTGGCGGTATTTCAGCAAACAAACTGATCGCCAGCGTGGCCGTGGCGAGCGAGACGAGGGCGGTGATCGCCAGGTACGCGATCATGGCGGCGCCGTGGAGTTTTTTAAACGCGTCGCTGGCGGATTCGTGCGCCAGCCGCATCGCGTCGAGCTTTGGCGTGATGCCGAATGTAATCGCCATCGCGATAAGCGCCGCCAAAATCAGCGGCAGGCCGATCCACAATTTCCGCCGGCCGTGCCGGAGCGAGAGCTCGACCGCCGCGATCGCGACACCGGCCAGGATGATCTGAAACGTTTCAAAGCGGTGGAAGATCCCCGTCGCCGCGAGACCTGCAGTCGCACGGTCGTCGCCGAAGGTTTTGAAGAGCGACGAGACGGACATGAACAGCATCACCAGCCCGCCGAGCCAAAGGCCGCTGGCGATGGTCGCGACGGCGGCGAAGAATTCTCGGCGGGAGAGTTGTGCGGGAGTTGAATTCATTAATCGTTCCTAGCCACGCATTTTCGTGGCATGGGTATCCTGCCCATGAGTTTCGGTACCCCGAAACGGTCGGTCGTACTCGACCGATGAAGCAAGAGCGAAGCGATCTTTTTCGTCGAAGCTGCGCAGAGTCGCTTCGCGATTGCTTCATGAGCCGAGTACGGCTCATCCGCGTGATTACACGCTCCATGGGCTGGAAGCCCATGCCACGATTGGAAAAGGCGTTTTACGGGAATAGTCCTTTCAACCGGCACGCCTCCGTCACGCGGCCGATCGCGATCGTGTACGCGGCGGTGCGGTAGTCGCAGTCGGCTTCGTCGGCCTTGGCGTTGACCGCATCGAAGGCGCGTTCCATCACCTTCTGCAGTTCGTCCTCCACCTGCTTTTTCTCCCAGAAGAAATTCTGCAGGCCCTGCACCCACTCGAAGTAGCTGACGGTCACGCCGCCGGCGTTGGCGAGGATGTCTGGCAAGACTGTCACGCCGTTCTCGCGGAGGATTTCGTCGGCCTTGGGGGTCGTCGGGCCGTTGGCGCCTTCGACCAGCACGCGGGCTTTCACATGCGGCGCGATTTCCTCGGTGATCGTGCTCTCCATCGCGGCCGGCACGAGCACGTCGCAGTCGCAGGTGAGGACTTCTTCATTGCTCATCGCGTCGCCGCCGTCGAAGCCTTCGAGCGAGCCGTTCTCCTTGTAATAGACCATGGCGGCGGCGATATCGACGCCTTTTTCGTTGAAGATGCCGCCGGTCTTATCGGAGATTCCGATGACGTTACCGCCGCGCTCGTCGATCAGCCTCGCCGCGTGCGAACCGACGTTGCCGAAGCCCTGCACGACGACGCGGGTTCCGTCGATCTGCTTATTCTGCGTGGCGAGGAATTTGCGAAGGATGTTCATCACGCCGCGCCCGGTCGCCTCCTCGCGGCCGACCGATCCGCCGAGCAGCACCGGCTTGCCGGTCACGCAGCCGAGTTCCTGGTGGCCGACCATCATGCTGAAGGTGTCGAGGTACCAGCTCATCACCTGTGCGTCGGTGCCGGCATCGGGCGCGGGAATGTCTTCGCTCGGGCCGACGATGGGCATGATCTCGCTGGTATAGCGGCGGGTGAGGCGTTCCTTTTCGCCGAGGGAAAGTTTTTTCGGCTCACACACCACGCCGCCCTTCGCGCCCCCGTAGGGCAGGCCGACGAGCGCGTTCTTCCACGTCTGCAGCATCGCCAGCGCCATGACTTCATCGCGATTGACCGACGAATCGTACCGAATGCCGCCCTTGAACGGCCCGCGCGCGTTGTTGTGCTGCACGCGGTAGCCGGTGAAGACCTGGATCTTGCCGTCGTCCATTCGCACCGGGCAGGAGACGGTGAGCACGCGCTTGGGCGTCGCCAGCACCTGCCGCCACGAAGGATCGAGCTTCATCGTCTGAAACACGCGATCGAAATAAAGATGCGCGTTCTGCCAGAAACTGGAATGCTCTTCGCCGGCGGGCGTGAGGCGGTTGGTGGTTGCAGTCATGAATGTATTCTAGGACGAGCCGGGCGGGGCGGGAAGAAGGTTTGAGGACTGAGGGTTAAGTAAAAAATACTCGGCGAATTTGAATTTTACTCAGTCCTCAGCACTCAGTCCTGTTCTACCTCGACTGCCTTCGGATCGTCATGTCGAAATTCTTTACCATCGATTTGTACATCGTCCACACGATGGCGGCGTACGCGCCGACCGAGATCCACGCGACGACGAACAATGTCAGGCGGTTGCTGTCGATGTCTTCAATGCGTGCGTTCTCGTACAGCCGGCCGCCGAAGGTGTACGGGTCGATCAGCATCGTCAGCACGGTGAACGGGCTGAAGGCTGACATGATCAGGCTGGCCGTGCCGGCGCCGCTGTAGTTGAGCGAGGCGTACCCGCACCACCCGAGCGCGCCGCAGGCGCCGCAGACGATGCCGACGCTGGCCATCACCGCCATCACCGTCGTGCGGCAGCGGAGCGACATCTGCATGCCCACGATGGCGGCGAACGCGCACACGATCACCAGGGTGGCCGGCATCACCAGCAGCGCTTCCCAGAACGCCACCCACTGGAAATTGGATTCCTTCGACACCATCGAGTGAAGGAGATCGGTAAAGACGAATACGCCCACGCTCGCCACGGGCACGGCAATCAACGGCACGACAAAACTCACCAGCCCACGCAATTTCCCCCAGATGTAATACTGGCTGGTGATCGGCGAGGTGAGCAGGAGATCGAGCGTGCCGTCTTCCTTCTCGCGCGTGACGGTGGAAGCGGCGGCGTTGGTGACGATCAGCAGGATGACGGCGAATTCAACGATCACCGCCCCGAGCAGGAACTGCCGTGTTTCTGCCGGCGTCACGCGCCGCGGAATGTCGGCGATGGTCATGTTCGTCAGCCGGTTATTCGGGCCCTTGGAATAGTCGCGCACGGCGACCCTGGCGTGAATGTCCGCGGCGTTGATCGCACGGCTGTTGTAAGTCACCGGCGTGTCGCGGTTGAAGCGATAGACGACTGGATCAGTATCGCTGTAGATGGTGATGGTCTGCGTGTCGACATTGAACGAATCGGCTTCGAGGTATTGGGTGTACCCGGAGCCGACGGGCTTCACGCTCGAGTAAAGGTACGCCAGCACGACCGCCCCGGCCAGGCCGAGAATGATGAAGCTGTACCGCAGAAACGTAGCGCGGGCGGCGGAGGCCTTGGTCTTGGCTTCGCGCCAGGCGATCGGGTTCAACCACACGGTGCGCGGCTTGCGGTTGCGGTCGCCCTTGCTGAGGTGAAGTTTCTGGAGCACCCACGATTTCATCGACACCGTCGACTGCGCCATCCGCCTCAACAGAACGACGGAGGGGAGAATCATCACGAAGCTGAGGAAGAACATCAGCGACACGTAGAACGACGCGGGGCTCGTGAGCATCCACCCGATCGGCCAGGCACGGAGGTTGTTGGGCAGGTTCCCCAGTGCCGGCGGCTTGTAGTTTTCGCCGACGATGGTGGTGAGGGCGAGAAACGGATTGAACGGCGTGAGCCAACTCGTCTGCGACGGCGTGATGGTCTTGCTGATCGGGTCGATCGTATCGATCTTGAAATAAGCAATCCGGTCCGCCATCGCGCCGCCGACGAGGAAGAAGACGATGAACAGGTAAAAGCTGAAAATCGTCCGCCCCGTGCCTACTTTGAACGTGGCGATCGCCATCGCCAGCGCGCCGGTGACGAACGCGGTAGCGGCCGCGATCGCGAAACTGGTGGTGATGCTGCTGATCGCCACGCCGCCGAAGATTTGCGTGATCGAGAAGACCGGGATGCCGCTGACGAGCAGCGCGATCACGAAAAACAGCCGGCTGAGCAGCGATCCGAGCACGATCTGCCCGTTGCTGAGCGGCGTGCAGAGCAGGATGTCGTACGTCTGGCTGTCCTTCTCCTGCGTGATCGCGCCTGCGGTAAAGATCGGAGCGAGCAGCGACACCAGCGCCAACTGCAGGTAGCTCATCTGCTGGAAAATGCGCCCGGACGTTTGCGCCAGCTCGCTCAGGCTCGTGCCGGCGTTGATGGAGGTGAAGATGACCAGCACCACCAGCAGCCCGAGGTAGCCGCAGCGGATGAACAGATCCCGCCGCCGCTTCCCGCCGCTGTCGAGCACGCGCAGCAGAATCGGGTTCGCGGGGATGAGTCGCCAGAAATAGTTTGCGATACCGAGCATAGGGGAAATGCAGATTGCAAAATGCAAATTGCAAAAGTAAGAGATTAGGTTCTATTGGCTTTTGCTGTCTTAGTTGACGTTACGAAAATTGCCAGCAGTTCCCGTGTTTCGTTCATTAATGGCTGCATTCTCTTGATGCTTACCGCTTCGGATTCAACCAGAAGCTCGAGCCAGTACATGGTTTCATCCAGTTCTTGTAAACCACCTTCGATCTTGCTGAGAAATTCGGCTCGCGAACCTGCGCGACAGGCCTCACGATAGTGTGCTCCAACTGAAGTGCCGCTCCGCAAGAATTGTCGCCCTAATACATTAAGTACACCGTCATCCTTCTGTTTGCGTATCGACGAATAATGGCGAATGATCCGGAGCGCATATCGCTTCGTGCGCTCCCGCAGATCCTGGGGCGTTATCGCCTTCTCTTCATTTTGCATTTTGCATTCTGCAATTTGCATTGCCTCAATCTCCCAATCGATCCAGCATCCACTTCTTCGCCTTTTCCGCATCTACAGCAACCGCGATCCGGTGGGGGCCCGCGGCGTCTTCCTTAAAAATCGTCTGGCCCATCGTGTGTTCGCCGACTACTTCGACCGACAGGAAACCTCGCCGCCAGGTGAACGAATCGGGGTTGAGCAGGGCGACGACCGTCATCGGGTCGTACATGTTCTGCAGCTGGCCGTGGGTTTTGCGGAATTGGGCGCGGTAGTTGTTCAGCACTTTCGCGACGGGATTGGTCTGCTTGTCCAGCCAGGCCTGCTCTTCGATCGAGAGCTTGGTATCCACGCCGATCTTGAACGAGATGAAGTCAATCGGCATGCCGGCGCGGATGACGACGTCGGCGGCTTCGGGGTCGACGAGGATGTTCCACTCGCGATGGGCCGAGTAGGTGATCTCGCCCGCCATCGCCAGGTAGCGCGGGAAGCGCGAGATGTCGGGATCGACCACGAGCGAGAGCGCGAGATTCGTCTTCGGCCCGATCGTGAGCAGCACGTCGTAAGATTTCCGCACGTCGGCCAGCGTGGCGAGCAGGGCGGCGCCGTCAGCCTTGTAGTCGAACGACTTGCTCGCCAGGTGCGGCGGCTTGCGGGTCATGCCGTGCTTGTTCTGGCGGCGCGTGATGACCGAGCGACTGCCCGCGACGATTTTCGGCGACTGCTTCGCGGCGTCGCACAACTCCCGGCACATATCGGCCCGCCCGGCGGTGTCGTTCAGAACCGTGCTGACGGATTTCAGCTCGATCTCCGGGCAGCGCAGCAGCAGCGAGAGACAGAATGCGTCGTCGATGTCGTCGCCGATGTCGGTATCGAGATGGACGGTTAGTTTGGTCATTTTCAACGAATCCTATTTCCAAAGCTCACTCGTCATCCTGAAGTACTCCGAAGGATCTAGCTGGATCACCAATTCGGCTGGATCCTTCGGAGTACCTCAGGATGACGGTTCTCGATTTACTGCACGATCCCTTTCGTCAGTCGCATGAAGGCGGTTTCGAGATTCACTTCTTCTTCCTTGAACATCGTCAGCCGATACCCCGCGTTGATAAGTCGCTGCGGGACGAAGCTGTAGTCTTCAATGCCGTCTTTCAGGTTGAGCTGGAGGAGGTCGTTGTTTTCAGTGATCGATTCGATGTTTGGATCCGCCGCCAGCATCGCCGCCGCCTGCTTGGTGTTTTCCGCCACGCCGACGTGCAGGATCGTCCCGCCCTTGGCTTTTTTCACGATGTCGGTCCACGGCCCACTGTAGAGCAGCTCGCCGCGCTCGATGATGCCGACGGTGTTACACAAATCCTGCAACTCCGGCAGAATGTGCGAGGAAATCAGGATCGTCTTGCCCATGCGCTGCAGCGTCTTGAGCAGCTCGCGGAGTTCGATTCGCGCCCGCGGATCAAGATTGCCGGCTGGTTCGTCGAGCAGCAGCAGCTTCGGATCGTGCACCAGCACGCGGGCGATGCTCAGCCGCTGCTTCATGCCTCGGCTCAGCCCGTCCACGGGGGCGTCCTTCTTGTACGCCAGGTCGGTCAGTTCCAGCACGTCGTTCACGATCTTCACGCGCGATGTGCCGTTAATGCCGTACGCCGCGGCGAAGAATTCGAGGTATTCCTGAACGACCATGTCCTCGTAAGCGCCGAAATAGTCCGGCACGTAGCCGATCAGCGGGCGGATCTGCCGCGACTGGTAGCCGACGACGAAATCGCACACGCGGGCCTCGCCCCAGGTGGGCTGAAGCAGCGTCGCCAGGATTTTGATGGTCGTGGACTTCCCAGCGCCATTAGGCCCGATGAAGCCGAAGCAGTCGCCTTCCTGGATCTCGAGATTCAGGTTCGAAAGCGCCACCAGCGATCCGTATCGCTTGGTGAGGTTCACGGTCTTGATTACAGCGGCCATAGGACATCCTGATTTGCAATTTTCGATTTGCGATTTGCAATCGAAATTCCAGTCGTGCTCTTCTCAATTGCAATTTGCAAATCGCAAATTGCATATCCAATTACTTTTCCACCGACCGCGTCGTCGGCTGCGTGGCCGGTGCCGGCATGACGCGGGTCATCGGCAGGGCGACCTGGTAAAACGTTACGCCCGTTCCGGTGATGACGTCGTGGTCGATTTCCGCGGGGAACGGCAGGGCGCTCTGCGGCTTGCCGTTGGAATTGTTCGCCGCGTCCTGTGCGAGGATGACCAAATCGCCGGCGGCGATGCTTGGAGACATATCGAATCGCCGGACGCCGCGGTGCTGCAGGTCGTAGCGGTCCTCGTTCTGATATCGCTTCACGACCGGCAGGCGGTCGAACAAGCTCGTCATCGGGAATGAGCGCACGTAGTTGCGATCAACGTTCCCATCGATCAGTTTACTGGCGGTGTCGCCGCGTATGCCTTCGCTCCAGAACGCGGGCCAGCCGTCGCTGCTGCGTTCAATCGTATCGCCGATGATCTTGCCATCACCCGGGCGCGCGCCCTTGGGGTTCTGCCCGTACTTGAGCGGTAGAAGATCCTTGTTGCCGGTGAGGTCTTTGTCGAGATCGATCTGAGCGTCCTTATCCCACTTCGGCAAGTAGTAAAGCCGGTCGATGAATTCCTCGCCGTTAGATGAGCGGCTGGTGAAACCGAAGTAAATATCGATCAGGTCGCGGCCGGTGCTGTTGGTGACCTTGCCGGTCAATCGCGGGAGATACGATTCGGAGTTGGCCTCGATCAGCTTGGGTGATCCTTCGATGCCCGGCAGCGCGCCGACCCATCGGGCCTGCAGTTTCTTCAGCGTGCTTCGGAACGGCACGCTGATTTCAATGGTGTCACTCGATCCCGATTCAGGAATCGCAATGCTGTAGTGCTCTTTGCCGATGAAACCGCCGGCGCTGTCGTAGTGATCCGGGTGCGGCGTATAGGCGCTGGCGTAGCTGATGTAACCGGGATCGGTCTTATTAAGTGTGAACGGGATATTGCTGCTCTTGGTGAGATAAACACCCAGCCGGCTCTCGACGAAGGCGGGCTGGCCCGGCCCGAGGCGGACGAACGTCAGGTGGTGAATATCCGCCGATCCGCCGAGTACGAGCTTCACTACGCCGACCGTCAGCAATGTCGCGATCAGCGCCGACGCGGCGAATATCTGCCAGCTCAGGCCCTTGCGCTTCCGGTTTGAAAGAACCAGGAAGCTCACCGGCCCGGCCAGCACCCAGTAGACGATGAAAAATGCGATCGCCAGGAACACCAGCGACGCCCCGCGGGCGTTGTGCTCCGTCTGCTCGAGGAATGACCGCCCCAAGTCCTTAGAGCCGCCGGGGCCGTAATCCTTGGTGATTTTGTCGTTGGCATCGAACGCGCCTTTTTCCTGCAGCTGCGGATCGTTCTTGATATCGAGCACCTTGTCCCAGATGCCCATCCAGCCAATGGAGATCTGGTACGTCAGCGCCACGTCGCCGAGATTCTGCGCGACCCACGTGACTTCGCCGAGCCCGACGCCCCAGCGGACAAGGTACGGCGTTTCATCGGCGGCGGTGGCGGGACTTTCGTCGTTCCAGTTGATGGTCTCGATCACGAAGGCCCCTGGCCGCAACGCCGACGCCCGCGCGACCTTGAACGGCCCGCGCGGTGAAGTCCACGGATTGCCCGGACCGCGCGGCAGCTTCGGCCGAACCCAGTCACGCAGCGGCACCAGCGAATTGCGATTGCGAAGTTCCACCAGCCAATTGCCGGCCGAGTCTTTCAACTGGATCGGAAGCAGCGGCTCGAGCGCTTCGACTTTCGCGCGGTCGGCCGGTTGAGTGACGATCAGCTTCCCGCCGATGCGAACGTATTCGGTCAGCGCCGGCAGTCGGCGGGCGCCGGCGCGGTTGAGCTGGTCGGAATCGCCGTTCATCCAGACGACCGCGTCCACGCCGTCATAACCCAGCACACTTTCCGGCAGGTCTTCCGGACGAACGAGCACCATCTTCACGTCTTCGGTGATGCCGAACGCGTAGGCGTAATCCTGATAGGTCGGCTTGGCCGTTCCGTCGCTGACGCAGATGATGAACTTCCGCCCCAGCGTGCGGCCGCTTGAAATATCCACGCTCTGCACGCCCGAAGTGATCGGCAGCGGGGCGATCTGCTTGCCGTTCTCGGTGCACAGCCAGACTTTCAACTCGTCATTCAAATCGCGCAGTGAAGCACCGGCCGAAACGTCGGGCAGCCCGCCGCTTTGCGGCTGCGGAAGAAAGTACATCGAAAACCGCTGCACCGCGGCCTGGTCGGCGGCGTTGATCTGGATCGTGCGGGTGAAGACCTGCGTGTCCTCGTCGAGATCCTTCTGCTCCACCTGGATCTGATAAAGGCCCGGATCGAGCTTCCCGGGACTGAGGCGGATCACCATCGGCGTCCAGCAATCCGGGCGGAAGTATCCACCAAGGCCGATGCTCTCGACTTCGCTCGCTTGAGCAAAGGCGGAGGACGAAAGCAGAAGAATAAAAAGCCCCGCGAGGATCGAACGCATCGTTCCGGATTGTCGATTGTGAAGAGACGATTGTCGAGGGCTTTTCATTTATTCGGCGTGCGGGGTTCAGCCCGCATGTCCTTGTAAGTTGTGAAGACCTACGGGCTGAAGCCCGCTCGCCGATTCGACAATCCTCCTTCGAGCCTACACAATCGCCTTCATGTCAAAGGAGACCGACTGGGGCAACGTCGCGGAATGGTACGATAAGCTCGTCGGCGAAAGCGGGAGCGAATACCACCGCGAAGTAGTGCTGCCCGGCGTTCTGCGGATGCTGGCGGCGCAGCCGGGGCAGAAAGTGGTGGACATCGCCTGCGGGCAAGGCGTGCTCTGTCGGCTGCTCGCGGATAAGGGAATCGAAGTCACCGGCGTGGACGCCGCCCGCGACTTGATCGACGCCGCCCGCAAACGCGGGCCGAACAGCGTGCACTACCACGTCGCCGACGCCAAGGAACTCTCCTTTCTCCCCGAATCGCACCACCACGCGGCCACCTGCGTGCTGGCGATCCAGAACATCAACCCGATCGCGCCCGTATTCACTGGCGTGGCCCGCACGCTTCTGCCCGGCGGGCGGTTCGTCATCGCGATGATGCACCCGCACTTCCGCGGCCCGAAGGAAACCCACTGGGGCTGGGACGAAAAGCAAGGCGTGCAGTACCGCCGAGTCGATCGATACCTGATGCCCAGGAAAATCCCGATCGTCACCCACCCCGGCCAAAGTCACGATCAATACACTTGGAGCTTCCACAAGCCGCTGGAGGCGTACGTCAAAGCCCTCCGCAACGCGGGCATGCTGATTGACTCCATCGAAGAATGGACCAGCCACAAGAAGAGCACGAGCGGTCCCAAGGCGCGGGCGGAAAATGTGGCGCGGGAAGAGATTCCGATGTTCCTCGCGATACGAGCGGTGAAGATCTCGCCAACGACGTAATCTTCGTCTTCATCGGCGTGTCCCGCTGAAGCGGGACCCGCCGACGAAGAACATAAATAAATCTCTTTATCGAACCGGCATAAATTGCCCATGCGCCCACGCGCCGCTATGATCGTCCCACCTATCAGTGGACCCGGACTCTTCGGGCTTGATGGCATCAACTTTTGCAGGAGGCACCATGGCAGACAACGGACCAGGCGAATTTCCAACGATTCTCGGCCCAGACGCGGTTTTCAAAGGCGAACTCTCCTTCGAAAAAGGAATGCGAATCCAGGGCCGCGTTGAAGGCAAGATCAACACGCCCGGCCGGCTGCATATCGCCAAGGAAGCCAAAGTCGCCGCCGATGTCGATGCAGGCGCGATCATCGTGGAAGGCGAAGTGAAGGGAAATCTCACCGCCAGCGAGCGAATCGAACTCAAGAGCAGCGCCCGCTATGAAGGCGATCTCGCCTGCTCGAAGCTCACCGTCGATGAAGGCGCGACGTTCAGCGGCCACGTCCACGTCGGGCCGGAAGCCGTCAAGGGCGGGAATCGTCCGCCGTCGAGCCAGCAGGCTGCCCCGCGGCCGATGAACGCGCCCGTCCCGCAGGGTCAGCCGATCAAGTAATCCGTGGCATGGGCGGCCCGCCCATGTTCTTTTCGTGAGTAAGACACGGTCGAGCCGCCCGTGCCACGAATACAGGAAGACTCAGTCGATCAGTGCAGTGGCCGAATGCCGGTTGTCGAAAAATTGATTCGACAATCGGCATTCGGTGCTTCACAATCCAAATCTGAATGGCCGCAAGCGAGTACAACGTCCCCACGCCCGGCGAAAGCCAGACGATCGTCTGCCTCTACTGCGGCAAGCCGCAGGCCATCGGCAAGCGGGCGATGAGCATCACCTGCAAGTTCTGCAACAAGTCGCTGAAGCTGGAAGACCTGGTCTTCAAGCAGTACGAAGCCCGCCGCGCGATCGAAACCTGCGGCGTGGTCACGATCGAAAAAAAGGGTAACGTCATCGCCGACCGAGTGCTCTGCGGCGGCTTGGTCGTGCGCGGCAAAGTCAAAGGCAAAGTCGACAGCCGCGGCCCGGTGCTGGTCGGCCCAGAAGCCGAAATCAAAGGCGACGTGAAGGCGCCGGTGCTGGCGGTAGGGGCCGGGGCGATCCTGGAAGGCCAGTACCAGATCGGCGAACTGAACAAACCAGTCGACGGCAATGAACCGGGCAATCCACCCGCTTAAATCGCACTGATTCGACGTTAAGCCGCACGTTACCGGCGAAAAAATCGCATTAACGGCAGGTCGAATCCATAACTCTTTTATTTGTAATCGGTTACAGAAAGAAAACGCCCGGCATGGTGTCAAAAAGCGCCCCTAAAGCGCCCCCGAAGCGCCCCCAAAACACCCCCGAAGCGCCCGCAAATCAACCGGTTTCGAACCCCTTTTCGACCGTTTACTTCCGACCTTTATTCAAATTTCAAAGAGCCAAGCACCGCAAAATTTCCCCGATCAAAATGATCCTAACACTTGCCGTACTTTTGTCAAGTTTTTTATTGGGAAATGCCGTGACTTTAAAGTCTTGTAGGGCAGGTTTTAACCTGCCATTGCGCTCGCACCCCAAAAACATAACGGCAGGTTGAAACCTGCCCTACGAAATCTCACACACATCGCCCGTCCGAAGCACGGTGAAAGTCCAATCGATGCGCCGGACTCACTCGGAATGATGAGAGAACAAGTCGCGGCACGCTACTCCGCCGCCATCTGCCGCGCTGCCTCGGCCAGTGCGGGTTCGATCTCCAGCCACTTCAGACAACTTTGATGCGAGCATTTCTTTGAGTAGCACGGGCTGCACGGGAGATCGAGTTGCACCACGCTGTCGAGCCGTTTGTAGGGCCCGGTGCGGACGGGATTCGTCGGCCCGAAGAGCGTAACGAGCGGCCGGCCGAGCGCGGCGGCGATGTGCATCGGGCCGCTGTCGTTGGCGATCACGAGCGAGGCCCTCTCCAGCAGCGCGACGAGTTGCCGCAACGTCGTTCGGCCGGAAAGATCGATCGCGGTCGGCGCGAGTTCCGCCACGGCCGCGCCCTCTCCCGGCCCGCCGGCAATGAACGCTTCAAAACCGAATCGCTCGCGCAGCGGCCCGACCATCGCCGCGAACTTCTCCGCCGGCCAGCGCTTCGTCGCCCAGTTCGTGCCCGGCAGCAGCACCGCGAACTCCCGCCGATCGCCCACCATCGCCCGCACCGCATCGCGATCACTCTGATCCGTCGGAAACACATAATTCACCGGCCCGCGATTGCATCCGATCGCGACGGCCATCTCCAGGTACCGCTCCATCGCGTGCACGTTCACGTCCGGCACGGCCACAACATGCGTATAAAACATCGGCGCGAGCTCGCGCGCGTTGGCGAACCCCACGCGAATCGGCGCGCCGGTCGCGTATGAAAACAGCCCGCTGCGGAACAGCCCCTGCAGATCCAGCACCAGATCAAACCGCCCGGCCCGCAGTTGATTGATCAACCCAAACCCGCTCAGCCACCGGCGGCGCTTGAACGGGATGATCTCGTCTAACTGCGGATGCCCTTCAAGAATCCCGCCACACGCCGGCGTGACCAGCCAGGCGATGTGCGCTTCCGGGAATTTCTTCCGCAGCAGATTCAACACCGGCAACGTATGCACGACATCACCGATCGCCGAGGGTTTGACGATGAGGATGCGCGACGGCGGATTGTCTTTCACTTCGAACGTCAGCATAAATTTCCGCAAATTTGCTAGGGCAGACATTCCTGTCTATAGGGCCTAAGGCATTTCAGTGGCACAGACATTCTTGTCTGTGACGGACGGATGTACTCATCCGTACGTGCGATTCGGCGGGTCACGCACCTTGTCGCCGCATCCGCTTCACGAGCCGCGGCGTACCGCGCCTCGTCACAGACAAGAATGTCTGTGCCACCGAAGACGGATGCGTCGCGATGGATGGGCGCCGCCGAACTTTCGCCGACAGCCTACGCCGAATCCAACCGCTTGACGATCTCCGCCGAGTACGGCGAATACCCTTCGCGTAGCGCCAGCGAATCCGCCTCGGAAAACTCCGGCCGGGTTTTCATACTCCGTAGCAGCCGCCGCACGCCCAGCTCGCGCCAGCGGCGGAACCGGATGCCGTCGATGTCGATTAAAATCGGCTGCGGGCCGGTTTGTTCGTCGAATTGTACGATCCAGTTGCTGGCCTTGGCGTCGAAGTGGGCGAAGCCGAAGGACTCGATTTTTCGCAGCAGCTTGCCGGTGCGGCGGAAGAGCTGGTCGCGCTGCTCGGCGGTCATCGCGTTTAGATCGACGCTCGCCAATGTCGGGCCAGGCACGTTTTCATACACGATCATCGCATCAACCACGTACCCGAGCACCCGGCGCTCCATGAAAATCAGCGGCCAGGCGGTGGGCATGTTCCGCACGATCGCCTCCCACGCCTTGCGCCACTCGCGCCGCGCCCGCACGCCGCGCCCGATCTCGTTGATGTACCGGTACCAGTAGCGCCGTTTGGCCCGCTTCACGATTACGCTGATCGGCCGGCCGTTGAGGATCACTTCGCCGCTCAGCACGTCGCCGCTGCGGCTGCGCTTGATGACGGTAAGCGTGTCCGCCTCGATCTGCTTCAGCAGCGCCGGCCAGGCGGTTTGCCAGTCGCGCTCGCTCAGCACCAGCTTGCTGACGTTCGACCAGCGCTTGGGGAATTTAAAATGCTTGAAGAAGACGCCCGCCCAATCGCCGGAGACGAGCCGGCCGAAGTAGCGGTTTTCACTGGTAATGCGATCGACGTAGCGTTTGTACAATCGCTTGGACATCGAGTTCTGCCGCGGCATCGCCGACCCGGGGCCGAGCAGCTGCCAGCCGCGCAGAATGTCCGATCGCGTGGCGAAGCTTTCCACGCTGTGGCCGAGCTGCATGACGTCGCTCATGCGCAGCCCGTGCTTGCGGACGGCGTACCCGTCGAGCAGGTAAACCTGCCCATTGCTGAGCAGAAAATTCCCCAGGTGCAGATCGCTGTGCCCGTGCCCCGATCGGCCGAGCTGGTGCACCACCTGCCGCACCTGTCGCGAAATCGCCGGCTGGTTCGGCACCGGTTGGCCGCGGAGCGTGAGATCGGTGAGGTATTGATCGAGCTGCACGGAAGGCTCGATCGCGTGAAGGATCACCGCGTCGCCGCGCCGGCCGTTGATGTTGAAGCCCATCAGCACGGCACTCGCGCGAGGGGCGGGCACTTGCGCCTTCTGCATCCACTGCAGCCGAGAGAATTCCGCCATCGCCGGACTGCCGCGAAACAGCCGTCGCAGCCAATCGCGCCACCCGCCGCGTGGATAAAATTTGAGATAGTAAGCGCGGCCAGAGACTTCAAACCGCCAGATCTGCCGGTAGCCGCGGTCTTTGACCATCGTGCCGATCTTCGGCAGGTCGCGCAGAGCTTGTTCGAGCGGCGTGTCGGGCACAAACTCACGTTATATGAGAGATGGGGACGGGAAGGAAATGCAGAATGCAAAATGCAAATTGCAAAAGTAAGAGGGAGGCGGGGCGAGCCCTTTGCTCTTCATTTTGCATTCTGCATTCTGCATTCTGCAATTTGCATTTCGCATTTTCCCTCACCTCTCCTCCTGCTCGTCCATCGCCAGCGCCATCGCCACTTCGGGAATGATTCCCTTCTTCACGTAGATCGGCCGGACGATCAGGCGCAGCGCCGGCAGCTTGCGGATGAACAGCAGCGTGTTGACCAGCGCGACGCAGGCGTAAATGTGTATCACCAGCGCCGGCCCCCAGCGGCTTGAGAGCCAGCCGGCCAGCAGCGCTCCGAAGGGTGAAACGCCGACGACCAGCATCGCGAAGAAGCTCATCACCCGGCCGCGCATGGTGTCTTCGGTCAGCGTTTGCAGCATGGTGTTGCCCGAGGCGAAGTGCGTGACCTGCCCGAACCCGCAGATCATGCAGAGCGGCACGGCGATGTAAAAATTGTGCGTGAGCACGATGCAGCTCATCGCGCCGCCGAAGAGAGGGGCGGCGATGCACATCACGCGCGACAGGCCGACCACCGTTCGCCGCGAGGCCAGGTACATAGCGCCTCCCAGCGCGCCGACGCCGATGGACGCCATCAGGAATCCGAACGTCGCCGCCTCGCTTAGCGAGCTGCGCATGCCGGCCGCGAGGATCGGCATGAGCGTCCCTAGCGCGCTGGAACAGAAACTCATGCCCGCCACCAACAAAAGAATCGCCCGCAGCGGCGGAAAGCCGAACGTGTACTTGAAGCCTTCCTTCAGATCATTCAGCACGTGCTTGCCTTTTCGGCGCGGCGCCCGCGGCTTGAGCCGCATCGCCAGCAGCCCGGCGATCACCGCCAGGTAACTCACCGCATCAATCCCGAAGCAGAACCCGGCTGAAAAGCGCGCCAGCAGCAAACCGCCGATCGCCGGACCGATCAGCCGCGCGGCGTTGAACATGCTGCTGTGCAGGGCGATCGCGTTGGCCAGGTCGACCGGGTCATCGACCATCTCAATGATGAACGCCTGCCTGGCCGGCGTGTCGAGGGCGTCGATGAATCCCTGGAACAGCGCCAGCCCGATCACGTGCGAAATCTGAACCCGCCCGGTGAGCGTGAGCACCGCCAGCGTGGCGCTCTGAATGGTGGACATGCACTGCGTGAAGATGATGACCTTGTGGCGGTTGAAGCGATCGACCAGCACGCCGCCGAAAGAGGCCAGGCAAAACATCGGCGCGTTGCTGACGAAGGCGACGAGGCCGAGGATGGTGGCAGCGCCCACCGTGCTGCCCGATTTTTTCGCCAGCTGGTAGACCAGCCAGTACGTCGCGACTTTCGTCAGCCACGTGCCGATGAGCGAAAGCCCCTGCCCGAGGAAAAAGAGCTTGAAGTTGCGATGCCGCAGCGCACGAAACATCCGCGGCGGCTCGGCACGGGCGTAATCAATCACGGGGACAGGAGCAGACACGACGTAATCATTGGGCGGGGAATACTTTTGAGCAAGTGGGGTAACTCCCTCTCCCCAGCGGGGAGAGGGCGGGGGTGACGGGAGAGACGCGAAACGTCGAAAATAATTGCACGCGCGAGTATCGTTCTGAATTTCCGTCCAGCATGACTCAGCCTGCTGCCGCCGCTTGACGTGGGACAGTTCACCCTCACCTAGCCTCTCCCTGAGGGAGAGGGATCGGAGGCAGCGCCGCACTCTGGGCATCGGTCGGGCGAGGCGCGGAGGTCGTAACCGCAGAATAGGCAGCAACCGGTCCGCAATCGTCGAACGTGTCTCATGAATCGCGCTATTGATCTCCACGGCTTAATGGCGGTGAGGACGAAGATGATCCAATATGGCACGCGAATTCGGAATACCATCGGCGTGATGAGCCCTGAATTTGAGGCCGCAGGTTGAGTACTGTATTCGTAACCAAATCCGAGTCGACGCGCGAAACTGGTCGAAGAGATGCTCCAAGGATCCCATCCATTTTCGGTATCGTCGAAATCCCAGTAGTTATAACTTTCGCTCAATGGCGATCGATCATCAACGAGGTATGAGTAATACGACACGCTTCCCTGATAGAAAACCAAAGCTTGTACACGCTGGATCGCAGCAGTTGGACTTTCTTTGTAGTCCTTGCGTGTCAGATAATCCGCTCGAAAATAACTGCGCACCCACATCACTGCCGTCGTCAGACAGATCACCAATGAGATCACCGAAAATAGTCTTAAGAGCCGTCGCCGCACGCAGTTGAATCTCCCGCTGGTGTTCATCACTTCGGTTATTGTCATCCTGAGGTACTCCGAAGGATCTAGCCGGCACTTGCTTTTGGGCTAGATCCTTCGGAGTACCTCAGGATGACGAGTGGCGCAAGTCTATTTTTTCGTTGCCTCGGGCACTCGCGTAGGATGGCGATCTCGATGAAGTTGATCCGCTAAGCCTCGGCCAGCCAGCGCTTCAACTCCGCGGCGTCGGTCAGGAACTGGGCCGGGTCGTCGTTGCGGACGAATTCCAGCAGCGCGAATTTTCCGGCGCCGGCGCCGGGTATGGTTTGGGCTTTTCGCAGGTAGCGTTTCCAGTCGGCCGCGCCTTCGGCGAGCGGGCGGCGGTCGGCGGTCGTCGCGTCCCAGTAGAACAGGTGCAGGCCGGCCAGGCGCGGCAGGGCGGTTTCCATGTCGATCAGGCACTGCTCGGCCGGCATTTTCGAGTGCGGCTGCCAGTAGGTTTTGAACGCGGGGTGATCGACCGCGGCGAGAAACGCCTTCGATGACGCCGTCGCGTCGGTGAGCGTGTTGCCGTGCCACTCGCACGCGAGCGTGAGCCCGGCGGCGCCGGCCAGCTCGCTGATCCGCCGCCCGTCGGCGACGACGCGATCGCGCGTCGCCGTATCGCTTGCGGCTGAGCCTGCGCCGCCGGCCCACACGCGCACGATCTTCGTGCCCAGCGCGACGGCCGTGTCGATCACCTGCGAAAACACCTCCGGCCCGGTGACGCCCATGCGGTAGTACGACCCGTAGGCCGCCGCCGTCAGCCCCGCGTCGCGCGTCTGCCGGCCGACTTCTTTCGCGACGGCGATCTGCCCGCAGGGCACGTGAATATCACCGCCCCATTCGATGCCGACGACGCCGGCTTTCGCGACTAATGCAATCACTTCAATCACGGATAATTTTCGAAACGTGACGGAGACCAGGCCCGGTTGGAAGTTGGATTGCTCGCTCATGCCAACAATATAGCGTGAAAACGTTGCTGCGCGCACGCTGCCTAATCAACCGCCGGCGCGATTGTCCCTCTCCCGGTACGCCGGGAGAGGGTAGGGTGAGGGTTCTGCTTAGCAGCCCATTGCGTTACAGAATATTTGGGTGTGTGTCAGGCGGATCGGTTCTTTGCGTAGCGTGAGCGTCTCGCCCATGCCAGGTTGCTCGAACACTGGAGAGACGCCCGTGTTACGCTGCCACTTCAATTCGACTCTGCCGCAATTGTCCTCGTGCGCCTCCCGCCTATCATTCGCCTATGCCCGAGCGGTCGTCTGTATCTCCCGTTTTGATTTCTTCGCCCGAATATTTCGCCCGCGAGCGCGAGATCGCGCTGCGCGTTCTGTCGGCTGCCTCGTTTCTGATTTTCTTCCAGGCGTATCTCGTCGCGCCGCTGATCCCCGCGCTCATGCTGCAGTTCCACGCCAGCCAGCAGGTCATCGGCCTGCTCGTGCCGGCGTATCTCATTCCGTACGGGATTTCCAACCTCATCTACGGCCCGCTCTCCGACCGGCTCGGCCGGCGCGGGATTCTGCTCTCGCTGCTGGCACTGATGTCGATCGCCGTGGCCGCCACGGGTATCGCCCAAACGCCGGAGCAGTTGCTGGCGTGCCGAGTGATCGCGGGCGTGGCGTCGGGCGGGGTGATCCCGATCGCGCTGGCGCTGTTCGGCGATCTTTTCCCCTACGCCGAGCGCGGCCGACCGATCGGGTGGATCTTCGGCGCGATCGCCGGCGGCATGGCGTTCGGCTCGACCTGCGGCGCGCTGCTGAACGATCAGGTCAGCTGGCGCTGGCAGTTCGCCGTGCTGGCGCTCGCGATGGCGGGCGTGTTCGTTGTCGCCTTTCGCCACCGTCGCACGCTGGAGAGCAAGCCGTCGAACGTGTCGATCTCCGTTGGCGCGATCGCGCGCGGATATTGGTCGCTAATGGCTGATGCGCGCGGCCGGCGCGCTTACGTCTACATTTTATTCAACGGCATGTTCCATTCCGGCGTTTTCTCGTGGCTCGGACTCTACCTCTCGCAGCGATACCACCTGAGTGATCGCGGCATCGGCCTGGCGCTGCTGGGCTACGGCATCCCGGGTTTGCTGCTAGGCCCGATGATCGGCCGGGCCGCGGATCGCTTCGGCCGGCGCGCGATCATCGCGCCGGGCATCCTCCTGGCCGCGTTGGCCGCCGCGCTGCTGATCGGTTCGATCCCTCTCTTCATCGCCGCCGGTGTGTTCACGTTGCTCTCGTTCGGCTTCGACATGAGCCACCCGCTGCTGGCGGGCATCATCACGTCGATCCACCCCACCCGCCGCGGCATGGCGATGGGGCTGAACGGCTTCATGGTCTTCACCGGTTTCGGCCTGGGCGCGCTCGTCTTCCAACTCTTGCTGCGGAGCGGTTTCACCCACGCTTTGGCGATCTTCGCCGGCGTGCAATTCGGGCTGGGGCTGATCGGGCTTTACCTGTTTCGAAACGAGACGCGAGAAGCAGCGGCGAAGCAGTGAGCGACCGTCGGCCGGTGATCTTTTAAAATGAATCGCAGAGTTCGCGAAGGCGAAGGACGCGAAGGAATCGCGAAGCGGACGGGAAAAACGGCCGTGGAGCAGTTTGAAGTGGCATGGGCGGCTCGCCCATGGTTTTTGATTGAAAGCTAAGACACGGGCGGGCCGCCCGTGCCACAAAAAATCAAACACCACCACTACCGAAAAACTGATTGCTTCGCGTCCTTCGCGCTTTCGCGAACTCTGCTTCATTGTGATTTCAACACGGGCGGGTCGCCCGCGGCTCAAAAACAACCTGCACCATCGCTGGCGATTCCAGTAAACTAAACCCCATGGCGGCAGAGCGAGCGGACATCGCGATCATCGGCGGCGGGGCGGCGGGGTTGGCCGCGGCGATCTTCGCCGCCCAAGGCGCCGGCCCGGCCGGTAGTAAAAAAATCGTCGTCCTCGACGGCGCCGCCACGCTCGGCGCGAAAATTCTCGTCGCCGGCGGCGGGCGGTGCAACGTGACGCACGACGTGGTGACCGCCGACGACTTCAACGGCTCGAAAAATATCGTGCGGAACGTGCTGGCGGCGTTCGACGCGCCGGCGGCGGTGCGGTGGTTCGCGGACATGGGCGTGCAGCTCAAGCGCGAAGAGACGGGCAAGCTCTTCCCCGTCACCGACTCGGCAAGAACGGTGCTGAACGCGCTCCTCGATCGGTGCAAGTCGCTCGGCGTGACCGTGCAGAGCTGCAGCAAGGTGACGGCGATCACAGCGACGGCGGCGGCTAATCTGCAATCCGCGCCACTCGTAATTCGCCCTCACCTAGCCTCTCCCGGAGGGAGAGGAACCGGAAAGGCCGCGGACTCGCAACAATCCTCGCCCGGCGGCACGGAGACACGAGGCGCGCCGGATTTACTTCCGCGTGTAGCCGGCGAGCTTGCTCGCCGTGGGGCCGATCACGGCGAGCAAGCTCGCCGGCTTCACGCTGGCAAGGGAAATCAACGCACGGAGGTCGCGGGCGAGTCGCGGTCCGCCTCTACATCATTCACCATCACCCACACCGCCGGCACACTCACCGCATCGCGCGTGATCCTCGCCACCGGCGGCAAATCCCTCCCGCGGTCCGGCAGCGACGGCGGCGGGTGGACGATCGCGGCGACGCTCGGCCACACCGTCACGCCGACGTACATGGCCCTCGTGCCGCTGGTGCTCGGGCCGGGGAGTTTTCATGCGGAGCTGAGCGGGATTTCGCTCGACGTGGAGCTCACGATTCTCGCCGCGAACAAAATGCTCGACCGCCGGCGCGGGAGTTTGCTCTTCACGCATTTCGGCCTCAGCGGGCCGGTGGTGATGGACGCGAGCCGTCATTGGATCATCGCCCGCGACACTGGCCGAGGACCTGAGATGCGCTGCAACTTCCTGCCCGGCGAAACGAGCGAGATCGCGGAAAAGTGGCTGATCGCCGAGCTGGCCGCGCGACCGAAGGCGTCGATCATAAATGTGCTGTCGAAGAAATTTCCCGAGCGATTCGTGGTCGCGATGCTGATGCACGCGGGAGAGCAAATCGAGCGGCCGCCCCGCTTCAGCGGGTCGTCATCAAGCCCAGAGGGTGAAGCAAACCTTCCAAACCGCGCCGGGATCGATCCCGCGACGCTTGCCGGTCAGCTCTCGCGCGAGGCGCGCAAGGCGTTACTCGCCACGCTCACCGCGCTGCCGCTCCCGATCGCCCACGGCCGCGGGTGGAACTACGCCGAAGTCACCGCCGGCGGCGTGCCGCTGAACGAAATCGACTACCGCACGATGCAGTCGCGAAAAGTCCCCGGGCTGTATTTGGCCGGCGAAATCCTCGACTGCGACGGCAACATCGGCGGGTACAATTTCCAGTGGGCGTGGGCGACGGGATTTTTGGCGGGGAACGCGGCGGGGAAATAGCCTATCTCAGATTTTAAATCAGCAGCAGAACAAGCAGCGCGACGAATACGATCACTCCCACCTGCACGAGTTCGGCCAGTCCCATCCCTTTGAGCGAAAAGCTCGCGTGACGGCGTCGTCTTTTGGCGGTCGGCCGAACGCCGTCGGATGATGGGCGATTAAACGGGCTGCTCGGCTCCGCCTGCGTCGGCGGCGGAAGAGGAATTCGCGGATTGAAAATCTCATTGGCCATCCGGTGCGCGGTGTGGGTGGCCTTGAGGGAGCTGATCGTTGCCCGCGAAGTCGTTCGTGGCATGGTGGTGATTTTAACATTGATCCGAAAAAACTCGCGCAAAATTCTCGACCATTTCCGGGCATTTCCTCCTCCAAACCGTCTGCCAACGCCATTGCACGGAACTCCTCGCGGGAATTAACATTAGCTTTATGACAAACCTTGCCGCCGCGGAATCCGCTGCCTCACAGCGACGAACTGTGCATTTCGATTCGATCGACGACGCGTTGATCGACGTGACGTCGCTCGCGGCGGCCGAGCGCGAAGGGAAGCTTCGCGCGGTGGGGCAGTGGACATTCGGGCAGATTCTCGGGCATGTCGCGGCGTGGGTGGATTACGGATTTACCGGCGTGCCGGTGAAAGTGCCGTTTTTCCTGCCGTGGATACTCAAGCCGCTGAAGAAGCGAATCCTCAACAACACGCTGCCGGCCGGGCGAAATATCCCGCGCGTGGCGGGTGGGACGCTGGCGAAAGACGTGATTTTTTCTGACGAAGGCGTCGCCCGATTCGGCGCGGCGTTTACGCGATTGAAGACGGAATGCCCGACCGGGCCGCACATTCTTTTCGGGCGGATGTCGCACGAGGATTGGATCAAGATCAACCTGCGTCATGCGGAGTTGCATCTTTCATTCTTGCGGACGGATTGAGTAATACTTTTTGAGTTGCAGAGGGAAATAATTCGACGCAGGTCGTCATCCTGAGGTACTCCGAAGGATCTAGCTGACTCGCACTCGAGGCTAGATCCTTCGGCGTACCTCAGGATGACGATTGGTGCATGACGGACTTTCTAAAGCGGTTTCAGCACGACAATTCATTTAAAAAAGAGCGCCGACCTTTTACAGTCGGCGCTCTTCATAAATTCAAAATTACAACAAACCACTATACAGTCGGCTGCGGGCGACGCTGGCCCTTGCGGTGGGTGGAGACCTTCGGCGCCTTGGTGATCGGATGCGCCGCTCGCGGAGCATGCGGCGCTTTGGCGGCGCCGCGGCCGATCGGGTGGTGGCCCGACGCGGGGCGGGCGGGGCGGTCGTCGCGCTGGTGCGACGGGCGGTTGCCGTTGGCCTCGTGAGTGGGGCGATGGCCGTCGTTGCCTCGCGAATCATTGCGATGCCCGGCGTGCGACGGAGCGCGGTGCTCGCCGGCGGGAGCGTGACGCTCGCCGTGCGAGCCGGCACGCTGGGCGCTGTCGGCTGCGGCGCGGTGACCGCCGTGGTTGGTGGATTCAGTGCGTTCCGGGCGCGGGTCGCCGCGATAGCCGCGCGTTTCGGCGCGGTTGTCGGTGTGGCGCGGGGCCGAGCCGTGTTCGCGGTGGCTGCGATCGTGTGACGGGCGACCGCCCTGCGAATCGCGGTGTCCACGCGCGTCACGATCGTTGTCGCGGTCGTGCGACGCGTGCAGCGGCACGGCGTTCGGATCGCTCGGCGGGAGCGGGTTGTTCACCACGGGAATCGCCCGGCGGATGAGCCGTTCGATCGCACGCAGGTTGCCGCCTTCTTCGCGGTCGCAGAACGAAACGGCAAACCCCGTCGCGCCCGCCCGGCCGGTGCGGCCGATGCGGTGAACGTACGTTTCCGGCTCGTGCGTCAGATCGTAATTGACGACGTGCGTGATGCCGTCCACGTCAATGCCGCGGCTGGCGACGTCGGTCGCCACCAGAACCGGGATTTTATTGTTGGCGAAATTCGCGAGAGCGCGCTGGCGAACGTTCTGGCTCTTGTTGCCGTGAATCGCCTCGGCCTTGATGCCGCGGGCGTGCAGGTGGCGAACCACGCGGTCGGCCCCGTGCTTGGTCTTGGTGAAGACCAGCGCGCGGTACATCGGCAGGCTGGCCACGAGGTGGGCGAGCAGGTCGGGCTTGTCGCGCTTCTCGACCTTGTAGATCGACTCTTCAATTTGTGCGGAGGTTTTCGCGATCGGCGCGATGTTCACGACGGCCGGCTGACGCAGCAGCGAGTCGGCCAGCTTGCGGATCTCCGGCGCCATCGTGGCGGAGAAGAGCAGCGTCTGGCGGCCTTGCGGCAGCTTGCTGCAGATGCGGCGGATGGGCTGGATGAAGCCCATGTCGAGCATGCGATCGGCTTCGTCGAGGACAAGCATTTCGATCGCGCTCAGATCAACGTGGCGCTGTTCCATCAAATCCATCAGCCGGCCGGGTGTGGCGATGACGATGTCCACGCCGCGGTGCAGCGCGTCCACCTGCGGGTATTGGCCGACGCCGCCGTAGATCGTGACGAGCTTGAGGTGCAGCCCTTTGCCATACGCTTTGAAGCTGTCGGCGATTTGTGCGGCGAGTTCGCGCGTCGGGCAGAGCACCAGGCAGCGCGGGCGCTTGCCGAAGCTAGCGCTCGGATGAGCCGGCGCGGCCGGTGCCGCATCGCCGTGAGTTTTAGCAGCCAGGCGGTGCAGAATCGGCATCGCAAAAGCGGCCGTCTTGCCCGTGCCGGTCTGAGCACAGCCGAGCACGTCTTTGCCGGCCAGGACATGAGGAATCGCTTGCGCCTGGATCGGCGACGGCGTGGTGTACCCCTCGGCCGCGACGGCGGCGAGGATCGTAGAATGCAACTGAAGATCGGAAAAAAGCACGAAAACACCCTTTCTAGTGGTGCGATGTCCAGTGGAACGAAGCGCGCAAAAAGAGCGGTTCGATTCAAGGACGCTGCGCACCAGAACCAAAAGGGCCTCGGCAAAAAAAGCCGAAATAGGGCCGGTCAGTGCGCTACAACTGGTTGCGTAAATCGATCAGGAATGTGCCGAAACGGCGAGATTCACGTGATGAAGGGCAGGCAGCTGTTTTCGGGAGTATAGCAGAAGTTGGCGGAATGTCGAATGGCTCTTTTTGCTACCAATCTGGCGGTTTCGGATCGAGGTGCGGAATAAAGTCGAATTCGTCTCCCATCCATTGACCTAGCGACGTCGATCGATCGGAAGGAGCAATATGGATTTGTAGAACGCGAAGGCCGTAATTATCAGTTCGAACATCAAAGCGATATTGCAAATCAAACCAGATCGGCCGGGATATCTCCGGCTCCGCGCTGGCGATGCGAATGAGGCCGTCTTTTGCGTGTTGGTAAACGAATTTGCATCGAAAATTGCCCGGTGGGTAATCAAGCGCCCAGAAATGCACCCAGCCTGTGAGGTCGGGCGAAAAACAAAGTGTGGCATCGCGAAAGATCGATTCGCCGCCGTCGCTTTCCATAGACCAAATGCCAACCGGCGCTTTTGCAAACCGCTCGGCCGCGAAAAGAAGCAAATCTTGTTCGCTGGGCTCAAAGCAAACGGGACGACGATAGGGCTTTTTGAAAGGCCACATGACGGCATTGTATCGCGCTGAGATGAACCTGCCCGCCTTCAAGGCCCCGTCGGCAGCAGCACGCTGTCGTTGCCGTTCGCCGGTGAGCCATTCACCACGCCGGCGGCGTTGGTGTAGATGTCATCGTGGTTTACGCCGCAGAGATTGGTCGTCTGAAATTCGACGTGGCCGTCGGTGTAGAGGACGTTTTGGCCGTCGCCTTCGTGATTCTTGCTGTTGGCGCCCGGCACGCCGGGATTGAGGTCGGCTGCGACGGCGAACGTCGGCGGCAGGGTCGGGCCGAACTTGTACGACTTGGCCGCCGCCGCGTCGGGGTAGGGATTGGCGAAGCTGTACGCGAGATTTTTCTGGTAATTGGAGAAGTTGCACCGCGTGGCCGGGTTGGCCGGGTCGGCGGTGTATTGAACGGCGTCGTTGTACGGGTCGGCGAAGAGCTGCGTCGGCAATTTCTCGGCGCGGATGAGCAGGAAAAACGGCGCGCTCACGTCATTCGCCGCCGGTCCGGTGGCGGTAAACGGATCATTCCCCGTCCCCGTGCCGGCCACCACCGCCGCCCCCGGCTGATACACCGTGCGTGGCCAATTGCCGTGATTCTCATTCGCGTAAACCTGCAGCGCCACGCCGATCTGATTGAGATTGGCCGCGCACGAAGTGGTGTTCGCCTGCTCGCGAGCCGTCTCCAGCGCCGGCAGCAGAATCGCCAGCAGCACGGCGATGATGCCGATGACGACGAGCAGCTCGATAATCGTGAATGCGTTCCTACGGCGATGCATAACGATAAGTTTACATCGCGGCGATGATGCTTTGATGATGATTCTGCGTCACCTTCGGTAGGACAGACATTCCTGTCTGTCACGTGCCGAGGTACGCCGCGGCCCGTACGCGGATGCGGTGCCGTCAAGCGAATTTAACTCGCCGGCTACACAGACGGCCGAATCCTGTAGGACGGGATAGCAATCCCGCCGATTCGAGAACGGCGGGATTGCCATCCTGCCCTACATGCAATCGAGCTTCGCCGTCCCACACTCCGGGCAGCGGCCGGGTGACGCGCGAATGTCGTAGCCGCACGTCGGGCAAAGCCCGTTTGATCGCCGCTGTTGGGCGAGCGAGCGGCGGCGATGGCGGATCGTCCAAACGCCCGGCAGCACGGCCGTCAGCGCGACCAGCACCCAGCCGGGGATGAACAGCCATTTGTTGTACGTGTAGTGTGCCCACTCGATGAGTTTGACGACGCCCCAATCATCAAAGCCGGTATCGTTGTCAGCGCCCTGGTACGCCGACCGGTCGATATGGAATGGCCAATCGTCGCGATGCCACGAAATCCACCCTCCGCCGTACCTGATCCACGCGACTGCAGACACCGCGCACGCGATCAGCGAAAGAATCACGACGAGATTGAAGAGGCGGGATTTCATTCTGGTCCTGCCGGCGGTAATGGAACCAGGCCGCACTCGGGGCAGCGGTCGGGTGTGGCGCGCAGATCGTAGCTGCACCCTCGGCATATGCCTCGTTCGAGGCGGCAGAGCGTTCTGCGACGGTAGAAAGATTTCATCCCGATCGCCGGAAGGACCAGAGCTGCCGACACAATTGCCCAATACGGAATGACGAATGTTTCCGCATACATGTTGTAAGGGCCGCTGCCGTTGGTGAACGACATAATGCGGTGGCTGGGCCGGTAAGCAAGTGATGGAAATAGCGGGACTGATCTCAACACCGTTGATCCGTTCGTCGTCCGAATGGAAATCCGATCGATCGTCGAAAAGACCATCCACCCGCGAGAAATTTGCCACGTCTGCGCCAGCGGGTACGCAACTGCCGCCGATGATGCCGGCTCGTAGATTTGTGAAATTCGCGCGATCGTCACCCGGCCCGGTCGCGAGTCGGCTGCGTACTCGTGCCAACAGTCGATGGCGATCCGGTCGTTGACCCAATAACTGCGAACCCAGAAAACGCCCGCGGCCGTGGCGATCAGAACCGATGTGATCCAGAGAATGCTGAAGGCCCGCCGTTTCATCCGGCGGCATTCTGTCACTCGGGCGGACTCCCACGACGCCGTTGAAATGGGAATATCCGTGCCGTGCTGATCCGATTTTCTTATGATGTCGCGATGCGATCCGAATCTCTGGACGAACTCCGCGAAGCTTACTTCACCGCATTGAAAGCCGACCAGCACTTCGCGGCGGCCGAGGCGGGGCGGCGGTTGATGGAGATCGACCCGGTTAGCACCATCTGGCGGCGGATGTACGCGCTGGCGCTGTCGTCCACCGACCGCTTCGTCGATGCCGAGCGCCTGCTGTTGGCGCTGGCGGCGGAAGAACCGGCAAATGACGGGACGACGCTCAGCCTGGGGAGGCTCTACCGAGATTGGGGAAATCTCCCCGAGGCCGAGCGGTGGTTTCGGAGAACGTGCGAGCTTTCGCCCGACAAAACCTGGCCGTGGATTTTTCTCGGCACCGCGCTGACGCGGCAACTGCGCCTTCCCGAGGCCGAGGTGGCGATGCGGCAAGCGCTGTTGGCCGAGGGCGATCGCGACGAGGCGTACCTCAACCTCGGCAACGTGCGAATGCTTTTGGGCGATCAGGCCGACGCACGCCACTGCTACGAGCAGGCGATCGCGATTTGCCCCGACTACGAAGCCGCCAAGCTCCGCCTGTCGGATTTGAACGAGGTCGAGCGGATACAAGCGATGGAATAGCGCGGGGTTGCCGTGAGTGGAGTTTCTCGCTCGGGCGGTAAAGTATCAGAATGAAGCGCGACGTCCGTCACATCCCCGTACTGCTCGATCCGATTCTTAGGACGCTCAATCCCCAGCCCGGGCAGACGATCGTTGATTGCACGCTGGGGCTCGGCGGGCACTCGGCGGCGTTGTTACAACGCGTGTGGCCGGACGGGCGGGTGATCAGTATTGATTTCGACGCGGGGAATATCGAGCTGGCCCGGCCCAAGCTCGCGAGCGCCGGCGGGCGGTTCGATTTATTTCACAACAACTTCGCGGCCTTGCCGACGGTGCTGCAGCAGGCGGGCGTGTCGCAGATCGACGGGTTGCTGGCGGATTTGGGCGTGGCGTCGCCGCAGATTGATGATCCGGATCGCGGGTTCAGCTACCGCAAGCCCGGGCCATTGGATATGCGGATGGATCAGACTCGCGGGCAGCCGGCGTCGGCGCTGATTGCGCGGCTGAGCGAGAAGGAGATGGCGGCGGCGTTCCTGGAGCTCGGCGACGAGACCGACGCGCCGCAGATCGCGCGGCTGATCGTCGAGCGGCGACAGCAACAGCCGATCGAAACGACGCAGGACCTGATGGCGATCATCTGCGAAGCCCGCGACTTCACGATCAAACGGGCGGCCGGCGCCAAGCTCCACCCGGCGGCGCGGACGTTCCAGGCGCTGCGGATATTAGTGAATCGCGAGCTGGCGAATCTCGACCGCCTGCTGGCCGTGCTGCCGAGCGTGCTCAAGCCCGGCGGCGTGGCGGCGATCATCAGCTTCCACAGCGGCGAAGACCGCAAGGTGAAGAACGCGTTCAAGCACGGGCTTGATGACGAGGTTTACGAAGAAATCAGCCGCGAACCGATCGTCGCGACGGAGCAGGAACAGCAGGACAACCCGCGCTCGCGATCAGCAAAGCTGCGATGGGCGCGGCGGGGAAATTCTGAAACCGCAGATGAACGCAGGTGAACGCAGATTGAGTGAAGTAGATTAATTTTATCGTGGCATGGGCGGCCCGCCCGTGTCTTACTCTCACTCAAAAACCATGGGCGAGCCGCCCATGCCACTTCAAACTTCGCCGGTACTGCTTTTTGGTTGGAAGTAAGAGCTTCTTTCAATCAATCTGCGTTCTTCTCCGTTTATCTGCGGTTTCACATCTTCTCACAACCGCCGGAGCGTCACACTCTCGGTACCGAATCCCAGCTTGTCATAAAACGCCGGCTTGTAGGTGAACAGGTGCACGATCGACCCCGGCGCGAGCACCTTGATCCGCTCGACGGCAGACTCCACCAGCGCCGTGCCGATGCGCTGGTTCTGGTACTCGGGCCTAACCGCCACGTCCCACAGGCTGTGCCATTTGATCGCGTCGCGGACCACGCGCGTCATGCCGACTGCCGTGTTGGAGCGCGTGTCGATCGCGACGAACGCGGTGAGCGCGCGATCAATGATGTCGGTAGGGTCGCCCGTCTCGCCCCAGCCTACGGCGGTGTGCAGGGCGAGGAATTCCTCGCGCGTCGGCTTTCGCTCGACGATGCGGATGTAGTCGGGAATCGTCGCGAGCGCGGTGGCGGGCTTTTCGTATTGCAGCGGCCCGCTGAAGCGAAGGTGATAGCCGTTGGGGTCGCGGACGATGTACTCGCGAAAGCCCCACGGCTTGTTTTCGATCGGGCTGATGATGTCCGCGCCGGCGGCCACGTGGCGTTGGTAGAGCGCGGGCAGATCGTCGCAGTAGTAGAAATGCTGGTGCTCTTCAACGCGGGCCGCCAGTTCCGGCAGCAGGTTGAACATGACCTGTACCTGCCCGAATCGCGCCCCGCCGAAGCCGACCGGCGTGCCCCACGTCCAGCTGCTCTCGAATCCCAAAACGTTGCGATAGAAGTCGACTGTTTCCTGAATATCGCGCACGGCGAAGATCGGTTCGGATCGTTTGAGCATGTTGAATGCAATTCATAACTTCCGGCACGCCTCAAGACAATGAACCACGAAGCAACGAAGCGGCCTTTGGGTTTCGCATACCAACTTATCGCAAAGCCGGTAACGCCATGAGCGACGATTCACGCCGGCGATCGATTTCGCATTCAAAGAGAAAATTCAGCGTGGAGGGACGGAACGCTGTTCGCATTTCGCAAACCACTTCGTTGCTTCGTCGCTTCGTGATTTCACTTCTTGGTTTCTTCCGCCTCTGCGATGCCGGAATCGAGCAGCCACTGCTTGGCCTTGGCGGTGTCGTTGCAGATCACGAAGACTTCCTGCACCGTGCCCGTGCCGACGTACTGGCACTTCAGCCCGGCCGGCGTGGGGTATTGGATCTGAAATTTCTTCGGCGAATGCCCGCGGCGGACTTTGATCCGGCCGGGCACGATCCGGCTCACATGCGGGCAGTCGCGCACTATCTTGTCGAGGATTTTGTCCAATCCGCCGACCCGGCCGTGCTGACGCTTGATCCGACCGAACTTCATGAACGCAGTATAGGGATGCAGGCGGAAGGATGAAGGATGAAAACGGAGGGCGGGCATTAATGCTTTGCCCGAAGACTCCCGCGAAGGCGCAAGCAACTGGCCAGCTCGATAGGGGCGGGACTCTCGCTTGCGCTTTCGCGGGCACTTCGAAACATCGCAGTGCAAAGTCCGACATTGATCCTGTTTCATCCTTCATCCTTCCGCCTTGATCCTTTACGATTCCACCGTGCGAACCATCGCCCATCTTTCAGACATTCACTTCGACGCCGTCGATACCGCGGTGGCCGACGCACTCGTGCGCGATCTGGTCGATCGCAAGCCCGATCTGCTCGTCCTCAGCGGCGACCTCACCATGCGGGCCCGCGTCGGCCAATTCCGCGCGGCGGCGGCGTATCTGGTGAGGCTGCCCAAGCCGCAGATCGTGCTGGCGGGGAATCATGACGTGCCGCTGTTCAACGTGATCCGCCGATGGGTCGCGCCGCTCGGGCGGTTTCAGCGGCTGGTAACGAGCGAGATGCTGCCGGTTTATCGCGACGACGAACTGCTGGTCATCGGCCTAAACACCGCCAGCCGCGGCTCGCGACGGCTGAGCGGATTCTGGAAGGACGGCCGGGTGGATGAGTCGCAGCTCGAGGCGGCGGCGAAGCTGCTGCGGTCCGCGCCGGCGGGCGTTGCCAAAATCATCGTCACGCACCACCCGTTCGCGTCACCCGATAAGGAGCACGAAGGCGACACCGTCGGCAACGGCCCCGCGGTGCTGCACGTGCTGCACGATGCCGGCGTCGAAATGCTACTGGCCGGCCATCTGCATCACGCGTACCACGTGACGATGCCGCAAGGCACGATCAGCCTGCAGGCCGGCAGCGCCTGCAGCACCCGCCGGCGCGGGCGGGCGAACAGTTACAACTGGATCGCGATCGACGGAACGTCGATCGCGGTGGAAGTGCGGGATTTCGACGGGGCGGGATTTGCGACGGTCAAGCGGAAGCGATTTCCACGCGGAATTGGTGCGGCGCGACAGGCACCGCCATCACTCTAATCGTCATCCTGAGGTACTCCGAAGGATCTAAATAGCCGTTCGTGATTCTCGAACTCCCAATGGAGTTTGACGATTGTGGCGCATGAGATAGTATGTCACTTCACGCATCAGGTGCTCGATCGTCTCACATTGGTGATTCGCGG
>JBBQNK010000045.1:0-38223 GCA_038329865.1 Tepidisphaerales bacterium | reverse complement strand
GATTTGTTCGAAAAACCCCACCCGCTGAAGCGGGCGGACCGCTTAAGATCGCAAACTCTTTAGGACGAACTCCGCTTACTTCTTTCCGGGCGAATCCACCGCGTCCGCGGTGATCAGCACATGCAACTGCTCGAGCGCCTTATCGTCCTGCTTCACCGCTTTGTACAGATCGACCAGCTGCAGGCGAATCGCCCGGCGAACGGCGTCGATCTTCACTTCCGGCAGCAGCTTGGTGAAGTAATTGATCGCCTCCTGCGGCCCGCCGCGACGCAGCACGTCAGCGGCGCTGACCACGGCCGCCACGCCGGCGGATTCGGGGTCGCCGGCCATCTTGCTGTACTGGGCGACCATGCTCAGGTAGCCCTGGTAGCGCATCACGTCGTTCGTGCCGCCGGCCGGTGCGCCCTGCGGCGACTGCTGACGACCGCCGCCGTTTTGCTGATCGGGGCGAGGCGGGCGCTGGTCACGATCATTAGGCCCGGGGCCGCCGTTGTCATCGCGCGGCGGACGCTGGTCGCGATCATTTTGACCGGGGCCGCCGTTGTCAACTCGAGGAGGGCGTTGGTCACGATCGTTAGGCCCGGGCCCGCCGTTATCGTCGCGCGGCGGCGGGAGACCGTCCGGCCGATCACCTGGCGGCGGGCCTTGCCGAGTGTTGTCGGTCGGCGGCGTGGACGGGCCGCGGTCTTGCGCGCCGGCGAATGCGGACAAAGATAAAACAGCCAGCACGCACGGGACGAAGAAGGTTCTGCGGTTCATGTGGGTTCCTTTTCTGAAACGGTTGTGTCGGTAAATGAGCTGAAGCCCGGCATCGTCGGCGATGACGGGAACGACGACACGCTGTCGCCGCCAGTGGGCATCGTCGGGAGCTCGGTCGGGAACGAGAGCGAGTCGGGCATCGACTGCGTCGCGGGCATCGTCGTGTCGTCGGTCGCTACGGCGAGCGAGGTCGTGCCCTGCGTGGTCGGCGGGATGACCGTGACGTCCGCGATTCTCTGGTCCGGAACGACTGGCCGATTTCCTCGCGGCCAGAACACGCCGAACGCAATCGCCATGCTCGCCGCAACGGCAAGCGGAATGGCGATTCGCCAGAAAGCCTTCGTTCGCCACAACGGGGCGGGTAGCACGAGCGCTGCAAGATCGCCGGGGTAGCGAGCGGATTCGTAGTCCGCTTTGATGCGATCGAGTTGGGTGCGAAAGTCGCTCATACAAGTTCACGTTGCTCGGCGTGCCGCTGAAGCGGCAAGCCCGGTTTTCTCTTAAGTGGCACAGACATTCCTGTCTGTGACGGGCGGATGTACTCATCCGTCCGTGTCTTCTAACGTTCGGTCGCGTATCCGCGTACGAATCGAGGCGTACCTCGCTTCGTCACAGACAGGAATGTCTGTGCCACCGAATGCGGCAGTGGCGGCCAACAACACTTCATCACGCCGGGCCGCCGCCCATTTTCTGTTTCAGCGACTTCAGCGCCTGATGAATCGTCGCCTTGATCGTGCCGGGCGCGACGTTCATCGCTTTAGCCGTTTCGTCGATGCTCAGGTTTTCGAAAAATCGCAATGTCAGCGACTCGCGCTGCCGCTCCGGCAATCGGGCCAACTGCTCGTGAAGGCGATCGGTCTGCTCCGAGGCCTCGGCCGCTTCGGGCGGCAACGGCGATCGGTCCGATTCGTTCTCCGCCGCGGTGTCGCTCGCCCACGATCGCCGGCGGCGAAACTCGCGCGCCACGTTCACTGAAATGCCGAGCGACCAAGTCTTGATCGAACTGCCGCCGCGGAACTTCGAGAGATCGCGGAGAAACCGCACGGCCGTTTCCTGCGCCGCGTCGGCCGCGAGATCCGGGTCGCGCAGTTGACTCAGGCTGAACCGGTACCAAACGTCCTGCAGGCCGCGGATCAGCGTCGCTTGCGCCGCGCGGTTGCCTCGTTGAGCAGCTTCGATGGTTGGCTCATCCACGCGGGGCGATCCAGTTCACGAGTAATGGGTGAGGGTGGCGCGGGTTTGGTTTAGTCGCTCTGGAGAATGATAAGTGGTGATTGACAAGGAATGCCGTCAATCACCACTCATCAATCACCAGAATGTTACCGAGATTTACCAACGTCCCTCATCGTCCTCAGCCCACTTCCGTTGTATAATGACACGATGGCCAGTATCTTACTCGCCCCACAGTCGGACGAATTGGCCTATTGCGCTTCGCAAGTGTGATCGATTCCCCGTAGGAAACTCCAGGAGTGCATCGGCCCTTGCTTGATCGCAAGTTGTCAATTGTAAACGATTTATGAATCACGTGCGAAACGATATCAGAAACGTCGCCATCATCGCCCACGTCGACCATGGCAAAACCACGCTCGTCGAAGCGCTGCTGCGCCAATCGGGCAATTTCCGCGATTCGCAGGTCTCGCAGGACACGCTTTTGGACAGCAATCCGCTGGAACGCGAACGCGGAATTACCATTTTGGCCAAGAACGTGGCCATTAAATACGTCGACCCGGTGACCGGGCAAATCACCAAAATCAACCTGATCGACACCCCCGGCCACGCCGATTTCGGCGGGGAAGTGGAGCGCGTCCTCAGCATGGCGGATGGCGTGTTCCTGCTCGTTGATGCGGCCGAAGGCGCGATGCCGCAGACGCGGTTCGTGCTTAAGAAAGCGTTCCAGCACGAGCTCCGCCCGATCGTCGTGATCAACAAGATCGACCGTCCCGACCAGCGGGCTCACCAGGTGCTGGATGAAGTGTTCGATCTGTTCGTCGAACTCGGCGCTGATGATGAAACGCTCGACTTCCCGGTGCTCTACGCCTCCGGTCGTGCAGGCACGGCGAGCTGGTCGCTCGAAGAACCGGGCGTGGACATCAAGCCGGTGTTCGAGGCGCTGCTCAAGCACGTCCCTGCCCCGCACGGCGATCCGGAAAAGACGCTGCAGATCCAGATCAACAGCATTGCGTACAACGATTACGTCGGCCGAATCGGCGTCGGGCGAATCTACAACGGCAAGATCAAGACCGGCCAACAGATCGGCATCGTGAAGCGCGACGGCACGATGGTGAAGAGCAAGGTTCAGCAGGTGCAGGAGTTCGAAGGGCTCGGCCGCAAGAATATCGAAGGCGCTGAAGCCGGCGACATCGTCTCGCTCGTCGGGCTCGAGTCGGTCGACATCGGCGACACGATCACCGACCCGGTCAACCCGGCCCCGCTGGAAGCCAGCGACGTGGAACCGCCGACGCTGATTATGATGTTCAGCGTGAACGACTCGCCGTTCGTCGGCAAAGAAGGCAAGTACGTCACGTCGCGCAATCTCCGCGAGCGGCTGTTCAAGGAATTGGAATCGAACGTCGCCCTCAAGGTGGAAGAAGCCGGCAATAAAGACGCGTTCAAAGTCAGCGGCCGAGGCTTGCTGCACTTGGGCATTCTCATCGAAACCATGCGCCGCGAAGGGTACGAGCTTTCGATCAGCAAGCCGCACGTGATCATGAAGAAGGATAAAGAGACCGGCGATACTCTGGAGCCGATCGAATACCTCGTCGTCGACGTGGCCGAGAAGAACATGGGCGGCGTGATGGAGCTCGTCGGCAATCGCCGGGGAGAACTCGTCCGCATGGATAACCGTGAGGGCCAGGTTCACCTGGAGTTCACGATTCCCGCTCGCGGACTGATCGGCCTGCGAACCCGCATGCTCACGGCCACGCAAGGCACGGCCATCATGCACCACAATTTCCACGAGTACGCCGCCAACCGCGGCGAAGTGCCGGGCCGGGCGAACGGCGTGATGATCAGCATGACCACCGGCAATTCCAACGCCTACGCGATGAACACGCTGCAGGACCGAGCCAGCTTCTTCATCGGCCACGGCGAAGCGGTATACGAAGGCATGATCGTGGCGGAAAACGCCCGCGATAATGACCTCACCGTGAATCCGACGACCGCCAAGAAGCTGAGCAACATGCGCACGACAGGCAGCGATGAAAACATCATGCTCAAGCCGCCGCGGAAGATGACGCTCGAGCAGGCGCTGGAGTACATCGAAGAAGACGAACTGGTCGAAGTCACGCCGACGAGCATTCGGCTGCGTAAGCTTCATCTGACGGAAAATGAGCGGAAACGTGCTGGTCGACCCAAGCCCATGGAAGCGGTCGAGAGCTGATCGGTCGCGATTTTTCCAAATCTGGTTATACACATGAAATGCGCCGGCACTCGCCGGCGCATTTCCGTGCGCGGAGTGAATCGATAGACTTGGCGCAACCACAGGAGCGTCGTGAATTCGCCCCGCCAAGTCATTTTCATCATGACCGACACGCAGCGGACCGACATGGTCGGCTGCTACGGTTTCCCCGACATGAAAACGCCGAATCTTGATCGCCTGGCGGCGGCGGGCGTGAGGTTCGATCGCGCTTACACCTGCCAGCCGGTGTGCGGGCCGGCCCGGTCGGCGCTGTTCACCGGTACTTGGCCGCACAGCAACGGAAGCTGGGGCAACAGCATGGCGCTGGGCGCGAACGTCCGCATGCTTGGCCAGCGACTGCGCGACGGCGGGGTGCACGCGGCGTACATCGGCAAGTGGCACCTCGACGCCAGCGACTACTTCGGCATGGCTCGCTGCCCCGACGGCTGGGATCCGGCGTACTGGTACGACATGCGGATGTACCTCGAAGAGCTTTCGCCGGAAGATCGCGTCCGCTCGCGGCAGTCCAATACCATGCATGATCCCGGCATTGAAGCGGATTTCACGTTCGGCCATCGCTGCTCCAATCGGGCGATCGATTTTCTTACCAGGCACACCGCCGAGGATTTCTGCCTCGTGATCTCGTACGACGAACCGCACGGCCCGTGCCTGTGTCCCAAGCCGTATTCGGAGATGTTCAAGGATTACGAATTCCCCAAGTCGAACAACGTGTGGGATGAGTTAGAGGGCAAGCCGTCACATCAGCGCGCCTGGGCCGGCGGGACATTGAAGAGCGATCGTGATGCACTGAAGATCAGTCCCGCCAATTTTCTTGGCTGTAATTCGTTCGTGGATTCCGAGATCGGCCGGGTGATCGATGCGGTCGATCGCTTTGCGCCGGGCGCGTTGGTGATCTACACGTCGGATCACGGCGATCTGCTGCAATCCCATTGCCTCAATGGCAAAGGTCCGGCGGCGTACGACGAGATCACGCGGATTCCGCTGATCGTCCGCTGGCCCGGCAACGCGCCGGCCGGCACAACCGGGCCGCACCCGGTTTCTCATATCGATCTCACGCCGACCATGCTCGATTATTTCGGCCTCCCCACGCCGCCCACCGTTGACGGCCGCAGCATGCTCGCGAATTTCTCCGCGCCGCAGACGCGAACGACCGACGCCGTCTTCATCGAGTTCGGCCGGTACGAAATCGACCACGACGGGTTCGGCGGTTTTCAGCCGATGCGGGCTGCATTTGATGGCCGATACAAACTTGCAATCAACCTGCTCTGCGAGGACGAGTTTTACGATCTGCAGGCCGACCCGCAGGAGATGAAAAACCTGATCGACTCGCCCGGGCATGCGAAGCAGCGCGACCGCCTGCACGATCAATTGCTCGAGTGGATGAACCAAACCCGCGATCCTTTCCGCGGCTACTATTGGGAACGCCGGCCGTGGCGAACTAACGCTCGCCCAGCGACGTGGGACTACACCGGTATGACTCGCCAGCGCGAAGGCGAAGCCGACGGCGAGCCGCGGCAGCTCGATTACGACACCGGCCTGGAAATGAAATCCGCCACTCGGAAGAAGTAGGAATCAAAGATGGCCAAGCGACCGCTCATCGGAATCACGACCGACACACACAACGACGGCAAGCAGTACGAGTCGCCGTACGCGTATTCCATCGCCGTCGAAAAGGCCGGCGGCCTGCCGGTGTTGCTGCCGTATCGCGTGGATTTGTCGATCATCCCTGAGCTTGTTGATCACCTCGACGGCATGGTCTTTTCCGGCGGGAACGATCTCGACCCGGCCGCCTACGGCGAAAGTTACGCGCAGGGAACCGTGCCGGTCGATCCGCTGCGCGAAAAGTTTGAGCGGGCGCTGATGTCCGAGGTCGAGAAGCGCCGCACGCCTACGCTGGGCATCTGCATGGGCAGCCAACTGATGAACATCACCCGCGGCGGATCGATGATTCAGTTCCTGCCGAAGGTCGATCGGCCTAACGCGATCGAGCACCGCAAGATCGGTAAAGTCGAAACGCGCCACCCGATCACCATCGACGCCGAAAGCATCGCGGCGAAAGTGATCGGCAAAACCGAAGTCCTCGGTAACAGCTCGCACAAACAATCCGCCAAAACAATCGGTCGCGGCCTACGCGTGATCGCCACCAGCCCTGACGGAATCATCGAAGGCGTGGAAGATCCCACCTTCCCGCTGTGGCTCGGCGTGCAGTGGCACCCGGAACGATTACACGCAGAGGCCGATCACCTGGCGCTTTTTAAGCTGCTGGTGGAGAAGGCGGGCAAGTAGGATTCTCGAAATCGGGGAGAAAGCATTTACCACAGAGGCCAAAGAGATTGAATTCACAGAGACGCACAAAGTGGCATTAGCGAAGTGTTGCTCGCATTTCTCTGTGTTTCTCTGTGAATTCAACCTCGGTGCTCTCTGTGGTAAATTCCCCGATCCCTTGCTACCCGCCCAGCGATCGCCACAATTTCCGCACCTATGAATTACTGGGAAAACCCTAAGCTGTTCGGTAAGAACCGTCTGCCAGGCCGCTCGTATTTCATTCCGTTCGCCGACGAAGCGGCCGCGCTCACGTTCAATCGCGCAAAGTCCGATCGCCTGATCATGCTCAACGGTCCGTGGCAGTTTCATTACTCGCCGACGGTGGCTGAAGCGCCCGACGAATTCTTTCAGCCCACCTTTGACGCGTCGGGATTTTCGACGCTGCAAGTTCCCTCCTCTTGGCAACTGCACGGCTACGGCCGGCCGCATTATACGAACGTGCAGTATCCGTTCCCGGTCGATCCGCCGTTCGTGCCGACGGAGAATCCCACCGGCAGCTACCGGCGAGAGTTCACGCTCACCGAGCAGCAGGTGGCCGGGCAAAAGATCATCCTGCGGTTTGAAGGCGTCGATTCGGTCTTCACCGTCTGGGTCAACGGCCACGAAGTCGGCCTGAGCAAAGGCAGCCGCCTGCCTTCGGAGTTTGACGTCACGCCGTTCGTGAAAGCCGGCAGCAACCTGATCGCCGTGCGGGTGATTCAATGGTCCGACGCCAGCTACATGGAAGACCAGGACATGTGGTGGCTGAGCGGGATTTTCCGCGACGTTTATCTGCTCGTGCGGCCGGCAGCGTACGTGTTTGACGCGCAGATCAAGACGCTGCTCGACCGCAACTACAAGAACGCTACGTTGACTGCAAAGGTGAAGTTGTCCGGCAAATTGCCGAATGGGCGAGTCGAATTGGTGCTCTTGAAATCCGGCGACGTCGTCGGAATGATCGAACAATCGATCAAATCCGGAACCGCCACGCTTTCCCTCGACGTGCAGAATCCCGACAAGTGGACGGCGGAAACGCCCAACCTCTACACGGCGATTATCAAACTCTTCGACGCAAGCGGAAATCTGCTCGAAGTGATCCCGCAGCGCGTCGGCTTCCGCAGCGTCGAAATCAAAAACGCGAACCTGCTCGTTAACGGCAAAAAGATCATGTTCAAGGGCGTCAACCGCCACGAAACGCACCCCGATTTCGGCCGGAGCGTGCCGTACGAATCGATGGTGCAGGACGTGCTGCTGATGAAGCAGACCAACGTCAACGCCGTGCGGACGAGCCACTATCCGGACGATCCCCGTTGGTACGATTTGGCCGACGAGTACGGGCTTTATCTCATCGACGAGTGCGATCTCGAAACCCACGGCTTCGGCCACGATCCGAAAACCACGAGCAATCCCACGATCGCGCCGATCTACAAGGCCGCGTGCGTGGACCGCATGGTCCGCATGGTCGAGCGCGATAAGAATCGCCCGAGCATCATCCTGTGGAGCTTCGGCAACGAGTCGGGCCTGGGTAAAAATCATCTGGCGATGAAAGTCGCCGCGAAAAAGATCGACGACACGCGATTCTTCCACTACGAAGGTGACGGCACGTTCCAGGTGACCGACGTCGTCAGCAAGATGTACCCGCCGTTCGCGGAGATGGAGAAATTGCGAACCGGCGAAGGCAACTGGAAGCACTACGGCCAGGAGATGAAGCCGAAAAAGTTCATGAAGATGCCGTTCATCCTCTGCGAGTACTGCCACGCTATGGGCAACGGCCCGGGCAATCTCACGGAAACGTGGGCGGCCATGCGGGCCAACCCGCGCTGCCAGGGAGGCTTCGTCTGGGAATGGGCCGACCACGCGCTTCGGCAGAAGACTGCGGACGGCCAGGAGTATTTCGCCTACGGCGGCGATTTCGGCGATCAGCCGAACGACGGCAACTTCGTCACCGACGGGCTGGTCTTTCCCGATCGCAAACCTTCGCCGGGCCTAGCGGAGCTGAAGAAGATGCAGGAGCCGGTGAGCGTGAAGGCGATCAACGCCGCCGCCGGCAAGTTCGAGCTCACGAACATGCAGGACTTCGCGTCGCTCGATGCGCTGGCGATCAGTTGGACGCTGACCAGCGCCGGCAGTCCGATCGAGAGCGGCACGCTGCCGACGCCGCACGTGACGGCGGGTGAGGCGGCGAAAATCACGCTGCCGATTCAGAAGCCGGCGGCGACCGCCGGCGATTGCTACGTCACGCTGACCTTCACGCTCGCCGCCGATGCGCCGTGGGCGAAAGCGGGGCACGAAGTTGCTTTCGCGCAGTTCAAGCTGCCGTGGAAGCCGGCGGCGGTGAAGTCGATCGCGCGGACGGATCTGCAGAGTCTGAAGCTTGTCGATTCCAAGACCGCCGCCGTGATCACCGGCGAAAATTTTTCGCTCACCTTCGACAAAGTCCGCGCCACCATCGCCTCGTGGAAATTCCACAACGACGAGCTGATCGTCAGCGGCCCGCGGTTGAATTTCTGGCGCGCCACCACCGACAACGACCGCGGCGGATGGCGCCCGGAAACCAAAATGAGCACGCAGTGGTTCACCGCCGGCCTGCACTGGCTGCAGCACCGCGTCGGCCGGGTAGCCATTAAAATCCTCGGCCAAACCGGCGTGAAAATCACCGCCGACGTCACCATCGCGCCGCCGGTGCATCGACAGAAGTCGTTCGACTGCGTCTACACCTGGACGATCCTCGGCAGCGGCGAAGTGTCGGTGGACGTGCAGGGCAAAATCCGCGGCGAATGGCCGCCGCAGATTCCGCGCATCGGGCTGATGACCGGCCTGTCGCCGAAGCTCGACCGAGTCAGCTGGTTCGGCCGCGGACCGGGCGAATCGTACCCGGACACGAAAGCCGCCGGGCGATTCGGGCGATTCAGCGCGACCGTCGATGACCTCTACACGCCGTACGTTTTCCCGCAGGAAAATGGCAATCGCAGCGATTGCAACTGGGTGAGCCTTTCGGATGAAAGCGGTACGGGCATTCGCATCACTGGTGAGCCGACGTTTGATTTTTCCGCCCACTGGTTTACGCCGCTCGATTTCGAGAACGCGAAGCACACGTACGACCTGAAGAAGCGGCCGTTCATTACGCTCAACCTCGACCACCAACAAAACGGCATCGGCACCGCGAGCTGCGGCCCGGGCGTCCTGCCGCAACATATTTTGGTGGCCAAGCCGTTCAAGTTCTCGCTGCGGATGACGCCGTTCGCCCGCGCGCCGGAATAAGACTTTGCCACAAATGGGGCACAGATGAACACGGATCAGATCAAATACATTGTGAGCCACAGAGGACACAGAGGACGCAGAGAAATGCAATTCTTTCTCTCTGTGTCCTTTGTGTTCTCTGTGGCACATTTTCTTATCTGTGTTCGTCCGTGCCCCATCTGTGGCTAAATTCCTATGCGAAGAATCCTGCTGCTCATCACCGATCTCGAAATTGGCGGCACGCCGACGGTCGTGCGCGAACTAGCGCTGCGCCTGAGAGCGGCGAGGGCGTGCGAGGTGGAAGTCGCGTGCCTCAAAGGGTTCGGCCCGGTCGCAACGCAACTCCAAAACGCAGGCGTAAAAGTAAAAGCGCTGACAGCGGTAACATTGATCGACCTGCCGGCTGTCGTGATCGAGCTGCGGCAGTACGTACGCGAGCGGAACATCGACACGGTCCTCAGCTTCCTCATCCACGCCAACACGGTGGCGGCCGTCGCGTCGCGCGGGATGCCCGGCGTGCGGTGGCTGCAGTCGATCCAGACGACCCAGCCGACGCCGCGATGGCACTGGTGGCTGCAGCGGATCGTGCAACTGGCGGCGGAGAAAGTCGTCGTGCCGTCGGAGTCGGTCGCTGCCGTCGCGCGCGATTGGGCGGACGTGCCGGCGGAGAAGATCGTGGTGATTCCGAACGCGGTGGACTTGTCCGATCGTGGCACGGGCGGCTCGCCCGTGGTTGCGGATCACGGGCGACCCGCCCGTGCCACGAAAGTCGGCTTCATCGGCCGGCTCGATCCGATAAAGCGCGTGCCGGATCTGGTCGCCGCCGTCGAGCAACTGCTGCACGCCGTGACGCTCGACATCTATGGCGAAGGCCCGGCCCGGCGGGCGATCGAAACGACCATCGAGCGATTCAGCATGACCGATCGAACGACGATGCACGGCGCGATCGCTTCGCCGGCTGAAGCATTGAAGCAGATCGACTGCCTCGTCCTGCCCTCGGCCGCCGAAGGGTTCGGCCTCGTTCTGATCGAAGCGATGGCCGCCGGCGTGCCGGTGGTCGCGACGAACGTCGCCGGCATCCGCGACGTCGTCCGCGACGAGCAGACCGGCCTGCTCGTCCCGGCGGCAGATGTCGCATCGCTTTCCGCCGCGATCGATAGACTGTTGACCGATCAGCCGCTCCGCGATCGCCTGATCGTCGCCGCTCGACGCGACGTGCTCGCGCGATTCACGTGGGACCGCGTGCTGCCGATGTACGAGTCGCTTCTGCAGGTGGGCGATCATGGCAGATCCTGATTTGCCGCCGTCGCAGAAATCGCCGCCGGAATCCAGCACGGCCATCGCCGCGCAACGAGCGGCGGAATTATCAAGTGCAACCCGCTCCGCGGCGCCTGCGATCTCTCTGCAGTACCAAACGCCGCCGACGTCGCAGCGTCGCAAAGCGCCGGCGTGGGTGTGGACGATCATCATCGTGTACCTGCTGCTGGCCACCGCATTCTTATCGCTGCCGGCGGTGATGGCGTATGCCGATCCGGGCGACTCCGACGCGATGACGGTCTTGACGATCGTCCTGCTGATTTTCGTCACCACCGGATTGGCGCTGCTGCTGACGCCCGTACGCATCGCCCGTGATCGGCCGATGTCGCGCCGGAGTTTGTTGATCCCGCTGATCGCCAGCTCGATTCTGTTCGCCGCGCTTGTCGGCGGGGCCGTGTTCGCGATTGCCGAACTCGTCGTCGGGCAACACTTAGGCGATGCTGTTGGTTGGACTCTCCTGATCGGAATCGTCGGGCTGTGGCTTGCCTGGGGAATCGTCTTCTGGATCGCGACGCGATCGCGCGATCCGCTTTCGATCGCCGCAAGATTCCATCGCTGGCTGCTGCTAGGTAGCGTGGCGGAGTTGCTCATCGCCGTGCCGGCGCACCTCGTCGTCCGCCGGCGAACGGAATGTTGTGCAGGGATATACACGGCATCGGCGATTGGTTTGGGAACGATGGTCATGTTCGTCTCCTTCGGCCCGAGCGTGATGTTGTTGTATTTGCAGCGTGCGAGGCAGATTCGGTGCGCGTCGTGACGTTGCGCGAACGGTTGGGTTTGAGAATCAGTCGGCGCATTCACTGGTTGAGCGTTGCGGAGACGACCGGCTGAAGCGGGGCGACCGGTGGATTGTGAAGATTCTTGCGAATCAGTTCCACGCACATCATCATTCCGACGTACTCCGAGGAATCTCGGGTGTTCAAATGATATTTGTCATGTCGAGATCCCTCGGAATACCTCGGGATGACGCGGGTGGAAACCTCGCAAATGCCCGCTCGAATTCACAGGTAGGAGATTCCATCGCCACACCAGAATTCGCAAAGATTCAGTCGTAGACTTCAGGCACTTCTCCTTTGGGTCTCGTCTTCCATCGTCGGTGTACCCACCAGTATTGATTCGGGTCTTTGCGGACGAACGCTTCCACCGCGCTCGTGTAGCGCTGCGTGATGTATCGCAGCGGGTCGTCCTGCGATTTCCAGTCGTCGGGGTAAATGATGTCCTGCGCACCGACCTGGAACTTGAATTGACCGCCGAGCCGGCGTGCGTAGCCGACGATGATCGGCACGTTGTAGGTCATCGCCACCAGGCCGATGGATTTGTAGGTGCTCGCCTTTCGGCCGAAGAAGTCGACGAAAATGCCCTTGCTGCCGGCGTTCTGGTCGGCGACGAAACCCACTACGCCGTGGCGCTCGAGCTCTTGCGTCACTTCTTCGGTCGCGCCTTTTTTCAGGATCATTCGCTGGCCCATCTTTTCGCGCACGCCGAAGATCCAGTCGCTGATGTACTTGTTGTCCAGCGGCCGGGCGATGGAGGCGGTGGGGAAGCCGAGCGTCGCCAGAAGGTAGGCGAGGATTTCGAAGTTGCCGTAGTGGGCCGTCAGCATGAGCAGGCCGTTGTGGCGCTTGAGCAGCAGGCCGAGCACGTCGCGGAAGTTGTCGAGCTCCACGTACCGCCGCCAGGTTTCGATTCGCACGAGGCGGTCGGTATACATGATTTCGACGAAGAACATGATCAGGCTCTGCATGCTCCGCCGGGCGATCTCGCGCTGCTCGGGCTCGGGCATGTCGGGAAAGGCCTTGCGGATGTTGCCCATCGCGCGGTCGCGGTGCTTGCGATCGAACCGGAACATCAAATTGCCGAGCACCTGCGCGGTGCGGAGGTGCGAGCTGATGGGAAACGTGTGCAGCCCCATCGCGACGACGCGGAACAGCACGTACACCGCGCGGTCGAGAAGATCGTTGTGCTGCTTGGGCATTCGCGGTGATGATAACGGCGCGGCGGGTTGGGACAAACGTGCGACGCGCGAGAAGAGTCGAAGTCTTGAAACGTCGCTCCTATTTGATTTGCGTTGATGGTGCTTGAGCGTGAATCGCGATTGAAATGCCAAGACAACCCGCTGAAGCGGGCTGACCGCTTTTGGAAGATCGTACTCGTCGCGCTCGATCATTCAGCATCTCCTTTCGATCCGCGCCTTGCTGCGTCGCGGGTCTGCAATTAGGCTCGCACTTGAGACGCGCCATGAAGCTATCCCATCCGCTCGCCATCAAATCCGCGGCGCTGCTCCTTAGTGCTAGCGTCAACGTCTGGTTTTCCACTCTCACCACGCAGATCGAACACGACGATCCGCAATCCTCGCTCGACGTGCTCGCACCGGCCAAGGTGTATCTCTTCTGGCATGAAATGCTCCTGCTGCCGGCGTATTTGTTCGCGAGCAAGCGCGTCTCCGTGCTGATCAGCGAGCACCGCGACGGCGAGCTCGTCGCGCAAGTCATCCGTATGATGCGCGGTCACGCCACGCGCGGCTCGACGAAGAACGGCGCCACCGCACTGCGCCGGTTGATGCGGCGCGGCCAAGCGAGCCATCTCGCAATCACGCCCGATGGGCCCCGCGGCCCGCGGCGCGTCGTCCAGCCGGGGGCGATCTTCCTCGCATCACGCCGGCAGATGCCGATCGTGCCCGTCGGCTTTGCGTACGGCGACAACTGGCGCGTGAAGAGCTGGGACCGCATGGCGTTGCCGATCCCCGGCGAGCATGCCACTGCCGTCTTCGGCCGACCGATTGTGATCCCGCCGGAACTCGATCGTGATGCGATGGAATCGCACCGAGCGACCGTGCAATCCGCGCTCGACGACTGCCAACTGCGAGCGGAGCAGGCGGCGTGTCGCGCGAGTGGGACGGATTGGGCGACCGTCGCGGCGCTCGCGCCGTTGCCGCGACGCGTGAAGAATCGCGATTGATCGAATCGCACGAATCGATTCTCGCCACGCCGGTGTCTGAGGTACGCCGAAGGCTCGGATCGTTTTTTCAGTCGCGACATTTTTCCTCCCTACGGCTCAAGACACCGAATTATCAAAATCACTTCTTATCCCGTGTATCGTCATCCTGAGGTACTCCGAAGGATCTAGCCGCCCTGTGCTGGACGCTAGATCCTTCGGGGTGCCTCAGGAAAACACGCAGCGCAAGAAGGTGTTTCTTGGGCTTCTCAGATGCCTCTCGGCATGACGCCGAGGTAAGTCCAGCAACTTCGGCGAAGTCGAAACAGCTTCGTTCACTCGTCCTCTATTCAGTTGTATCTGATAAGTTTGCAGTAGACGTTACCCGCCCATGCGGCTCATCTGCTGGTTGCCGTGGTGCGAATGCACCTCCGGCTTGAGGCGGACGCATTCGGTCATCGCCTCCGCCAATCGCTGCGATTTCGATCCCGCACCGCCGTCCCGCAGGATCGGCCTCACGTCGATCTCGCCGCCGTCGAAGAGGCAGCTCCTCAGCACACCGTCGGCCGTCAGTCGCAGGCGATTGCACGTGGCACAGAACGGGGCCGACATTGCGCTGATGAAACCGACGCGCCCGCGCGCGTCGTGATTCGCCAGCCGATACACATTCGCCGGCCCCACGCCGGCTTCGCTCGATCGCTCCACCGGCTCCAGCGGCCCGAGCTCGCGCTCGATCCGCTCGCGAACCTCCGCCTCGCTGATCAGCGAATCCTCGCCGCGATCCTGCGCCCCACAACCACCGGCCGGGCCGGTTTCACTGGGAGATAATGCGGAATGCTGAATGCTGAATGCGGAATTGAACTCTGCATTCTGCATTCTGCCTTCTGCATTTTTCTCCAAAATCGCCGCGTCCCCCAGCGGCATGTACTCGATAAACCGCACTGTTAGCGCGCGATCGATCGACAGCTTCGCGAAGTCCGCCAGCTCGTCGTCGTTCGTGCCGCGCATCGTCACGCAGTTGATCTTGAGCGACTTGAACCCCACGTCGGCCGCCCGGTCGATTCCAGCCAGCACTGCGTCCAGGTCGCCGGTGCGGGTGATGCGCTTGAACCGGTCGGCCCGCAGCGAGTCGAGGCTCACCGTAACGCGATCGAGCCCGGCCTCCTTCAGCGGCCCGGCCAGTTCCAGCAGGCGCTGGCCGTTGGTCGTCATTGAAAGGTCTTCGATGCCATCGATCCGCCGGAGCATCGCGACGAGGTCGAGCAGCCCGTGCCGCACGGTCGGCTCGCCGCCGGTGATTTTGAATCGGCGGATGCCGTGCACCTCGATCGCCGCCTTCACCACGTCGGCGATTTCTTCGTAGCTGAGGATCGAATCCTTGCCGAGCCACGCCACGCCGTCCTCCGGCATGCAGTACACGCAGCGGTAATTGCACCGATCGGTAATGCTCAGCCGCAACACCTTCACCGCGCCGATCGATCGCGGCCCGCTCTCAAACCCCGCGGGCCGAGCGGCTGACGACGACAGAGACGGATTTTCAATCACCGGCAATTGCATGAACCGGATTGTAGCACGATGGGAAAAGCGATGCGTCGACTCCGTCAAATTCCCGGTCTGCCCGCTTCAGCGGGTAGCGAAAATCCCTACCCGCTGAAGCGGGCAGACCGCGGATTGAGTTTTAACAGGGAGCCACTTTCTCAGATGCCAGGCTAGTCGCTGAAAAAATTTTCGCTGGACCAAGCATTTGTGTTGTAACCTGAGGATAGATATACAATTGCGATGATCTTCGTCCATAAAAAGCGCCCCCCCAAGCGCCCCCAATGCGCCCCCATAGCGCCCCCGAACCGCCCCCAAAACCGATCCAGATCGCCCCGGAAATCACCCCCATTCGACTAGTCGCCTCCCAAAATCGCACGCCGAATGGAGTTCTCACCCGCCGAAAAGCAGCCGCGGTGGGGCCACGGAATTTTTGAGCTGTCAAAGATCATTCTTCCTCTCCCAGCGTACTTCGGCGAGCTCAGTCGAGCCGGGAGAGGTCGGGGGTGAGGAGAGGAACGTCCGCACGTCGGCCCGCGCCGGTCCGCCGAACATGGCAACGAGTCGCGTTCCCGAGCCAGCGAACGCCGACCGCCGCCAAACGCCTCGCCCCTCACCTAACCTCTCCCCTCACGGGGAGAGGAACCGAACGCGACTTCGCCCGCGCGAAATCGCACCCCAATCTATACGACGGCCGAGGAGAAAAGTCGGCCAAATTCCGCGATTTTTCGGCCGATTTTGCACATTTTTACAATCCATGGCCGGGCCGGGAGTTGGGCCGTGGGGGCGAAGGAAAATCGAACGAATTTGGCGGATTTCGGTATGATTTCTTTCGTGAAGCGTCGCGTTTTCAACTCGCTCGTCGTCGTGTCGGCGTTGCTGTGCGTTGCATTGGCGGCGATGTGGGGTCGCAGTTATTTTCGAAGCGACAGCGTGATGCACGAGGACTACTCCAACGGCTCGGCGGAGATCTTCCAGCGCGTGCGTTACATCTCGAGTAACTATGGGCAGATCCAGTTCGATATTTTTCGAATAGACCTTCCGACCACCGGACCGTTTGGTGCGGCCAATCTTGCTGCTCATCGAAAAATCCCGACCCGATCAATCATCGATGACACTCCATTGGTACCATGGGAATGGGAACACGGTTCGACCGCAGAGCCCTCGATTTGGTTTTCCATTTTCGGTCCACAAAACAATCCCTCCTTTGCGCGGCGAATAGGTTTCGGCTTCTCTGATGAACGTTGGGCCGACGGCTCGTTGTCCGGGCCTGTCAATTTCATAAGCATCGACCTCCGCGTGCCGTACTGGTTCCTCACGCTGCTGACGCTGATCCTCCCCGCCGCCTGGCTACGCCGCCGCCGAACCGCGCGTCGCCGGGCCCGCGCCGGTTGCTGCCGCGCCTGCGGCTACGACCTCCGCGCCACGCCGGAGCGCTGCCCGGAGTGCGGGGCGGTGGCGAGTGTCCCGGTATGATCTCCCCATGAAGCGCCGGCTGTTCAATCTTCTCTCGGGCTTCTCGCTGCTTGTCGGCCTCGCCAGCGTGCTGCTGACTGCGCGGAGTTTCTGGACGAGCGATCATCTCGCGTGGCTCAATGGCCCGGCCGAGGAAAAGCTTCACGACGATGACCTCATCATCGTTGTCGCTCGCGGCGGCTTTTCAATTGAGAGGTCGGCAACCCACGATTGGAACAACACCCGGCCAAAGATTCGCAAATTCCAGTGGGAAACCAATCCACGTACCGGTTACCCGAGTTCGATATTTTTCGCATTCCTGTCAAACGAGCCCGGCGCTAAACATTTTCAATGCACGGGCGTTGAACTCGGCTATTCCAGCTTCCAAAATGACAAGAGTTACGGCCGAGTCTGGGCGGCAACGTTCCCCTTGCCTGCGATCACATTGCTCAACGCGATCTTGCCCGCGATCTATCTCCGCTGCCGCTGGAAGCGCCTCCGCGCCAAGCCCGGCCGCTGTTTGAAGTGCGGCTACGAGCTCCGCGCCACGCCGGACCGCTGCCCGGAGTGCGGTGCGATGCCGGACGCGGCGGGGTGAGTTCCTACTCCGTCGCACGGGCGGCTCGCCCGTGGCTTGAGTTTTGCAAAGAACATGGGCGAGCCGCCCATGCGACGGCGAAAGAATCTTGTCCTACAATACCGGCGGATATTCCTACCACGCCGCGTGGCGGGTTGGGATCATTTCCGCGGGAAACTTCCACAGGAGAGAAACCATGTTCAGCACTTCGCGATCGACTCGGTGGGTCTTGGCGGCGTCGCTCTGTCTGGTCACCGGGGCGGCGGTGTGGACGAACTCGGCCTTGGCGGACAGCAAGGAAACGCGCTCCGACGAGCAGCGGATCAACGACCGCATGACCAAGGACGCCGACGATCATCTCAAGAACAACCTGGCCGACGAAGGAAGGCGCGAGTCGCTGAAAAAGGAGATCGTCCGCGCCGAGGCCGTCCGCCGCATGGCGGAGACGCTCGCGGCCGATCCGAAATTCGTGCAGGCGTATACCACGCTGCTCAAGAACAACGAAAAACGCCGCAAAGACGTCATGCCCAGCGACAAAGACGTGCTGAAGGAAAAGGAAAGCATCATCAAGGACGACGACGCGATGCAACGCGTGATGGCCCGCGCGCTGGATATTCTGCAGGCGAAGGACGAGGCGCATAAATGAGTCGCGGCCTAGCGATTCTTCCGGGACATTCCTGTCGGTCTCCTCGATTCTCAGTGGCACAGACGTTCCTGTCTGTGGCGGGCGGATGTATTCATCCGTCCGTGCTCTTTTAAGCGTCCACGGCGATTCCGCGTACAAGCCGCCGAGTACCGCGTCTCATCACAGACAAGAATGTCTGTGCCACCGAAGACGCAGAGGGGCGGCAGACAGGAATGCCTGTCCGACCGTAGAGGGAAGCGGTATCACTGGTTCGCTGAAAACTATTCCCGGGTGGCATCCCGCCCGCCGTTCGCGCAAAATCCCACGCATGACTCAACAAGCCACCGGCCGCTGGTACTTTGCGCAGGGCAGTGACAAATCCGGGCCGCACTCGTTTGAGCAGTTGCAGCAGTTCGCGGCGGCGGGGACGGTCACGCGGGCGACGCTGATCTGGACCGACGGCATGCCGCAATGGGCGGCTGCGGGGACGGTGGCGGAATTGTTCCCCGGCGCCGCGCCGCCGCCGGTGCCGGCGATGCCGATCGGGTATGCGCAGCCGTACGCGGCGCCGCCGCAGCAGTTCGATACGACGACGCGCATGCTCATCCCCGTCGGCCGATCGGGCTGGGCGATCGCGGCGGGGTACATGGGACTTTTTGCCGTCCTGGTGATCTTCGCGCCGATCTCGCTGGTGCTGGGGATCGTGGCGCTGATCCACCTGAAGCGCCGGCCGGATTTGCACGGCAAAGGCCGGGCGATCTTCGGCATCGTGATGGGTGGGTTGTTTTCGATTCTTTTCGTTTTTATGGTGATTGCGTTGGTGCTGGGGAAGTAGAGGCTTAGGCGTTGGGCGTTGGGTGTTAGGACTTAGGACTTAGGACTTAGGACTTAGATTTTAGACGGGGCATTTGTAAAATCTGCATTCTGCATTCTGCATTCTGCATTCTGCATTCTGCATTCTGCATTCTGCATTCTGCATTCTGCAATCAACATTCGACAATCGGCAAGCGCCAATCGACAATCCACGAATGCTTCTCGCCGAGGTTACGTTGCAGGCGTTGCGCTGGCTGCCGATCGCGGTGGTGGCGGGGGCGGCGGCGGTGGCGGGGACTTACTGGCTTTATTCGCCGCAGTTGCGGCTGCGGTCGCGCGGCGTGCGCTGGGGGTTGCCGATGTTGCGGTCGATGGCGCTGCTGGCGCTGGCGGTCGCGCTGATCAAGCCGGTGGTGCTGCGGGCCAAGTCGGCCGGCGAGCGCGGGGCGATCGTCGTGCTCGTCGATCGATCGGGCAGCATGAGTGTGACTGACGGCGGCCGCTCGCCGGCGCAGCTGATCGCGCTGGCGGACGGGCTGAAGATGCTGCCGGCGTCGGCCACGCCGCTCTCGCCGACCGTTTCGCCTGATGAAGTCGAGCAGCTTCGCGCCCAAGGCGACCGAATCAACCGGGCCGCCAGCGAGCTCGATTACGCCAAGCTCGCCAACCGCGGCGTGGAGGCGGCGCAGGCTCGGCTCGACGATGCCATCGCGCAGCTCGCCACGCAGGCGCAAACGCTCATCGCCCGGCTGAAGGATAAATCCAAATCCAATCGCATGATCGAGCGGCTGAACGTGCTCATCGCCGCCAACGCCAAGGACCGCGAGCAGTGGCTGCGCCGGCTGCGCGTGCTGATCGATCAGGCGGCGGCGGCGGCGGGGGAGTCGGAGAACAACTCGGCCGAGCAGCTCTACCGCGGGTCGGCCGACGCGCGGGCGGTGTGCGACAAGCTCGCGGCGCTCTCGCGGTTGGAACTGGCAAAGGTTGCGGTTCGGCAGGCTTTTCCGCAATCGACCGCGGACGACGCGATTGCCGTTTACGGTTTCGCAAACTCGCTGGAGCCGATGACGATTTCCGCCGACGAGCACGGCGAAACCGTAAGCGGCGATGGGACGAATAATGGCGATCGAAACGGCGCCGGCGGCGCGTCGCCGAATGATTCACGCACGCCGGGCGATGCCGGAAAGACTGGCGACTCTCACGGCGCGACCGGTTCCGGCGGACATTCGGATGATCCGAACGGCGCGAACGGCAAGAACCACCGAACGAATGATACCCGCGGCGCGAGTGGTCGATCGGATGATGCGCACGGAGTTGGCGGGTCCAGCAACGGAAAGAATGATTCGCGCGGTGTGAGCGGCGCTGCTTCGGGAGCATCTCCCGCCACGCAACCCGGCACGAGCGCGGCGATCTTCTCGCTCTCCGCCACGCGGCCGGTCGATCCCGCGACCGCTTCCACCGACATCGCCGGCGCGATTCGGTCGATCGTGCAGCGTTACCCCGCCGGCGGCGTGCGGGCGGTGGTGGTGCTGAGCGACGGCCGGCAGGTCGGCAGCGAGACGTCGGTCGAAACGCTCGCCGCGAGCGTGGGCGATGTGCCGGTCTACGCCGTGCGGATGGCGCGGACGGCTACGCCGCGGGATCTGACGATCGCCCGCATCACCTTGCCCGCGCGGGCGTTCGTCGGCGAGACGTTGAACGTGCGCGTGGAAGTTCATTCGACAGGCATTCGCGGCGAAGTGCCGGTCACGTGCACGCTCGGCGCGGCGACGCAAACCAAGTCGGTCGTCTTCATCGACGACAGCACGCTGAGCGTGGAATTTTCCGCCAAGCTCGACCAGGCCGGGCCGCTGCGTGTGGGCGTGGCGGTGCAGCCGGCGAAGGACGAAATCAGCCCCGCCAACAACGCCGCCGAGCGGTGGGTGAACGTGCTGAGCGACAAGGTTCACGTGGTGGCGATCGCGCAGTCGGCCGGGCGGGATTTTCAGTTTCTGCGCGACGCGCTGGCGCGCACGCCGTGGGTGAAGCTCGATGAATCGATCGCGCCTTCGCCCGACTCGCCCGCGCACGTGACGAGCGATCAGCTGGCCGACGCGGACCTGATCATCCTGGAAGACGCGGGCGGGAATTTGCTGTCGGCCGATCAGTGGCAGCAGGTCCGCAAGCTGGTGGCCGAGCGCGGCGCGGGCGCGATCCTGCTGGCGGGCGAGGCGCACGCGGCCGACGAGCTGCTGATCCGGCCGGACTCGGCGGAACTACTGCCCTTCGCGAAGAAGGACGCGGCGAGCTGGCGGAACTGGGCGGGCGAGTGGCCGAGCCTGCGGGCGGTGCCGGGGGATGCGAAGGGTCTGGGAGGGAGTTCGGCCGGGCCGAGCCGACAGGCGCTGCCCGAGGCGCTGCGACTTACCGACGATCCCGAATCGTCGCTCAAGAAGTGGCAGGAACTGCCTGCGATGTACCGCCTGATGAACATCACCGCGCTCAAGCCGAACGCGACGGCGTTGCTGGTCGACGGCGAAAACCACTCGGCCGTGATGACCGATTCTCGCGTCGGCGCCGGGCATGTGCTCTTCGTCGGCATGACCGAAACCTGGCGGTGGCGGTACAAGATCGGGCAGCGCGATCAGGACCGCTTCTGGCTGCAACTCGTGCGGCAGGTGGCGGATGAGCCGTACGCCGCGACGGCCGGCGGGGTTTCGATCGACGCCGACCGCATTTCCATCGAGCCCGGCAAGCCGCTGCGGCTGCGGGCGCGGGTGCACGACTCGGCCGGCAAACCTTCGCTGGAACCTTCGGTGCAGATCAGCGTCAAAGCAGCCGACGGCGCGGTGCGCGCCGAAACGCTCACGGCCGTCGCGCCCGGCAGCGGGCGGTTCGAGAAAACTGTCAACGACCTGCCGGCCGGCGAGTATTCTCTGACGGTCGATAGCTCGGCCGAGCCGAAGCTGGCGATCCGCGTCGCCGCGAGTAACGAGGCGGAGATGGCGAACCTCGCCGGCGACGATCGGCTGCTGCGAAGAATCACCGACGCTACCAGCGGCCAGGCGATCGGCCTCGAGCAACTAGCCGACCTGCCCGCCCAAATCGCCGAGCGGGCCAGCCAACACCCGCAGATCGCCGAGACCCGCCTGTGGGACAGCCCGTATTTGTTCGCGTTCGTGCTGGCGTGTTTGGGACTCGAATGGGCGGTGAGAAAGCAGGCGGGGCTCGCGTGATTTTTTGCCACAGATGGGGCACAGATGCACACAGAAATACAAAGAAATACAAAAAAATTTACCACAGAGAAGGAAGAGAACGCAGAGAGAGCCAAATCCATTCTCTTCTTTCTCTCCGTACTCTCTTCCTTCACTGTGGTAAATTGTTTTCTGATTTTGGTTGAGAATTAAGTTCATATGCCGACCGATCTTCCCAACCCCATCCGCCTCTTCCTCGCTGATTTCGTCGCGCGGCGCCGGCGGCTGGCGCTGGCGAAATCTTCAGCGCTCGCTCTGGCGGCGGGGCTCGCGATTTTGCTGCTGGCTTGCATGGCGGATCGGTTGTTCAAGCTGCCGGGTGCGGTGCGCGCGGTGTTGCTCGTCGGTGATTTGGCCGTCGTCGTGATGATTCTTCGCAGGCCGATTCTCGACGCGCTACGCGGCCACGCCAACTGGATTGAAGCCGCCGGCCAGGTCGAGGCGATTGACCCAGCCTTTGCCCAGCGGCTGATCACCGTCACCTCGCAATTGCAGTCGCCCGCGGCGCATCGCGGGTCGGCGGGCATGCTGGCGGCTCTCGTCGCCGAAGTCTCTTCGTCGGCCGAGCAGCGGCGCGGGTCGGCGCTGCTCGATTGGCGGCGGATTAAGCGCTCGCTCACGCTGGCGGGTTGCTTCCTGGCCGTCACGCTCGCGGCGATGGCGATTCCGTGGCTGCAGTTCCCGCAACTGGTCGCGCGGTTCACCCGGCCGTGGGCGAATCTCTCGCCGGTCACGAGCACGCACCTGGCCGTGCTGCCGGGTTCGACGAACATTCCGCAGGGCCGGCCGCTGCACGTCGCGGTGACGGCGGCGGCGATCGGCGACGGGGCGGTGCAACTCCACGTGCAGCAGCCCGACGGCTGGGCCGTCAGCACGCTGGAATCGCCTGACGCCGAGCATTTTATTGGCGATCTCCCGCCGCTCGATCGCGACACGCGTTACTTCGTCACCGGCGGTGACGCGCGTAGCGAGACGTTCGCTGTGCACGTGCTCACTTCGCCGGGATTGAACGAATTGCGGGCCCGCGTGGTGTATCCCGCGTATCTGAAATGGCCGACGAAATCGCTCGTCGTCAACGACGGCCGACTTGAAGTGCCGGCCGGCAGCGAGGTGTCGCTGTCGATCGTGGCGACCGAGCCGCTGGCGGATGCGGTGTTGAACTCGCCGGCGTTCGCGACGCCGAAGGGCGCGGCCGTTGATCCGAAAGGCGGCGGCGATCCGAAGGCGGCGATTGAAGCGAAAAATTCAGGCGATTCGAAAGCGGCGATCGAATCCAAATCGGTCACCGCCGTTCCGTCGGCCGCCGCGGGCGAATCGCCGACCGTCACCGCTGCCGCGCTGAGCGACTTCACCGCCGCCCACGCTGCCGCTTCGCTGCCGACCACCGCCAGCGTCGATCCCGCCGTGCGGGTCGCCCGGCTGACCGTCACGCGCGATCTCACGGCCGCCGTCACGCTGCTCAGTGCGCAAGGCGTGGAGCAGGCCGTCGCCCAGCCGATCACCATCAAGGCCATCCCCGATCGCCCGCCGCTCGTCCGCCTGCTCACGCCGACGGAAGACCTGCGGCTCGGGCCTAACGATCTGCTCAACACCGCCGGGCAGGCTCTGGACGATTACGGCATCGAGCAGCTTTTTTTGCAGATCAAAGTGAACGACCGCGCGCCGATCTACCAGCCGATCTCGTTCACCGGCGACGCCCGTCGCGTCGAGCTGCCGATCACCAGCGACCTCGCCACGCTCGGCCTGCAGGTGGGCGATTACCTGCAGTTCACGCTTTTCGCCAAAGACGGCGCCGGCCAGCAGCGCGGCAGCGACGTGCTCCGCGTCATCGTCTCGCCGCGGTCGTTCGATCTCAACGGCTACCTCCGCGTGGCCGAGCTGAAGGCGGCGAAAAAATTGGCGGATGACGTGGTCGCCTCGCTGCAAACGGCGCGGAATGAGTTGAATCAAACGACCGAATCGATCGCGCGAGAAGGCGACAAGTCGCAGCAGGCGTTGGCGGCCGCGGCGCAGTCGGCGCAGTTGCTGTCGCTGCCGCTGATGCGTGCGGCCGCGCGGGCGGATCGGGTGGAGCTGGGGGACTCGATCGCCGTGTGGGCCGACATCGCCGAGCACGTGCGATCGGTGAGCGAGGAGCTGCAGGACCAGCGTGTCCGCCGGGTGGAGGTCGGCCGGATCAGCAATATTCTCGACAAAGTGATCGACCGCGAAACCCGCAGCGCCGACCAGATGGGCAAGGCCCTCCGCCAAATCGAGGCGCTCGCGATCCGCAACGATTTTCTTTCCGCGAAGGATCTTTCGCAGCGTGCCGAGAAGGCAAGCAGTCCCGATCGCGAGCGATTGACCGCCGCCGCTTCGCGGTTGCGCGAGTCGATGCAGGCGGCAGCGAAAACATCCGGCCTGAGCATCGCCGAGGCCGGCGAGGTGATGCCTGAGATCGAAAGCGCGATCGCCCAAGGCGCGGCCGCGTTGCAGCAGAATCCGCCGATCGATTTCGCGCCGCCGGCCAGCACGTGGCTGCAGATTCTGCAGGGCGTGGCCAAAGGTAAGCTGATCGAGACGCGCAGTTCGCTGGAATTGCTCACTCTCCCTTCGCGATTGGAGACGGCCTCGCAGGTGGAAATGGTCCGCCCCGATGCCGACTTCGGCCGGGCGCGAGACATGTCGCTCGCCGCCCACGCCGGGCACGCGCTGACGACGGCTGCCGTGGCGATCGACGCGCCGGGGCCGATCAAAGCCGCCATCGGCGAGTACCCCGGCGCGATCAAGGCGCTGCAGGCCGAGCACGCGTTGCACCGCTTGAAAGTCCTGCCCGCTGATGCAGCCAAGATCGCGAGCGATGCACTCGTTGCGCGGAACAAGATGCGCGCCTGGGCCGGCGAGACCGACCCGACGCTCGCCAGCACGAACGACCCGCAGGATCTCGCGCTCGACGCAGCCGCGGCGCAGCAGGCGAAGAAATTCGAAGAGGCCCGCGCGATCGACAAGAACCGCGCCGTCGCGATGAAATCTCCCGCGCAGAAAAAACAGCAGAAGGACCTGCTGCGCGACACCGCCACCGCCCAGCGCCTGGAACTGCTCCGCCAGCGCCAGCAGCAACTCGCCCAGCAGACGGCCGAGGCGGTGAAGCAGGCGGCAGCATCGGGCGAAGAAAAAACCGCCGGCGAGCAGCAGTTGCGGTCACTCGCGCGACAGCAGGAGGCGATGGCCAAGGCGATCGAGCAGGCGCGGGAGCAGCGTGATGAGCTGGCCGACGATCAAGATAAATCCGCCGACGGGAAGAAGGCGGATGATCCGGTCGCGGCGATCGCCGATGCGCGCAAGGCGCTGGGCGATCTACAGAACGATAACGACGCCGTGCGGAAGGCGCCGAACGACGCGGCGAAGACCGAGCAGGCCAAGGAGCTCGATCCGTCGGCAGTCGATGCCGCAAACCAGCGGCTGGCGAAATTATCGCCGACGGCCGACGACGCGCACCAGCAGATCGACGACAAAGTCATCGGCGGCGTGAGGCAGATGCAGCAGGACGCCCGCGGCAAAGACGCATCGGCCGTCGCGCATCACGCCGATGATGTGGACGCGGCCGTCAAAGAGGCGATGAAAAAACTCGACGCCGCCGAGGAAAAACTCGCGGACCGCGACGCCTTAGCTGCGGCCCAGGCGGCGGCGGGGGAGGCGGGCGAAAATCTCAAGCAGGCGGGGAATGATCCGGACGCGAAGAAGTCGGACGACGCGAATGATTCGCAGAAATCCGATCAGGCGAACGCCGAAACCAACGGCCCGCCCGGCACGCCGAAGGCCGGCCCGCCCGGTCCGACGAAGAATGGTCCGCCCACGGGCGCCAAGCAAAGCGGTAATCACGCCGGCAAGCCCGGCAGCGCGACGGCGGCGGGAAGTCGCGGCACGCAGTCGCCGCAGGAAGCCGCCACGAATGCCCAGCAGGCGCAGTCGCGAACGCTCTCCGCGTTGGAACTGGCCGTCGATCGCGCCAACGCCGGCGGCGGCCAGGCTCGCGTGCGCGAAACGCCGCTGATCGATTCGATCCTCTCGATGCTCCCCGTGCTCGTCGAAGGCACCGGCCCCGGCACGGGCGGAGCGGACCGCGCGAAAGTCGATCTCCCCAGCGTGCGAGAATGGGGCCGGCTCCGCCCAAGAAACGAACAAGCCCAAACCGCCGTCGCGCCAGCTACTGATCCGCCGGGTTACGAACAATCGCTTCGGCTGTATTTTGAAACGCTGGGGAAGAAATCAGAGTAGGGGGAATGCAGAATGCAGAATACAGAATGCAAAATGAAGACGACGGCCCGGCGTGATGCGACTTGCATTCTGTACTTCTTATTCATTCTGCATTTTGCATTTTGCATTTTGCATTTTCCTAGTCCCGCCTTCGCCGCTGATCCGCCGCCCGATCTGCTTTCGCCGCGGCTGGATCCCGCGATTGCGCGTGGGCTGACCTTTCTCGCGGGGCAGCAGAAGCCGACCGGCGCCATCGATGCAGGCGGGCCGCCTTTGGCGATGACGGGGCTTTCGCTGATGGCATTTCTGTCCGCCGGGCACACGCCGGGGCAGGGGAAGTTCGGCGTGAACGTCACCAGCGCGATCGACTACCTCGTCTCGCAGGCGCCGGCCGACGGGTACTTCGGAAAAGTCGACGGCAGCAACATGTACGGGCACGGCATCGTCACGCTGGCGCTGGCCGAGGCGTACGGCGTGGAGAAGGGCAAGGAACGGCGGGCGAAACTCCGCGTCGTGCTCGATCGCGCGGTGAAGGTGATTCTCGATGCGCAGGAGATCAAGAAAGACCCCACCAACGACGGCGGCTGGCGGTATCAGCCGACTTCGCAGGACAGCGATCTGTCCCTCTCCGGCTGGTGCGCGCTGGCGCTGCGGGCGAGCAGCGATGCCGGCGTGACCGTGCCGAAGGATCGAGTACAGCGGGCGATGCAGTACGTGCTCAAGTGTTATCGCGCGGATGAAAAAGGTTTCGTCTATCAGCCGGGCAACCCCACCAGCTTGCCGATGACGGGCGTTGGCGTGCTGAATTTGTATTTGCTCGATGCAGCAGATCGACCCGAGGCGCTGGCGGGGGCGAAAACGCTGTCGGAAAAATTCGTGAACGAGCAGACGCGGTTCCCGTACTACACGTACTACTACACCACGCAGGCGGCCTACCAGGCGGGCGAAAACATCTGGCCGACGGTGTGGAAGGTCAACCAGGATCAGTTGCTCGACCAGCAACAACCCGACGGCGGCTGGCCACAAAGCCGCAGCGGCGAAGAGCCGGGGCGCGTCTACGCGACGGCCATGAGCGTGCTGACGCTGACGGTTCCGTACCGGCTGTTGCCGATTTATCAGCGGTGAGATTTGCTGGAGTGTGCGATGCGAATTTTTTTGGTCATCGCGGCGATCTATTTGCTTTTGTGCTTGCCGGGAAATCTTCGCGCCGCGCCAACGACGCAGCCGCTGCAGGAGATCGCCTCGCCGGAAGAATTGTCGCCGCTGGCGGCGGGCATGATGTCGAAGCAGTCATCGACCCAACCGGCGAAGCAGACGCGGATCACACTTCCCACCGGCGAGAAGGTTCGACTCGCCATCGGCCCGCTCGACGCGGAGTTGGGGCCGTGGCGGATTGTCTATTGCGTGCTGGAGGAGGATGGCACTGCAAACAAGTCCGAGCATCCTGAAGTCGGAGACGGCGAATCCCTCGGGCCGCTGTGGGTTCGCTGCGATGTAAAGGATTCAGGGTCGGAGACCAAGGTCGAGAAACGTGACCGGGTGGAGTGGGGTGAGATGGGCATCAAGAAAGTCTTGCCAATCACTTATCAGGCGCTCGTGCCGATCAAGCCGGGGCCCGCGGTCATTCGTGTGGCAACTAGCGCCAAAAAAGTGGTGGCCGAGATCGCCGTCGACGGGCCGAAAGACTTAGTCACTCCGTGGCGGCCGTTTTCGCGAGATAACTTTCAGCGAACGCCGGCCGGCGAGCGTTTCGGGCCGGCGTTGATCGTTTCAGAACACAATGCTCCCGTCATACCATATCTGGCGCAAGTGTTCGACCCGGCTAAAAAATCGAAGAAAGTTCCCGACGCGAATCCCGCACCTCTGGCAGAACTCAAGCTCTCGCTAAAGGACGGCTTGTTCACCGTGGATGCCGGCCCGATGAAAATTCAGGACGACGACAGTTTGCTTGCGCGGTGGTGGGTCAATGGGAAACTTCAACTTCCGGATCCCAAGGCGCGTCAATTTTTGTTTGAAAAGGCACGGATGGTCAGGGAGGAATCGGTGCTGAACGTCGGCTTCGCGCTGCCGAATGATCTGAAAAACTGCGCTGTCGCGGATCATATCGCGGTCCAGGTTCTGTACAGCAAAGGTGGGTGGAAATATTTCCCAAGTGATCGTCGCAGTCCATCGCTCGCTATGAGGGCTGACGAATTTAGTCCCGATCTCGCCATCAGCAACCGTCTTGAGTTCACGCTCACAGCTGAGCAGCTCAAACCCGCCAATCCCTGAGCCCGCGACGGCGACCCATCCTGCAAAGGTTTGCCCGGTAATCTGGGCCAATTTCATCGATTAGTCTGAAAAAATATTCGTCAAATCTCGGGGAAAAACGTCGTTTAATTGCACTCGTTTCTGTAAACTCGTCCAACCGCACTAAGGGATTGCCGCGGACTGGAAGAACCAATTCGATCCGCTGATGGGGTAAGAAAATGCCAAAGATTTTAAGCAAGTGGCGCGAGAGCGCCTGGGCTCATCATTTCTCCACCGACTGGATTGCGCAGCAGGCGCGCAAGCAGGCGGAGACGGTGAAGGGTCGGCCCATGCGCGTGCTCGATATCGGCCTCGGTTGGGGGCGCGACATGCTCGCCGTCCGCGAGGCGTGCAAGGGGATCGAGCTGGACTTGTACGGCATTGAGCATCAGCCGTACTGCGTGGAGAACGCGCGCGAGAAGGGGATCGATGCCTTCCCGCTCGATATCGAAAGCGAAGCGATCCCCATGGAGGACGAATTCTTCGACCTCATCACCGCCAATCACGTCATCGAGCACGTGAAAGAGTTGTTCTGGATCTTCTCGGAAATCTCGCGCACGCTGACCAAGGGCGGCATCGCGATCATCGGCTGTCCGAACCTCGGCTCGTGGCACAATCGGCTGGCGCTGCTCATGGGCCAGCAGCCGCCGGGCATGAAGACGCTCGGGCCGCACGTGCGCGGGTTCACCAAGCCGGCGTTCAAGGAATTCATCGAGTGCCAGGGGTTCTTCAAGCTCGAAGCGTACCGCGGCGGGAATTTTTACCCGTTCCCCGGCGGGAAAGTGAATTCGGCCTTTTCTGCGGCGTTTCCCACGCTTTGCGCGTCGCAACATTTCCTGATCCGGCGGACGCAGAAGGCCGGCACGTTCATCGAAGTGCTCAAATCGGGCGTGGCGGGGATCACGGATACGCCGTATTTCCGCGGGCCGGTGCTGGACGGTGCGACGGTGTGAGTTGGTATCAGCAAGAAAATTAGACGGACGGAATTTTGCATTACTCCTTCTCCCGGTATTCCGGGAGAAGGCGGGGATGAGGGTTCTGTCTCGAAACTCAAATCTTACATGAACTGCAGAAGAGTCGCGGAGGGAAGGTCGTTTTGATTCGAATGTCGTTCGGCGCTCGCGACAGAACCCTCACCCTACCCTCTCCCGGAATACCGGGAGAGGGACAGACTTGATCAACTCACCAATGACCAAGCTCATCGCAGATTGACGCCCGCCCGCGCTGGCGGACAATGCGCGTCTTGGATTCGCTCTCCCCACCAACCCGTCGAGTGTTGCGAGATGATCTCGCTTACTGCCTGCCCATGGGAACGTTTCTGGTGCTTACGCAAGTCGGCGTGACTTGGCCGGGGCTTTATCCGATCAGCTATGTGGCCAAGACGATCATCGTGGCGATTCTGCTGTTCGTGCTGCGCGGTTCGTACACGAAAATAAGCTGGAAATTCTGGTGGCTGGGCGCGATCGTCGGCGTGGTGGGGGTTGTTCAGTGGGTCGGCATGCAGGGATGGCTGGAGCAGCATTTTCAGTGGTTCGAGCGAATGCCTGACACGCTGCCGTTCGATCCGACGTCCGCTTTCGCATCGTCCGGCGTGATGTACGCGTTCGTCGCGCTTCGCTGGCTCATCGGCGCGTCGATCGTCGTGCCGATCATGGAAGAACTCTTCTGGCGCGATTTCCTCTGGCGGCAAATCATCGCCCCGAGCAACTTTAAGCTCGCGAGCGTCGGCGAGTGGAGTTTGTCCGCATTCCTGATGGTGGCCGTCGCGTTTTCGTTCGTTCACGGACACTGGTGGCTCACCGCGATCGTGTGGGCGTTGATGATCGGCGGCCTGCTCGCGTACACGCGGAGCCTGGGGGCGTGCATCGTCGCCCACGCGGTGACGAATCTGCTGCTGGGGGCGTACGTGCTGATCTACAAAGACTGGGGATTGTGGTAGGGCTCACGTGCGGGCTTCAACCCGCACGCCAGAGCACGTCGTTGGATGTTCCGCCCAATCCCTCCTAAAATAAATCCACGATGAAACCGCGCCGACTGTACATGGATAACGCCGCCACCAGCTTCCCCAAGCCGCGGGGCGTGCTTGAGGCGATGACGCGCTACGCCACCGACCTTGGCGCCAGCGCCGGTCGCGGCGGGTACGACGAAGCCGTCCAGACCGCGGCGGCCATCACAGAATGCCGGCGGCGGTTGCAGAAGTTGTTCAACGGCGAGAAGGCGGAGCAATTCGTCTTTACGCTCAACTGCTCGGACGCGCTGAACCTCGCCATCAAGGGGCTGATCGATCCGTCGAAAAAATCGCACGTCATTTGCACGCACATCGATCACAACTCCGTCCTGCGACCCATCGGCACGATGCAGCAGCGCGGGTGGGTGGATGTCACGCGCGTGCCGGTGGATAGTAAGACCGGGCTTGTCGATCCGGAAGCGATCCGCCGCGCGGTTCGGCCGGATACGAAGCTGATCGCCGTCACGCACGCGAGCAACGTCACCGGCACGGTGCAGCCGATTCGCGAAATCGGGCTGATCGCGCGCGAGCGGGCCGTGCCGCTGGTGGTGGATGCGGCGCAGTCGGCAGGGCATTTGCCGATTGACGTGCAGGCCGACTGCATCGACTTGCTCGCCGTGCCGGGGCACAAGGGTTTGCTCGGGCCGCTGGGCACGGGGTTTCTCTACATTCGGCCGGGGATTGAAAAGATTCTCGCCACCTCGCGCGAAGGCGGCACGGGCTCATCCAGCGAGAGCGACCTGCAGCCGGAGATCATGCCCGACAAGTACGAGGCCGGCAGCCACAACGCGATCGGCCTGATCGGCCTGGCCGAGGGCGTGCGGTACGTGCTCGAGCAGACCGTCGAATCGCTCCTCGCTCAGCAGCTCGATCTGATCCGCACGTTCATCGACGGCGTGAGCAACGTCGAAGGGCTGACCTATTTCGGCCCGCAGGGAATCCGCAATCGCCTGGGCGTTTTCTCCGTTCGCGTAGAAGGATACGACCCGCACGAATTGTCGGCGGTTTTAGAAACGAATTTCGGCATTCTTACGCGCAGCGGCATTCACTGTGCGCCGCTGGCGCATGCAGCGATCGGCACGGCCGACCGCGGCGGAACTACGCGGTTCAGCTTCGGACCGTTCCTCAGCAAGCAGGATGTGAAATTCGCGACCGATGCGTTGGCGGAGATCGCTTCGACGCGGGTTATCGTTTGAGGACTTAGGACTTAGGACTTAGGACTTAGGACTTAGGACTTAGGACTTAGGACTGAGGACTTAGGACTGAGTGAAGAAAGTCGCGGACGAGTTTTTGTGGGGTGGGTTTCATCCCACCATCGGCCGAAGACGGTGGGTTGAAACCCACCCTTCGAAATTGCAATCAAGAACATCAGGCCGAGTTTTCACTCAGTCCTAAGTCCTTTCCTCTCAGGTATTCTTCAGCAATAAACTTCGTAGGCAAACGGGTAGGGAATCAAATCCGGCCGAACGAGGTGCATTTTCCGCAGGCGAACTTCCGGCGGTAGAATTCCGGCGACTGTTTCAGCCGTCACCGAGTTTGACTGGGCGGGAGCAGGCGCGCTTCCGGGAACCGCGGCGGCTGCGAACAAGATCAAAAGCATCGACCAGGATTTGAATGACAACATGAGTACAGTCTCGCTCGTCGCAGGATCGCGAAGAACACGGCGGTTCGTGGATCGGTGCCTGAGACTACCTCGCTGGCAGGTCGACTCCAATAAAATAATGGCTCGGCGACAGGTCGGGCTGCTATTTGCTGATAAGTCGGGCAATTCGGGCCGGGTGTTCCGACACGGCGCGTGGCAATTCGTTTCTTGTCATCGCGGCAGCACGTACTTACAATGGTTTGTACCGGCGGCCGGGAGGGTCATCATGACCTCGTCGTCAGGTGGCGGGCCGTTCACCTCGCGCAGTCGAATCGGGCGACGTTCAAGCCCGGTCGAATCGAGTCGTTTCAATTCTGAAGAGGAGTCTCTCGTGGGAATTCGCGAAACACTGAATAAGAATCCGAGCATCGTCACTGGCGTAACGATTGGCATTATCGTCATTGCCATCGGGTTTATCATCTGGCAACTCGCCACGTCGGGCGCGCCGAACATGGCCAACGCCAAGAGCTTCTACACCATCGACGACGGCGCAACGCGCTTTTCCGATTACTCCAGCAAGCTGCCCCCGTTCGACTACAAAGGCCAGCAGGCCGTGCGCGTTTACGTTTACCAGTGCGCCGACAAGAAGCCGTTCATCGCCTACATGGAGCGTTACACGCCCGAGGCCAAGGCCGTGCTCGAAAAAGCCAAGGCCGACCCGGCCAACATCAACACCGATGCCGTAGACGAAGCGATGAACAACGGCATTGAAATTAAAAAGCCCGGCGGAGAAAAGTGGGTCCGCCGCGAATCCCCGGAAGGCCAAAAGCTCACCAGCGAAATCAAATGCCCCGACGGCACGCTGAACAACATCGAGCCGGTCATTCCGTAAGTCGATTGGTTTGAAATCTCGTGCAGCATTCCCGCGAAGGCGCGGGCGACTACAAAATCGCTCGCGCCTTCGTAGCGTTAGGGCATTTCACCTTCACCTGTATCGCAAGACGGTGGTCAACGTCATCCTGAGGTACTTTGAAGGATCTAGCCGATTCACCGTGGACGCTGGATCCTTCGGAGTACCTCAGAAAGTGACTAAAAAGTCTCCAGAGCTCGACTTACGAAACTCCGTCATTCCGAGGAATCTCGGGATTTCCAGCGACTTTGGTCTGTTCGAGATCCCTCGGAGTACCTCGGGATGACGCTGTGGCGGGGCTACTTAGATACCCTCTCAGGATGACGACTACGAGAGTCGGGCGATTACAGGTGAAGTTGAAATGCTCTAAGGTTCAGTAATAACTCGGCGACGATTCAGTCGCGATTCGTCACGTATACGCTTCAAGAATCCGCTTGATGATGACCGAGGTGCTTCGCCCATCGACCAGCGGCGCCAGCGCCACCCGGCCGCCGCGGGCTTCGACTATGTCCCAACCGACTACCTGCTCTTTTTTGTAGTCCGCCCCTTTGACCAGCACGTCGGGCTGGACGGCCTTGATCAATTCGATCGGCGTGTCCTCGCCGAAGCGCACGAGGTAGTCGATGCTCTCCAAACCTTCGAGCACGCCGACACGGTCTTCTTCAGGGATGATCGGCCGCTTCTCGCCCTTGAGTCGGCGGATGCCGTCATCCGTGTTCACGCCGACGACGAGCAAATCTCCCTGCTCGCGCGCGAACTTGAAGTATTTCACGTGGCCGAGCGTCATGATGTCGAAGCAGCCGTTGGTGAAGACGATCTTTTTTCCGGCCGCGCGATGGCGCGCCAGTTCCGGCAGCAGCAGTTCGAGCGACCGCTCCTTGCCCAAATGCTCGTGCGCCTCGGCCAGCAGTTCCTGGATGATCTCGCCCGGCGTGATCGGCACGCAGCCGAGCTTTTCGACTTCCAACCCGCCGGCGACGTTGGCGAGCGTAACGGCCTCGGCCCAGGTCGCGCCGGCGAGCCGCGTCACGCAGATCGTCGCCAGCACCTGGTCGCCGGCGCCGGTGGTGTCGGCGACTTGCCGCGGGCGGCTGGTGAGCAGGCGGTGCTCGCCGTCGCGCGTCGCCAGGTACGAGCCGGCGTCGTTCAGCGTGATGACGACGGCGTCGAGATCGAAATTCGCGAGCAGCATCTGCGCCGCCGCCGCGTAGCCGGCCGGGTCGCGGAGAGAGATGCTCGTCGCCCGCTCGGCCTCGGGGCGGTTGAGCTTGAGGGCGGTCGCGCCGCGGTATTTGCTGTAGTCGGCCAGGTTCGCCGGATCGATGATCACGGGAATCTTGTGCGCCTTGGCCAGGTGAATCAGCTTGGCGCACACCTCGGGCGTGAGCACGCCCTTGTTGTAATCCTCCAGGCAGAGCAGATCCGCGCCCTTCATCGCCGCGGCCGCCTTGATGAGAATTTGCTCCGCGGCGGCGCCGGTGATGGGGCTGTTCTGTTCGATATCCAGCCGGATCATCTGCTGCGGCGTGCGGTCCTGGCTTGAGCCGAGCAATCGAACTTTCATGACAGTGGGGCGGTCGGAGAGTTCGACGAGCCCGTCGCACGAAGCCCCGCAAGCCTCGATCCGCCGGCGCATTTCCGCGGCCGGCTCGTCCTTGCCGATCACGCCGATCGCCGACACCTTCGCGCCCAGCGCCGCCAAGTCCGCTAGCACAAACCCCGCTCCGCCGAGGCGGTGCTCGTCGTGGTGGTAATGAATCACCGGGACCGGCGCTTCGGGGCTGATGCGATCGGTTCGGCCGAAGATGTACCGGTCGATCATGAAATCGCCGACGAGAACAATCTTGCTCTGCGGGAGATTCTCGACCAGCTCAATGAGTCGCGTGGACATGGCGGAGATTGTAACGCTGGATCGGCCGATTCACGAACGCGGCGAACTGATTTTGCCACAGATGGGGCACGGATAAACACGGATAAGAAGGAAGAATGAACGCGGAGTAGAGGAGACGCGGAGAAGATTCTCTCCATTTCTCTCCGCGTCTCCTCTACTCCGCGTTCATTCCTATTTCTTCGCCTTTATCTGTGTACATCTGTGCCCCATCTGTGGCAAAAAAAGGCCGGTCGCCCCCGTGCGACCGGCCCGGCTGAAACTTACTCGTTCTCAGCCCGGACTTCCCGCAGCGCCTCGATCGTCCGATTCGCGATCGGCGGCGGGACGGCGGGGGCAGTGCGCTGGCCTTTGCGGCGCATCTTGTCGAAGTTGAACAGGTTGAAGAAGTGCATCGCGCCCAGCACCACCAGCACCAGGCCGACCTTCGTGCTGAGGAACTCGATCGCCTGCTGCGTGTCCGTCGGCTTATCTCCGTACTTGAGCGCCAGCGTGATGAACCCGATGTTGATCAGGTAAAAGCCGACGACCAGCAGATGATTGACGCTGTCCGCCATCGCCGTGTTGCCGTGGAAGGCATCGACGAGGAAGACTCGCCCGTTCTTGTGGAGCGTTCGCGCGACCCAGATGGTGAGGAAGAGGCTGATCGTAACGTAGGCCGCATAGGCATAGACGACGGTGTTCATGATGCATCTCCTTTCGAGAGAATTTTGGTGGTTCGCTTCGTCACGCGACGGAGCGAGAATCTTTATTGTCAGATATTTCTGTATAAACAGAAATATTCGGTTAAAAAAACGCTTCGTTCCCAATCTTCACAGGCGTGTCCCGCTTCAGCGGGACACCAACTTTTTTTCGGAATACCGGCGACCCGCTAAAGCGGATCGCGCCAAGGAAAACATCACCCTGCGATTCCCAGCATCTTCGCGACCTTATCGCCGAGCTTGCACAACCGGATCACCGCGGGCGTCGACATCTTTCTCGTCTGGTCGTACCAGTTGCTCATCAACTCGAAGAACTGCAGCATCTCGTTAAGCCTCGCGGCCGTGTACGCGTCGCCGGTCGAAGGTTTCTCCGCCTCGCTCACCGTTTCGCGGAGCATCTGCAGCGTCGGGTCGCACTCGCGGCGTTTGCGCTCGTCGAGGATCAGGCGGAACATCTCCCACACGTCCTTCATGCACTCGAATTGATCGCGGCGCTCGCCGAGCGTGTGAACGATGCGGACGATGTTGTACCCCTGCAGTTCCTTCAGGCTGTTGCTGACGTTGGACCGCGCCACGCCGAGCGTGTCCGCGATCTCCTCGGCATCGAGCGGCCTCGGCGACAGGTAGAGCACCGCATGGATCTGCGCTACCGTGCGGTTGATGCCCCAGCGGGCGCCCATCTCGCCCCAGTGGAGGACGAATTTTTTCTGCAGTTCAGTGAGCGTCATGTGTTTCCTGTTATTTCTGTCTTTACAGAATATATCGTCATATCGGGCGATGTCAAACAGAAAATTCGAGAATTTGCTGATCGCGTGATTTCACGCCGGTGTCTGAGCGTACTCGCGAAGACCCGGATTCTTCGAAACTTACGATCGACCCCAGCGTCCAACCCTGTCACAAGGCAACCGCTCCCCTCGCGATGCCAATGCAACACGGTATCCTGACGTCACGAGTAGAGCGGAAGCAAATCAACGAGGAATAACAGATGAAAAAGTGGCTAGCATTGGCGGTACTGTCGGCGGCGGTTGGGGCGGTGGCGCTGCCGGCGGTTTCATTAGCTCAGCAAGCGCCGGCGACGACGCAACCCGCGGCGGCGCAGCAGGCGGACGTGCCGGTGAAGGCGGTCGTTCTGTTTTCGTCCGGCGTGGGATATTTCGAGCACTTCGGCACCGTCAAAGGCGACGGCTCAACCGAACTCCGCTTCAAAACCAACCAGATCAACGACATTCTGAAATCGCTCATCCTCCAGGACATGGACGGCGGGCACGTCAGCACGATTCAGTACCCTTCGCAGGATCCGATCGCGAAAACCCTCGCGAGTTTTCAGGTCGACATCTCCAGCAACCCGCCGCTGGCGGAACTGCTCAACCAACTCCGCGGCGCGAGCGTCACGATCCTCGCCAACGGTGACAAGATCGACGGTACGGTGCTGGGCGCGGAAAGTCGGCAGATCATCGTGCAACCCAACTCGCCGCCGGTGACTACATGGCGCGTGAACATCCTTTCCGGCGCCACCATCCGGCAGATCGAGCTGGACAAGATAGCGGAAGTGAAGTTGCAGGACCCGAAACTGCAGGACGAACTCGGCCGGGCGCTGGCGGCGCTGGCGCAGGCGCGCGATCAGGACAAGAAGCCCGTCACGATTAATTTCACCGGCCAAGGCGATCGGCGAGTTCGCATCGGCTACGTCGTCGAAACGCCGATCTGGAAAACCAGCTACCGCTTGATCCTCGGCGCGCCGGCCCCTGCGGGCGATGACAAGGGCCAAGCACCCGCCACCGTCAACAAACTCCAGGGCTGGGCCATCGTCGAAAATCAGACCGACAACGACTGGGTGAACGTTCAGCTTTCCCTCGTCAGCGGTCGGCCGATCTCGTTCGTGCAGGATTTGTATCAGCCGCTCTACATTCCCCGGCCCGTGGTGAAGCCGGAGCTTTATGCGAGTCTCAATCCGCAAACTTACGAAGGCGGCGACGCCGCCAAGGACGAGGCGGCCCAAGACCGAAGGGCGGCTGGCGATTCAGATATGTCCGCGTTCCGCGGCAGCGTTGGTGGGCAGAACGGCAAGGCCGCGAATATGCCGGGCCAACCGCTACAGCAGCAAAAAATGGCTGCATCCACAGCTAAGCAAGAATCGCAAAAATCGCTGGACGCCGTCTCCTCCATCCAGTCCGTCGCCTCCGCCGCCAAGATGGGCGAGCTGTTTCAATACACCGTCGGCAACGTTTCTCTGCCTCGTCAGAAGAGCGCGATGATCCCGATCATCACCGATGACCTCGAAGTCGAAAAACTCTCCATCTACAACCAGGCCGTGCTCGCGAAAAATCCGCTCAACGGCGCACGCGTGAAAAACACCACCGGCAAGCACCTGCTGCAAGGCCCGATTACAGTGTTAGAC
>JBBQNK010000044.1:0-38907 GCA_038329865.1 Tepidisphaerales bacterium | reverse complement strand
GCGTGAGATGCACGCCAACGTCACCGTGAATCACCAATGTGAGACGATCGAGCACCTGATGCGTGAAGTGACGTACTATCTCATGCGCCACAATCGTCAAACTCCATTGGGAGTTCGAGAATCACGAACGGCTATTTAGATGGTGATGCACTGGGAATCCCGCCCTACCCAGGAATTTCCGCTTCCACCAGCTTCGCCAGCAAGATCAGCGATTCCTGCCAGCCGAGGTAGCACATTTCGGCCGGGATCACGTCGGGGATTCCTTCCTGCACGATGTTGAGGTCTGTCCCGCACGAGACTTTCTTGAGCGTGACCGTGACGGAGATTTCCCCCTTCAGATTCGGATCGTCGAACACGTCGGTATAGCGCAGCCGCTCGCCGGGGACGAGTTCGAGGTACTTCCCGCCGAAGGAGTGGCCGTTGCCGGAAGAAAAATTCGTGAACGACATCTTGAACCCGCCGCCGACCTTCGCGTCGAGGTGGTGAACCTTACAGGTGAACCCGTTCGGCGGCAGCCACTTGGCCATCGCGTCGGCATCGAGAAACGCGCGGTAAACCCGATCAGGCGGCGAACGCAACACGCGGTGCAGTCGGATAGTGCTTGGCACTTTTCAGCTCCTTAAAAAAACAAACCTTGTACAAAACAGCAGGCAACCATTCATCGGCCGAAGCAGTGATCGCACGCCGCGATGTCGCCCCCACCTTCATTTCGACCTCCCCATTGTATCCCCCAATATCCAGCTTCCAAGCCGCGCATTAACTTCAGAACTGAAAAGGGAGAACTGAAAAAGGGATATCACTTTTTTTGTTCTAAACCCGGCGCTTGGCTGCACGTCGCCGACAAACATGATGATACGGTTCAGGGTGTAAAGCACAGGGCCTTGCTTTCACGAGTCGAAGTATGAAACTAGATGTGACCATTTCGCTCTCCCAGAAAAAAGGACGCCCCATGAAAAAAATTCCGACCGTAATCGTCGCGGCCCTGAGCGGAATCGCCTATTTGGTCTTGACGGGTGACCCCAATCGCAACTCGTCTGGCATTTGTGCTGCGGCCACCATGGCTCCCGCGCCGGCCACCAGCCCTTCTCCGACGGAGGCGAACGCTGGCGAGATTTCTCCGGAGATGCAGCAGTCGGTGGATCAGGCCATGAAGCTGCCACGCGGTACCACTAAACGTTTCAAAGCGTTGGGAGAGGCTGTCGGAGACTGGGTCAAGAAGGACCCCGCCGGCGCGTTCGAGTGGGCGATGAAGCAGTCGACGGACAATGCGCTTCGGCACGACACGGTGCTGACCGTCGTCGGCCTTTGGGTGGAGAATGATACCCCCGGCGCGGTCGAGTACATCACAAAACGGCCCAAAACAGATGCCTGGGGTACTCTCGCCGCCTGTTGGGCGGCTCGCGATCCAGCGGCCGCGACGGCGTGGGCGACTCAGCAGCCGAAAGAAAAATGGCCATTGGTGATTGGTGCGGCGGCCGAAGGGTGGGCACGGAAAGATCCCGCGCCGGCGGCGGAATGGCTTTTGAAACTCCCCCCGGAGCAGGGATCTTACGGCTACGCCATCACAGCCGCCACGTGGGCATGGCAGGACCAGTCCGCAGCCGCCGCCTGGGTTGCGAAGCTACCCGAATGTGATGTGCGAAATGACGCAGTGGCGCTCCTCGTCAACGTTTGGGGAAAAAAGACTCCGGCCGACAAGGAAAAGATCAAGGACTGGGTCAAGCAATTCCCCATGCCCGAGGCCAGGAAAGAGATCATTCTTAAACAGTTGGAAAAGCCCGCGGAGAAAAAGTAGCAAGACTGTCTTGCCCTCGTGGTCGAAATAGCGAGTAGCCGCGCGGGGGTTACATGCCCGCCTATCGTCTATCCCCCCGCCGGCGTCTATAATCGCCGGCTCAACAAGGACGGACCATGCCTCTGACATTTGAAAAAACCACGCTCCCCAACGGCCTCGATATTGTCGCGGAGATCAATCCGGATTCGCACTCCTTCGCGGCCGGGCTGTTTGTGAAGACCGGCGCTCGCGATGAAGACATGCGCATCAACGGCGTTTCGCATTTTCTCGAGCACATGATGTTCAAGGGCTCGGTCAAGTACGGCTGGGAGGACGTGAACCGGATTTTTGACGAGATCGGCGCGAAGTACAACGCCTTCACCTCGCAGGAGATGACGGCCTACTACGCCAACGTGCTGCCGGAGTTTACCGAGCGGGCGATCGAGCACTTATCTCACCTGCTGCGGCCGGCGATTCGGCAATCGGATTTCGATACGGAAAAAAATGTCATCCTCGAAGAGATCGCGATGTACCTCGACGACCCCGGCCATCGGCTTTACGAAAAGCTGATGGAGCAGCACTTCGGCGAGCACCCGCTGGCGATGAGCGTGCTCGGGTCGGCCGACTCGATCAAGAAGCTCGAGCGCGATCAGATGGCGGCGTATTTCACGCGGCGGTACGGGCCGGGCAACATGGTGCTGGCCGTCACCGGGCAACTTGATTTCGCGGAGGTCACCAAGCTCGCCGAAAAATACTGCGGGCAGTGGGAGCGCGTGAACGCCCCGCGCGAGCAAAACCCGCCGACTTACAAGCCGGCCCGCACGAATCTCACCGACCCAAAGCTCAACCGCCAATACACCATGGGCATGACGCCCGGCCCGAGCACGCAGGACGAGCGGCGCTTCGCCGCCCGAGTGCTGGCCGACGTGATCGGCGACTCCGACGGCAGCCGGTTCTACTGGGCGCTTGTCGACAACGCCATCGCCGAGGACGCCGACTTCGGCTTCTACCCGCATGACGGTCTCGGCAGCTTCTACATCGCCCTCACCACCGCGCCCGACCGCTCGCAACAGGCGCTCGACATCGCGTTCAAGGAACTGGAGAAGGTGAAGACCGATCTGAATGTCGACGAAGTCGAGCGGGCCAAAAACAAAATCGCCAGCGGCCTGGTGCTGAGCGGCGAAATCCCCCTCGGCCGAATGCGCTCCATCGGCAGCCAGTGGCTGAACAACAAAAACTACCGCTCGCTGGAAGAGGACATGAAAACCCTGATGGCCATCACGCCGGACTCGCTCCGGCAATTGATGGCGGAATTTCCGTTCCAGCCGATGACGATTGTCTCGCTTGGGCCGGGGTAGTTTAACACGATTTATGGTTGATCCCGCTGCTGAACCTCCCGTCCTGAACTACGCTCCACCGTCGTGGGTGCCGCTGAGCGTTTGGGCTTGGCTGGCGGTGCGGTACGTAATTTTCGGCCTGCTTGGCGCGGCCGCGGGATATCTGATTTCACCGGCGACGAAATACCGGTCGGAAGGCGAATTTGAGATCAGCGCTTTTACTGCGATAAACGTTTCCACTGCCCCAACAGCTTTGCAGATCGAGGCGAAACGGAACATCGACGGCATGCGGGCACCGGCACATTTGTCTCAAGCGGCCACCCAGCTCAAGTCGCAAGGCATATCCATTTCAGCGGCAGAACTTGCCAATCGCGTGACCTTCGATCATCCGACCGGCAGATTTCTCATCAAAGTTTCCGTCACCGATCGAGAACCGCAGGCCGCGACCAATATTGTGACCGCGGTGATGCAAGGCTTCCCCTACCGCCTGTCGCCGCCCGATCCTAACTTCGGGCAGGGCGTGCAGTTGATCAACAGCGGCGAGATCGCCACGCCGGTAACCTACTGGCTCGCCTTTTCCGCCGGCGGATTCTTCCTCGGTTTGCTTCTCTGTGGATTCACGCTCCGCGATCGAACGGCACGATAATCCAACGCTGACCACGATCATGGGGAATATTTGCCTATGGTAGTTCATGTAAAGAAAAACGATTCGCCCCTCCTCATCGCCCACCGCGGCGAATCGGTTGACGCGCCGGAGAACACGCTCGCCGCGTTCGATCTTGCTTGGAAACTCGGCGATGACGCGATCGAGTTGGATGTTCATCTCTCGGCCGACGGGCAGATCGTCGTTTGTCACGACGCGAACACGCTCCGCACGGGCGGCGAGAAGTTGGTGATTAAGGATCAGTCGCTGGCGGCACTGCAGGCGCTCGACGTCGGCATTTGGAAAGGCCTGCAGTGGGCTGAGCAGCGGCTGACGACATTGGAGAATGTTCTCGATAAAACGCCCGCCGGGAAGGTGGTTTTTGTCGAGGTAAAGCCAGCCGATCGAACCGCGGCCGTGGTGGTGGAGTTGTTTCGGCGGCGGCGTTGGGCGGGCGTGGAGGTTCGGTTGATCAGCTTTCATTTCGATGTCGTCCGGCAATTCAAGCGCGACCTGCCGGGCATGGCGGTGTATTGGCTGGTCGAGCCGAAGGCCGATCGAGAGACGAACCGCGTCTCACCCTCGATCGACGAGATCATCGCCGCGGTGCAGGCGGCCGGCCTTGATGGGATCGACATCAAGGACGGGCCTTGGATCTCAGCAAGCAGCGTGCAGCGAATGCGTGAATCGGGGTTGGCGGTTTCTGTCTGGACAGTCGATGACCCGGCGCGATGTCGGGAACTGGTCGAATTGGAAGTCGACGCAATTACGACCAACCGCGCAGCGTGGATGCGCGGACTGATTTTTTAGGTGTTTTTTTTGCCCCGGATAGTTGAATGGCAACGCGCTCGACGCGGCCACTTATCTGCCCCGCTCGTAAGCGATTGCGAGGCGTCGTTCGACCGGAACCCGCCTGCCTCCGCGAATTGACAGTCGTAACCTATTGATAATAATCGCCTTACACTCAGCGTTCGCGACCCGATAATTTCCCACGCGGCGTGCTAGAATTGTCCAACTCTGGAGGCTTCGTAAACTATGTCCTTCGTCCCGCCACGAGCCAAACGATTCACGCTTTCGACACTCCGCGCCGCACGCGTCTCCGGCGAAAAAGTGTCGATGCTCACCTGTTACGATTTCACCACCGCCAAGCTGATGCAGGAGGCCGGCGTGCAGATGCTCCTTGTCGGCGACTCGGCCGCCAATGTCATTCTCGGGCACTCGAGCACGCTTCCGGTGTCGCTCGAATTTTTGATCGAGCTGACGGCCGCGGTGAAGCGCGGCGCTCCGCAGTGCCTCATCATCGCGGATATGCCTTTCGGAAGTTACCACGGTTCAACCGCACGCGGCGTGAAGAACGTTGCGAACATGGTGAAACTTTCGGGCTGCGATTGCGTGAAACTAGAGGCGGCAGCGAGTGATCTTAAGCTCATTCGCATTTTGGCTGACGCGGGCGTGGCGGTCATGGCGCACCTGGGATTGCGGCCGCAATCGGTCGGCATCCTCGGCGGGTACAAGATCGCCGGTCGCACGGCCGACGAGGCGGCGGCGATCGTGAAGCTCGCCGTCTCCATGGAACACGCCGGCGCAGCGTCGATTCTGCTCGAAGCAGTCGCCCCGGATGTTTCCGAGGCAGTGGTGAAAGCCACGACGATCCCGGTCATCGGCTGTGGCGCCGGCCCGGCCTGCCACGGGAGCGTCGTGGTGATGCACGACATCGCCGGACTCACCGCCCAACCGCCCCGCTTCGCTCCGGTGCTGGGCGATATCGCGACGCCGATGAAAAAAATCTTCGCCGAGTACGTCCAACGCGTCGCCACCGGCGAATACCCCGCGGCCGAGCAGCAGTACGAAATGCCTGCGGATGAACGAAATAAATTTCTTCGCCGGAACCGCGAGGCAGAGAAGATCGAACATGGAAAATCCGAGTGACGATTCTTGGCGTGCGGGCTTGGCCCGCATGGACGCATTAGAACTGCGGGCTGAAGCCCGCACGCCAAAATCGACCTTCGAATTTACATTTGTCACACAGGAGTTTTGAAAATGAACGCATTCCGCAAATACGTCGTAGCAGCAACCATCGGCGGCGCTTCCGTTGCCGTGTATCTCGTCGGTTCCAACTTCGTGCAGAACGTGAAGTTCGCCCGCGGCGCCGAGGACGTGGCCGTTACGCGGAAGGAGCTTTCGACCGTCTCTGACCTTTCCAACGTCTTCAAAGCGATCGGCAAAGTCGTCGAGCCGTCGGTCGTGAACATCCAGGTGCACAAAACGGTGCACGGCGTGAGCGGCAACCGCGTGCTGCCGTTCGATGAAGACACGCTCCGAAAATTCTTCCCCGACCGCGACGGCGACGGCCAGCCCGATGTCCCCGAAGGATTCGGCGGCGGCGGTAACTTTGAGCAGGTCGGCACGGGCAGCGGCGTGATCATGGAAGTCGAAGACGGCGCCGCGTACATCCTCACCAACAACCACGTCGCCGGCGGCGCGAGCGAACTGGACATCACCCTCTCCGACGGCCGAGAAATTACGAATGGCAAGGTGCTCGGCACGGATCCGAAGAGCGACCTGGCCGTCATCAAGATCGAGGCCGACAAGCTTATCCCCGCCAAGTGGGGTAACAGCGACGATCTCGACCGCGGCGACTGGGTTTTGGCGTTCGGTTCGCCGTTCGGCTACGTCGGCTCGATGACGCACGGCATCGTCAGCGCGCTCAACCGCCAGGCGGGCATTCTCGATCAGCAGACCGGTTACGAAAACTTCATCCAGGTCGATGCCCCGATCAACCCCGGCAACAGCGGCGGGCCGCTGGTGAATCTGCGCGGCGAAGTGATCGGCATTAACACGGCGATCGCATCGCGATCGGGCGGGTCAGTCGGAATCGGGTTTGCCATTCCTTCCAACCAGGCGAAGTTCGTCTACAGCAGCATCAAATCCAGCGGCCACGTGACGCGCGGCTGGCTGGGCGTTGGAATCAAAGACGTCAGCTCCATCCCCGGCGCGACCAAGGCGCTGAACTACACCGACAACGACGGCGTGCTCGTCGAGCAGACCTTCGCCAACACCCCGGCCGACGGAAAGCTCAAGCACTACGACATCATCACCAAGGTTGACGGCAAGCATGTCGCCAACACCCAGCAGCTCCGCAACCAGGTCGCCATCACCGAGCCGGGTAAGGAGACGACCCTCACCGTCTTCCGCGACGGCAAGGAAGTGGACGTGAAGATCAAGATGGGCGAACAGCCGGACGATCTGACCTCGATGCGCGGCACGAAGAAAGTGCCGGTCGAGCCGGAGAAGAAAGAACCCGTAGAAGCCAATGTCGAATCGCTGGGCATGCGGCTGTCGGCACCGAGCGACGCGATGCTCGATCGCTTCAAGATCACTACCGCGAAAGAAGGCGCCCTGGTGACCGGCGTGCTGCCGCGCTCGCTGGCGTTCAAGGCCGGCATCCGCGTCGGCGATCTGATCACGGAAGTCGACAAGAAGAAAGTCACTTCGATCGAGGAAGCCCGCGACGCGATGAAGAAAGGCGACCTGAACAAGGGAATCCTGGTCTACGTCGTTAACGCCCAAGGCAGCCAACTCGCAGTCCTGAAAAAGGACGACGCGAAGTAACAGCCCGGTCGGCCAACGTTGTTTGCAAACGCTTGCGATTTGGATGCGTTCTGAAAAGGACGCATCTAAATCGCAAGCGTCGTTTTGCGAGCGAGTACATCTGCGCGAGCGAAATTCCGACGCGAAATTTCAGAAAAAACGCTTGACAATAGTTTGTGTTATGTTAGGGTTCAACGCAGAATGTGTTCTTTGGCAATTGAATAGAAATTTCCGAGTCGATTTCGTTCCAGAACGAGCGGAAAAGGGGTGGAATTGCGGTGAAACGGGGGCGCTTTGGGGGCGTTTCGGGGGCGCTTTTTGAGCCTCAGTTTGGCTTAAACCGTTTAATCTATTGAGTTTAAGGAATTGGGCTCTTTTTTTTCGCCGAGCGGCAACACGCCGACGTTCGAAGTAGGCGCTATGGATTGGTGGCTGCTGGATCCATTTTCCAGACTTGTCCTCGTGAGAGGGTGACTAAAAAGTCGTCCTTCTCATGCAGGGAGTACGCGGAGTACGTAGAGCATCTGACCTTCTCGTACTTCGTCATCCTGAGGTACTCCGAAGGATCCAGCCGTTTTGCCGACGAGGCTAGATGCTTCGGCATACCCCAGCATGACATTCTCTACTTTTCAGACGCCCTCTACAGATGCCCAGTCCGCCCTCCGCAGGAAACGCGGATGGCCGTCGTGATTTGGTTGGAGCCATTAGTAGCGATTACTACTTTTGCAATGACACGTCCGGCCGCAGGAACTGGAACTGTTCGACGATCGACATCTCGGCCGGTGCGACGCGCATGGGTGAAAAAGCCCGCGGAGTTCCGGTTCTTGGTTCGGTGAACGTCACCACTCGCCGGACGCGCTTCTTGCTGCGGGTGAGGCCCACCGTGAATTCGGTCGCGAGGTAGTAGCGGTAGTTGTCCTGCTCGAGGCCGTAAATCAAATCAGTGATCGTGACGTGCGCCGCCCCGTTGACCGGGAACACCACGGCGATGCGATGCGTGAGTTGCAACGGATCGCCGTGGCTGTAATTCATCTGCCATTGGCCGGCGAGGCGGCGGAGTTCACGCGAGAGGGATCGGCGAACCCGGTATTGCCGGACCCCCGCTCCCACGGTGATCGCCAGCAGCAAAACCAGGTAGATCGACGGATTCATACGGCATTACAAGCGAGCGTCACTTGCTGGCCGGCTTGGTGGTTGGCGCGGGGCTCGCCGCGCTGGATCCCGGGATCGTGAACTTAATGCCGTAATCCGGCGCCAGCGGAACGAGCGAGTTGGTGATCCATTCGCGAATGGATTTGTACCGCGGATCGGCGGCGCTGCGGAAGATTCCTTTGTAGCCACCGGGAATATCCGGGTGCTTGATGTCCGCGACGTCGGCCGGCAGCGAGTATTGCAGCAGGAGCGATTTTTGCGGCGCGGTGCGATCGATCATGGAATGCGTGGTCTTGTCGATCGTCTTGGTGTACTTGGTGAGGATGTAGAAGTTGGTGTAAGTGGCCGCCTCGTTGTCGGCCGGTGCGATGAGGACGAACTTGCCCGCCTGCGCCCCGCCGTGGCAACCGCTCGTTGCGCAGCCGCCCAGGACGGCGGGCTGAACGTGCTGCTTGTACATCGCCATCGACGCCGGGTCGGTCATGATGCGGACGTCGTTCCGCATTTCAGGCGCGCGGTCTATGATCAGCCGTGCCTGGCGTTGATTGGTCTCCGCGGTGAACTGTGCGAGTGTTCCGCCGTTGTCTTTGACGGTGAATCGCCGGGCGACGTCGTTCTGCAGTTTGGCCTTGAAGCTGTTTTCCTGCGCGCCGAGTTCCATCTGCCGGATGATGTTGATGTCGTCGGCGGAGAGCACCTTCTGGTCTGCCGGCGACGTGGGCGTATCGGTCGGTTGATCGGGAGTTGCGGGCGGCCCATTCGGGTCGACAGGCTTGGCGTGTTCCAACTCCTGCTGCTTGCGGATCATCGTGAGATACTCGGATGCATCCTTGTTGTTCGGATCCGCATCGAGCGCCGCCTGCGCCGCCTGGCGGGCCCAGTCGTAGTGCTTCTGTGCGAAGGCAGACTTGGCCATGTCGAGCCGACTCTTCGAATCGCGCGCCGGCAGGGCCGCGAGCTTTTTCTGGAAGTCGCCGGCCTCGTCGTCGATGTATTGAATCGAGGCGACGTCGCGCCGCTCGACGCGCATGTCGATCCCGTGCACTTTAATGACGATCTTCCCGTCCTCGGTCTCGGTGACTTCGCCCTGGTAGCTCGTGCCGTCGCGCGTCTTCACAATGCCCGGTTTGGCCCACAGCGAAGCGCTCACCGCGCACACGGCCAACCCCGCGGCAACCCATCGTCGAATCGTCATAAATCTTCTCCTCAGCAGCGTTTGAGATTATGTTAGACCGCGCTGCCGCGCCCCGCAAGTTTGCTGGGCTAACGCGACACGGCGCAACGGGAGCGCTTCCACAACTTCGCTCGGTTTATATCGCCCAAATCACGTGAATTCCGATAAGATCGGGCGAGGAATTTGCAATCCATCCGCTCGGGCCGAATCGTGCCGCGCGCCGGATTTTGTCGCTCGGAGTGTTCATGTCGTCCAATCCGTACGAGATCGCCCGAAAACAGGCTGGCGGCCTGACGATCGCCGTCGCGCCGGCGCGCGTCTCGTGGGAAGTGCCAAACCTCGCCACCGCTGACGGCCATTTCCTGCGCGCGAACTTTCACGCGTCGCTTCGAGCACTCGACGCGTTGACCGAACGCAAAATGCTTGCCGAAGTTTTCCTGACCGATCGCGCCGCCTTGTCGGTACAGACGGCGGCCGACCATTATCGGCGGCCGCTGCACGACGCCGCCGCCCGCGCCGTGCGGGAAAAGCCGGTCGATCATTGGCTGGCCGACGATGGGCGAGCCGCGCTCTGCGAACTTCTCCGCAAGACCGCCGGAGACGTGAGCTTCACTTGCGGCCTGGAAGTTCTCGGCCCGATCCGGCTTGAACTCGAAAGCCCCACGCTCGCGCAGCAGCAACTGCAGGCGATGCAGCGAACACTGGCCGAGCAACAGGCGGCCGGGCGGATCGAGCACTTTCAACGCGCGACCGATCTGCTGCGAAAGTTCGAGTCCGCACGCGGCGATTCGGCGACGGTGGTCGCGCAGTCGATCGAGTCGCTCAACCCCGCCGACCGCGGCGCGATGCTCAAGACGCTGCTCCTCGCCGGCTCGAGCAAGGCCGTCTCCAATGTGCTTTGGGCCGTCGCGGGAACGTCGTTGATCCGAATCGATCTCGCCGGCAATGCAGCGCCGACGGCGATTGAATTGCCGAACACGCTCGGCCCCTTCCGCAGCGTGCAGTCGGTCGCGATCGACAACCGGCAACAACTCGTCATCGGCGCACGCGACGGCGTGTTGACGATCGCCGACCCCGGCCGGCCCGAGGCCGTCTGCTACCGCGACAGCGGCGTCGAATCGACTCAGGGTTTCAGCCGCGTCATCGTACGCCCGAGCCAACTCGTCGCCTGCCACGGCGAGGCGGGCATCGTCACCTGGAACCTCGGCCAACCCGATCGCCCGGAAAAACTCGCCCGCCCCGCCGCCCTCGGCGGCAGTCCGCGGAATCTTCAACCGCTCGGCAGCAAGGCGGTGCTCTTCAGCATCGGGCCGCAACTGGTTTCAATGACGGATGATGGTTCGATCCAGCGCCTAGGCCCCGCCGGGCCGGGGAATGTGATCGCGATCGTGCCGGACGAGCACCGCTTCTACATCGTTTACGACGAGGGCACGATCAGCGCACTGGAGCGCGTGACGAAAACGCTCATCACGCTGGAACACCGCGGCCGACGCGTCTCCACCGCCGCCGGTCTGCCGTGGCTCGGCGGTCTGCGACTGCTGCTGGCCGGCGACGACGGCGCGATCGACTGCATCGGCCCCGACGACGACCTGCTCTCGCAATACGTCAGCCCGCATCGCGGCGCTCGGCAGATCATCGCGAGCACCTCGCACGTGGCCGCGCTGTCGGCCGACCGGTCGCGCGTGATCCTCTGGAATTCGTGGGAGGGCAAATCGCCGGTGCGAGAAATCTCGGTCGCCCGCCTCACGCCGCACCGCGTGGCGGATTTGCTGTTGAGTTGAACGTTCGTCGGGCGGTTTAGACTGAGTCTTTTCACGCCGGTGTCTGAGGTATGCCGAAGACCCGGATCGATCGCGCGAAGTATCCGGGTCTTCGGAATACCTCAGACACCGGCGTGGACAGCGAGTCAATCAAAACGCAAGTGACCGTCCAAAGAATGCAGCGGGTATTTAAACGCGCAAAAACCGCCGGTCAATCTGCGCGTTTCCAGCGATTTGGTTCGCAATCATGCTTGATTTGTCGGCAGTGCAATCGTACTTTCTGATCTGCGGAGATCGCTGCGCAATCCGCGATCACCCGGATTCGGAGAATCCGGCCGCTGCAAGGGCTGGTTGATGGATCGACCGCCCGCTGTTCACTCACCGTGAGGCAAGGATGCCCAAACGCAAACGCACCACCGCTTTATTTGATGTGATGTCCATCGGCAAAGCGCCGGCGCCGCTGATTCGATCGCGAAGCTGGCTGCAGTCGCCGAGCTGGACGGCGATCTTCCATCGTGCCAAATCTTCTTTCGCGCCGAAAGCGCCTCGACCGCGCGAGTCACAGGCGCACTTCAAGGCGACCGAGCCTGCGCCCGAGCCGGCGTATATCGAGCCAAAACCGATCGCGCCTGAGAAGCGAGCGCCGCGTGATCCGTGGTTCAGGCGGTTTTCGTTCAATTGGGATGCGACCAATACCACGATCGTTGCGTCGGGCGTGGTGATCGTGGTCGGGCTGACCTTCCTGATCGTGCACAAGTTCCAGCACGAGTCGCTACCGACGCTGGCGGCGCTGTCGAGCCCGCAAAACCGGCAGGTTGTTCGCACGGGAGTGCTTGATGTTTCGCGCCGCCCCGCCCAGCCGCCGCCGCAGTTGCCCTCGCCGCAGGACACTCCGCCGGCGGGCGATACCTCCGGCCACGGCGCGGCGCTTCCGGCCGAACGCATCATCAACATGAACTACGTGTTGATTCAGATCTACGACAAAGAACAACTCGCCCACGATGCGGCCGACCAGTTGATCAAGAACGGCGTAGATTGCACAGTCTCCCAGGGCCTGCCACGCTGGGCCGGCTCGAAGTGGTACTGCATCGTCGGTACGAAGGGCTTCGGCCCCCGCACTTCGGGCACGGCGGAATTCGAAAATTACGTTGAGAAGATTCGGGAAGTCGGTAATACGTTCGCGGGCAAATCCAAGTGGAAGCAGTTCAATCCGCAGCTGTATCGATGGGGAGCCGATAACGAGAAATGATGTAAGAGGGGCAAGTATTAAGGGGCAAGGTGCAAGCAGAAAGCATTTCGCTCGCCCCTTGCCCCTTAATACTTGCCCCTTCGAATAGGGTGACCGACGGGGCTCGAACCCGCGACGTCCAGTACCACAAACTGGCGCTCTACCAACTGAGCTACGGCCACCGTTGCAAAGGACATTTGTAGCGGTACGGCGGTTACTGTCAATACAGGCGTACCGCACAATCGATTCGCTTCCCCCGGATTCGCGGAATCATCGTCCGATAAGAAATCGGGGCCGATTACTGACAATGATTTTCTTGACACCTCCCGCGCCACCGCCATACTTTCAAACGGTCCGGCCGGCTCATGTGCTATGGGTGCCGCACTTTGAGCTGTAGCTGTAACTTCACCCCGGGTGAACATGTCTCGTGCAGGATCCAATCCCGCTGGTTTGGCAGCTAACCTCGATACCGAGGTAGGCAAGGCCGTCGTCGATATGGGTCTGGCCACCAAGACCGAAATCGACTTCTGCCGCGAGCAGCAGAAGCAGTCTTCAGACCCGAATCAGCGCAGCCTGGCCGACTTGCTGGTTGAGAACAACTTCATCACGATCAACCAGGTCAAGCGCATCCGCACCACGCTGGATGACCGCAAGAAATCGCAAATCCCCGGCTACCAGTTGATGAGCGAACTCGGGCGCGGCGCGATGGCGAAAGTGTTCAAAGCCCGGCAGATCTCGCTCGACCGCATCGTGGCGATCAAAGTATTGCCGCGCAAGATGAGCGAGAGCGCGGAATTCGTCGAGCGTTTCTACAAAGAAGGAAAGGCCGCCGCCCGGCTGAGCCACCCGAACATCATGCAGGCGATCGACGTCGCCAGCACGCCCGACGGCACGCACTACTTTGTGATGGAGTACCTGGAAGGCAAGAGCCTGTACGACATCATGGTCCCGCCGCCGGCTGGTGAAGGGCGGAGCTTCTCAGAGGCCGAAGCGCTCGACATCACGATCCAGATGGCCGACGCACTGGCACACGCCCACGAGCGCGGGCTGATTCACCGCGACGTGAAACCCAAGAACATCATGCTCACTCCCGGCGGCGTGGCGAAGCTGACCGATCTCGGTCTGGCCCGCGCGACCGACGACAAGGAAGCCGCCGAGCTCGAAGCCGGCAAGGCGTACGGCACGCCGTACTACATCAGCCCCGAACAGATCCGCGGCGATGTCGATATCGACTTCCGCGCCGACGTCTACAGCCTCGGCGCCACGATGTACCACCTCGTCACCGGCCGGCCGCCGTTTGAAGGTGAAAATCCCAGCGCCGTGATGCACAAGCACCTGAAGCAACCGCTCGTGCCGCCCGACCATATCAACACCGCGCTCAGCTCCGGCGTGGGCGAGATCATCGAAGTGGCGATGGCGAAAAATCGCGACGACCGCTACGCCCACACCGAAGACATGCTCGAAGACCTGCGGCTGGTTCGCGACAACCGCCCGCCGATCAACGCCCGGCGGTCGGTCGATCTGGAAGGGCTTTCCAAGATCGAAGAGACCGGGAAAACAGTCGATATTTTCCACCCCGCTCAGCCGGTCAACGTGTGGGCGAACCCGCTGGTACTGACGATCGCGATCGTCGCGGGGTTGTCGGTCGTGATCAACCTGGTGCTGCTGTTCCTCTATCTCTCGAAGTAAACCCAACTGCGAACGACACATCAGTGCGCGATTGCGTCGTCGGTTCGCGATTGCGTCGTCGGTTCGTCCCGCTTCAGCGGGACGCCTCTCTCCTGTAAACTCCAAGCATGAATCCCACCCAACTAGCGTTCATCGGCTTAGGCATCATGGGCGCACCGATGGCCGGCCACCTGCTCGCCGCGGGGAATCCGCTCGTCATCAACAGTCGCACGAAGTCCAAGGCGGAGTCTTTACTCGCCCGCGGCGCGAAGTGGGCCGACACCCCCGCCGCCGCCGCGCGGGAGGCGGATGTCGTTTTCCTCTGTGTCACCGACACGCCCGACGTGCGCGACGTGCTGCTCGGTAAGCACGGCGTGATTGAATCCGCCCGGCCGGGAATGATCGTGATCGACCACTCCACGATCTCCCCCGCCGCCACACGAGAATTCGCCGCCGCACTGGCCGGCAAGGGCGCGATGTTGCTCGACGCCCCCATCAGCGGCGGCGACATCGGCGCGAAGAACGCGACACTCTCGATCATGACCGGCGGCGATCGGCCCGCGTACGATCGCGCCCTGCCGCTGCTGCAAAAGCTCGGCAAAACCATCACCTACTGCGGCCCCACCGGCAGCGGGCAACTGACGAAGCTCGCCAATCAGATTCTCGTGACGATCACCAACCTGGCGGTGAGCGAGGCGATGACTTTCGCCAAAAAGTCCGGACTCGACCCAGCCGCCACGATCCAAGCCGTCGCCGGCGGCGCCGCGGGGAGTTGGCAGCTGAACAATCTCGGGCCGAAAATGATGTCGGGCGATTTCGCGCCAGGGTTCACGATCAATCTTCAGTTGAAAGATCTGCGGCTGGTGCTGGAATCGGCGAAGGAATTGAATCTCTCACTGCGGGCGGTGCAATTGGTGAACGAACTGTTCACGCAGGCAAAGTCAAAAGGCTGGGGACGCGAAGGAACGCAGGCGCTTTACAAGACGATCGGCTAACACGTTTCGGACTCAACCACGTCGTCTTTCTGAGGTACTCCGAAGGATCTAGCCGGCACTTTCTGACAAGCGAGATCCTTCGGAGTACCTCAGGATGACGATGCTTCGAAAAATTTAATTGTAAACTTCTCGAACACCCTCAGAGGACGACGATGGCGTGGGTGAGATGTTTACAGGCGAGTTATATCGCTCGACGTTCGCCTTGGCGGCGATCTACCGACTCCGGATCAAATCCGAATCGTTCACGCCCAGCGCCACGCGGGTCGCAGCAATGTCCTTCAAAAACCGATGACCGTCGTTGTAATACCCCGCCGTCGGCGCGACGCCGGGTTGATGGCCTTGCCAGAATGCGTTAAATCGGCCCATCAGCGCCTCGCGCAGATACTTGCAGAGCATCGACGCCACCGCGACCGACATCGACTGCGACTCGGCCTTCTCGGCGAACAAGATCGTCACAGAATGCTCGCCCTGGATCAGCCTGTACACGCTGCGGCCTTCGGTTTCTTCAGTCACTTCGAGCGACCAATCGTCAAACATCTGCCGCAGCATCGGCCCGTAGTGCGCTCGACCGCCCTGGCGATCGCAGAAGATCGTGAGCTTCTGCTTGCCGAATTTCCGAACGAGTTCGTCGATGTGAATTGAAGCAATCGAGAAAAGCGTGTTGCTCTTGTTCCGCGTCGCGTTGAAGAGGCGATTCAACGGCCGCTCGCTTACGACGCGGGCGGAGAGCGCGACGCAGCGCGTGCCGGTGCGCTCCATCTCATGCTTCAGGCCATTCGCGCGAATGCGAATGCTGACAGCGTCATGCTCGATCGGGAATTTCTCGTCCGCGTTCGGAATGTACCAGCGATGCTCCGCCAACTCCGGCGAAGCATGATTGGCCACGCAGCGGATGAAGTGATCCAGATCGTCCGGCCATTCATGCAAACAAGCCGCGACGGCCAGGACCGATTGCTCGAGTTCCTTCAAGCCCTGCGACGGCGCGTAGACCAACTTGCTGTCGTTTATGTGCAGCGTCCGGCCGGAGCGGGAGCGATTTTTCGAGACGACTTTTTTCAGCCGCTTCCAAAGGTCCGGCGATTCCAGTCCGTCGGGGACTTCGAACGCGCACGCCCCCACGACCAGCGGCCCAAGGACCGGTCCGTAACCTGCTTCATCAATGCCGGCCAGAATCATTGCAAGCTCGTTTACCACACAAATCCTGCCCCGCCAACGAGACGCTCGGCAATCCACAGTTTCGTGTGCGTTCGGCACTTCAGGCCGCGCTGGCTGCGCTTGACAACCCCGACCGCGCCGCTAAATTGCTTGGCTCCCCCACGGGGACGTAGCTCAATTGGTTAGAGCACCGGACTGTCGATCCGGATGTTGCGGGTTCGAGCCCCGTCGTCCTCGCTTCATCAGCCTTGCAGTCCGGCTCCCTTGCCGCGAAGCCGGCAGCTGCCTTCGAAGGAATCTCTAATTCCTTTTCCCAACCTGATTTAACTCACGTCCGTAGAAAATTTGATGGCGTCGTAACAAATCGCAGTTTCGGGCGTATTATTTAGGAAGCTAAATAAAGATATGGACCGCCTGTGATTTCATGAAGCCCTCATCGCTCCCTAAACCTTCGAACGTCGCCGGCGATTCAACGTTCCGTCTGTTGCTGCGCACGATCGGAAACGTTCGCCGCATTCTCGATCCGTTCTTTGCCAAAGCGGGCATCAGCGGGTCGCAGTGGGCGATTCTCTGGAATCTCTACCGCGCCGAAGAAGACGGCCACGCGCTGCTCCGCGTCACTGACCTGGGCGAGCGATTGCTGATTCGCCCGCCGAGTGTGACGGGCGCTGTCGATCGGCTCGTGCGCGCCGGGTTCGTGCTTCGAAGCAATTCCGATCACGATCAGCGATCAAAGCTGATCCAACTTTCCCCTGCCGGCCGGCGACTGGTTGAAACGCTGCATGCCGAGCACGACAAGCGCGTCACTTCGCTGATGGACGTGCTGAGCGCTGCCGAGCAGCGCCAGTTGAATCAGCTGCTGCATCGATTTGTGACGCACCTGGATGAAATACAAGAAGGCACTGGGCGTGAACCATCGGCCCAGCGAAGTTCATTATGAAACGTGGAATGATTGTCGTATTCGTGCTCGTGATCATCGCCGCAGTCGTCGGCGGCGGCCTGTGGTACAGGCACAAAAGCGAGACCTCGAATCTAGTCTTCCGTACCGCCGCGGTTCGGCGCGGCGAAATCACTCAGTCCATCACCGCCTCGGGCACATTGCAGGCCGATGAAGTGATCGACGTCGGCTCGCAAGTCACCGGCCAGATCTCCAGCTTCGGCACGGATAAAAGCGGTAAGCAGATTGATTACCGTTCGGAAGTTGAAAAGGGCAAAGTCCTGGCGACGATCGATCCGTCGGTCTACAAGTCTGAAGTCGACGCCGCGCACGCCGCGTCCGACCAGGCCAAGGCCGCCGTCGTCAGCGCCACTGCCGATCTCGTGCAGCTCAAGGCCAAGCTGGATCAGGCCAAGCGCGACTGGGACCGAGCGCAAATGCTCGGCCCGAGCGATGCATTGGCGCAGAGCAGCTACGACAGCTATCGGGCCGCGTTTGAAATCGCCAAGGCGAACGTCGGCGTTGGAGAAGCGGCGATCGTTTCCGCGCAGGCGGGCGTCGCGTCCGCGCAGGCGGCTGTGGATCGCGCCGAACGAAACCTCGGGTACTGCGTCATCCTTTCGCCGGTGGACGGCGTGATCATCGACCGCCGCGTGAACATCGGGCAGACCGTCGTTTCCAGCTTAAACGTATCGAGCTTGTTCCTGCTCGCCAAGGATCTGAAGCACATGCAAATCTGGGCCTCGGTGAACGAGGCCGATGTCGGCAGTATCCGCACCGGCCAGCACGTCACCTTCACGGTCGATGCGTTTCCGAATCGCACCTTCTCCGGCGAAGTCGACAAACTGCGCTACAACGCGACGATGACCAATAACGTCGTCACGTACACGGTTGAAATTGTTGTCGACAATGCCGACGAAACGCTCATACCTTACATGACAGCCAACGCGTCGTTCGAAGTGGCCAAGCATACCGACGTGTTGCTGGTACCCAACTCCGCCCTGCGATACACGCCTGCCGCCGAGAGAATGGCTCCCTCGGCCAATGCAACCACTTCAACCGCGACTCCGCTCGCCGGCGCTTCCGCATCCGCCGAAGCGCCCGCCGAAGGTTCGGGCCACAAGGGCGGACACCGCCGTCCGGCCGGCGCTTTAAAGCCGGTCACGCTCTGGGTTGTCGATGGAGAATTCGCAAAACCCATCCAGGTTCAGCGCGGCATTACCGACGGCGTGAACACCGAAGTCAGCGGCGCGGATATCTCGGAAGACCTGCAGGTGATCACCGGCGACGCAGTAGCCGACGACGGTGGTGATAAAACGGTGAATCCTTTTGCGCCCAACATCCCCCGGCGCCGCGGAGGCCACTAATGCAACCGCCGCCGGAACTCACTCAGAACCTGATCGAACTCCGCGACATTCGCAAGACGTATCACGTCGGCGAGCTCGATGTGCCGGTATTGAAAGGCATTTCACTCAGCGTGCCGCGCGGCGAGCTCGTGGCTCTCATGGGCGCCAGCGGATCGGGCAAGAGCACGCTGATGAATATTCTGGGCTGCCTCGATCACCCCACTTCCGGCGATTACGTGCTCGACGGCGAACACGTTTCCCAGCTCAGCGTGAACGAGCGGGCGATGGTGCGGAACAAGAAAATCGGATTCGTCTTCCAGAGCTTCAATCTCTTGGCCCGCACTTCTGCCCTGGAAAACGTGATGATGCCGCTCAGCTATACCGCGCAGCACCTGACCGATCGGCAGGCCAAAGATCGCGCTACGGAACTGTTAAATCGCGTCGGCCTGGGTGATCGGCTCGATCACCCGCCGGCCAAACTTTCCGGCGGCCAGCAGCAGCGCGTCGCGATCGCGCGGGCCCTGGTGAACAACCCGCCGCTGCTGTTTGCCGACGAACCGACCGGCAATCTTGACTCACGCACCAGCGAAGAGGTGCTCGAGATGTTCCAGAAGCTTAATGACGAGGAAAAAATCACGATCATTCTCGTCACGCACGATCCCGAGGTGGCCGTTCACGCCAAGCGGGCGATCCACATCAAGGACGGCTTGATTGAAACCGGCGCATACGACACGCACGTTGCCCATCCGGTGCTGGCGATCGATCCGCAGGAGTTGTCATGACGATTTACCGAACTCTGACAACGGCCGCCCGCGCGTTGCGACGGAATGTCATGCGCTCGATCCTGACGACGCTGGGCATCATCATCGGCGTGGCGGCGGTGATCGCGATGATGGACATCGGCAACGGTTCGGCCTCGGCGATTGCCAAGACCGTCGCCAGCATGGGGGCGAACAATCTGCTGGTCTTTCCGGGCATGGCGGCAAGCGGCGGCGTGAGCTTCGGCGCGGGTTCGAACGTCACACTTACCCCGCAGGACTGCCAGGCGGTAGCCGACGAATGCCCCGCGATCAAGGCGGCCGCACCTGTTGTGCGGGCGCGCGTACAGATCGTCTACTCCGGCCGAAACTGGGTGCCGCAGACGGTCATCGGCAGCACGCCCGATTACCTGGTCGTCCGCGACTGGAACAACCTCACCGCCGGCGACATCTTCACCGACGCCGACGTCCGCAACGCCGCCAAGGTGTGCGTGATCGGCCACACGATCGCCACGCAGCTTTTTCCGAATGAAGACCCGGTCGGGAAAGAACTGCGGGTCAAAAATATCCCGTTCAAAATTCTGGGCGTGCTGTCGGTGAAGGGTTCGAACATGATGGGGTCAGACCAGGACGATATTCTCCTGGCCCCGTGGACGACGATTAAATTCCGCGTGTCCGGCACGAGTTCGAGCGTAGCCAACCAGAGCGCCAGCACCGTTTCATCTTCGATCAACACCCTGAAGAACCCGTATCCGGCCAATACCACCTCGCTCTACCCGTCCCGCGACACGCTGCAGGCCAACGACTCGCCGGTGAGCGTTCGGTTCATCAATATCGATCAGATCGTCGCGGCCGCTTCCAGCACCGAGGAAATTCCGCTGGCGATTAAGCAGATGACGCAACTGCTCCGCGAGCGTCATCACCTGCGCGACGACTACCCGGATGATTTCCAGGTCGCCAACCTCACCGAATTCACCAACGCGCTCTCCAGCACCACGGTGATGATGACGCGATTGCTCCTGGCGGTCGCGGCCATCTCGCTGGTCGTCGGCGGCGTGGGGATTATGAACATCATGCTCGTTTCCGTCACCGAGCGCACGCGCGAGATCGGCCTGCGCATGGCGGTCGGCGCACGCACGGACGATATCCTCTGGCAGTTCATGATCGAGGCGATCATCCTCTGCATGGTCGGCGGGATTATCGGGATTGCGCTCGGGCTGCTGACATCATTCCTCGTCTGGTACCTGCTCAGCTGGCCGACGGAAATTTCCGTCGGCGCGATCATCGCGGCGATCATCGTCTCGGCCAGCGTGGGAATTATATTCGGCTATTACCCGGCGTGGAAAGCGTCCAAGCTCGATCCGATCGAGGCGCTTCGTTACGAATAGTTTAACTAGCCGGCGAGGCGATGCGTTTGAATCAGAAGGAACTAGACATGGCGACCGTTCGATTCCGTTGGCCGATGACTCTCGCAACCGCTGCGGCTATTTCGCTGGCGATCAGCGGCTGCACAGTCGGCCCGGACTATCACGAGCCGCACCCCGCCACGCCCGAAGCCTGGGCCAGCCCTACTACTCTGCCATCTAACGTCCCTTCCACGCAGGCGAGCGTTCCTTCGACTCAGCCGGTGGCATCGGTGCAGTGGTGGACTAACTTCAACGATCCGATGCTGACTCGGCTGGTGAATCAGTCGGTCGTGACGAATCTCGATGTTAAGCAGGCGGAGGCGCGCATCCGCCAAGCCCGCGCGGCGAGCGGCGTGGCGAGCGCCGACCTCTGGCCGAACATCGACAGCTCGGCCTCTTACTCTCGGAGCAAGTCATCCGGCTTCGACAACTCGCTCAATCGCAATCAGCCGTCGAACAGCCTTTACCGCGCGGGGTTTGATGCCTCGTGGGAGATCGACGTGTTCGGCGGCACGCGCCGGAATGTCGAAGCCGCCAACGCCGACATCACCGCCGCGATCGAAGACCGGCGCGACGTGCTAGTTTCTCTCACGGCCGAGGTGGCGACGAGCTATCTCGATCTGCGGAGCGCGCAGCAGCGCATCCTGATCGCGAAAAAGAACATCGCGCTGCAGCGGCACAACATTGATGTCACCCAAAAGCGATTCGACGCTGGATTCGTCAGCGGCCTTGATGTGGCTAACGCGCAGGCGCAACTGGCTTCCACCACGTCGCAGATTCCTCCGCTGGAAGCCGCGGTCCGGCAGTCGATTTACAGCCTGAGCGTGCTGCTCGGGCAACAGCCGGGAACGCTCGTCGATGAACTCTCCAGCGATGCCTCCATCCCCACCACGCCGCCGGCTGTTCCGATTGGGCTGCCGTCGGAGTTGTTGCGGCGCCGGCCGGATATTCGCCGGTCCGAGGCGCAATTGCATGCCGCCACCGCGCGAGTCGGGTCGGCCGTCTCGGATCTCTATCCGAAATTCTCTCTCACCGGTTCGCTCGGCACGGAAAGCGGCAAGGCCAAGGGCCTGGGCAACTGGGACAACCGCTTCTGGTCCGTCGGCCCGAGCGTGAGCTGGCCGATCTTTGATGCGGGGCGAATTCGCTCGAACGTCGCCGTTCAAAACGCGGTGCAGGAGCAGGCGGTGCTCGCGTATTCCAAATCGGTCCTCACGGCGCTGCAGGACGTGGAATTCGCGCTGACCGCCTATGCCAAGGAACAGCAGCATTGCGAAGCGCTGACGCAAACCGTCATCGCGTACCGCCGCGCGCTCGACCTGGCCACGCGTCTTTACAACAACGGCCAGACCGATTTTCTCAACGTGATCGCCGCACAGGGCTCGCTTTACGGTGCGGAAGATTCGCTGGTGCAGAGCGATCGAACGGTCGCCGCCAATCTGGTCGCGCTCTACAAAGCGCTCGGCGGCGGGTGGGAAGAGATGTCGCACTGAACTGAATTGATTTGCGAGAGACTTACGATTTTTGCGTCGTGAAATTCAATTGTAGTGGACGCGGCCGGTTGAATTCGGTATCACAATCACAATGTCTATCGAAGGAGAATCCAACGGCGTAATGCTCGGACGGCTGGCGGATAATCCCCAGTTCGCCAAGGACATTGCCGCGTTGGAAAAACTCTCGCCGGCCGCCGACGTCGTGCTCGATTTCTCGGCCATTGAATACGTCAATTCAACGCACCTGTCAGCCCTGATCACGCTCCGAAAACACTTGCTGGCTCACGATCGCCACCTGCGGCTGTGCGGGATCAGCCCGCGGGTCTGGAGCGTGTTCGTGGCGACCGGCCTCGATCAACTCTTCGACGTATCGGCCGACGTGCCCCAAGCCTTAGCATCGTTTCAAACAAAAAAGAACGCCTGATGTTCAACCAGCCGTAGCCGGTTTAACATCAAGCGTCGCTCTTTTTAAATTCACTTCATTACAACGCAGCGCCTGACAGCTTCAGCCGAAGCAGCAGCAGGCCGGCCGACAATTGCGGGTCGGACGCGAGCAGATCCTTCTTCACCGGCTGCGTGGAAGGCGCGGCCTTGGGCGCGGCGCCGTTGTCGATGTCGCGCAGCACGTCCAGGTCCTGCCGGGCATCGATGGCGGCCCGCATTTGCTCTGGGGTCATCTCCACCGTCACGTCGGGATCCACGCCCCACTCGGTGCTGTTCTCCTCGCGATGAATGCACTTGCCGCTGGGCAGGTAGTAGTGGCTGGTGGTGAGCTTGAGCAGCGCGTCCTTGCTGCTGAGCGAGAAGAGCATCTGCACCGAGCCCTTGCCGAACGTCCGCTCGCCGACGATCGTGGCGCGGTGCTGATCTTTCAGCGCGCCGCTCACGATTTCACTGGCTGATGCGGAATATTGATTCACCAGGACGACGAGCGGCAGATCCGTCTCGCCGCCGTCGGCGTGCGCCGCGGCGACCGTGGGCGGATTGGGCGTATCGCGATCGGCCCGGGTGGAAACGATCACGCCGCTGTGCAGGAACTTGTCCGACACTTCCGTCGCCGCCGTCAGCAGGCCGCCGGGGTTGTAGCGAAGATCGAGGATGATGGCCTTAGCGCCCTTGGTCTTGAGTTCATCGACAGCTTTGTCCAGCTCATCGCCGGTGGTTCGGCTGAAGCTGGTGAGGCGCATGTACGCGATCTTCTGATCGTGATCGACGAAATAATCCCACCCGCCGCCGGGCATGTGCAGCCAGCCCTTGAGCGATGCGACCTTGATCGTTTCGCGCCGAAGAGTGTATTCGCGCGAGGTCAGATCCGGGGATTTGATCGTGAGCGTGACCGTCGTGCCGGCCGGGCCGGTGATCGACTTCACCGCCTGCGTGGTGGTGATGCCCTTGGCATTTTTGCCGTTGATGTGGGTGATGATATCGTCAGCCTTGACGCCCGCCTTGTAGGCCGGCGAGTCTTCGATCGGGCTGACGACTTTCAGGTTGCCGTCTTCATCGCTCTGGATCTGAATCCCCACGCCGGAGAATTCACCCTGCGTGGCTTTCACGAATTCCGGCACTTCGCTCGGCCAGATGATCGTGGAGAACGGATCGAGCTCGGCGAACGCGCCGTCGGCGTACTCGCTGACGAGCACTTCTTCCGGCAGCTGAATTGTTTCACGATTCGACACCACAAGCTTGTTCAAAATCCGCGTTGCGATCTGCTGTTCGTTATCCGGCGTGGACTGGTTGATCTGCTCGAGTGATTCATCAAGCACTTTCATGAACGCGTCTTTCCTCGCCGCGTCGGCCAGCTTCGGGAAGACGGTCTCCATCCCCGTGGTGGTGGCCACCACGCGCAGCGCGTTCAGGCCGCCGTTGGAAAGGATCTTGTAGTTGATGTCGCGGTAATAGTTTTCCGCGGCGTGGTCGAGCGCATCTTTCAGCATCGACATGCGGATGTTTTTAAGCGACTCGTGCCAATCGATTTTGAACGCGTCGTTGTTTCCAAGCTCGGCGGGCTTGGTGGTCGGCTTGGTCGTGGGTTTCAGGATCGCTTCGACTTCGTCGCGCTCCTTCACTTCTTTGTCGCGAAGGCCTTTGAGAACGTCGGGCGTGTAGATCGCGAGCAGCCGCACTCGGCGGGTCACGATTTTCAGCTTGTCTTTCCACAACGCCTTGGAGGGTTCAATCTGGCCCAGGTCGGAGTAGATCGACATTGCCTGCAGCCAATGGGCCGAGGCTTCGTCCTGCTCGGCCAGCTTGATGTTCGTGTTCACCAGCGAATCGACCCACGGCTCGGCGCGGAATCCTTTTTTGTCGTCTGTCAGCAGGAACGCGCGGGCGGCAAGGTCAATCGCGTAGGTGGGCTTGTCGTGACTGAGCAGGAGTTTCACCTCGGCGACCGATTTCTCGTACGCCGTTCGCCGCTCGGCCATGAACGTTTTCAGCTGGCTGTCGAACTCACCGCTCCAGACCGCCATCTGCTTGAGCGTGGGATCTTCGGCATTGGTTGCAGCGGCCTTTTCGAGAAGGTCGTCGACCTCGTCAAACTTGCCGTGCCGGAGCGCCTCAAACGCCCCCTGCTTCATCTGATCGACGGACATCGCCGGCTGCGTGGCGGGGGCCATGCGCTCGGGGAGGGTGCCGATCTTCGGACGGTCGACGGCATTGTCTTCCGCCCGCAGATACGCCGGGATCGATAACCCGATACCCGCCAACACCGCGACACTCAAACCCCATTGCTTCCACGCACGTTTCATAGTCGTCCTTGTAAAACGCCAGAACAATCAGATTGACCCGGCCAATGTAACAGCCTCTCGCATTCGGTCAACGTAAACCGGCGGGTTGGCGAAGATTGCCCGAACCGTTAGCATGACCCAGCGGCAGGATCGAATCGATCCCACCCTTATTAGTAGTGCGGTTTTCCGACAAAGTTGCATCGGCCCGCAGAAAATCATGCAAACCATTCTAGCCCAATTCCATGCCGCCTTCGCAGCCGCCATAAAAGACGCATTCGACTTCGATGCCGACCCCGCGATCGGCCTGAGCCAGAACGCCCAGTTCGGCGATTATCAATCCAACGCGGCGATGGGCCTGGCCAAGCTCGTGACAGAAAAAACCGGCCAAAAAACCAACCCACGGCAGGTCGCGGAACAAATCCGCGCGAAATTGCAGTTAGGCGAAATCGCCACCGAAACCAACATCGCCGGGCCGGGGTTTATCAATGTGAAACTGAGCCCGACATGGCTTTCGGCACAGGTTAATACGATCGCCGGCGACCCGCAGTTCGCAGTGCCGAAAGTGTCGAAGCCGCAAACGGTTGTGGTCGATTACAGCGGCGTGAACATCGCGAAGGAAATGCATGTTGGGCATTTGCGCAGCACGATCATCGGCGACGCCATCGCGAACGTGCTGGAGCGGCTGGGGCATAACGTGATCCGGCGGAATCACCTGGGGGATTGGGGGACGCAGTTTGGGATGCTGATTAATGAACTGTTGACTCGATTTGATGACCTATTGGGAAAGCTGCGAGCCATTCGGGAGAGCGGAGGAAGTGAATTTAAGTGGAAAGGACTTTCTGACTTAGAAGAGTTTTATCGAAGCTCCAAAAGGAATTTCGATGAAAACCCTGAATTCCAAAATGAATCTCGTCAAACGGTAGTTCGGCTTCAAGCCGGCGACCCGGATACGCTTGAGGCGTGGAAAATTATCGTTGCGGAAACTCGCCTTCATTATTTGACTGTCTATCTCACTCTCGGCGTCAAGCTAAACGCAACTCATGAGAAAGGCGAGTCATTCTACAACCAATTCCTCGCGGATGTCGTCGACGAATTAAAGTCTAAAGGCATCGCAATCAAATCCGACGGTGCAGTCGCGGTCTTCGTCGACGGCCCCGAAAAATCCCCGCTCATCATCCAAAAATCCGACGGCGGCTACCTCTACGGCACGACCGATCTCGCCGCCATTCGTTACCGCATCAACGAAGAGCACGCCGACCGCATCATCTACACGCACGACTCCCGGCAGGCGCAGCATTTTTCGCAAGTGTTCCGCACGGCCGACAAGGCCGGCTGGACTCACGACGGCCAAGTGAAATTGGAGTACGCCCCCTTCGGCACGATGCTCGGCGAAGACGGCAAGCCTTTCAAAACGCGCAGCGGCGATGTCGTGAAGCTTAAGGAATTGCTCGACGAAGCCGAAGAACGCGCTGCCGCAGTCGTGCGGGAGAAAAATCCGAATCTGCCGGAGGAACAGCGGAAGGAAATCGCCCATGCCGTCGGCATCGGGTCGGTGAAGTACGCCGATCTCTCGAAAGACCGCACCAGCGACTACGTGTTCAACTGGGACAAGATGCTTTCCTTCGAAGGCAACACCGCCCCGTACCTGCAATACGTTTATGCCCGAATCCAGTCGATTTTCCGCAAGTCGCGTCTTGCTCCTTCTCCCGGTACGCCGGGAGAAGGCGGAGATGAGGATTCTTCCGCGAGATCCGAAAACGTCTCGGGGCTTCGAGACAGAACCCTCACCCTACCCTCTCCCGGCGTACCGGGCGAGGGGAAAATTAACCTCGAATCGCCGCACGAACTCGCGCTGGCGAAGCACATTCTCCGGCTCGGCGAAGTGATCGAACTCGTCGCCAAGGAACTCAAGCCGCACTTGCTCTGCACGTATCTGTACGAGCTCGCCAGCAAGTTCAGCGGCTTTTACGAGAATTGCCCGGTGAACCAAAGTGAAGAGCCGGTCAAATCCAGCCGGCTCGCGCTCTGTGATGTGACGGCCAAGACCATGGCGATCGGCCTCGATCTGCTCGGCATTGAACACCCGGACCAAATGTGATGCATTTCAATCCGAAATCCGAAATCTTCAATCCGCAATCACTATGACCCTCGCCCGCCCCTGGCTGCGCATCGCGCTGTACACACTGCTGGCGATGACGACGGCGGCGGCCATGATGTTCATCGGGTTGCGGAACGATCGCGTGTGCGGCGATGAGGCGGTCTACGCCTCGTGCGTCGATACGATCGTCGAGACCGGGCAATGGCTTTCGCCGGCGCCTTACCCCGGGGCGGTCTATTTCCAAAAGCCGCCGCTGCAGATGTGGCTGTCGGCCGCGACGTACAACGTTTTTCCCGACATCGTCCGTTACCGCGTTTGGTCGGCGGCGTTTGGCGTGCTCGCGGTTGGACTGACCTGCCTGCTCGCGGGGGTGATGTTCGCGCCTGAAGTCGGCCTGATCGCGGCGCTGCTGCTGGCGACCAACCAGCGATTCGTCTACGACCACGGCGCCCGATCCGGCACGTTCGATTCCGCCCTGACGTTCTTCATTCTGCTGGGCACGGCCATCTACTGGCGATTCATTCGAACGGCGACTCCGCCCTCCTCGCGCATCCAGCGCGCCGCTCGCGTGGCGGGTTGGGTCTCGCTCGGCGTAGTGGTCGGCCTCGCAGGAATGCTCAAAACGGTCGCCGGTTTGCCGCTGATGCTGCTGTTGTTCGTTCACGTTTTCATGCTGCCTCGCCCCCAATGGCAGCGGCAATTCGCGGCGCTGTTCGGCGCGCTGGCGGTCTCGTTGATCATGCTTCTGCCGTGGTACGTCGCGCAGGGCGTTCGGTTCGGCACGCCGTTCTGGCACGACATGTTTGCGCAGAACATCGTCCAGCGCGCAACGGTCGGCGTGGATCCGCGGCAGATCAAGCCGATCACCTATTTCCCGATGGCGATCGCCGGTTCCGCCGCCGCGTTTGCGCTGGTATTGCCGGCGATCGTCTTCGCAGTGATAGCTGGATTCGTCAGCAGTCGGCGGGCCGAGTGGCGGTTGGCTGTCATCGCCGGCGTCGGGTGGGTGGCAATTTTTTCGGTCAGCCATAGCAAGTTCACGCACTACATTTACCCGGCGATGCCTGCGCTCTGCATCTGCATCGCCGGGCTGATCGCGTGGATGATCGGCCGCGCCGCCGGCCTTTGGCGCATCGCCGAGTTTCGCGAACGAACCTTCGTCGCCGGTTACGGCGGCGTGATTCTGGCGCTGCTGTTCAACGCCACGTACCTCGCCGCCCGGCACGTCGATCGGCCGGGCAAGAAGTACCAGCCGTACGAGATTTACCAGGCGCTGGCACCGGCCATCGAGGGCAAAACCGTCCGCTTCATCGTCGCGGGGTTTGATAAAGATCGCCCGGTATGGCTGGGACAGCCGGGCGTGGATTCGATCGATTCGTTCTATCTCCGCCGCATGCCGGGCGCGCAGCGCGTGCCCACCGGCACGCCGCTCGCTGCCCTGCTCGATCAACACCTGCCGACATTGCTCGTTGCTCCGCCGAACCAGTTCACAGCCGATTCGCCGGTGCCCGATGCGAGGATTGATCCGCGGTTTTCCGCGGAGACCGGCGGCTATCAGATGGTCGGGATCGATATGGCGGCGTTCAGGTCCAATCGGTCGGGCGCGGCGATCGAGACCGGCGGCCGACGCTAGCCGTCGGGCGAATCTTCCGTATAATCCGGCACATCATGACCACCGCACAGATCGCCGCCGCCATCTCGGCCCGCTTTGGTGACAAGATCATCGCCTCGCTCCCCGACGACAAGCACCCGCGCGTGCACGTCAACGCCGAGCACTGGCGCGAGCTGGCGGAGTTCCTCATCGGCGAGCCGACGCTCCAATTCGATTGGCTCGCCAATCACACGGGCATTGATTACGTAGCCGACGACAAGATGTGCTGCGTCTACGATCTATACAGCTACGACCTGAAGCACGTGTTCGCGGTGAAGGTGTACACGCCGCGAGCGAAGCCGGCGATCCCCAGCGTGGCCGACCTCTGGCCGGCGGCGGACTGGCACGAGCGCGAGGCGTTCGATCTGCTGGGCATTGATTTCCCCGGCCATCCCGATCTCCGTCGCATTCTGTGCGCCGATGACTGGGAAGGTTTCCCGCTCCGCAAAGATTACGTCTTCCCCCGCGAATACCACGGCATCCCGGGCAGCGTGGAACTCGACTGGCAGCAGAAGTCGGATTACCCGGGCTAAAAAATAGGGGCAAGTATTAAGAGGCAAGGGGCAAGTAGGAATTTATTCCACTTGCCCCTTGCCCCTTAATACTTGCCCCTGCTTTTCTACTTGTTCAAGTCCGGCGTATCCGGAATCGGGTCGGCGGCGGGTAGATCCCAGTAGCTGCGGAGCTGCTTGAACAACGGGTCCGGCGTGCCGGCGCGCTTCTCGCTCAACGCGAGATAGTTCGCCGCCATATTGCTGTCGCCGGTCTGGTACTTGATGTACGCCAGCAGGAAGGGCGCACGCGTCGATTTCGGCTCGGTCGTCGTGATGTCCTTCAGATCCTTCTCCAGGAAATTCAGCCGGTCGCGGCCGAGGAATTTGTCGAGCTTGTACTGCCCGAGCATCAGCGCCCCGTCGGCGGCCAAGGCGCGGCGGATATCGGATTCAGCGCGGGCGTAGTACGACGCGCCGAGTTCGGCATGCGCCCGCCCGAGCGTGATCATCGGGTTGTTCGGCGCAACGCGCTCGGCCAGGTCGTACTGATCCAGCGCCGACGTGAACTTGCCCGCCCGCATCTGGTCCTCGGCAGTGCCGAGCGTGTCTCGCAGCCCGCTCGGCTTCATGCCGTCCGTCAGGCTGCCGACGATGAGCGGCTGGCCGGGTTTGACCAGCGGCGAATTGGTATCGATCGCCGGGCCTTTATCAACCGTCGGCGGAGCAGGAACGGGCGAAACCGACGGCGGAGTGTTGTCGACCGTCGGTGGCGGTGCGACGTTCGGAGTATTCGGAGGGGATTTCACATCAGGAGTCGATCCCCCGCCGCCGCCATTGGTGGGGAAGGGAACCGGCTGGTAACCCGGCGCGCCACCCGGACGGGTTCGTCCCGGAACGGCCGGCGTGCCGGTCTGCTTCGCAATCTCCGCTGCCTTCTGGTCCGCTTGCCGCTTGGATAGATCGCTTTGGAATTTCGCGTTAACCTGCTGGTCGGTCTGGGCCGGTCCTTTCAGCTTGTCGAATCGACGGGAGAGTTCTGCGTACTGCCCCATCTGCGCCGCTGGTGCAGGCACGAGCGAATTGGTCAACGATTGATCAGATTCGACCTTCGTGCCGAATGCTTCACCGCTGATTGAGGACGTCAGCGGCTTCGTGCCGAAGCTCGTCGTCTCCGGCGATTCGAACGGCGCGCCGATTTTCGCCGAGTCCGAAAGGTTATTCGGATCGACCGGCGCCTTGGTGGTTCCGTCTTTGGGATCGTCGCTGATGGCGTTTTTACGTAGCTCGTTGCGCATGTCCTGAACGGATTGGTCGGCCGCGCCCGGCACGTTATTGCGATTGATATTCGTGAGCCGGTTGAGTGACGGCGTGCCGTCAGACAGCGTTGAGTTGTCTTCCTGGCGAATGCCGTACAGCGGGCTGGCGGTCAGGAGCGATTGCGAGTTGCTGTTATCGAGTTGCCCCACGCTGTTGGCGTCGCCGGAGCGCGGGAGCATTGTGGTCTGCGAGTTGGTGACATCGCCCAAGCGCAGATCGTAAGGAGACCGCGTCAACGGCGTGGCCTCGATGTACGTGCCGGCGGCGTTGGGATTCTGAACGAACCCGGCCGGCGGTGGCGCGGCGTATTGTGAGCCGTAGAACGGCCTGACCACCTGGGCATTGTTGCTGTTGACGCTAGAGGATTGCTTGATAAACCGGTCGCTCAATCCGCCGACGCTGGGAGCAAGGAATTGGCCTGGCGCCGAAAGCGATGGCCCGCGAAATCCGCGTCCGCCGGTCACCGTGCCGTTCGCGACAACATTGCCAGTGCTCAAGTTGGTGGCAGACGTGTTGTTCGTCGGCGTATTAGCGCCGCTGCTCCCAATGCGGTTGTTCGCGTCGTTCGCATTGCCGGTATCTACTCGGTACTGCGCCATCGCCTGTCGCGGTGAGGCAAAGAAACCAATCGGCGTAGCCAGGACGGACGCCAGAAGAATCGAATGAGTTTTAAGCGTCATGATTGAACCTCGCTTGATCGTTAATCCATCAACTTGGACACGGCCCGTCCCTGAAAGTTGCATATCATCGGCCTGATAATGAAATTATAGCGGCTTTGGCGCGGAAAATCGCCCCCAAATCGGCTGTTGCAACTTCATTTTCAGTCAGAATGATAGGTTCCATGGCCCCAAGCGATGACCGCCTTCGTGAAGCCCTCGATCGCATCGATCAGGCCAATTCGCTCGATCCGAACACGGTTCTGGTCGCCGGAGCGCCGATGCCGGCTGAACTTCTGTACAGCCGGCGAATGACCGAGTGGCTGGCTCGGCTTTATCCGCAGGCCGGCGAAGCGTTGCAACTGGCCGCTCGGGCTCAGCATATTCGGCGGTGGGAGATCCCGCGAAATCGCTTCCCGATGGATCGTATCGGCTATCTGAAGTGGCGGACGACACTTTACACCTTCCACGCCGATGCGGCTGAATCGATCCTGCGGCAGGTGGGTTACGACAACGCGACGATCGCCCGCGTTCGATCGCTGCTGAAAAAGGAACGCATCAAGTCCGACGCCGACGCGCAGGCGCTGGAGGACGTGATCTGTCTCTGTTTCCTGGAGAACTATTTCGCCGATTTCGCCCCCCGCCACGAAGAGGAAAAAGTGATCGGCATTCTAAGAAAGACCTGGGCGAAGATGTCGCCGGTCGGCCATGCCGCGGCGCTGAAATTACCGATGGCGGAACACGCGAGTCATTTGGTGAAGAAGGCGCTGGCAGGGTGAGGAATTTTCTTCCCGTAGCACGGGCGTCTAAAACATTTCACCTTCAGGTTTATCGTCATCCTGAGGTACTCCAAAGGATCTAACCTCCCCGCGCAGTCGGCCAGATCCTTCGGAGTACCTCAGGATGACGTATCTCGCGAAGGCGAGGGGATTAGACTCGGCAGCGAGGCGCCAGTGTTACGTCGGCATCTCACCCGGCAGTGACCGGCGAAACTTTCGCGAGCAGTTCCGCGGCGCTCGCTGAAGACGCGGCGGTCACCTTCACTTCAAAGACTGTCGCCGGACTGCCGGCCGGCTCGATCGTCGACTTCCCCTTGCCGTAGAGATCGTCCGCGAGCGACTGAACATCGCCGCGCACTACCGCGAACGTGGCCGGCGTGTTCGGAGCGAGCAGGCGGTCATTCAGCTTGATCGACAGCTCATCGGTCTTGAACTTCAACCGCCCGTTAAGGGCCGGCTCCTGCTCGAGAAGCACCGCCACCTTCAGCGTGTTCGCGGCCACCTGCCGCAGGCGATCGGCGAACGTGCCGGGCAGCGCGGTCTTGCGGAAATACAGCAGGCCGAGGCGATTGTCGCTGCGGTCCATGTGGATGTTCGCTTCGTGCGTCACCAGCAGCGAGCCAGGGCCCGCCGCGACGTGCGCGTAGTCGGCCACGTCGATCAGCATGTGGTCTTCGAGCGCGTGCTCCTGGATCCACCGGTGAAACACCGGCACGAACTCCGCGGGAGCGAAATCGTCTTTGGCGACGAAGAGTTTGATCGAGATTTTATGCGCTTCCATTGGATTCATTCTCAGTTTGATTTCACTTCACCCGCGGGAACAGCCACCGCCTTAGCGGCCTGCAGCTTCGCGTAGCACTTGTGCGCCGCGTCGATGAACAGGTTCGCCTCTTCCACCAGCTTATGCGAACTGTCTTTGGTGAATCGCGTATCGGCCGACTCGTGTCGCATGAACAGGTAGTTGTTGAACTGGTTGTGCATGTAGGGATCGTAGAACAATTTGGTCTCAACGAACCGCGTGCGAAACTCGTTCACGATCGTGTTCGGCTCGTCCGGCACGTCGAGCCATTGCTCCTGCACGAGCGTCTTGGCGGCGGTGAGCATGGCCTTGTAGGCACGCTCGTCGGCGTCTTTGAATTTGCTTTCGTCGAGCAGCAGCTGCGCCTCGAACGCTTCAGACTCGGCCTGACTGAAGCCGAACTGTGCGAGGCTGACGACTTCGCCCGCGCATTCGCCGACGCCGATGTCGCCGATGCTGAACTCGCGCGGGTCGCCCCAATCGGTATAGATGCTGGCGTCTTCCGCGCGCGGCGGAACGGGCGTGAACGGCTCGATCAGGGCCTTCAATTCCTTCTTGCCGATGCGCTGACACCAAGCTTGGAAGGTCTCATCGCCCTGCCGCTCTTTCACGTATCGGCCGGTGAGCGCATCGACGAGTGCCGGGATTTTCTTGCTCGGCACAGCGCCCATCGCCAGTGCGTAGCTGCCGCCGTTGTCCACCCATTTGCCGCCGAGCATTACCTGGAAGTGCGGCACGGTGTACCCGCCGATGTTGCGGCTGTTGCCGTAAAAGCCGATGTCCGCGACGTGGTGTTGGCCGCAGCTGTTGAAGCAGCCGGAGACCTTGATGTGCAGATTCTTGATCGCCTGATCGAGGCTCGCGCTCTTTGCGCCGAGCTGTTCGCGCAGCTCGCCGGCCAAGCCGCGCGAAGACGCGATGCCGAGCTTGCACGTATCCGTGCCGGGGCAGGCGGTGACATCGACGATCGTTCCCGCGCCGGCTTCAGCCAGGCCGAGCGGTTTGAGCTCGTTGTAGAAATCAATCACCTTGTTGTGCGGGACCCAGCGGAAGACGATGTTCTGATCGACCGTCAGCCGCGCCGCCCCGCCGGCGTATCGCTTTGAAATATCCGCCAGCGCTCGGAATTGATCCGGCGAAAGATCGCCGAGCGGGCAGGTGACCGTTGCGACGACGTAGCCCGGCTGCCGCTGCTCGTAGACGTTGGAGGCCGACCACGCATCAAAACCTTCCGGCCGCTTTTGGCCGTTGAGTTGAACGCCGGTCCATGCGGGCTTTTCTTCGTACTTGGGAATCTCCTCGAAGTATGTCTGCGCCGCCGGATCTTCCGGCATGGTGCGGCGCTCTTCGTCGACCAGCCGCTTGAACTCATCGATGCCGAGCTTCTGCACGAGGAATTTCACGCGGGCGCGGTTGCGGTTTTTCTTCTCGCCCAGCCTAGCGAACACGCGGCCGGTGGCCCGCGCGAACGGCAGCAGTTCCGATTCCGGCAGGAACGCGTACATCAGCTTCGCCTGGTGCGGCACAGCGCCGAGCCCGCCGCCGACGTAAACGTCGAAGCCGCGGACGGTCTTGCCGTTCTCCACGCGCGTCTTGGCGATACCGCCGAAGTCGTGCATCGAAACCAGCGCGCACGCTTCATGCTCGCAGCCGCTGAAGGCGATCTTAAACTTGCGGCCGAAGTCCTGCGTGTCGCGATGGCCGAGCAGGTAGTAGGCGGTCGCCTTGGCGTAAGGCGTGACGTCGAACGACTCGGTCCGGCACACGCCGGCCAGCGGGCAGGCGGTCACGTTGCGAACGCTGTTGCCGCACGCTTCGCGCGTGGTGATTCCGACGGCAGCCAACCGGCGGAACAAATCCGGCGAGTCATCGATGTGCACGAAGTGAAGTTGAATATCCTGCCGGGTCGTGATGTGCAGAATCTGATCCGAATATTCCTCGGCCAGTTCCGCCAGCACTACCATTTGCTCAGGCGTGAGCGCGCCGTACGGAATCTTGATCCGCATCATGCCGGGCGCGTCGTAAAATGTGTCGGGGCCTTTCGTGAGCGACGAGTACGGAAGCTTCTGCGTCGTCCGGCCGTCGTGGCGCTGGCCGTTGTCGTACCGCTGGCCGTACGCGCCGCGGCGGAGGCGCGTTTCGGCGAACACTTTCTCTTCGAGCTTGCCCTGTTTGCGCAGAACCATCTGCGCTTCGAACATGTCAATTTCCTGACCCAGTTGGGCGGAAATTCGATCGCCAAGTACTTGCTTCCAGTTGGCCGAACTCATTGCAGATCCTTGTAAAAGTCGCCTCCGGTTGAGAGGGAACATTGGAAGATAGCGGTGATGCCGAGCGACCGCAAATCGGTCAAAATCGGGGTGCCCAATGGCTATTTCCTACTTATCTATAGGCCGATGGGGAATGGCGGTCAAGCAGAAAAGATCAGCCCAGCCGTTTAAGTTTCAAAATGGGAGAGTTGCCGCGAACCTTACGCCGTGCGGCGTCGACGGTGGAGAAGGCCCATGAGGCCAAGCCCGGCGATGGAGAGCATGGCCGGCTCGGGCAGGGCTTGCAGTTGGATCAGGCCCGTGATGCTGAGCAGATCGAGCCCGCCCTCCGAATGGGGCGTGTTCGTCGGGAAGTAGTTCTTATTCGTCCAGTCGAGCAGCTGATCGCCCGTGCCGGTGACGTCGTAGGCGAAGAGCGAGTAGCCGTAGATCGTCACGCCGTCGCCGACGAGGTCGCTGGTCTGGATCAGCACGCCGCCGACGGGCTGTGGGATGATCGCCGCCGGGCTCGTGAGATTCGGGTTGCCCGTGCTGTTTCGCAGGATGATCGAGTTGATCGACGACCCGAGCACTGAGGCCGTGCCCCAACCGCGATCGACTGCGATCACGTCGCCGTAGCTCGTCGGGTTGCCGAAGGCATCGACACTGGTGATCGCGGCGATCTTGAACGGATCGTGCGAGTTGGGCCCGGTGGCCTTGCCACGCTCGAACACGCCGAAGACTTTGCTCGCGCTGGCCGTCACGCCGCCGTTGAAGACGACATCGAGCCGTTCCGACCGCGTGTTGTCGCCGTTGCCGCCGTGATTATTCGAGAAGAGATTATCGACGCCGATATAGACGTCGTTTTGCTTGAGCGCATCCGACAGCGAATTCTGCCGCGTGCCTTTGAGGTTGATCGTGTTGCCGGTGACCGAGCCCTGGTACCAGATCATCGTATTGTCCGGCGACTTGGTGTTGCTCGCGTTCTTGCGAATGGTGACCGAGTCCGCCGGCGAGATGATGTTGTAAACCTGTCCGCCGGCCGTGATGCTGGTGACCGGCGCAGATCCGCCGGCAAAGTTAACTGTGTAATTCGTGCCGGTGTTGAAGAAGCTGGATTTTTCCCCGCCCGGCGCCGTGGTAGTGCTGGCCGTGCCCATGCCAACGCCCGTGGTGATCGAGTCGACCATGATGAGGCTCGCCGATGCCATGGTCGACATCGACGCGAGCGCCGCGAGCGCAATGAGCGAACGAAGCGTTTTTCTCGCAGATTTTCGGCCGATCAGCATGGAAACGGACATCAATGCCTCCTGCACAACAATATCGACCGGCCCTGCCGATCGAAGCATTCTTCTCCGGGAAACAGCCCGTTGCATAGCAAACCCCAATTCCGGGGTCTTGTCAATAGAATTCGCTCGACAACTGGGTTTTAAGCATATTTATCCGGGGCTTAACAGTTAATATGGGTCGAGTTTTACTGCGCCTTTGATTTCAACGCCTCGCACGAGCGTTTCCTTCAGACGCTGCCCGACGCCGGGCTCTGACGTACGCCGAAGACCCGGATTGGGACGACCGAAGAATCCGGTTCTTCGGCGCACCTCAGAGCCCGGCGTGTAAGCGCTCATTCAAACAGTCGGAACCGTCGCTCCCAGCACTTTTTTCAGCAACTCTCTCACCTTCGGACTGCCGATCTCGCGCTTGCCGAAGCCGGGGAGCGCCCCCGCTTCTGCCGCCGCCGTCTGGGCCGACGCGTGATTGCTCACCAGCATCATCTTTGCCTTCGGGAATGCCTTCTGAAAGGCTCGCACGATTTCGACGCCCTCCTCGGAATCAAAACCGTAATCGACCAGGCGATTGACCAGCACCAGGTCGGCCCCGCTTTCGAGTTCCGCCTTCAACTCCGCCTCGCTTTCCGCCGAGACGATGTGCACTTCCGAGTCAGCCGCCTTCACCGCCAATTTCAGATAAGTGCTGTCGGCCCCGCAATGGCCGACCAGTACGACTTTCTTGCTCATGCCTGATTTCTCCTTGCCTGATCGTAGCGCGTTCGCGTCCGGTTTTCCGCGGAGTCGCAAGCGAGTAACTCGCGATTGCGTGTTCGACAGGGTCGCGAATCCCCGATCGATTCTCGCCGCCGCTTGCGGTTTCGCACCGTTCATCGCCCGGTAACGCTGCGAAACCGCAAGCGGATATTCGCGCACCGAGCACATTCACACAGTTGTGCGACGCACCGCGTCGCCCTACGCACCCTCGCCAGGTGGAATCTCCGGCTCGGGCTCTCCTTCAACCAGATCCTGCGCCACGCGACCCAGGAAGAACTGTAACTCCTGCGACGCCACGCTGCCCGGCAGCGGGTCGCGAAGATCGTACGTGTGCGAGTGATCGTCGGCTGAGTCATCGCCGCGGCGTTCGCCTTCGGTGATGATGTGGTGCTCGAACGTCACGCAGTCCTGATGGCTCTGCATGATGACCAGCTCGCCCCACCGCCACGCCAGGTGCACGCGAAGGGAGAGTTGATTCCCCCACGTGCTCACGCGGTGCACGATGCCCGCCGTCGCCAGCAATTCCACCAACGACTCCACCGCCGGGAAGACCGCCGTCTTGAGGAACGAGGCGTAGTTGGAGTTGAACTCCTCCTGCCGGCTGACCGCCTCCCGCTCGGCCGCGAGCTTTTCCGGCGGCACGTCTTTAAACGGCTGCACCCGACCGACGAACCACAATGCGAACGCTTTATCGACCATGCGGCGGATGATACCGGAACTGATCGGGCATCGCATTCAAGCCCCACCGGCGTTTTTTTTTCCCGGCGAGCAATCACAAATTCGTAACCCCCGGCCCGGCCGACACCTCGGCCGAACTCGGCACCGTTTCACAGCGACAAAAGCGCCCCTGAAGCGCCCCTAAATCGCCCCCACTTCGCCCCCGAAATCACCCGCAAGCGAATGATTTCGCTGCAAAAGCGCACCGATTTGAGCGTCTTTTATCAGCCGACCAACCGCCGCGAGCCACACGATTGACTCCGTAGCCAACGAGGACGCGGCACCCATCTCCCCGCGAGCGGGGCCATCGCAGATGGCCGTTTTCCCGCCAAGCCGCGCGCCACCGCCCGACCAATCCCCCCATCTCCGATGGCCCGCGCCACGAAAACCCGCCCTCCGCTCACCCGATCAACGACACCACAATGTATACGCCAGCCGACCCAAAAAGTCGGCCAAATTACGCATTTTTTCGGCCGATTCATCACATTTTTACAATCAATGGCCGGGCCGGGAGTTGGACCGTCGGTAGCGACCAGAATTCCGCCGCCGACCACAATTTTCTTGCGCGCGCGTAATAAAGGGGACATTTCTCATTTTCCTTCCTCCTTTCGACGGCTTCGGATACAATCCCACCATGCCGCGTGTCGCACGAGCTGTAATTGACGGGGGTTACTATCACGCTCTCAATCGCGGCAATGCGCGGGCCGATCTCTTCCATAAACCGGGCGATTTTGAAGCATTTCTTCGCATCATCGCCGAGGCACAGAGTCGATACCCCGTGGACCTTCTGGCGTGGTGCCTGATGACCAATCACTGGCATTTGGTGCTTCGGCCACGCAAGGCGGCGGCGCTGGCGGAGTTCATGCGATGGGTGGGCGTGACGCACGTCCGCAGGCATCAGGAGCATTACCACCAGCGCGGCGGCGGGCACCTGTATCAGGGGCGCTTCAAGAGCTTTCTCA
>JBBQNK010000043.1:0-39675 GCA_038329865.1 Tepidisphaerales bacterium | reverse complement strand
ATCCACGAGCCGACACATCCGACGATACCGACTGGCCTCCATGCTCCAGCTCCTTTCTTGGTCGAAAGAGCCAGTATGGAGGCCATCTCGTTGCGGCGCAAGCGTTTCGAACCGCGGCGCATAAAGTTGGAGCCGCCCGTGCCACGAAAAATCAAACTGCCATTGCCGGTCGCTGCGGAACGAATCTTCGAGTTGTGCGTCTCTGTTTGGGAAGGATTCTGATGAAGCGCATCTTCACGATCGTCGCCGTCGTTCTCCTTTGCACATCGTTCGCCCGGGCGGCGGATCCTTTCGCCGACGAGCAAGCCAAAGCCGCTGCCGCCAATCCCAAGGACGTGGCGTTTACGATCTCGCTCCCCGCCGCCACGTTTCATGCCGGCGAGCCGATTCCGGTCAATCTCTCCTTCAGCTCCACCGCCGCGGGCAAGTACAAAGTCGACGGCGGCCTGTACGACCGCTCCGGCCGGATGAGTGAAGACGCGTACCTGATCGATCCCGTCGACGGCACGGTCGATCCGCTGAAAGCGTTCTTTGAAAACGGCGCATTCATGGGCGGCGGCATTCGGCAGGTGCCGGTGCTGAACGAAAAGCCGTTCACGATGCGCTTCGAGCTGAACGAGTGGATCCGTTTCGATCGGCCCGGCAAGTACCGGCTGTACGTCAATTCCAGCCGCGTGCAGGACGCAGCCGGCGACGGGCAGCAGCGCCTCCCGCGCGCCGCCTCCAACCTCGTGACGTTCGAAGTGCTGCCCGCCGATGCCGAATGGTCGCGGCAGGAGCTGGCGGAGATCGTAAAGACGCTCGACACGGCGACCGACCAGGCCGTGATTCGCGCCGCGGCGCGCCGGCTGCGGTTTTTGGGCACGCGCGAGACCGCGCCGGAACTCGCGCGGCGATTCAACGGATCGCCCTGCGACTGGGACTACATGCTCGGCCTCGTCGGCCATCCTGATCTGCCCGCCGCGACCGACGCGGTGATCGCCCAAATCGCCCAGCCGGATTTTCCGGTCACGGGCATGTACGTGCGCGCGGCTGCGCTGTTGAAGACGATGGCAGAGCCGCGAACCCGCCCGGCCGCGACCACCGGTCCGGCGGATATGACGGCCTTCTACCAGGCGCAGCGAGACCGCATGACCGCCGCGACGGCGAAGGTCTTCGATCAGCTGCTGGCCGCGCTCGACGCCAAGCAGGGCCGCGCCCTGGCGGTCAGCATGCTCACGCTGCTGGAAACGCCCGAATCGCTCAACGCCGAGCAGCGCGCCCGCCTAAGCGCGAAGTTCCCGGCCGTCTTCGCGTCGCTGCCGCTCGACCGGCAGTGCGAAGCGCTCGAGTCGCGCTGGTCGCTCGTGCGCTCGCCGGCCATTTTGCCGGTGTTGCTCGAAGCGTACCGCAACCCGGCCAAGGACGATTCGAACAGCAGCGACCGGCAGTCTATGTTGCGCGACGCGTGCCTCCGCCGCGCGTACGAGCTCGACCCGGTGAAAGTCCGGCCGATGGTGCTCGAGGCGATCGCCAAACCGGCCGGGCGGTTTCATCGGTTCTCGTACAAATCGCTCCTGAGGTTGCCGGAGGCGACGCTGCCGGAGATGAACGATTCGTTCACCGCCCGGCTCAACGCCGGCTCGGGGGACATTGACTTCGAGCTCACGCTCAACCTCATCCACCGCTACGGCACCGCCGACCTGCTGCTGGCGATGCGCGAAGCGTACGGCGACAAGACCGGGCGATGGGCGTGCAGCATTCAGGCGTCGTTTATCGCGTACTTTCTTCGCGTCGATCCGGCGTACGGAATCAAGTGCTTTCAGGAGAACCTGGCGGCGCGCGGGGACGATCACTGGCAGTGCTGTCGCCGCCAGTTCGGCGACGTATCGACCCTGATCTGGGTGCCGCAGCTGGAGCCGCTTGCGATCGACGCGCTGACCGACCCGGAGCTGGAAGTGATTCAGAGCGCCGCCGGGGCGCTCGGCCAGTTCGCGTCGCCCGCGGCTAAGGAGAAATTGTTCGCGGCGTTGGCGGCGGAGTGGACGGCGGCGCCGGCGGATCCGAAACAGGGATACAACGTGGAAAACCCGGCCGAGCGGCGGGAGACCGCGATCGCCGGCGCGCTGCTCAACGCACACGGCTGGGAACTTTCAGACGACGAGCTTAAGCGACTCGATTTGCTCTGCCACGGCGAGGGAATCAAGCAGGACATCGAAAGCTACCGCACGAGCCGCAAGGGGCCGATCATGATCGATCTGGCGACTTACGACGGCGTGGAGTTGCGGGCGCGTCTTTTCTCGCTGGATTTTCGAACGGTAGAAGAGCTGGGAAAAAAGCTGCAGCAGTTTCCGCCCGGCACGGTCTTCACGCTCCGGAGTTACCAGGGCGATGTCGCCGATGACGCCGAGCCGGCGAGGATTGAACTCCGCAAATGGGCCAAAACGCACGACGTGACAATCAAGGGTTAAGGCGACAGGCCGCGAGCCGGCAAGCGGGCGGGGCATTGGCTGCGGGAAAAGGGCGGGGATTCGCGGTTCGGTTGCCATCGATTTGGGTTTGAGTACGATGGGATCGAGTGCCTCATGAGCGTTGAAACGCAGCCGCCAACTTCCGCAGAAGTCGATCCCGCCGCACCGGCCGGGCCGATCGTTGCCGAACTGCCGGGCGCGATGGCCGTGCCGGCCGGGCAGCCGCACGCGTCGGCGTTCAATCGCGGGCGGAAGATCGGCATCTTGATCGTCGCGTACAACGCCGTCACCACGCTCACCTCGGTGCTCAAGCGAATTCCCGCCGACGTGTGGGCGAACGTGGAAGAAGTCGTCGTCTTCGACGACCACAGCAAGGACGACACGTACGCGCTCGGCCTCGGCTTTAAGGCGCTCACCGGCAACACCAAGCTTCACGTCATCCACAACGAAAAAAACCTCGGCTACGGCGGCAACCAGAAACTCGGTTACCAGTACCTGATGGACAAGGGGTTCGACGTCGCCGTTCTCCTCCACGGCGACGGGCAGTACGCCCCGGAGATTTTGGCTGACATGTACGCGCCGCTGGTGGCGGATCAGTGCCACGCCGTCTTCGGCAGCCGCATGATGAAAGACTTCGGTGGCCCGCTCAAGGGCGGCATGCCGCTGTACAAGTACCTCGGCAATCGCGTGCTCACGATCGTAGAAAACGCGGGCCTGGGGATGAACCTCACCGAATTCCACAGCGGCTATCGCGCGTACAGCCTGGACGCGCTCCGCAAGATTGATTTCTCCAAGATGACCAATGATTTCCACTTCGACACGGAAATCATCGTGAAGCTCAACCACCAGGGCTTTCGCATCAAGGAAATTCCCATCCCCACGTACTACGGCAACGAGATCTGCCGCGTGAACGGGATGAAGTACGCGAAGGACGTCTTCCGCTCCATCGCGCGGTACAAAAAAACCATCCGCGCCACCGGCTGTGCCCCGGAGTACGCGGAGTACATGCCGCACTACCCGCTGAAGGAGACCAAGGGCTCCAGCCACTACGTCTTCCGCCAACTCGTCGGCCACGGGCAGGACGTGCTCGACGTCGGCTGCGGCGAAGGCTTCTTCGCTGAGCAGTTGGCGAAGGAAGGCAATCGCGTTTACGGCATCGACCTGCTCGAATCGCCCAAGTGCGCGTCGTCGTTCGTGAAATACGTGCAAGCCAATGCCGATCAGGGCATCGGCGCCGTCGTGCCGCAGCTTGACGGGCAGAAGTTCGATAAAGTCCTGCTGCAGGACGTGCTCGAGCATCTCACCGCGCCGGAGAAAACGCTGAATGACGTGCGCGACACGCTCAAACCCAGCGGCCTGCTGCTGGTCTCCGTGCCGAACGTCGCGAACATCACGGTGCGCCTCTCGCTGCTCCTCGGCCGATTCGAATACACGCAGCGCGGCATTCTCGATAAGACGCACGTCCGCTTCTTCACCCGCCGCACTGCAAAGCGATTGCTGAAAGAGTGCGGCTACAAGGTGACGAAGCAGACGATGACGGTCATGCCGTTCGAGCTCGTGCTCGGCCTTGCGCCGACCAACCCTGTGATGCGGTTCATCAACTTTTCCACGCGCGTGATCACGAAGATCCTGCCGAACCTGTTCGGCTACCAGTGCGTGTTCGCCTGCCAGCGGCGCGACAGTTTGAAGCCCCGATAACTCCTTTCGATAATCGCTCACCATGGTTTGGACACTCTCCGTGGCACGGGCGGCTCGCCCGTGTCCTGGATTCTGCCGGCAAACACGGGCGAGCCGCCCGTGCCACGAAGAAAAAGATCGCGCCGACTTCACGCACATCTCCGGTTGAATTCTACAAATCATTCCCGTTTTGGTAGGCTGCGGTTCTATGTTGACTGAGTTGCCCGAGCTCGCGCCGCCTGTGCTTCCTCCTGAATCTTTCAAAGCACGGTTCCTGCGGATCGTGAACGCGCCGTGGTTTTCGTACGTCTCGCTGCTGGCGATGCAGGCCGTCTTCGCGTGGCGGTTCTGGTGGTACCGCGACATCACCGTGGGCGATACGTCGTCGTATTTCACCGAAGGGTACCGCTGGTTTTCTCATTTCAAGGTGAACATCGCGTGGTCTCCTCTGTACACCGCCTTCTACGGCACGATGCTCTTCTTCACCCGCGACGCCGCCATCGCCACGCTGATGCACCGGGCGATCATCGTCTTCGCGGCCACGTTCATGGTGCTGGCGCTGACGCGGCGGTTGTTCCCGGCGTGGATCGCGTGGTCGCTGGCGCTTTGGTGGGCCTGCCTGCCGATCAACTTTGAAACGCTGTACGAAGTTCACTTGTTCGCACTCCTGCCGATCCTGGTCGGCGCGTTGATCGTGGCGCATCGCAACACCGCCTTCTACCGCGGGATGGGATTGGCGGTGCTGGTGCTCACGATGGTGCTGGTGCGGAACGAGACGATGATCGGCGTGGCGTGTTTCGGGCTGGTTTGCCTGATCTACGAGATCAGCCGGGTGCGAAAGACCGATCAGAAAATCTGGAAAGGCCTGCTGAAGATTTCGCCGGCGTATGTCGTGCCGATTCTGGTCGCCTACGCGATCATCCTTGGCGCTTACCACATCTCGCACATCCAGAGCGACGAACTGCCTGCCGTGCTGCACAGCAAGCACACGCTGAACATGGCGCAGGTCTACTCGTTCGGCTACGGCCAGCGTCATCCCGAATACAAAGGTGACGCCTGGATCGGCTACGCGCCGCTGATGACCGAGACGTTCGGCAAGGACCTGCCCACGATCTGGGAAATGATCCACGCCAATCCGCGCGCCGTTGCCGAACACTTCTGGTGGAACATCAGCCTTACGCCGAGCGGGCTGCAGCTGATGCTTTTCAATAAGGCATCGGGCAAGGTGAACCCGGACTACGCCGACACGCACCTGCACTCCAAGGCGGCGAGGCAACTTTCTTGGGTGATGCTGATCGTCATCGCCATCGGCGGATTGCTCTCGCTCATCCAGCGGAAATACTGGTGGCGGACGGCCATGCGGTCGCAGATTTTCATCTGGCTGTTCATGTTCAGCGTGGCGATGGCGACATTCGCGATCGTCCCCACGCAACGGCCGCGGCCGTCGTACCTGTTCGCACTGAGCGTGACGTTGATGGCAATAGTCGGCGCCAGTGCGCTGGTAATCGTCGCGAACCTGCGCCTGCCCGAATGGAGCCGAGCGTGGATGCTGCCGATCGCGATCGTAATCTGCACGACCGTAGCGATTGCCGGGCGGCCAACGGCCGTTGCGCATGCGCAGCCGTATACGCAGGCGCATCGACACCTCGCGCCGTATGAAAAGGCAATCGCCGATCCCAGGACCGTTGCACTGGGCTTTTGCGCCGGCGACTGCTGGCGGTACGCCTCGGGCACGAACGTCAATCTCATCTCGCCGGAACTTTTCATCCACCGCGACCCGGCCAAAAGCCTCGACGAATGGCTCGAGGAATCGCACATCACGATGGTCTACCTTGATGAAGGAACGATCGACCGGCTGACTGCGGAAAACTCCCCGCTCGTCATGCCGGTGCTCAAAGGCGATCCGAGCACGCACTGGCGCGTCCTCTCCCGCTCGGCCGGGACGGAAGACGATTGGCTGCTGCTGCAGCATGTGGCGAAAGTAGTAACCGGGAGGTAACCGGCTCGATTTTTCTCTTTTCCGACCCGTCGATCCATTTTGCACGGCCATAACTCCGGTAATTACAAGCCACTGGCCGGATTTCTGTGCAAAAAACGAGGTTCGAAAAAGTACAAAAAGGGAAGGAAAGGTACAAAAAGGTACGGAAAGGGACGGGTAAGTCGGCCAGTCTCCCTCGTTCCGATCGCTGTCGCGAAAGCGGATTCCAGTACTGGTGCAGTTTGATCGACACGCCGGTCGCTGTGCGACCGGCGTGTGAGCCAAACTGAACTAGTGCCCGGATTCCGGCCACATTTGAGCCTCCAACTCTATTCACTTTTCAAAGAGCCACGGGCTAAATCTCGGTCCGAACCGATCCTAACAGCAACCGTACTAAAGTCAACTTAAAATTTGATATTTTATTGGAAGATCGGGCGGTCGTAGTGGATTTATGAAGTGGCATGGGTGGCTCGCCCATGGTTTCGTTTGTAAAGCAAAGACACGCGCGGGCCGCCCGTGCCACGAAAGACGGGGCCGGCTTGCGACCGAAAACACCCAGCCCATTGTGCGGTGTCGCGTCCCTTATTTCTCATTCCGCCACCACAGCTCCAGCATCAGCAGCGCGTACAGCCGCTGTGAGTGATCGACGCGCGATTGCTCGTGCTCGTCCAGCATCCGCTGCAAGACGGCGAGGTTGAAATGCTGCCGCGCGAAAGAATCGCCGGCGAAGAGGTGATCGCGCAGCATGGCCCGCAACTCGCCGCGGAACCAGTCGCCAATGGGGACGGCGAAGCCCATCTTTTTTCTTGCGAAGACTGATGCGGGAAGATCAGCGGCGAAGGCTTCGCGGAGCATCCGCTTCGGGCCGCCGCGGAGGAGTTGGTCGGTCGTGAGGGCGAACGCGAACGTCACCAGTTCGTGATCCATGAACGGGCTGCGGACTTCCAGCGCGTGCAGCATGCTGGCCCGGTCGACTTTCGTCAGCAGATCGCCCGGCAGGTACTGCGACCGATCGACGGCCATCGCGGCCCGCACCGCATCGAGCGGCGGCGAGGCGAGCCTGAACGAGTCGGCGATGCGGTCGTCGAGCGTTTTCGCGTCGGCCGATAGCGGCGATCCCGTGCGCAGCTCGTGCAGTTGAGATTCGTTGAACAATCGCACCATCTGGGCGTAGGCGCGGTGCGTCGGCAGGCCGATCGCGTCGCCGAGACGCGCCAGGCGCGCGAGCTTGGATTTCGGATGCCCGCCGCCCAGCAGCGCCGCGAATTTCCCCGCCACCGCGCCGGGCAGTCGGCCCAGGCGCGACTGCACGCGGTCGATCAGCCGGATGGCGGCATACCGGTCGTACCCGGCGAACAGCTCGTCGCCGCCGTCGCCGCTGAGTGCGACTTTCACTTCCTGCCGAGTCACCTTGCTCAGCCAGTACGTCGGCAGCGCCGAAGAATCGCCGAACGGCTGCCCGAACGCGCCGGCGAGTTCGACGAGTGACTCGCCGACGTTCGGCCGCACGGTGAACGTCTCGTGTCGCGTGCCCAGGTGCTTGGCGACTTCGGCGGCGTAGACGGATTCGTCGTAGCGGGCGTCGTCCAACGCGATCGAAAACGTCCGCACGTGCTGCGTCGCCAGTGTCATGCAGAGCGAAACGATCGAGCTGTCGACCCCGCCGGAGAGAAAGCAGCCGATGGGCACGTCGGAGACGAGTTGCTTCTGCACGGCCGACTCCACGCGCTCGCGCGTCAACTGTACGGCGTCGGCATCGATCATCGGCGAAGGAATTTCCTTCACCGGCCGCTTGGCGGAGAAGTAGTAGCGGTGCTCGCACTTCTGCTTGCGAATCGTGATCGTCGAGCCCGGCGACACTTCGCGCACGCCGCGGTAAATCGTGGCGGGCGAATCGATGTAGCCGAACTGCAGGTAATTCGTGAGGGCCGATTCATCGATCGATCGATCGATCCACGCGACGGGCTTGAGGGCCGACAGCTCGCTGGCGAATGCGATCGCCTTCATCGGCACGCCGAAGCGATCGTCGAAATCATCTTTCGCCGGCGGGGCGATCGTTGCGAAGTAAAGCGGCTTCTGGCCCATACGATCGCGGGCGAGAAAAAGGGGACTGTCCCCTTTTTGTGACCCATCCCAGATCGCAAACGCGAACATGCCGTTGAGGCGATCGACGCACTTTTCGCCCCACGCCGCGTAGCTCGCGAGCAGGACCTCGGTATCGCCGGTGGTTCGCCACTCATAGTCCGGCAGGAGCAATTCCAGTTCCTTCCGCAGCTCGCGGAAGTTGTAGATCTCGCCGTTAAAGACGATGAACCGCCCGCGGCCATCGGTGAAGGGTTGGTCGCTCCGCGGGTCCGGATCAAGAATCGCCAGCCGGCGATGCACGAGGCCGACCTGCGGGCGATCGGGCGAGGCTTCGCCGTCATAGCTGAGATGCACGCCCTCGCCGTCCGGCCCGCGGTGCGCGATGGCGGCGGACATCTTCGCCAGCACCTCGCGCGTCACGCGATGCTGCCCGCTCCAGGAGATGACACCGGCGATGCCGCACATACACGCAGGATACGCGACGGTGTTCACGAGCCCAAACCTGAGTGTCGTGGGGCAATCTTGTTCCTCTCCCGGTAATCCGGGAGAGGGCAGGGTGAGGGTTCTGCATCGATCCTGGGAACAAATGTGATTTGGCAGGTTGCGTGCGTTTCAGACAGTTCTTTGAAAGCTCGCGCACTGCTCGCCGAGTGAGACGGAACCCTCACCCTACCCTCTCCCAGCGTACCGGGAGAGGAATGGCGGAGGCTTTTCCTATAATCTTCACGTCATGACCCCCCAGACCACGCCCGCCAAACTCCACCTCAAGAAAGACGAGCACCTCGAGATCGTCTGGCAGGACGGGCATCGCTGCGTTTACTCGGTTTCGTACCTCCGCACGATGTGCCCGTGTGCCCAGTGCAAGGGCGTGCGCGAGACCAACGCCAAAAAGCCTAAGACATCGCTCTCCATTCTCCCCGGCAACTTCGCCGCGCCGCTGACGGCTACGGCGGCGGAATTGATCGGGAATTATGCCCTCCGGATCGACTGGTCCGACGACCACGGCAGCGGGATTTACTCCTTCCAATACCTCCGCGAAATCTGCCCCGACTACAAAAATCCGCAACCCGTCCCCCAAGCGCGGCCTAGGGATTAACCCGAAAGAGCCTCACTCAAAGTTCCCTGACGCAGCTTTTATCGGTCGGCAAAAACGGCGTGTAGATTCTTGCAGTCAAATCGATCCGCGTCACTCATTCCGGCACTAATAAAAGACGATGAAAGGCGTGAAAACCCCGAGTTGTCGTTCACATCGGGTCGGGTTTCAAAATAAATATGATGTGGTCGGATTCAGCCAACTTAATCGCCTCGTTCGGCGCTGCCGCGTTAGCCGCCGGGTGTTTTGCGGTGCGCCACCGCGATCAGGCGGCGTTGCGTCGCAGCCTGGCGGCGCTGGGCAAGCGTCCTGATTCAGACGCCGCCGCCGCTCACGGGCGGCTACTCGATTCAGCGGCCGACGCGGTGCTCGCGGTCGATCCGTTCGGGCAGATCACCTACGCCAACCCCGCCGCGGCCGAGTGGGCGGGATGCGATCGCTCGCGGCTCGTGGGTTCGCAACTGGCGGACCTGCTTTCGTTCAGCGATGAAAGCGATTCTTCACTCCGCGCCACGTATCACGGAACGGACGGACGCGAACTCACGGTCGAAGTCACCCGCGCGTCGCTCGGCTCTGCCGGGCCGGCCACGGGAGAGATCATCATTTGCCGCGATATCAGCCAGCGCCTCACCGGCGACCAACTCGCCCGCGAAGAGCGCGACATCCTCGAAGCAATCGCCGCCAACCGCACGCTCGATGACGTGGTGGGCATGGTCGCTTCGAGCGTGAGCAAACTGCTCGCGGGGTCGCGGCTGGCGATCGTTGTGCGGCGCGAAGGAATGTCGCACTGCGTCGGCGCACTGCCGCCGGAAACGCGCCGCGCGATCGAGCGGATCGATTCTTCCGGCACCGAGCCGACGTCCTGGTGGGAAGCGCCGCGCGTCTTCGACGACGTGCTGGCCGACCCGTCATTCACCGCGAACCTTGCCGGCCTGCGGGCCTCGGGCGCTCGGACCTGCTGGTCCTTCCCGATTCGATCCGCCGACAACACCGAGACGATCGGCGTGCAGCTGATCTTCCCGGCGCGGCAGTCGCAGCCGGAACCGGCCGAACTCGCTCTCTTCGGGCGCTCGGGCAAGCTCGCACGCATCGCGATCGATCGCGAGCGCATGGCCGAGCGACTCGCCACCCAATCGCTGCACGACGCGCTCACCGGCCTGCCCAACCGCATGCTCACCAGCGACCGCCTCGGCCACGCGCTCAACCGCGCCCGCCGCGCGACCACGCAGCTCGCGACCCTCCTGATCGATCTCGACGGCTTCAAGGCGCTCAACGACAGCCTCGGCAACCAGCACGGCGACGCGCTGCTTAAGCAAGTGGCCGATCGACTCAAGCTCGCCATCCGTTCCAGCGACACGCTCGGCCGGCTCGGGAACGATCAGTTTACGCTCATCGCCTCCGATGTTTCTGAAGCTGCGATCGCGATCATCTGCGACCGCCTGCTCTCGGCGTTCAAGCAGCCGTACGAAGTGGCCGGCAAGCAGTTCATGCTCACCGGCAGCGTCGGCATCAGCTGTTTCCCCGCTGATGGCGACGACGTCAACGCGCTGCTCCGCAATGCCGACACCGCGCTCACCCACGCCAAGCGAAAAAACCGCGGCGGCTACCTGCTCTTTGAATCGAGCATGAACGAAGCCACGCTCGAGCGCGTCGAGATGGAAAACCAGCTCCGCACCGCCATCCAGAACAACGAGCTGGTCGTTTTCTATCAGCCGCAGGTCGATTCAAACGGGCATGTCGTTGGAGTTGAAGCGTTGCTCCGCTGGAACCGCAACGGAGTGCTCGTCGCGCCGCTGAAGTTCATCCCGATCGCGGAAGAATCCGGCCTGATCGTTCCGATCGGCACGTGGGTGCTTCGCGAAGTCTGCAAGTGGTGCAAAGGCTGGCAGGCGAGCGGCCGCAAGCCGCTGCGGGCGGCGGTCAACGTCTCGGCGCTGCAGTTCGCGCAGGACGATTTCGTGCAGGTCGTCCGCGATTGCCTGGCCGACTCAAACCTCGACCCGACGTGGCTGGAAGTGGAAGTGACCGAGAGCCTGCTGATGCAGAACACCAAGAATGTCGCCGGCAAGCTCGAGAAGCTCCGCGAAATGGGCGTGGCCGTCGCGATCGACGACTTCGGCACCGGCTACTCCTCACTCGCGTATTTGCAGAAGCTGCCGATCGATATTTTGAAGATCGACCGCAGCTTCGTGAAGGACATCCCCAACTCCGACGACCGCACCGACAAAACCGCAGTCATCCGCGCGATCCTTTCCATGGCCCACAGCCTGCAGCTGAAGGTGATCGCCGAAGGCGTAGAAACCGAAACGCACCTGCAATTCCTCCGCCGGGCGGGTTGTCACCAGATGCAGGGGTATTTCTTCAGTCCGCCGAAACCGGTGAGCGAGCTGACGGGTGTCATCGAGCGCCTGGACCAGCGCGCCGCGGCGCTCGCGGAAGCTGCGTGAGACTCATTCAACCTCTCAATCAACAACGCATTGATGGGTGAACGTAGTGAACGTTCGCGCCGTACTCACTTCGTTCGTCGCTGAATGAAGAGTGCAGGAAATACTTTCACCGATTAGAGCAGATCAACTCCAAGTGTATCGTCATCCTGAGGTACTCCGAAGGATCCAGCTAACTTCCCGTGGACGCAAGATCCTTCGGAGTACCTCAGGATGACGACTAATAGAGTTGCGCGATACAGGTGAAGTTGAAATGCTCTGGTCACGGTAGACCGGCCGGGTCGAGCATCACCACGCCCGTTTTGCCTTTCACGTACATCCTTCCCTTCGCGTCAACTCCGCGGAACGGCGCGTCGGCGTCGTCGGAAATCTTTCTCGGCGCGGCTTTGCCGTCGTCGATCAGGATGCCGAACTTGAGGATTCGGTACCATCGCCGGCCGTTGGAATCTTCGAACAAGTCCAGGTCGTTCATCCCGCGTCCGGCCACCGGCGGGGCGGCGGCGGACCAGGCGCCTTCGGGGCTGATCGTCACGAGGGCTTCTTTGCTTTCGGTGCCGGTGGAAAGATCCTTGCAGTTCGTGACCGCCAGAAACACCCGCCCGGTTTTGGATTGAAAAAGAAACCGCCACGTGGAAAAAGTAAGCCTCCCGCCGTACAGGCCGCGCACCGGCGGCTTGGCGATTTCCTGCAGGATGGTCGGCAGGCGCGATTTGATTTCCGGATCGTCGGTCTGCGCCGCCAACTCCTCCACGGCCTTCCTGACCCGCGGTCCCATCGCGATCAGCTCCGCCTGTGCGGTGTCGCGCTCGTGGGCGGAAACGTCGGAAAGGCGGTCGAAGTACTTCGTCAGATCCGGCACCGGCCGGGAGAGGGCAGACGTCATCCACACCACGCGCGGCTCGCCCGCGGGCGGGGTGAAATCGCCGGGCCTAACCGAGCCGTCGGGCGAGTTGGATGCAGGATCATCCGGGTTGGGAATGAACTTACCGGGCGCGGCGACGCCACGGCGGTTCGGGCGATTCCCGCCCACGGCCTGGTCGTTGATCAGCGGAGTTACTCCGGCTTCGCTCAGCCGAATGAATCCGACGCTCCCGTCGGGCAGGGGAATGACGCCCTGCACGTTGTCGGCCTTGCTCGATCCGGTGGGGTAAAAATATTCACTCCACTTCGTGCCGTCGAACTGCGCGAAGCCCGAAGCGCCCATGCCCGGCCCGCCGTCGAGCCGCGTGCTGCTCCATGAGATGTAAAACAAACCGTCCGGGCCGATCTGCAGCTTCGGCTCGGCAAAATTCAGCCATTTCGCGGTCGGATTCCTTCGCGCGCTCACGCCGGTAAGCGCCCGCTCGTGCACGGCCGTGCTGGTCCACTTGCTGTCGGTTGAAAACTGGTGCAGCCACCACCCCTGCAGGTGATCGCCGTCGGCGAACCAGACATTCCCGGCCGAGTCCTCCACGCCGCCGCCGATGAACTGGATGCGCGGCGCGCGATCCGTCACGGCGGCGATATCGAGCGCGGCGCCGTCAACCGCCGCCATTTCACGGCTGATCGGGGAGGCGACAGTCAGCTCGCGATTTTTGCCGGCGGGAATGTCGCTGACTTTCCGCGTCAGCCACGCTTTGCCGTCGAACATTTGAATGATTTGCTGATCCGTGTCGGCATCGGGCCGCAGCCAGATTCGCTTGAGGTGATCGATCAGCAGTATTTTCGCGCCGCCGATCTTGTCGGCCTTACCGGCGTACACCGCCTCGGCGGTGGCGCGCCAATCGCCCTGGGTCGATTCAAAAATCGCCCGCCCAGCCGGGTCGATGGTGACGTCGCGAATATCCCCGCCGAGCACCGACCGCACCGGCGGCGCCGCGTCGGCGGAACAAATCAGCCCAGCGAGCATCAACACGAACGCGACAACGTGCAATCGGATCAAGACAACTCCCGGAACGAACTTCGCGATACTCTAGCGTGGGGAGACAAAAAATTCTGCGATTTCAGTGGCACAGACATTCCTGTCTGTGAGGAGTCGCGGTACGCCGCGGCTCTTGCTTTATTTCGTCGATCGCCGGTCGCACGGGTGGATGCGTACATCCGCCCGTCACAGGCAGGAATGCCTGTGCCACCGAATTGGAGAAACGGAACCTGTGAATCAGCCTTCAATTCCCCGCCGGTTGCGCCGGCGGTAAAAATCCCTTGCCCATCAGTTCCTCCACGTGCTTGCGGCACGCGTCGAGGCGTTCCTGCGACTCAAACGCGCGCGGGCGAACGTGCGGCCCGAGCAGCTTGAACTGCTCGGCGGCGACCGTCCATCGGGCGGCGTGGCAGGCGTAGCTGGCGTATTCGCTGCGGCGATCGCTGTCGAGCGGGAACTTGGCGAGATAGCCCTCGTAAATCTCGGCAATCCCGCCCCAGATCGATTCATCGGCCAGCCGATCGTTCGATGGCTTGGGCATGTACCGGCCGTTCGGGCCGATCCGCGCCTGCTTCACCATGAAGTCCACCTGGATGAACGGAAACTGGCTGCGGTAGCTTCTGCCTGCACATTGCCGGACGAACTCCTGCAGGTTTTCCCACGACTTCGTCACGGCGTCGCACGATTCGAAATACCGGTGGGCGTTGTCGACGTCATCCGGATCAGCGATGAGGGCCTGGCGGTACCAGAAATCCAGCCAGTCTTTCGTCGGGTGCGTCGTCGGGCAGATCATCATCATCACCTGCGGGATGTACGGATCGTCCGGGTACTTCTGCCAGTACTCTGTGCACAGCTTTTCGTCCGCTTTCATGTAAGTGCGAAAGTCGTCGGCCGGCGCGGGCTTTGTTCCCGGGGCGGGGGGCTTGACCCTTCGGGCTTGGTAGAGCACGAACGCTTTGGTGTAGTTGATCTTGATCGTGATGGACGTCAGCGACTGCTCATCAAGCCCCGCGGCGGCGAGGTTGTCGTGCAGGCGCTGGTTGATCACGGGCAGCTCATCGCCAAGGGAAATATGAGTTTCGCCGATAGATCCCGCCAGGAAGCGAACGCGGGGACCGTTGTCGGGCGACTCCTTCAGCATGGCCGGGAGAAGCGACTCGGCCTTATCGAGCGCGGCGCGAAGTGGCGGCCATTTTTCTTCGCGAGGCGGTTCGAAGTTGGAGCAGTAGATCGCAGAGAGCGTCAGCGCCAAGGCCCGCACGGTGGCGCCGTATTGGCTGTCGGCCAGCGCCATCGCATCGGGGAGCGATTTCGCCCGGTACGCCGGACCAATCGGCGTGACCTGGCTGTCGATCAGGATCGAGTGGGCGAAGCGCACCAGCGGGTCGTCGCAGCCGGCGTCGAGGGCGCGCTTGGAGGCATCGAGCTGCGTGTCGTTCTCGCTGAAGTTGCGATCCGGGTCGTTACTCAGCGCGGCGGCCATCGCGGTTAGGGCGGCGCGGGCGTCGGCATCCCACTTCGGGTTCTTCTTTCCGACGCGCTCGTACTCGTCGACCATGATGTGCTTGGTGTACGCGGCATCCGCCTTCTTCGCGGCCATCACGCGGATGGTCGGGTCGGCGTTGGGTTCGGCCTGCTTCAGCCGGATGGGAAGCTCCAACTGCGCCAGCTTGTATCCGTCGGCGGACCGGAACTTGCTCGGGCCTTTTGAAAGCTCTTTGTACAGTTGCGAAGCCTCTTTCCACTTGCCGGCTGTAAACGCCAGGCGGGCGTAGTCGGACCGCGCCTGCCACGCATCAGGATGCAGCGGCAGGAAGCCTTCGTACGCGTCCTTGATGTCGGCCCAGACTTCTTCCTTCGCGTAGTACGGATTCGGCACGACCGACCCCATCGGCGGGCGCGGCGCCATGGCGGCGTGACCTTCCACCACCAGCAGCGGCACGCCGGTATCAAACTGCTGCGTGGCCAGGCATTCGCGACCGAACGCCAGCTGCTCTTCCTTCGAGCCGTACCACCGCGGCAGCAGGTACTGCATCTTATTATTGCACGCCTGAAGAGAGCCGGGATTGTTCTTCAACGCGCGGGAGAACCAGAGCTCCATGCGGTCGCGACCTTGGCCTTGCCCGAGCTCGACGTTGATCATCGTGCACGGCGCCTGCCAGTCATTCGGAAAAAGCTCGTAGCAGCGCGCGAGCGTTTTTTCCGCCTCGGCCAATCGCTGTTGGAAAAGTTTTCCGCCTTCTTCGGTGACGGTGCCCGCGTATCCACCCCCGCGGGCTTCCCACGCGTATTGAACGAGAAAATGCCCCTTGAGATTCAGGCGGGTCACGTTCTCTTCCGGCAACGACTTGGCCAGCGAAGCGTCGATCGCGTCGTACGCCTGCTGGAGCGAGACGTGCTGCTTCTCGGCGGCGGCGAGCAACGAGGCCAGCCGCGAGAAAAGGATGTCGGCGGGAAAGTCTTTCTCGACCTTGATGATCTCCGGGAGCAGATTGACGGCCTTCTCAAAATAAGGAGGCGCCGCGAGGTTGGTCTTGGCGACCGGATACTCGTGGGCCATAAAGATCAGCGTGTTGAACTTGCGGTACGCGGAGTACTCACTGGCCAGCACGATGTCGCACATCTTTTCAAGGTCCGGCGGAGTCGAGGGGCCTTTGCCGCGCGCGACTTGGAAGTAGACGATCAGCGGGTCATCGCACCCGGCGTCCTGCAGCGCCCGGAGCGCGATCGATTCGTCCAGATCGGCCGCGGTATCAGAAATGCTGTCGGCCGCGAGGCGGGCCTCGGTTTCCAGAAGGGTGTGAACGTACTTGTCCCACTTGGGATTTTTCTTGCCGACGCGATCGTACTCCCCACCCAATTGCTTGCGCGTGAAAGCCAGGTACGTCTGGTACCGCGTCTGCTTGCTGGCATTTTCCTTGATCTTCTTCGCGATCGATTCCAGCTGAAGGCGAACCTCCGGCGTGAGATTGGTCCGCGCCGCTGCGGCGGCGAGCAGCGGGAGCGCCTCGCCGGGCAGAGCGTTCGCGGCGTCGGCGGCGGCTTGGCGGTCCTGGTAGGCGTCGCTGTCCAACTGCTTGATCAGCGCATCGACCCGGCCCTTGAGCGACGGCTCGGTCGTCGGCCCGGCCCCGAAGATCGGAGCGGCGAGAAGAAGAAACGTAAACGGCAACGCGAATCGAAGGCGTGACATGAGACCTCCCTGCGCCAAAGTCTAATCTCCCGCCGGTGGAGGACCATCGTAAAATCGACGGTGGCGACAGGGCGGCACGGGCCATATCTCGGCCGGCTCTACCGTAAGAATCGCAGGCCGCTATACACCTTCAGATCGATCATTCGCTCGGCCTCGCGCTGGGATTGCAGGAATTCGTCGATTTCGTCGAGCGGGACGAGGTGGATCGTGATTTTCTCCGATTCATCGCCGCCGCCGTCGGATTGGCGGGTGAGGCCGGTGGCGCGGAAGAGTGTGAGGATTTCGTCGCTGATGCCCGCCGAGATCGGGCCTTCTGCAAGTTGCGTCATCGCGCGGGCGGCGTAGCCGGTTTCTTCGAGCAGCTCGCGACTGGCGGCGTCCGCCAGCGCCTCGCCGCGCGCGTCGGCCAAATCCCCCGCGAGCCTGGCCGGAAGCTCGATCACGTTCGCGTTCACCGGCGGGCGGAACTGCTCGACGAGGATCAGCTTGCGATCATCGGTCACCGCCAGGATGCCGACGATCCCGCTGATGTTCGGCCGCTGCGCGAACTCCCACGTGCCGCGACGAACGAGGTGGAGATGCTTGCCTTTGTAGAGCGTGGTGAGGTCGTTGGACATGCATCCATGATGCGCTGTGAACGGACGAAGGTCTACCTTAAAACCATTCGATGTTCGGCGTTCGATGTTGGATGTTCGATGTTCGCTTCGATTGAAAATTCGAATGCCGAACATCGAAGAGGAATTTCAAATAGGGAGCAACAACGCTGCACCCCGCACCCAAATCCCTATAATCCCCCCATGGCCAAAGTGCGTCACCAATTCCTCTGCAACTCCTGCGGATCGGTCCATCCGAAATGGTTCGGCAAATGCCCCGACTGCGGCACGTGGGACAGTCTGCAGGAGTACAAAGAACCGACGGCCGACGTACGGGCGGAGAAGCGATCGCGCGGCGCAACGGGCGATTTGGCCCAAGGCGCCATGCCGCAGAAAATCGACGAGATCGACGAATCGCACACGCCAAGAATGCCGACGGGCATCGGCGAGTTCGACCGCATCTTGGGCGGCGGCGTAGTGCCGGGTTCGGCCGTGCTGGTCGGCGGCGAGCCGGGGATTGGGAAATCGACGCTGCTGTTGCAGGTGGCTAACGCGCTCGCGAGCGAGCAGGGGCAAGTATCAAGGGGCAAGGGGCAAGTAAAAGGCAAGGACGCTTCCGCTTCTTCACTTGCCCCTCGCCCCTTGATACTTGCCCCTATTCTGTACGTGACGAGCGAAGAATCCGCCCGCCAAACCAAGCTGCGTGCGGCGAGGCTAGGAACCCTCTCCTCCCACCTCTACGTGCTGGCCGAGACGAATGTCGAGCGGATCATCCACCAGATCAACACGTTGCGGCCGAGCGTGGTGATCGTCGATTCGATCCAGATGATCTACAAGCCCGACCTGCCCGCCGCCCCGGGGAGCGTTACGCAGCTGCGCGACTGCTGCATGGAGCTGGTGTACCTCGCCAAGGCCAGCGGCGTGGCGATTATTTTCGTCGGCCACGTCACCAAGGCCGGCACGCTGGCGGGGCCGAAGATCATCGAGCATATCGTGGACACGGTGGTGTACTTCGAAGGTGATCGCTTTCACTCGCATCGCATTGTACGTTGCGTGAAGAACCGCTTCGGCAGCACGCACGAGGTGGGCCTGTTCGAAATGACCGGCGAAGGCCTGAAGGAAGTCGAAGACCCCGGCAAGCTTTTCCTGGAAACCTACGGCCCCGGCCACCAGCCCAGCGGCAGCGTCATCGCCGCCGCCATGCAGGGCAGCCGCGTGCTGCTGGTCGAGGTGCAGGCCCTTACGGCCGCCAGCGTAATCGGCGCCGCCAAGCGAAAATGCAGCGGCGTGAGCGCCGATCGCGTGAGCATGATCATCGCCGTGCTGGAAAAGCGCGCCGAACTGCGACTCGCCGCGGCCGATGTGTTCGTGAACGTCGCCGGCGGGGTGAAGCTCGTCGAGCCGGCGGTTGATCTGGCGATCGCGCTGGCCATCAGCTCCGCCCACCTCAACAAACCCTTGCCGGCGTTGACGCTAGCCATCGGCGAGCTCGGCCTAGGCGGCGAAGTCCGATCCGTCCCGCAACTCGAACTCCGCCTCCGCGAGGCCGCAAGACTAGGCCTTGGCCACGCGATCGTCCCGCCCGTCGGCGCGACAATCCCAAAGCTCGGCGGGATGGCGCTGCACGAAGTGCGGCGGTTAAGCCAGGCGATGAGCGATCTCTGACCTTTCTCATCGAGTGCCCACGCGATAGCGGGGCAAAACATGCGCGTCAAAATTTTTGAAAGAAAGTCCCAAAACGTGGGGCGATCCCCGATGCTTTCCGGCGAAACGCGATTCCTAGAATCGTGCTTTAACCGCGGGACACCCGCAGGAGAATGGATCATGCAAACTGTTACGCCCCCCGCACACAAAGAAGGAACCGTCGCCAAAGCAATCGAGCAGCAGACCGCCAAGTTGCCGTCGGATACGTTTCTATGGTTGGCCGGTGGTTCGATCGTCACGTCGCTGGTACTCAAGGCCATCGATCGTCCGAAGGATGCGCTGTTCGTCGGGCAGTGGGCGCCGACGTTTCTGATTCTCGGGCTGTACAACAAGCTGGTGAAGGTGGCCGGGTCGGACTAGCGCCGACTCGCGCATGACTTCAAGTCGCATCTCACGCGCGGGATGTCTCATTGCGTCATCCTGAGGTATGCCGAAGGATCCAACCCGATTGGTTAGGAAGCTGGATCCTTCGGCGTACCTCAGGATGACGATGTCCGCGATGGGTAACTCTCATGACGCGCAGGTAACTCACGCCAAGACGAGCTTGAACGGCCGGACGTGTGAGCGGTAGTAAAGATGCTTCTGCAGCGATTCCGCGCTCCAGCTTCCCGAGAATTGCAGGTAGCCCGATTGCCCGTCGGCTGCCATCCACTTCAGCGGGAGCTTGGGGCAGTAGGGATTGAACAGCTTGCCTTCCCAGTATTCCTCAACGTGCACGATCGAGAACGGGCCCCACGGCTCGGGGGATTCGAGGATGATTAAATCCGTCCCGTCGTACGGCGAAAAATCCTTGTGCAGGCGCCAGTTGAACAGCAAGTACCGCTTGATGCCGGCCACGTAAATCAGCTCCGGCGTGCTGAGCCAGCGGTGCAGGCTGAGGACGGGAATCGATTCTTCCAGATCATGATGCCACGCCGGCTCGCCTGCGGGCGTGAAGGCGCACACAAACTCCCACGATTCGCGCCGCATGATCGAGTCGGCCGGCACGCGGCCGAGGCGCAGGTTGCTGCCGTTGTCCCACTGATCGCCGGAGACGGCGTAGACGTACGCGTCCCGCGCGTTGGCGTTGTTCTGCCCGAAGTTCACAAAGCACGGCCCGCCGAACTTGTGGCCGGGGAACATCGGCCGCTGGATGTTCGCCAACGTTGGCACCCAGAACATGCCCTTGTTGGTGGAGTAGATGATCGTCGCGTCGCTGCCGTGCTGGCTGATCAGGCTGAACGGCGCCTGCTGGGCGCGCAGCATGTTCTGGAACGCCAGGTACAGCACGCCGTCGATGCAGATCATCCCCGTCGGCTTCGGCCCGTTGCCGCCCCAGCCGGTGTAGTCGTTCATCTGATTGATTTTGGTGATCTTGTAGTCGGTCGGGCCGCCCGTGATTTTTTCGACGTCAAGCCCGCTTTTCGTCTCGCCCCAGTTCGGATCGCCGGCCGAGGTGTAAATTTCGCCGTCGTCGGCCCAGGTCATGGGGAAGGAATCGCCGCGGATTTCCTTGTCCGGGTAGCCGATGCGCTCGCCGGTCCATTCGAAGGATTTGATGTAGGTGCTGCGGGGGAGGTTGAATTGCGTGTCCACGAAATCTCCGAAGAAGATTCTGTCATCCTGAGGTACTCCGAAGGATCTGGCGTCCTTGCCAGGTCAACTAGATCCTTCGGAGTACCTCAGGATGACGAGATGCGAAATTTGCGTGATCAATACACCGAATCCGGGAAGTAATATTCCTTCGCGTTCTCCGGCGTGATCAGTTCCACGTCGAGCGTCACGTGTTTCGGCTGAAACTGCCCGATCAGCTTCTGCTTGCCATCCCGCAGGTTGCTGGCGGCGGTGTGGATGCCGGCGGCGATCATGCTTGGGGGATAGGTGATGTCGGCCGGCACCATCGGGTCCTTGTCTAACACCATTTTCACCACGTCCTTCATGCCCGCGCCGCCGAGGATGAACATTTCCTTCTCGCGGCCGGCTTCTTTGATGGCCTGCTGTGCGCCGAGCAGGATGTCGTCGTCCTGCGCCCACACTGCATCAATCTTGGGGAACTGCGTGAGAAAGTTCTGCATGACGCTCAGCCCCTTTTCGCGGTTCCACATCGCCGGCTGCTGGCCGAGGATTTTGATGTCGGGGTATTTCTTGAACACTTCCAGCGCTGCGTTCACGCGATCGGTATCCACCGTGCACGGAATGCCCGATAGGATGACGAGGTTGCCCTTGCCGTTCATCTTCTTGGCGACGAACTCCGCGCTTTTTCGGCCGAAGGCTTTGTTGTCGCCTTCCAAAAAAACGTCGGCGACGGGCTCGAGGAAACCGCGGTCGACGTTGACGATGTAGATTCCCTTCTCGTGCGCCGCCTTGGCCACCGGCGTGAGCGGGGCCGACTCCGTCGCGAGGATCACTAAGCCGTCCACGCCCTTGGTCATCATCGTTTCGATGTCGGCGATCTGCTTCTCCGGATTGGCGGCGGTCTGGTACTGCCACTCGATCTCCGGGTGCAGCGCCATCGCCCGCTTGGCCCACCAGGCGATGCCGGCCGTCCAGCCGTGATCCGCGGCGGGAATGGAGACGCCGATGCGGATTTTTTTCACCGGCGGGGCTTCCTGCGCGAGCGTAGCGTTCGGAATCAGCGAGAAAATACTGATGGCCGCGCCGAGCAGCGCGATGGTGATGGGCGTGAAGCATCCGGGTCGCATGAGAACCTCCGTTAAAATGAATGCAGAATGCAGAGGAAGTTAATGCATTCCATTCTGCATTCTGCATTCCGCATTATGCATTTCCATCATTCCTTCCTTCCGATCTGCTGCAGCAGTGCGGCGGCGATGATGATCGCGCCTTTGATCATACCCTGCGGCTCGGAAGGCACGTTCAAAATCCCCAGCATATTGTTAATCACGCCCAGCACCAGCACGCCCACGATTGTCCCGCGGATGGTTCCCGCGCCGCCGCTCAGCCGAGTGCCGCCGATGACGACGGCGGCGATCGCGTCGAGCTCGTACAAATTGCCGGTGCTGCTCGATGCGACGGAGTTCAACCGGCTCGCCAGCAGCGCGCCCGAGACGCCGGCCGCGGCGCCCATCAGCGTGTACGTCCAGATTTTAACCCGATCGACCCGCACGGCTGAGTAAACCGCCGCCCGCTCGTTGCTGCCGATGGCGAAGAGGTATCGGCCGAATCGCGTGCGGTTGAGCAGATACGCCGCGACGACGGCGACGGCGAAAAAGATCACGATCGTCCACGGGATGTTCGGCGCCACGCCGGGCAGGTGGAATCCTTCGGTTCCGAGCACCGGGAAGAGCGATTTGCTGGCCGACCGCACTTCGCTGCTGCCGGCGACGGTGAGAATCACCGAGCGGTAAATCGCCAGCAACCCCAGCGTGCCGATGAACGGCGCGATGCGCCCTTTGGCAATGATGACCCCGCCGATGAACCCGGCGATCGTGGCGATCAGGATCGAGGCGACGATCGCCACGATCACGCCGCGAAATTCGCTGTCGGCCATTCCGATCGACTGAAACAGCTTGCCGAACCAGATCACCGCGCCGGAATGTTCCGGATCAATGCCGAGCGAGAGGTTTTCCGAGTTCTCGGCGATGTTGTGGCTCGCCTGAAGGGCCGCGTTCATCAACCAGATGCCCAGCCCGCCCGCCATCGCCACCAGCGAACCGACCGACAGATCGATCCCGCCGGCGATGATCACCAGCGTCATCCCGATCGCCACAATGCCGACGAACGCGTTCTGCCGGAGGATGTTGATCCAGTTTTGCGGGGTGAGAAAGACCGGGTGATCAGTATGCGACCGCTCGATCATGGCGGTGATGACGATCAGCACCACCAGCGCCAGCACCGGCCCGACGTTTTCAATGAGCGTCCGCCAATCGAAGCGTCGGCGGGCGGGGATGGCAATGGAGTCTGACATGTTGGAAATCAGTTGAACCACGGAGGCACAGAGGCACGGAGGCGCGCGCGACGGTCCGCGGTGACTGCAGGATTCAACTTTTTAATTGAAGAGTGCGGATATCCGCGCGGCGCGGTGGATCGAGCGTGCCTCCGTGTCTCCGTGCCTCCGTGGTTATTCATGATTGAGTTACCCCCGCCGCGTGATACATGACAGATTGTTCGGTGGCGTCGCCGGCGTCGAGGATCGCCTGGATTTTTCCGCCGCGCATGACCGCCACGCGGTGGCTTAGGCCGAGCACTTCGTTCAGCTCCGAGCTGATGAGAATGCAGGCCATTCCGCGGGCTGTCAAGGCGTGGATTTGGTCGTAGATTTGCCGCTTGGCGCCGATATCCACGCCGCGCGTCGGCTCGTCGATGATCAGCACGCGCGGCCCGATCTCCAGCCATTTGGCGAGCAGCACTTTCTGCTGATTCCCGCCGGACAGCGTGCGGACCGCGTCGCGCAATCGCCCGACCTTAATCTGCAGATCAGCCACGTGCCGCTTCGTCGCTGCTTCTTCGCGCGCGCGATCCACCCACGTCGTGCCGTAGCGCGGTAACGATACGAGCGTAGTGTTGGTGACGATGCTGAGATCGACGAGCAGGCCGGTGGCCTTGCGGTCTTCGGTGAGATACGCGATCCCCGCCGCGACGGCGTCGCGCGGGGAGCGGATTTGAATCTCGCGGAGCTCGCCTTTGTTTTCATGTGGCACGGGCGGCCCGCCCGTGTCTGCCGGATCACGGGCGAGCCGCCCGTGCCACGAATTCGGATCGGTGGCGATCAGCGAGGCGGACTCCCCATCCTCGGCGATCTCGCGAGCTTCGGAAAGCGGGATAGCAATCCCGCCGGTCTTCGCCGGGGCGGCGGCAGTTTCCGTCCCTCTCCCGGTATTCCGGGAGAGGGGAGGGTGAGGGTTCTGCAAATTTGCGGATCGATCGGCCAATGGAACAGAACCCTCATCCCCGCCTTCTCCCGGTATCCCGGGAGAAGGAGCAAGAGTCGAAATTCGTAGCACGGGCGTCTCGCCCGTGCTACGAGGTGGCGTGATTCGAATCTCACCCGCGGATTTTGTCCGCAACCCCGCGATCGCCTCCGCCATTTCCGTTCGGCCGGCGCCGATCAAACCTGCGAAACCCAAAATCTCGCCCGCCCGTAGATCGAACGACACGTCATCCACCCGGCCGGGCACGGAGAGATTCCGCACCGACATCACCACCTCGCCGCCGGCCGGCGTGCGCGGGGGGAAGAAATCGCTCATCTCGCGGCCGACCATCAGCGCGGCTAGTTCCTTTTCCGTCGCGGATTTCGTTCGCGATTCGTCGAGCGTCGTCACCAGCCGGCCGTCGCGCAGCACGGTGATTCGGTCGCACACGTGCAGCACGTCTGGCAGGATGTGCGAGATGTAAATGATCGTCACGCCGCCGGCCTGCAGGCGGTCGATGAAGGCGAAGAGCGCTTTCGTCTCCCGCGCGGTGAGGACGGCCGTCGGCTCGTCCATAATCAGTACCTTGGCGTTCTGCGAGACGGCCTTGGCGATCTCCACCATCTGCTGCTGCGCGATTGAGAGCGTGCGAACCTTGGCCGTCGGCGAGACCGCGCTGTCGAGGCTCGCCAGCGCCTCGCGCGCACCGCGCCGCATCGCCCGGCGATCGAGAAAACCAAACCGCCCCAGCTCGCGGCCAAGGAAAATGTTGTCGGCCACGCTCAGCTCATCGACAAGGTTCAGCTCCTGGTGAATCATCACAATGCCGAGCTTCAGCGCGTCGATCGGATGCGAAAGCTGCACCGCCCACCCGTTGACGAGCACCTCGCCGCCGGTCGGCCGCTGCAGGCCGGCGAGGATTTTCATCAACGTGCTCTTGCCCGCCCCGTTCTCGCCGATGATGCCATGCACCTCGCCGCGGCGGATCGAAAGCGATACGCCGCCCAGCGCCCGCGCACCGGGGAACTGCATCGAAAGATCGCGGACTTCGATCACGGCGTCGTCGGGCATGCGGCGGATCATAACGCGCTGGGTTGCGCACTTCATTCCGGTGGCGAGCGCAACCTGCAATTCGCCCTCACCTAACCTCTCCCGGAGGGAGATGGACCGGAAGGCGCTCGAACCCGGGCGCGGCTTGGATCCTATCGCGCCCTCTTCGGTAGGACAGACATTCCTGTCTGTCACGGGCGGACGTACTCGTCCGTCCGTCCCGCTGTGGCCTAAGAGAACGAGCCGCGGCGTACCGCGTCTCGTGACAGACAGGAATGCCTGTCCTACTGAATTCGGGGATCGATCCGTGTACCATGCCCCGCATGAACGTCACCGTCATCTCCTGCTCACTGAACCGCGAATCCAACTCCAACATCCTCGGCCAAACGGCGGTGGAGGAGCTGAAGAAAGTCGGCATCACCGCCAAGCTCGTCGATCTGCGCGAGCACACCATCCCGCTCTGCGACGGCGATGCCTGCAGCCATCCGTCGATCGATTCGCTTAAAGCGACGATCATCGGCTCCGACGCGATTCTGCTGGCTGTGCCGATTTACAATTACGACGTGAACTCGGCCGCGAAAAATCTAGTCGAGCACACCGGCAAGGCGTGGACGGGCAAGATCGTAGCCTTCCTCGCCGCGGCCGGCGGGCATTCGTCGTATATGTCGATCATGTCGCTGGCCAACTCGCTGATGCTCGATTTCCGCTGCCTGATCGTGCCGCGTTTCGTGTACGCGACGGGGCAGGATTTTGACGCGTCGTCGGTGACGAATCCGAAGATCCGGGAACGGATCGATCTGCTGGTGAGCGAGACGCTGCATCTGACTAAGGCGCTGAAGAAATAAAATTCGTTGGCATTTCCGAAATCTTCGGTGGCACAGACATTCCTGTCTGTGACGGGCGGATGTACTCATCCGTCCGTGCTCTTCTGAGTGTCCGTCGCGCATCCGCTTACGAGCCGCGGCGTACCGCGTCTCGTCACAGACAGGAATGTCTGTGCCACTGAAGAGCTTCATCATTCCGGTTAATCTTTCCGATGAACGATCATCACTTTGATCCGCCGCATCGAGTCGGCGTAGGCGAGCGTGGGGTATTCCTTCAGCACTTCGTAGCGGGCCTGGACGGCCGGGTCGGATTTGTTCCACACGAAATCGGTGATCACCAAATACGCCGGCGTTTTGGGGTTGTCGATCAGCCGCGCGGTTAGCACGTTGTTGGAATTTTCGCGGATCGTGCCGCCCTGGTAGAAGGCGAGGCTCGGCTCTTTATAGTCGAGCATCTGCACGCTGCCGGGTTCGGTCAGGTTCATCCGTCGAAGTTCCGCGCCGGCGAGGACGGGCGTCCGCAGGAAATCGACATGTGGCAGGTAAACGCCGAAGACGACGGCGACGAACGCGAAGTTTCCCAGCCCCATCACGAGCAGCCCGGCCCGCGGTTTTCTCGTGCGGAAGGTGTAGATGATCGCCGTACCCACCACGGCCGCGACGGCGGTGAACGCCAGCGTCGGGCCGATCGGAATCGGGCGGAAAATCGCGAGGAACAGCCAGGGCAGCAGGCCGAGCAGGATCACGATCGCGCCCCAGATCGTGAGGGCGAACCGCGCCAATCCATTGACCAGATCATTCCGCAGCCCGCGCAGGCAGGGCACGATCGCGTCGGCTGTCATCAGCGCCATCCACGGATAAATCGGCAGCAAGTAGTGCGGCAGCTTGGTTTTCACCAGCTCGAAGAAAATAAAATTGCCGAGCATCGTCGCCAGCGCGAAGCGGATGATCGGCAGGTGCCGCCGCTTGAACGCGGAGATCAGCATCATCGGCAGGAAAATCGACCACGGGAAGAACATGCCCCAGATCGTGACCAGGTGATACCCCGGCGGGGCGGAGTGGCCTTCAAGGCCGTTCTTCATCCGGCTGACGACGTCGTGCCCAAGCACGGTCGGCAGAAAGTCCGGCGCGGCTTTGTTGATCGCCCAAAGCCACGGGCCGACGATGCCGGCGACGATCGCGATGCCGAGCGCGAGTTGGCAGACGGTGGAAAGAAACCGGGCTTCGACATCGACTTCCATGATTCGCGTGCCGCGCGCCGCGTAGGTGACGACAGGCGCGCGCGGCGGCGCGGGATTGTCCGGCAGGGCTACCTGCGGTTCGTCGGCCGTGACGACTGCAAATCCCCGCGGCGGTAGATTTGGCTGCTTCGGCCCGAAGCGCCGGCGCAATCCCGTGAACACGTGCATCACGCCCAGCACGAGTATCGTCACGGCCTGCACGGCGAGAATCACCGGGCCCTTGGTCAACCCCGCCAGGCCGATGCAGACGCACCAAAGAATCATCACGCCCCATCCGCCGCGGCCGCGGTAGGTCGCGTACAGGCAGAGGTGCGCGGCCGTGATGAACAGCAGCAGCACCGCATCGGTCAGGCACGCCTTGGCCGAGACGATCGTCATCACGCTGCTGGCGAGAATGAGCGTCGCCCACGCCGCCCGACTGGGGCCGGCGAGTTTCCAGATCGCGATCGAGAAGAGTATGAGCGTGAGCACCATGCCGATTGCGCTCGGCAATCGTGCGGCGAAGACGGTGTCGCCGAGCCCTTTCATCGCCGCCGCCTGCAGCCAGTAAATGCCCGGCGGCTTGGCGGTGCGCAGATCGCCCAAAAATCGCGGCACGACGAAGTCCGGCCCCGGATGCTCCGGGCTGCCCATCAACATCTCCCGCGAACACTCGGCATACCGCGGCTCGTCGCGATCGAACAACGCCACGCTGTTGTTGCCAATGAGATAAACCCCCAGCGACAGCACGATCGTGCCGGCGATCAACCAGGCGGCCTTGGAGCGGGAGGGCATGTCGCAAAGATTAAGGAAAGAGCGAGTAAATGACCAATCAGCCGGAGGCCGTGGCCTTGGATGCGAAGAAATATGAACACAGAGACACAGAGACACTGAGAAGAAAGCAATTTCAATCTTCTCCTCTGTGCCTCTGTGTCTCTGTGTTAATCCTTTTCCGACGAAGTCTTTTGGTCATTCAATCCGCTTCGCGTATTCTTTCCCCTGCAATGGAAATCAACTGGATTCTCGCATGGTCTCTCGCCACCGCATGCCTGGTCATGATGCTCATGGAGCGGTGGGGCCTGCCGGTGGTGCTCACGTTGGGGTTCAAGGGGGACTTAAAGCGCGAGAGCCGGTGGTTCGCGCAGTACGGGCAGTTCGCGTGTTCGATCGTGGGGGCGATGATCGTCGCGCGAATGGACAGCCGCGGGTGGAAAATCGCCGGGCCGCTGGTGATCGCGCCGCTGACGATCGGCCTGCTCGGCGGGGGGATCAAACGGGTGCTCGGTCGCGTGCGGCCTGGTCACCCCGGCGCGGGGCGGTTCATGGGCTTCTCGCCGCGCCACGCGAATTGGCGCGAGAGCTTCCCCAGCAACCACAGCGCGACGGCCGTCTCGTTCTCCGTTGGCCTCGCGATGCTCTACCCGCAGATCGCCGTGCTCGTCTGGTCGCTGGCGATTATTTGCGCGCTGATCCGCTACCTGATGGACGCCCACTGGCCCAGCGACGTGCTCGGCGGAATCGCCTTCGGCTACGTGATGACGCCGGTGATGTGGGGCGCGCTGCGGCATTTCTCTTACTTTGCTTAACGCATAGGTGATTGATGTGTGGTGATTGACTCGGCTCGCTTCATCAATCACCACTCATCAATCACCATGCTTTACGACCTTTCCATCGTCGCCGATCACATCCAGCAGGTGCTGGCCGCCGCGGAAGAGGAAAAGCGGCTGGAGCAGGCGGTGTACGGCATTGATTCGCTCGATGAAAAGGCGATCCAGTTGCTACTGGCCGCCGGCTTATCGCAGTGGTACGAGGTGGCCCGCGAGGTGCATTACCCTTCAACCGCCGGCCGAAAGCTCACGCATCGGGCGCGGTGCGATCTGGTGCTCTCGCCGAAAGGCCGAGCGCTCAAGCGCGACAGCGCGCCGGCAAGTCTGTTCGACCCGCCCGATCTCTGCCCGCCGACGGATGCCCTCTGGCTCGAAGTAAAAATCGCCTACCAGTTCCGCGAAGGCAACATCCCGCACGGCGGCTACGGCAGCCAGTGGCGAAACGCGGTCATCGATGATCTGCGCAAGATGGAAGCCGAGGAACCGATCCGCGAGGCCGGCCTGCTGCTGGTCGTCTTCAACGAATCCGCCGCGGTGCTGGAGAAGGATCTGGAGTTGTTCGAGACCGCGCTGGTGATCAAAGAAGTCCTCGCCGGCTTCCGCCAGGTGCGGAGCGTGAAGATCGTCGAGCGCATCGGCAATCACCTATGCACGGCGGCGCTGTGGCCGACGATTCAGCGGTGAAGGGAGGAAGTGCTGAGTGCTGAGTGCTGAGTTCTGAGTTTGAATTCACACAGCACACAGCACTCAGCACTTCCTCTGTTACAATCCCCCCATGCCAGCCCGACTCGAACGATCCGCCGGCTTCATCGTGTTTGTCGATCCCGACGGCGAGCACGCGCAGCGCGAGTTCCTCATCCTCGATACCGGCCAGCACTGGGATTTTGCCAAGGGGCACGTTGAACCCGGCGAAGACGACCTCGCCGCCGCCCGCCGCGAGTTGCTGGAGGAGGCCGGGGTAGCCGACGTGGTAGTCGTGCCGGGGTTTTCGCACGAGATCGAGTATTTTTTCCGCGACAAGCGGGCCGGGCTGATTCACAAGAAAGTGATTTACTTTCTCGGCCGCGCGAACTCGCACGAAGCGAAGGTCAGCCACGAGCACGTGGGCCTGGCGTTTCTCCCCGCCGAGCAGGCCGTGCAGCGGGTGACATTCGCCGGCTCCAAGCAGGTGCTGCGAGAGGCGATCGCATTTCTGGAATTGCAAAAGCCTGCGAAAGTTGGATGACTGATCAGTCTGAAATTCGTGGCACGGGCGGCTCGCCCGTGTCTTTTTTCAAACAAGAAAAATGGGCGAGCCGCCCATGCCACGAATTCAGGAATTTGAACAGGACCACTGATTGAATGATCACTGTAAAACACATTCTCCGCCCGCTGTTGCTCGTCGCGGCGCTCTCGATGGCATCCTGCGTCAGTCCGCGCATCCCCGACCCGCTCCAAGCACAGTTCGGCCCGACGCTGATGCAAAAATCCCCCGGCGGCTATGAGCTAACCAACCGCAAGCTCGCTGCGCACATCGATGAACAGACCGGCGCGATCGCGCTCTTCCGCCTCGGTTCCCCCGCGCCCGCCGGCGTTTCACCGACGTTCGAGCCCGCCGCCGCCTCCTCGCCGCAGGGCGGCTACATCGAATCGCGCGACGAAGAAACCTGGCAATATTTCGGCACCAGCAAGGACGGCCGTCTCGGCTGGCGGATCGTCTGCTGCCTGCACGTGAACGAGTTGGAAGTGTCCTACATCGTCCAGAACAAAACCGCCGAGCCGATCACCGGCTACGTGAGATTGCCCGCGCCGCCGGGCGTGAAAATCGAATCCTTCGACGAAGACCCGTCGCTCAGCGGCCCGCGGCCCGATGGATCCGTGCGGGCCGACGAGCGCACGCTCGCGCCCAACGAGCGGATTAATTTCGCCACGCGATGGACGATTCCCTGAATGACGAACCGGATCAACCGCGACCTGTCGTTCTGAACTACGCCTCGCCGGCCAAAGTCCGGCAGCGAAGGGTGCCGTTTCGGTCCTTTTTCGCACGATTGGCTGACGCGTCGGTCTATTTTATTTCCGGCAGGATAATGATGGCCACCGCCTTCAACTTGAGCGATAAAGTTCCGGGAAATCAACCTAAGTTGGAACTGTTCATCACCGGTCTTTTCGTCATGATCGGACTGGTTCTGCTTTGGATCGGCGGCAAGGTTTTTAGATACGGCCGGCGATAGCGCTGCTGCCCAACGGTTCCGGCTAATGCGACCGGACCAATCGAAGGCGACGATGACGGACAAAGATTACCCGCCCACGCTCGACTACTCCTCGCCGCCGCGCGACGCAGCCGATCCGTTCCGCGCGATCCTTCGATGCGCCGCGTTGGTGATCGCCATTCCCGCGTTTGTTGCCGGGATCGGGGGCATTGTCTTCGGCTTCGTGAACTTCGCCGGCCACGGCGATTTCGAGGAAAAAGTCATCGGCGGGCAAATGCTGGTGATGGGGGTCGGCTGCCTCTTCCTCACGCACTTTTGCATGCGGTTTCGACGATGAGGAGTAAAGAGCTACTTCGCCGCCTTCGTGCGTTCCGCTAACTGCTCGAACCGTTGCTGCTGGCGGTGCAGCGGTTCGGTGAGTTCGTCCATCCATGTAATGGCCGTCGCGGTTAAGTCGAGCGGGCCGGTGCCGGTGTGCGTGAGCCAGCGTTTCACCTGGCGGAACGTGCGGTAGCGGACGAGCAGCCAGAGCAGCGTGAACCAGAGGAGCAGGAACGTCGCGTCTTCAAGCAATTTTTGGCCGCTGAGGAGCGAGACGACGAGGCGGGCGAGATCGATCCCGCTCCAGGTGAGCGATTGGCCGAGCACGATCGCGAGGATCGGTTGGATCAGCGGGAACCAGAGGGCCGCGCCGATCGTGGCGATCCAGCGGACGATCGCGTTGATCGAGTTGCACTTGGAAAGTTGCTTCGTCGCCTGAATCCGCTGCTGCGTGACGGTTTCCGCCAGCCGATCGCGCAGGCGGCCGACGGCGAGCTCGGCGTTCATCTGCTCCCACAATTTATCGTGCTCGTACAGCGCCGCGACGGTCGGCTGCGCCTGGCGGAGGTGCGCCATGGCGGCCTGCAACTCACTCGCGAGCGGGCGAACCATCGGCTCGATCTGCTCGGCGCGATCGGCCTGCAGCGCCGCGCCGGTCGATCGCCCGCGCACGAGCGTTTCTGCCAGCGTGACGGCCGGTGACAGCACGAGATTCAGCAGCCGCACGATCGGCCAGCGGTCGATCCGCCGCTCGAAGACTTCCCCCGCGATGCCCGCCCGCTGGAGCGGATCGCCGGCGATCTTGGGGATCGATTCTTCGAGCAGGATCGAGCCGACGCGGTCGTTCAGAAGCAGCTTGGCGTCCTCGGCGAGTCGCCCGGCGCGGGCGGCGCGCGAGGGGAGATCCTGCTGATCGAGCCAGGTCAGGAGCGTTTGACTCTGCTGCTCGCTCGCGTGCTCGAGGGAGCGGTCGACGTCGCGCTCACTCCGTTCGCGACTCAATCGGGACTGCAATTTTGCGAGATCGAACTGCGCGGGCACGCGCGCGCTGATGACGAAGACTTCCGGCGCTTCCGCGAGCGACAGTGTGCGCCCGATGCGCCCCGCGAAATCGTTGCGCAGCTCTTCACCCGCCGTCGGGTCGCGAAGCTGGTCGGCCTTGCTCAGGCAGAACAGGAAATTCCGCGGGGAGTTTCCCTCCGCGACTTCCTTCAGCATTTTCTGCGGCTGCTGGTCGGCGTATTTTTCGATCGACTGCACCCAGATCGGGTAGAGCATGCGCCGAAGCATCGTGCGCGTGAGGGCCAGATGCGATTGGAAGCGGCTGTCGATATCGGGCAGATCGAGCAGCACCTGGCGGCGCAGCGCCGGCTGCTGGTGCGGGACGATCGTGAACTGCCCGGGCACGTCGTGCTCGAGCATTGCGCGGAGCGGCTCGGCGACGGATTCGTGCGCGTAAGCAGTCACGCGTGCGGTGCCTTCGCCGAAGCTGGTGACCAGCGCGATCTCCTTGCCCACGAGTGTGTTGACGATCGAGCTCTTGCCGACGTCCTTCCCGCCGATCAGGCCGATCACGTAAAACGGCGCCGCCGGCTCGGTACGCAGCGCGACGGCGTGCGCCTCCAGCAACCCCGGCCCGGCGGCGCCGGTCAGGTCGATCGTCTCACGAACGAGTTGTTGCAGGTCGGGGGTCATTTCATTCCTAAGAGGATTGAACACAGAGACACAGAGGCACAGAGAAGAAAGATTCGATTGCTTTCTTCTCCTCTGCTCTTCCTCTGTGACTCTGTGTCTCTGTGTTCATTTTTTCTTTCATGTTTTAACTGTTTCGCCTTCCACGACTGCGTCCATCGCCGTTTTAAGCGAGGCTAAGTCGCGGCTGCTCGCGCACTGCGATTCCATCCACGCCACGTACTGCCCGATCTGCTGCTCGGCCAATTCGGCGAAGCGTTCGGCGATGCGGCGGTTGGCCTTTCTCGTCCGCCCGGCGACTTCGTCGGCGATGCGCTCGGTGAGCCACGCCGTCAGCGAGTAGCCGCCGAGGATGACCAGATCGACCGGGCCGAAGAAGGCGTGATGCGCGGCGACGACGATCGCCAGCAAATAGGGGGCGGCCTCCGACCATTTCGTCAGCGCCTGCCCGCCGGGGAGAAATTTTACGAGCATCTGAAGGATTCGCGTGTCGCGCGGTGTGGCGTTCCAGCGCATCTCTAGCCAGCGCTTCAAGTCGGTGAGCTCTTCATCCGCCACCGCGCGGGCGGCGGCGGCGGGGAGTTGGGCGGCGCGGTACGCGGGCTCGTCGCGCGCGATCCAGCCGGCGGCGGTGTCGTTAGAACGTAGCACGTCGTCTACGCGGCTGTGCAGGATCGCGAGCTGGTCGGCGAGCAGGCCGGCGAAGTCGGGCACGTCCCCTGCTTGCGGCACGGCTACGCTCGAGCCGTTCGTCGGCTCATTCCGGCCCATCGCCCAATCCCAACTCGCCCGCGGCAATCGCGCCAGCAGCGAAGGAACCTGTCGCACGCGATCGAGAATCCGGCCCGGGCCCATCAGGTACAGAACGCTCCGCTCCTGCATGCGTTTTTTCAGCTGCCGGGTGACGGGATTCACATCCACGCTCGCTTCAGGCGTGGACATCGAGTGCAGGGCGGCGATCAGCTCATCGGCGGTGCGTCGCGCGCGCGTGAGCGGCGTAAGAACCTGATCGGCCAGCCGATCCATCACATCCGCGACTCGATTTTGTAAGCCGCGATCAGAAGGGAGCGCGGCCGACTCTTCCGTGGGCGGGGGGGGGCGCCCGGGGGGTTTTTATTACAGCGAAGACACGGGCGGGCCGCCCGTGCCACCGGGCAGAATAAAGGGGACATCACTCTTTTTATGGAAATTAGAAAAGAGTGATGTCCCCTTTATTTCGGTGATGGCCGCCTGCAGAGCCGCCAGTGATTCGCTCTCCTCAGGTGTGAAGATCGAATCATCCCGCGGCACCGCGAACAGCCGGCGGTCGGCGATTTCGCCGAGTTGCTTGCGGTAGTCCTCCAACTGCTCGCGCGATTCGCACTTGTTCATGACGAACCACGCCGGCACGCCGTACCGGCCCGCCAGGCGGTAGTACGGCGGCAGCTCGGTCATCTGGTATTTTTCCGGCGTGACGAGGAAAAGCACCGCGCTCGCCCAGCGGAAGACGCGCTCGGCCTGGGCGTGGTGCGCGGGCTGGTCGCCGTCGAGATCGGGCGTGTCGACGAGCGTGATCTTCTGCGTCAACAGCGAATCGAGCGGCGCGACGAGCAGCTGCCCGATGTGGCCGCGCGCGGGGCGGTCGGTCACGGTCTCGTGCGGCACGGCGAGCCAGTCGGCGGGCAGATCGTCGGCCGATCGCGCGATCGCGATCGGCCCGGCGGTGAATGTCCGGCGGAACGACGCGGCGGTCACGTCGGCTTCGAGCAGACGGTTGACGAGCGTGCTCTTGCCCGTGCCAGTGCCGCCGATGACGGCGACGATCGGGCGAGTTGAGGGAGTCGCGGCGAGGTGGAATCGGATGGCGGCCAGGTCGCCGCGCACGCGTTCGATGGCGAGCCTCGCGCTCGGCGTGGTCAGCCGCGCGAGCTGGGCCTCCAGGCGGTCGATCGACCGCGATAATTCAATCGAACGCGACGGCATCGGGTAACATGATAGCGGGCATTTCCCTTCCCGCGATGAAAAGGTCGCCACCCACGTCCGATAAATCGATGCAACTGCTTCAAACGGCGCGGCTTGGCGTGAATTTGCGGGGCGAATTGGTATTGTAAAGTGGTCGCTAACAAAATTGGCACGGATTTAAAGCTGCGGTTCGGGCCGGTTGCGGGGAGAGTTCCTCCTCTTGCAGGGAAGAAGAATGAACGCGGAGACGCGGAGAAGACGCAGAGAAGAATCAATATGAACACAGAGGCACAGAGACACGGAGAAGGCGCGGATATAAGGCTGAATCATTTTCTCTGCTTCTTCTCCGCATCTCCGCGTCACCGCGTTCATTCTTTCTTCAGTAGGACAGACATTCCTGTCTGTCGCGGACGGACGTACTTGTTCGTCCGTCATCTGCGCGATCGAAGAGAACGAATCGAGGCGTACCTCGCTTCGTGACAGACAGGAATGTCTGTCCTACCGAAGAGAGAGCGCCGCGAACTCGAAAGAACTGAGGACAACCTATGAGCGAATTACTCACCTTCCGGCGATTCGTCGAACTCGAAAGCCGCGTGCGGCGGATCGAGCGGCATTTGCATCTGACGCCGGAGCCAGCGGCGGGCGAGTCTGCGACCGCCCTGCCCGCGACGCCGATCGCGACTATCGCGCAATCAGGTCCGCCGGCGATCCCGGTCGCTGAAGAGGTGCTCGACGTTCGATCCGCAGCGGCCGAGGTCTCGCCGGCGCACGTCGCCGTTCCGCCGCCGCTGCCGGTGATCGCGCCGGCGGTGCCGGTGGGGGCGATCGACGCGATGACGGACGACTCCGCGCCGGCGCGGGTACTGCCGTACAACACGCCGGCCGTCGCCGTGCAGCGGAAGGACACGCACACCAGCTTCGAGCAGTGGATCGGCCTGAACTGGACCGGGTGGGTCGGCGCGATCGTGCTCGTGATCGGCGCGGCCCTGGGCATCAAGTACGCGTACGACTCCGGCTGGCTCGCCGGCCTGCCGAAGGAAGTGCGGCTGGGGCTATGCTTCGCCGGCGGGCTTGGGCTGCTGGGCGTGGGCGAGTGGATCGATCGCAAGATCAACCGCATCTCGGCCGCGTGCGTGCTGGGCGCGGGGGTGGCCACTTTGTTCGTCGTGAGCTACGCGGGGTTCGGGTACTTCGAGCTGTATGCGCAATCTACTGCATTTGTATTGATGGCCATCAGCACGTTCATCGGCGCGGGCGTGGCGATGCGGAAGAACCTCGTCTCGATCGCGGCGCTGGCGCTGCTGGGTGGCAATCTCGCGCCGATCATCCTGCAGACGCACGAGCCGCGCTACGCGGCGCTGCTCGGGTACGTTCTGGTGCTGCAGATCATCGCTCTGGCGCTCACGGCATTTGGCCGGGGCGGCAAGTGGTGGATCATGCGGGGGTTTGCGATCGTCATGCCGGCGTTTTGGGTGGCCGCGGTGTATTACCTCATGCTGAACAACCAGTTCTTCCGAAATGTCGGTTTTTCCACAATCTATTATCCTCCCGGGTCAGTCAGGCCGCCGCAGGCACCAATCGATATGTGGCTGCCCATCTGTTTCTCCATCGCCTTCGCGGTTCTCTCGCAGATCGAGCTGATTGTCTCCACCGGCAAGCCCGGCCGAATTGTCGCCGGTCTCGCGGCGCCGTGCTGCATTCTCGTCGCGTCGCTGCTTACGCTTTCACTTGTGTTCGGCCTGCAATCGAACGGGCGAAACGCGCAGGGCATCGCCGTACTCGCGATGGCCGGCGCATGCGGCGCGATGGCGGCCGTCCTTTGGAGCGGGCGCGGCGAGTTGGCGATGAGCTACCGGATTTTGTCGGCGCTTTTAGTGCTGGTGAGCGTGCCGATCATGCTCGACGGCCGCGCGGTCGTGCTCACGTGGGGCGGGCTGACGCTGGCGTACGCGATCATCGGCCGGCAGGTCGCTTCGAAGTACGCCCGCTGGTTCGCGGCCGCGGCGTGGGCGGCGGCGGTGCTGTACCTCGGGCAGTGGATCGCCAACGACCCGACAGCACAGGAACTGTTCGCCGTCGATCTGCCGCAGTACCTCTGCCTCGCGGCATTTTTAACGGCGGTGGGACATGCGCTGGCATGGATCGTGACGCGCGAAGATCGCTCGCCGCGCGATCGCGGGGCGACGGGCTACGATCCGGCGAAAGTCACGCATGAGGAGACTGATGCGAAATCCGGTGTAGCCACGGAAGTGGTCGCGCACTCGAGCGCCAAGGTAGACGCGGCCACGGCCGCGCGGTTGCATGCGGTCTTTGGCGACGATCGCTTCACGGCAGCAGTAGCCGGAGCGTTTGCTCAGCCGGATGCTGCCGTCCGCTCGCTCGGCCAAGTGGTCGACTTCGTCGCCGGCGCGATGCTGGTCGCCGCGTTGATGAACGCGCTGCCCGCGTGGTACGCCACGGCCGCCATCGCGGGGTACGCGTGGTTGCTGCTGATCCTCAGCCGCGTGGCGGGGCGGTCGGCTTGGGCGGGGTTGTCGGCGGGGGCGATTCTGTTCGCGCTGGCGAAGTGGGCGTCGGTCGACATGCTCGGCCAGCGCATCGCGCCGACCTTTCAAGCCAATCAATACCTGCCGGTGGTGAATCCGATCATGGGCGTCGGCACGCTGCTGGCCGGCTCGGTGGTGGGGATGTACGCGCTGCAGCGCAAGACGTTCGACGAGTGGGCTGGCGGTCGGCGCATGCACTCGGCGGCGCTGGCGGTGGCGGCGATCGTGCTGGTGGTGATGACGTTCGGGCTGTCGATGGAAGTCGACCGCATGGTCGCGCAAGTCCGCGCCGGCGGTGGCAGCGAGTGGCCGTCGGTGCAGTTGGAGTTGATGGGCTTTTCGACCTTGTGGACGGCCGCGCTGGCGATTCACGCGGGGCTGGTCATGAAGCTGAGTGAAGGCGATCGCGCCCGCCGCAGCGGGTTGGCGGTCGGCAGTGGGTTAATGGCGGTCGTCGCGTTCAAGTTCGTGCTGCTCGACACGCTCGGCTGGTGGCTGCTCGAAGGGGCGGCGGCCGTCACGCCGATCGCGAATCTGCAGGCGCTCACCGGCGTGCTCGTGGCGGGCGGGCTGGCGCTGTTCTGGTGGCTGCGCGATCGCGAAGGGCAGTCGTGGCGGTTCGGCGGGGCAATGATGCTCGCGATCCTGCTCCTCGGCGGCACGGTGGAGATCGACCGCGCGTTCGAGCAAACCGCCTCCGCCAGTTCGCTCTTCGCCGACCCGCGATTGGCCAAGCAGGTGGCGATCAGCATCTACTGGGCGCTGTTCGCGGTGGCGTCGGTGATCGGCGGATTCCGTTTCCGCATCGCCGGGCTGCGGTACTTCGGGCTGGCGTTGCTGGCGGTGGCGCTGGGCAAGGTAGTGATCATCGACCTGCGTGAAATCGGCCGCGGGTATCGGATTTTATCGTTCCTGGGCCTGGGCGGATTGATGCTGGCGACGAGTGTGGTGTACGGGAAGCTGAGCCCGAAGTTGCTGGGGGAAGAAAAGTAGGGAGTAGGCGGTAGGCAGTAGGCAGTAAGCGGAAGGCGCAGACTGAATGCAGTAGGCGGACTTATTCTTTGCTGCCTACTGCCTACTCGACCGCCGCGGCCGTCAGCGCCCCCGCTCGAAAATACTGGCCATTGAAAGTGCAACGAAACCGACCAAGGCGAAGAATTCCACCATGAAATTTGCTCCACCCTCCAGCTTGCCTGTGGACGGAATCCGTTCCATCCAATGCTCGCTATCGCCTCGCCGCCCCCGACATGACCCGCCCAATGTACGACTTGTTCATTATCGGACAATTTAAAAATTCTGTGCAATCGATGATTATTTTTCGCGCAGAATTGGCCGTCGATTAATCACGGAGTAGACGATTCAAGTAATTTGCGGTGAAATCAAAATCATGAACCCCACCCCGCAACCGCTCTGGAAAGACGGCGCGCCCGGCGCGCTCGGCAAGGAACCAGACGACATCCCCACGCTCACCACGTACCTGCCGGAGAAGCCCAACGGATCGGCCGTGGTCGTCTGCCCCGGCGGCGGGTACAGGATGCTCGCGCCGCACGAAGGCGAACCCTTCGCCAAGTGGTTCAACACGCTAGGCATCACGGCGTACTTGCTGCACTACCGGCTGGGGCCGAAGTACAACCATCCGGTGATGCTGCAGGATGTGAGCCGCGCGATCCGCACAATTCGAGCCAATGCGGCGGCGTGGAAGATCGACCCGAAGCGCATCGGCGTGATGGGTTTTTCCGCCGGCGGGCATTTGTCGTCGAGCGTCTCGGTTCACTACGACGCCGGCGATGAAAATTCCGCTGACCCGATCGAGCGTGTCAGCAGCCGGCCGGATGTGTCGATTTTGGTCTATCCGTGGATCACCTGCATCGGCGAATTCGCTCACCAGGGCTCGATCAGCAACCTGCTCGGCCCGCATGATTCCCCGGCGATGCGAAATAAAATGAGCACCGAACTGCACGTCACAAAAGACACGCCGCCCGCGTTCATCTACCACCGCTACGGCGACAAGACCGTCCCGCTGGAAAACCCCTTCGCCTACGCGGCCGCGCTGCGGAAGGCGGGCGTGCGGTTCGAACTTCATCTTTATGACGAGGACGGCCACGGGCAGGGATTCGCGCTAGAATCCGTCGACAAGGATTGGACGGAGCGACTGGCGAACTGGCTGAAGAACAAAGGGTTCTAGCAGGCTGCTGCAAAACGCTTGTTGTCCTTCGTCGATCGCGCTACGCTGTCGGGTGTTGATCAGGAGGCCGATCGATGCGAGGCAAACCGGACACCCAGCCGCCGATGTTTTTTGTGATCGACGTGGAACGCCGCAT